>JBBRVW010000014.1:0-92220 GCA_038246545.1 Actinomycetes bacterium | reverse complement strand
TGGTCCATGAACTGGCTGAGCTGGGAGGTCCCGAAGAACTCCTTGATGCTCGCCACGACCGGACGGATGTTGATGAGCGTCTGCGGCGTGATCGCCTCGACGTCCTGGGTCGTCATCCGCTCGCGGACGACGCGCTCCATCCGGGACAGGCCGGTGCGGACCTGGTTCAGGATGAGCTCGCCGACGGTACGCAGGCGTCGGTTGCCGAAGTGGTCGATGTCGTCGACCTCGACCCGCACGATGCGCTTGGCGTCGGCCACGGCCGGCATCTCGGTCTCGCCGGCGTGCAGCTTCACGAGGAACCGGATGGTCTCCACGATGTCGTCGAGCGTCAGGACGCTCGAGCGCAGGGGCAGGTCGAGACCGAGCTTCTTGTTCACCTTGTAGCGGCCGACCTTCGCGAGGTCGTAGCGCTTGGGGTTGAAGTAGAGGTTGTCCAGCAGGGTCTGGGCCGCCTCACGCGTCGGCGGCTCGCCCGGGCGCAGCTTGCGGTAGATGTCGAGCAGGGCGTCGTCCTGCCCGGTGGTGTGGTCCTTCTCGAGAGTGGCGCGGATCGACTCGTAGTCGCCGAACTCCTCGAGGATCTTGGCGTCGTCCCAGCCGAGGGCCTTGAGCAGGACCGTGACCGACTGCTTGCGCTTGCGGTCGACGCGGACGCCGACCTGGTCGCGCTTGTCGATCTCGAACTCGAGCCAGGCACCCCGCGACGGGATGATCTTGGAGCCGTAGACGTCCTTGTCGGAGGTCTTGTCGACGTTCTTGTCGAAGTAGACGCCGGGCGAGCGGACCAGCTGGGACACGACGACACGCTCGGTGCCGTTGATGATGAACGTGCCCTTGTCGGTCATGAGCGGGAAGTCACCCATGAACACGGTCTGGCTCTTGATCTCGCCAGTGGTGTTGTTCATGAACTCGGCGGTGACGAACAAGGGCGCCGAGTAGGTGATGTCGCGCTCCTTGCAGTCCTCGATCGAGTACTTCGGAGGCTCGAACCGGTGGTCGCGGAACGACAGGGACATGGTTCCCTGGAAGTCCTCGATCGGGCTGATCTCCTCGAAGATCTCCTCGAGACCGGAGGCGGTCGGGACGTCGTCGCGGCCGCTCTTGGCGGCCAGCTCGACCCGGGTCTTCCAGACCTCGTTGCCGAGCAGCGTGTCGAAGCTGTCGGTCTGGAGGGCCAGGAGGTTCGGGACCTCGAGCGGCTCGCGGATCTTCGCGAACGAGATGCGGCGGGGGGCGGTGCTGTGCGTGGTGCTGTGAGTGGGCTTGCTGGCGGTGCGCGAGGCGGCCAAGAGGGGTCCTTCCGAGGGCTGCCGGACTCTCTGTGTGCGCGCATGCCGGACGACCCCGGGCAAGAGCCCTGGGTCAGGTCAGGTGGCAGCGCAAAGCGACAGCATACTCGTCACACGGGCAGCCCGCAAAAGCCCCCCTCGACCCTCACGGGCCGGGGGCCTGCGCCGCAGTGGTCCTGCGGACTTCCCCTCTCAATGTCACAGCCCGAGCAGGATGGACCCGGGAGGGGTCGGCGTCAAGGTTCTCCGCTGATCCCGGGGGTGTTGCCGAGCCGGGCTGCCACCCGTTCTCCCACCATTTCCATGATCCACACCGTGCGGACGGCGGAGCCATGGTCCCGCTAGAGGGCGGTGACCTTGCTGATCTTCCAGTCGCCGCCGGTCCGCTGGAGGGTCATCCGGACCCGGTTGAGGTCGACCTGCGGCGCTCGACGCGGGTCGAGGTGGTGGTCTGGTTGACGAAGAGCAGCACCGTGACCTGGTTCTGGGCGGCGCGGACCACCGAGGAGGAGACGACCTCGGCCTGCACCACGGCGTGCACCTGCCCGGCCGACGGCCGCACCACCGACTCGGTCGTCGTCGCGTAGTCGTCCGCGAAGCCTCCGGTCAGGCCCGCCGCGGCCCGGCCGAAGTCGCGGTCGAGGTGGCGGTAGTCGTAGCTCAGCAGGTCGACGGCGCGGCTCTCGGCGGCCGCGACGGCCTCGGTGCGAGCCTGCTCGGTGCGGTCCTCGCCGCGGGCCCGCAGGGTGAGCAGGGTCGCCGTGAGGACCAGGGCGACCACCACGACGCCCGCGACCACCGGGAGCAGGTCGGGGGTACGCCGGCGGGGCCGGTCGGTCCGCTCCGGAGCCGGGCCCGCGCTGTCGACGGCTGCCGGCGGCTCGAGCACGGCCGTACGGCGGGGAGCCGGGGTCGTCGCGGGAGCCCGAGCACCGGTGACGGCGGTGTCGTCGACCGGGGCGGCACCGCCCGGCTCCAGCCGGGCGCGGCCGCGCTGGCCGGCGAGCGGGCGCTGCCGGGACTGGCTCGGACGAGACGGGTGCGCGCCATGACGGCCTCAGCCCACGAACTGGAGGTCGGAGACGAGCCAGCGGTCGCCGTGGCGGACCAGGTCGAGCTGCATGCGGTAGTGCCTCTTCTGCGGCTTGGGGTCGGCCGCGTTGGTGACGGTGCTGTCGGCCACGACCAGCACCCGGGCGGAGTCGTCGTCGGAGCTCACCAGCCCGGCGTCGAGCACCTCGCCCCGGCTGACGGCCTTGTTCTGGGTGACCAGGGTGGAGAGGTCCTTGGTGCCGGCCGCGAACTGCTTGCGGAAGTCGCCGCTGGCACCGCGGAGCACCCGGCCCAGGTCGCGGTCGACGTGCTAGTAGTCCAGCGTGATGACGTTGACGGCCTGCTGGCGCGCCGAGTCGAGCACCGCCGTACGCCGGTCGGCCCGGTCGGTGGCGGCCGACACCCGGGACAGCGAGGTGGCCGCCAGCGCCGCGGCCGCGACGGCGACCAGCACCAGGAGGGCGAGCAGCAGCGGCCGGACGGGCAGCGAACGGGTGCCCGTCATCGGCTCATCGGCCCGAGCAGCAGCCACGTCCACGAGTCCTTCCCGAGCGCCCGCGCCTGCCCTCCGGTCGTCCGGAGCTGCAGCGGCGAGCCGTCGGCGCCGTAGGCGAGCCCGCTGGTGGCGTCGTACGGCTGCGAAACCTCCCGGGACGCGGGAGGGGCGGTGCCCCCGGTCTCCCGGGTGGCACCGCCCCTGCGGTGGTCGCGCTGTGCTGCGGACGACCTACTTGACGGACACCGTGGCGCCGGCGCCCTCGAGGGCCGCCTTGGCCTTGTCGGCGGCCTCCTTGGTGACCTTCTCCAGGACCGGCTTGGGGGTGCCGTCCACCAGGTCCTTGGCCTCCTTGAGACCGAGGCTGGTGAGCGAGCGCACCTCCTTGATGACCTGGATCTTCTTGTCGCCGGCAGCCTCGAGGATCACGTCGAACTCGTCCTGCGCGGCCTCCTCCTCGGCGGCCGCGGCGCCGCCGCCGGCGCCGGGTGCGGGCACGGCGACCGGGGCGGCCGCGGTGACGCCGAAGGTGTCCTCGAACTGCTTCACGAACTCGGAGAGCTCGATCAGGGTCATCTCCTTGAACGACTCAAGGAGCTCGTCGGTGCTGAGCTTCGCCATGGTGGCGGGTCCTTCCGTTATGGATGTGCAGTCGGTGGCTGTGCGGCGGGGCCGGTCAGGCCTCGGTGGTCTCCTCGGCGGCTGCCTCGGGGGTGGTGCTCTCCTCGGCAGCAGCCTCGGGGGCGGAGCTGTCGTCAGCCTGCGCGGCGGAGTCCTGCGCGGGCGCAGCCTCTGCCTCGGGCTCGGCGGCGGCCGGTGTCTCGACGACACCCGCTCCACCAGCCAGGACACTGGGGTCCTGCTCGGCCTTCTGCCGCAACGCGTCGAGGACGCGTGCGGTCTGCGCCAGGGGCGCAGCGAACAGGGAGACGGCGTTCTGCAACGACGCCTGCAGGGCGCCCGCCATCTTGGCGAGCAGTACCTCGCGCGACTCGAGGTCGGCGAGCTTGGTGAGCTCGGCCGGCGTGAGGGACTTGCCGTCCAGCACACCGCCCTTGATCACGAGGAGCGGGTGAGCCTTGGCGAAGTCACGCAGACCCTTGGCCGCCTCGACCGGGTCGCCCTTGACGAAGGCGATGGCCGACGGACCCTGGAGCAGGCCGTCGAACGCGGACACTCCCGCGTCCTTGGCAGCGATCTTGGTCAGCGTGTTCTTCACCACGGCGTAGGACGTGTCCGAGCCGAGGGACCGGCGCAGCTCCTTGAGCTGAGCCACGGTGAGCCCGCGGTACTCGGTGAGCACGGCCGCGCTGGAGCTGCGGAACTCGTCCGTCAGCTTGGCGACTGCGGCCGCCTTGTCAGGCCTCGCCATTCGTGGCCGGCCTCCTTCCATCTCGTGCGCCGGGTGACTCCCCCAGGACGTACGAACGCCCCGGCGCAGGCGCGACGGGGCGTGACGGTCGGCTCGCGGACGAGCCGGACTGCTGGCCTGATCAACACCTGCGCGGGCCGCCCGCATGTCGCGGGGCCTTCGGCCGATCCCTTGCGGGAACGGCAACCGGCGGTCTGTGGCAGCAGCCAGCGTACGTGCAGGTGGTGCGTACGGCCAAATCAGTGGCGGGGGCCGGCAGCTGCCCGCCGTCGGCCGCGTGCGGACCGACGGCGAGCTCAGCCCTTGATGCGGTCGGAGTCGAAGACCTGCGTGGCCTTGGGGCCGACGATCCGCACCGGCTCGCCCCACCGCCGGAAGACACCGGTGACGCTGTAGACCGCCTGGGTGGTGGGGATGTCGGCGTGGATGCGCAGGGGCAGACCGCTGCTGTCCAGCCAGAGCTCGTAGCGCAGCGTCCGCACCCCGGCTGCCAGCATGGCGCGGTACTGCGCGCGCACCGCGGGGTCGGTGACCACGGTCAGCGCCCCCCGCAGCCGCACGCTGGCCCGGTGCTCGACGGCGGGGACCCCCTCGACGCCGTCCGGACCGACGACCTGGACCCGGTCGGCGGCCCGGAGCAGGCACAGGGTCTCCCCGGGGTC
Source organism: Actinomycetes bacterium (assembly GCA_038246545.1). Lineage (GTDB taxonomy): Bacteria > Actinomycetota > Actinomycetes > JACCUZ01 > JACCUZ01 > JBBRVW01. The sequence goes on along the minus strand of JBBRVW010000014.1, from coordinate 87,345 downwards.
GAAGGCAGCGCGCAGCTGCTCGGCCACCGGGGCGAGTGAGCGGCCGAGCGGCGTCCGGGGTTGGCCGGACACCTTCAGCCACGGCCGGCTCCGCGGGATGCCCTTGGCCGGCGGGATAGCCAGGTAGACCATCCCGGGCAGCAGCACGGCCCGCATCCGGCCCGTGGCGTCCGAGCGCAGCGACACGTCGCCGTCGAAGACCCGGGCCGGCTCGCCACCGGGGAGGAAGCGCAGCGTCCCTAACCCCGAGCGCGCCTCGCCGCCCCCGGCGCTGCCGGAGAACGTGTACGTCGCCGTGCCGGCGGCCGCCATCCGGGCCGTGACGCTCGCGTAGAGGTCGGGCCCGGACACGGTCCTCAGGTGAGCGTGCGGCTTGCTCTCGCGCGAGCCCGCAGGGTCCAGCAGCCAGCCGCCGGCCGCCAATGCGAGGACGGCCAGCAGCGAGCTGACGACGAGGGTGACCCGGCGGCGCACTAGGAAGAAGGAGCCGGCTCCGTGTCCTCGAGCAGGGCACGGGTGCGGTTCGGGTCGATCTGGATGCCGGGGCCCATGGTGGTGCTCATGGTCGCCTTGCGGATGTAGCGGCCCTTGGCGGCCGACGGCTTGAGCCGGAGGACCTCCTCGAGCGCGGCGGCGTAGTTCTCGACGAGCTGCTTCTCGTCGAAGGACGTCTTGCCGATGATGAAGCAGAGGTTCGCATTGCGGTCGACGCGAAACTCGATCTTGCCGCCCTTGATGTCGGCGACGGCCTTCGCCACGTCCGGAGTGACAGTGCCGATCTTCGGGTTCGGCATGAGGCCTCGCGGGCCGAGGACCCGACCGAGGCGACCGACCTTGCCCATCAGGTCGGGGGTCGCGACGACGGCGTCGAAGTCGAGGCGGCCCTTGTTGACCTCCTCGATCAGCGCGTCGTCGCCGACGATGTCGGCGCCGGCAGCGAGAGCCTGCTCGGCGCGCTCACCGGTGGCGAAGACCAGGACTCTGGCGGTCTTGCCGGTGCCGTGCGGCAGGTTCACGGTGCCGCGGACCATCTGGTCGGCCTTGCGCGGGTCGACGCCCAGCCGCATCGCGACCTCGACGGTCGCGTCGTACTTCGTGGTGGACGTCTCCTTGGCCAGCCGGACGGCCGCCAGGGGATTGTAGAGGGCGTCGGCGTCGATCTTCTCGGCGGCGGCCCGGTAGGACTTGCTGCGCTTCACTGCTGCTCCTGCGGTTCGGGTGGGCGGGCTGCCCACCGGGGAGGCGTGGTACGTCGGGCCGCGCTCGGCCCTCCCACGGTCGTGCTGATCGTGCTGGTCGTGCTGGTCGTGCTGGCTCAGTGGCCCTCGACCGTGATGCCCATCTGGCGGGCGGTGCCGGCGATGATCTTCTCGGCGGCGTCGAGGTCGTTGGCGTTGAGGTCGGGCATCTTAGTCTCGGCGATCGACCGGACCTGGTCGCGCGTGAGCCGGGCCACCTTGGTCTTGTGCGGCTCGCCGGAGCCCTTCTCGATGCCGGCGGCAGCGAGGATGAGCCGGGCAGCCGGGGGCGTCTTCGTGATGAAGGTGAACGACCGGTCCTCGAAGACCGAGATCTCCACCGGCACGATCTGCCCGCGCTGCGACTCGGTCGCGGCGTTGTAGGCCTTGCAGAACTCCATGATGTTGACACCGTGCTGGCCCAGCGCGGGGCCGACGGGCGGCGCGGGGGTGGCCGCGCCGGCCGAGATCTGCAGCTTGATGATCGCTGAGAGCTTCTTCTTCTTGGGAGGCATCGTCCGGGTCCTTCGTTCCTTCTTCGGTGGTGGTGCGCCCGCTGCGGCAGCGGGTGCGGTGACGGGGCCGCCGGCTAGATCTTCTGGACCTGGCTGAACGACAGCTCGACGGGCGTCTCGCGGCCGAAGATCGACACCAGCACCTTGAGCTTCTGCGAGTCGGCGTGGATCTCGCTGATCGACGCCGGGAGGGTGGCGAACGGGCCGTCCATGACGGTGACCGACTCGCCGATCTCGAAGTCCGCCGGGCGGGCCTCGGCGACCTTCTCCTTCTTCTCCGTCTCCGGCGCGAGGAACTTCAGGACCTCGTCGAGCGAGAGGGGTGAAGGACGGTGGGTGTGGCCGACGAAGCCGGTGACGCCCGGGGTGTTGCGCACCGCGCCCCACGACTCGTCGGTGAGGTCCATCCGCACCAGCACGTAGCCCGGCAGCACGTTCTGCTTGACCATCTTGCGCTGGCCGTTCTTGATCACGCTCTCCTCGCGCTGCGGCACCTCGACCTGGAAGATGTAGTCCTCCATGTTGAGCGAGCTCGTGCGCGTCTCGAGGTTGGTCTTCACGCGGTTCTCGTAGCCCGCGTAGGAGTGCACGACGTACCAGTCGCCGGGCGCGCGGCGCAGGGCGGCGCGCATCTCCTCGACCGGGTCGACCTCGGCCTCGGCGGCGGCAGCCTCGTCGGGGGTCGGCTCGGCGAAGGCGGCCTCGACGACCGGGACGTCCTCGGACGCCGCGCCGTCGGTCTCGTCGGCGACGCCCCCGGCAGCTGCCGTCTCGTCGGACCCGGCGTCCCCGGTCGCCTCGGCCACCGGCGCGTCGTCGGCAGCCGGCGCCTTGCCGGCCTCGGACGACTCCTCGGCTGCTGGCGACTCCTCGACGGCGGGGGTGTCATCGGCGACGACCGCGGGGGTCTGCTCGTCGAGCTCCTGCGCGTCGGTGGCGCTGGTGGTCTCGGACACGGTGACGGTCACTTCCTGATGGTCGGTACGGGTGGTGCGTCGGACGGCGTGCGGCCGCGTGGCTAGCCGAAGATCCCGAGGATCGCCTTGCTGAAGCCGAAGTCGAGGACCGTGACGTAGGCGATCACCACGAGGACGAAGACGATGACGACGGTGGTGTAGGTCACCAGCTCCTTGCGCGTCGGCCAGATGACCTTGCGCAGCTCGGCGATGACCTGGCGGTAGAACAGCGAGACGCGTGCCGGGAGGGGCTTGCGCTCCTCGCGGTCCCGCGCAGGGGTCGGGCCCGAGGGCATCGCCCGCGTGTCTGTCACGTCTGCTCCACCTGTCGGTCGGTACGTCGCGCACGTCCTGTGCGCGTGAGGCGCCGGCTCCGCCCGGAGGGCGGGGGCTGGTTCCTCGCAGGGCCGGAGGGACTCGAACCCCCAACCGCCGGTTTTGGAGACCGGAACTCTACCAATTGAGCTACGACCCTTCGGTGGCTCGCAACCGGTCCTGCACGCCTGACGAGCTCCCGTTTCCGGGCGCGCTACCGCGAGGGGCTCCGGGCCTCCGAAGAGCCGAGTCTACGCACAGGGACGCGGCCCGGTCGAACCGGCGAGAGGCGCCCGACGGAGGCGCCCGCTCCTCGGTCGGGGGCGGCGCGGCGCCCCGGCCGGGTGGGACGATGGTCCCATGACGACGCAGAGCCGGGTCTCCCGACGTATCGCCGCCATCTCGGAGTCGGCCACCCTGGCGGTCGACGCCAAGGCGAAGGCGCTCAAGGCCGCCGGCCGGCCGGTGATCGGCTTCGGTGCCGGCGAGCCGGACTTCCCGACCCCCGACTACATCGTCGAGGCGGCCGCCGCGGCCTGCCACGACCCGCGCTGGCACCGCTACACCCCGGCCGGGGGTCTGCCGGAGCTCAAGGAGGCGATCGCCGCCAAGACGGCCCGCGACTCCGGGCTGTCGGTGACCGCCGGGCAGGTCCTCGTGACCAACGGCGGCAAGCAGGCGGTCTACGAGGCGTTCGCGACGCTGCTCGACCCGGGTGACGAGGTCCTGCTCCCCGCGCCGTACTGGACGACGTACCCCGAGTCGATCCGGCTGGCCGGCGGCGTCCCGGTCGAGGTCATGACCGACGAGGGCAGCGGGTACCTCACCACGGTCGAGGCGCTCGACGCCGCCACCACCGAGCGCACCAAGGTGCTGCTGTTCGTGTCCCCGTCGAACCCCACCGGCGCCGTCTACTCCCCCGAGCAGGTCGAGGCGATCGGGCGATGGGCCGTCGGGCGCGGCATCTGGGTCGTCACCGACGAGATCTACGAGCACCTGGTCTACGGCGAGGCGCGGTTCTCCTCGATGCCGGCGCTGGTTCCCGAGCTCGCCGACCGTTGCATCGTGGTCAACGGCGTCGCCAAGACCTACGCGATGACCGGCTGGCGGGTGGGCTGGCTGATCGGCCCGGCCGACGTGGTGAAGGCGGCGACCAACCTGCAGTCGCACGCCACCTCGAACGTCGCGAACGTGAGCCAGGTCGCCGCGCTCACGGCTGTGAGCGGCGACCTCTCGGCGGTCGCGATGATGCGCGACGTCTACGACCGGCGCCGGCAGACCATCGTCACGATGCTGCGCGAGGTCCCGGGCATCGAGTGTCCCGAGCCGTTCGGCGCGTTCTACGTGTATCCGTCGGTCAGGGGCGCGCTCGGCAGGGAGCTGCGTGGCCGGACGCCCGCCACCAGCGCCGAGCTGTGCGCGATCGTGCTCGACGAGGTCGAGGTCGCGATCGTGCCGGGAGAGGCCTTCGGCACCCCCGGCTACGTCCGGATGTCCTACGCGCTGGGCGACGACGACCTGGTCGAGGGCGTCACCCGCCTGCACAAGCTGCTCGCCGAGGCTCGCTGACGGTCCGCTCGCCCGCTTGCAGTGCGGTCGGTCGGGGCGGCCTGGTGGCTGCTCTCCCGCCCTCGCGGTGCAGGTCAGATCTGGCCCGGAGGCAGGCCCGGTGGCGAGGTGCCCGCCGTCCGCGCGATCCCGCCCTCCGGATGGGCGGCGGGTCAGCCGGGCAGGCGGCGAGCCGGTGACCACCTCCGGCTGCCCCGGCCGCCCTGACAGCCGCACGGCGCCGCAGGTGCTGAGGGCGCCGCAGGTGCTGGACCGCCCGTCGATCACGCCCCGCTAGCCTCCGGAGGCGTGAGCACGGGGCGGGATCTTCGGACGCTGCCCAAGGCGCACCTGCACCTGCACTTCACCGGCTCGCTGCGACCGGTTAGCCTGCGCGAGATGGCCGCCGGGCACCGCATCCGGCTACCCGACGTCCTCAGCGACGTCGACGGCACCCACCGGCCCGAGCTTCGGGCCACCGACGAGCGCGGCTGGTTCCGCTTCCAGCGGCTCTACGACGCCGCGCGCTCGGTCGTGCGGGGCGAGGCGGACGTCCGGCGGCTGGTTCTCGAGGCGGCCGAGGACGACGCGCGCGAGGGGTCCGGCTGGCTGGAGATCCAGGTCGATCCCACGTCCTACGCGCCGCACCTCGGCGGCCTGACGCCGGCGGTGGAGGTGGTGCTGGACGCCGCGCGTGCGGCGACCGCGGCGACCGGCACCGGCGTCGGCGTCATCCTCGCCGCCAACCGCACCCGGCACCCGCTGGACGCCCGCACACTGGCGCGGCTCGCGGCGATGCACGCCGGCCGCGGGGTGGTGGGCTTCGGGCTCTCGAACGACGAGCGCCGGGGCCGCACCGAGGACTTCGAGCCGGCCTTCCGGATCGCCACCGCGGCCGGCCTGCTGTCCGTCCCGCACGGCGGCGAGCTCGGCGGCCCGGGCAACGTGCGGACCTGCCTCGACCGGCTCCGGGCCGACCGGATCGGTCACGGCGTGCGCTCGGTCGAGGACCCGGCGCTGCTGGAACGGCTGGCGGCCGGCGGGACGACCCTGGAGGTCTGCCCGGCCTCGAACCTCCGGCTCGGGGTCTTCGCGACCGCGGCCGACGTGCCGTTGCGCCGGCTGCGCGAGGCGGGCGTCGCCGTGGCCCTCGGCGCCGACGACCCGCTGCTGTTCGGGTCGCGGCTGCTCGCGCAGTACGAGACGGCGCGGGACGTGCACGGGCTGGACGACGAGGCGCTGGCCGACCTCGCGCGGTCCTCGGTGCGCGGGTCGGTGGCCCCCGACGACGTGCGGGCGCGCCTGCTCGCCGGCATCGACGACTGGCTGGCGGCTCCCCGGCTGTAGCTCGAGGGCCCGGCCGCTAGAGGGCGACGCCGACGAGGACCGGCTCGGTGGCGAGCCCGATCCCGAAGCGCTCCCGGACACCGGCGCGGATCTCGCGGGCCAGGGCGAGCAGGTCCTCGGCTGAGGCCCCGCCCCGGTTGGTCAGGGCCAGGGTGTGCTTGGCCGACACCCGAGCCGGCCCGTCGCCGTAGCCCTTGCCGAACCCGGCCTGCTCGATCAGCCAGGCAGCGGAGGTCTTGACCCGGCCGCCGTCGGCCGGCCAGCGAGGTGCGGCCGCGGGCAGCCGGTCGGCGTCGGCCGCGTTGAGCACCGGGTTGGTGAAGAACGACCCCGCGCTCCACGTGTCGTGGTCGTCGGGGTCGAGCACCATGCCCTTGCCACGGCGCAACCCGAGCACGGCCGCGCGGACGTCGGTCGCCGGGGCCCGTTCGCCGATCTCGACGCCGAGGGTCCTGGCGAGCTCGGCGTAGCGGACGGCGCCACCGAGCCGGGAGTGCTCCAGGGCGAAGGTGACACCGAGGACGACGTAGCGGTCCGGCGTGCGCTTGAAGACGCTGTCGCGGTAGCCGAAGCCGCACTGGTCCGGGCCGAGGTCGACCACGTCGTGGCTCGCGCGGTCCAGCACGCGGACCCCGGCGACCGTCTGGGCGACCTCCTGGCCGTAGGCACCGACGTTCTGGATCGGGGCGGCACCGACCCGGCCCGGGATCCCCGAGAGCGCCTCGATGCCGGCGTAGCCCTCGTCGACGGCCAGCCCGACGGCGTGGTCCCAGTCGACACCTGCCTCGAGGTGCAGGCCGTGCTCGACGTCGGAGGACTCCTCGACGCCGCGGGTCGCGACCTGCAGCACGGTGCCGTCGAAGCCCGCGTCGCCGACCACGAGGTTGCTACCGCCGCCGAGCACGAGCAGCGGCTCGCCGCGGGAGTCGGCGTCGCGGACGACGTCGACGACCTCGTCGTCGGTCTCCGCGACCATCAGTCGCCTCGCGGGCCCGCCGAGGCGCAGCGTCGTGAGTCCCGCGAGCGGGACGCCGGTCTGCTCGTGCACCGTCAGGCGAGGGCGACGACGGCCCGGGCCCGGCCGAGCACCTTGGCTCCCGCGTGGGTCGCGACGAGGTCGACCCGGACCCGGCCGTCGTCGAGCAGCGCCGCGACGGCCCCGGTCACCTCGAGGGTCGCCCCCGCGTCGTCGTCGGGGACCGGCACCGGACGCGTGAAGCGCACGCCGTACTCGACGACGCGGGCCGGGTCGCCGGCCCAGTCGGTGACGACGCGGGCGGCCAGGGCCATCGTGTACATCCCGTGGGCGATCACGTCGGGCAGCCCCACCGCCGTGGCGACCCTCTGGTTCCAATGGATGACGTTGAAGTCGCCGGACGCGCCGGCGTAACGGACCAGGTCGGCCCGGGTGATGGTGAAGACCTGCGGCGGCAGCTCGGTGCCGACCTCGACGTCGCTGGGGACCGCCATCACTCGCCACCCCGCACGACGAGGGTCGACCAGGCCGTCGCGACGTGCTCGCCCTCGACGGTCTCGACGTCGCTGCGCGAGGTGACCATGTCGTGGCCGCCGGCCGACTTCACCGACTCGAGCGTGACCGTGACGGTCAGCGCGTCGCCGGCCCGGACGGGACGGGTGTGCGCGAACCGCTGCTCGCCGTGGACGACCCGGCTGTAGTCGATGCCGAGGTCGGGGTCCTTGATGAGCTTCCGCGAGGCCTTGAAGGTCAGGAGGAACGGGAAGGTCGGCGGCGCGATGACGTCGGGGTGCCCGAGCTCCCGGGCCGCCCCGCGGTCGCGGTAGGCGGGGTTGGGGTCGCCGAGGGCGTCCGCGAACTCGCGGATCTTCTCGACCCCGACCTCGTAGGGCTCGGTAGGCGGGTAGCTGCGCCCGGCATAGGACGGGTCGATCGGCATGGCGCAGACGCTAGCCGAGCCAGGACCCGGTCAGCCGGCGGGCTCGGCGTCGACCCGCCTGCGCGGCGGGAACCTGGTGGCGATGGTCATCAGCAGGTGCACCACGCCGAGCGCGATGAACAACGCGGTCGGCGCCCGCTCGTCGGTGAACGCGAGCACGAACGGCAGGGCGACGAGAAGCACCGCGGTGACGACGTCGACGGTCACGTGCACGCCGGTGCTGATCGTCCGGACCAGCCCGGTCGGGAGGTCCGAGGTCGCCGTGAAGGCCAGGACCACCAGTCCGACCACGACCGAGGCGGCCGTGGCGTCCGTCGAGTCGAACGCGAACAGGAAGGGAGCGACGATCAGCAGCACCCCGGCGACGTACTCGACGACGCCGTGGACGAAGGGAGGGACCGGTCCGTCATTCAGCATGTGCGCTCGTTCTCGAGAGGTGGTGGCCGGAACCGCCGGGTGTGGCTAGCGAGTCTCGCGGTGCACGGTGTGCTTGCGGTCGCGCGGGCAGAACTTCTTCAGCTCGAGCCGGTCGGGGTCGTTCCGGCGGTTCTTGCGGGTGATGTAGTTGCGCTCCTTGCACTCGACGCACGCCAGCGTGATCTTCGGTCGGATGTCGGTCTGCTTGGCCACGGGTGGCGCTCCTCGCCTTGTGCCGGGCCGGCCACGGCTGGTGCCGTACCGGCTCGCACGCGCGGACGCGTGCTGTCGTGCTGGTGGAACGGTCCTACGGGTAGCGGAGGCCGGACTTGAACCGGCGACACAGCGATTATGAGCCGCTTGCTCTACCAGGCTGAGCTACTCCGCCGGGTCGGCCACCCCTGCCCCGCACGAGCGCAGGGAGAAAGGCCGTCCAGAGCCCCCTTACGGAATCGAACCGTAGACCTTCTCCTTACCATGGAGACGCTCTGCCGACTGAGCTAAGGGGGCGCGAGCCCGAGAAGGATACCGGGCTCCACGGGTGCAGCGCCAAATCATGGCAGACGTCCGCCGCCACGACGCCGACGACCCCCGGCCGAGTGCTCGGTCGGGGGTCGTCCGGTGGGTGGCAGGTGAAGGATTCGAACCTTCGAAGGCATCGCCGACGGATTTACAGTCCGCTCCCATTGGCCGCTCGGGCAACCTGCCGGGTGTCCCGCGCGGGGACCGGACGAGGATAGCGGAGCCGGCCTGCCGGGACCGACCAGAGGGTCAGCGCGACTCCGGCTCGTCGCGGCTCAGCACCACAGTGTCGTCGCTGAGGTCGCTGACGTCGCTGACGTCGCCCACATCGCCGACATCAGCCGCCTCGGTGCCGGGACTCGTCGCCCCGGCCGTCGTCGACCCGACCGAGCCCGACGCCTCGGCCGGGCGTGGCTCACGCCCCCGGCCGCGAGCCAGTCCGGCCAGGCTGGCGACCCCGATCGCGACCATCACCAGCGGGACGACCCACCGACCGTCGAAGGTGACGTCGGAGGTCTCGTCGAGCAGGTTCCCGGTCGCCACGGCCACGAAGACCAGCCCCGTGATCAGCGAGAACACGTCCAGCTCATGGCGTCGCACGGCGCACCTCCAGGCTGCCCAGGCCGAGCTCGGCGTCCACGACGAGGACGGCGCTGCCCGGTGCCGAGCCCTCCGGGACCACCACGCGTTCCCTGAGGTCCGTCCCGTCGATCGACGGGAGGTCGGGGAGCCGGAGGTCGCCGGCCCGGACGTCGGCGTCGATGCGGACGACGACGTCGTCCGGGACGACGACGGTCAGGTCGCCGACCCCCTGCCGGACGTCGACCCGCCGGCGGCCGGCCGTGCTCAGGTCGAGCTGCGACAGGTCCAGCTCCGCGTCACCGATGCCGAGCCGGTACTCCGACCGCAGCTGGTCCAGGCTGGTCGGGCGCCAGGTGCGGTCACCCACCCCGCCGTGCACGGGTACGTCAGGCACGACGGCCGCGACCGAGGCGAGGGCGGTGAGGAGCACACCCCACACCACCAGCCCGCGGGCCCGGCCGGCAAACGCGCCGACGAGCAGCCCCAGGCCGACGACGGCGAGCGCCGCGGCGAACACGATCCGGCCGGGCACGTCGGAGTCGGTGGCCGCGTTCCAGCCGACCAGTAGCCCGACGACGATCAGCGCGACGCTCAGCGTGACCCGCCCGAGGATCGAGCGTTCCTTCGGTGGCGGCGGCGGCGCGGGCGCCCAGACCGGGTACGCGGGGACGCCAGGCGGTGGCGTGACGCCCGCGGTCTGCGGCGCGAACGTCGCGGTCTGCGCGGCCGCGGCCGGCGGGGCAGCGACGGAGTAGGCCGTGCCCGGCGTCTGGCCGTAGGCGCCGGGCTCGACCGGCGGCGGCACCGGGCCGTGGACCGGGCCGAGGCCCTGGACGGCACCCTGGACGGGGCCGCCGACCGGGTCGGCATGGGCCGGGCTCCGCAGGCGGTCGCGCAGCAGGACCGCGGCCACGATGACGACGAGCAGCGCGACACCGCCGATGCCGGGCCCGCTGTCGATGGTCGCGCCGGTGGCGATCACCCCGGCGACGACCACCACGGCCAGGGCCACGATGGTGCCCTTGGAGCGGGTCGATCTGCCGTCCAGCAGCCGGCGGCCCTCGGACTCGGACTCCCCCTCCTCGGGAACGAGCAGCCAGCCGAGCGCGTAGAAGAGGATGCCGGAGCCGCCGAAGATGGCGAGGACGACGAACAGGATCCGAAAGATCAGCGGGTCGATGCCGGCGTACCGGCCGAGCCCGCCGGACACACCGCCGATGTGGCGGTCGGTGCGGCTGCGGCGGAGCTCGGTCAGCGGCGGGTAGCCGCGCCGCTCCTGGCGCGGAGCTGTGGTGGGCGTGTCTGTGGGCATGGCCTCATCGTGGCCGTGGGCGCAGCCGCCGCCATCCGGCATCGCCCCTGGGACCACCCTGGTCGCACCCTGACCCCGGTCATGGTCCGGGGTCCGGCAGCGCCCTGATGCCCGGGGGCCCCAGGGAGAGGAAGATCGAGGGGTGAGAACCCCGACACCCGCCGCCCAGGCCCCGGGCCAGCAGGCGGAGCAGGCGCCGGCCAGGCTGTACCGCAGCACCGACGGCCGGGTCCTCGCCGGCGTCGCGCGCGGCTTGGCCGACCACCTGGGCGTCGAGGTGCTGTACGTCCGGCTCGCGTTCGTGGTCCTGGCCGCGGCCGGCGGCGCGGGCATCCTGACGTACGGCCTGCTCTGGGTGTTCGCCCCGCAGAACCCGTTCGAGCGCGCAGTGCCGCTGGACCGCGAGCGCGACCTCACGATGCTGCTCGCGCTCGGGTCGCTCACCGTCGGCGGCCTGCTGCTGCTGCACGCCGTCGGCCTGGGGATCGGGGCGGGGCTGGCCGTCCCGCTGGTCGCGGTCGGCCTGGGCGTCAGCATGCTGTGGCGCCAGGCGGACGACGACCAGCGCGAGCGGTGGCGCACCCGTACCGGCACCCACCGACTCACCGGGGCGGCCCGCGCCGGCCTCGGCGTCGCCCTGGTCCTCGTGGGCGCGGGCGCGATCCTGGTCGGGCCGGCCGACCTGAACGGCACCGGCGGCGGCCTGGTGGCGGCGCTCGTGGTGGCCGTCGGCCTGGCCCTGGTGAGCAGCCCGTGGTGGGTGCGCATGGCCCGCGACCTCGCCGCGGAGCGCAACGCGCGGATCCGCGAGCAGGAGCGGGCCGAGGTGGCCGCGCACGTGCACGACTCGGTCCTGCACACCCTCACCCTGATCCAACGCTATGTCGACGACCCGCGCGAGGTGGCCCGGCTGGCGCGCGCGCAGGAGCGCGAGCTGCGCGGCTGGCTCTACCGGCCGACCACCGACTCCAGCCAGGACCTGGCTGCCGCCCTCGAGGCGGCCGCGGCAGAGGTCGAGGACGCGCACGGGATCGCGATCGAGGTCGTCGTGGTGGGCGACTGCCCGATCGACGAGCGGCTGGCCGCCCTGCGCGACGCCGCCCGAGAGGCGATGGTCAACGCCGCGAAGTACGCCGGCGGTGCGGCGGTCACCCTCTACGCGGAGGTCGAGCCGGAGCAGGTCACGGTCTTCGTCCGGGACCGCGGTCCGGGGTTCGACGTCGACGACGTCCCCGAGGACCGGCTCGGCCTGCGCCAGTCGGTCCGTGGCCGGATGGACCGCAACGGCGGGACCGCGGCCGTACGGTCGACACCCGGGGACGGCACCGAGATCCAGCTCGAGATGCCCCGGCAGAGGAGTGCGACGTGAGCGACCAGTCGGGCGAGACGCCCCCCGAGGCCGGCGCCGGCGGGAGCGGGCCGGCTCCCGGGGCCGCCGGCACGCCGCCTCTCCGGGTGCGTGTGGTGCTCGTCGATGACCACCGGATGTTCCGGTCCGGGGTGCGCGCCGAGCTCGGCGACGCCGTCGAGGTGGTCGGCGAGGCCGAGGATGCGCAGCAGGCGGTCACCGTCATCACGGCGACCCGCCCCGACGTCGTCCTGCTCGACGTACACCTTCCCGGCGGCGGCGGGCGCGCCGTGCTGCAGGAGCTGGTGGGCCACCTGCCGGAGGTGAAGTTCCTCGCGCTCTCGGTGAGCGACGCACCCGAGGACGTCATCGCGGTGATCCGGGGCGGGGCGCGGGGCTACGTGACGAAGTCCATCACCGGGCCGGAGCTGGCCGCGGCCGTGCGGCGGGTCGCCGACGGCGACGCGGTGTTCTCCCCGCGGCTGGCCGGCTTCGTGCTGGACGCCTTCGCCGCGACCACCGACGTGGCGACCATCGACGAGGACCTCGACCGGCTCTCGCAGCGCGAGCGCGAGGTGCTGCGGCTGATCGCCCGCGGCTACACCTACAAGGAGGTGGGCAAGGCGTTGTTCATCTCGGTGAAGACCGTCGAGACCCACGTCTCCGCCGTCCTGCGCAAGCTGCAGCTGTCGAACCGGCACGAGCTCACCCGCTGGGCCTCGGCCCGCCGCCTGGTCTGACCACCGACCGGTCGACCCGGTCTCGACGGGGCCGGGCAGCGGTACTGGTCGAGTGCGCGGAACGGCGCATTGACAGGGACGGCACACTGCCGATCATGAGCCTCGATCCGACCGTCACCGACCCGGACAAGTACCGGGTTGTCTTCGAGAACGACCAGGTGCGCGTGCTGGACTACCTGGACCACCCCGGCGGCCGGACCAGCCCGCACGAGCACCCCGACAGCGTGATGATCACGCTGTCGACCTTCCGGCGACTGCTGGTCCACGGCGACCAGTCCCGCGAGGTGGAGGTCGTCGAGGGGACGACCGCCTGGATGCCGGCCCAGCGACATTCCGGGGAGAACATCGGCGACACGTCCACGCACGTGGTGTTCGTCGAGCTGAAGAGCGGCAGTGTCGCTGTCGACCCCGACGTGGCGTTGGGGCCGCAGACCTAGCGGCGAAGGACGGCGAGGGCGTCAGCAGCGGAGGTCGCCGTCAAGGCCGTTCCGCGCGCGGAACTGCGTCATGCGGACCCGGCCACCGGTGAAGGAGTACGCCGGCCGGCAGTGACGGCGCGCGGTGGCGGCCGAGGCGGTGCCGGCGTACCAGACCGGCGCCCCGCCGGGGCTCGCCCCGCCCGTGATCACGGCCCACTGGTGCTCGGTCGAGTAGACGCCGACCACCGTGACTCCGCGCGTGCGCAGGGCGTGGGTCATGCCGGCGAGGACCGCTGTGTCGTTGCGCAGGTACCTCGGCCGCGCGCCGTACTCCAGCGACTCCCAGGTGTTGTGCAGCTCGACGTCGAGCCACCAGGTCGAGCGGCGCACGTCGGGCGCGCCCACGGACCTCGCGGCGGCGCGGGGACGTGGTCATGGTGGTCACTCGATCACTCCCCCGCGGTCCGACGAACCCGGGGACCCTATCCGGCGGCGGTGAGCCGCCCCCAGCGGGTCGGATACCGTGCCGCCATGGCTGACTCCTCCTTCGACATCGTGAGCAAGGTCGACCACCAGGAGGTCGACAACGCGCTGAACCAGACCGGCAAGGAGATCTCCACCCGGTTCGACTTCAAGAACGTCGGCGCCGTCATCAAGTGGTCCGGCGAGTCGATCCGCATGGAGGCGAACAGCGAGGAGCGCGTCAAGGCGATCCTCGACGTCTTCGAGACCAAGCTGATCAAGCGCGGCATCTCGCTGAAGTCGCTGAAGAAGGGCGAGCCGACCCTGTCGGGCAAGGAGTTCTACCTGGTCTGCGACATCGAGCAGGGCATCTCGACCGAGAACGCCAAGAAGGTCGCGAAGATCATCCGTGACGAGGGCCCGAAGTCGGTGAAGGCGCAGATCCAGGGCGAGGAGCTGCGCGTCAGCTCCAAGAGCCGCGACGACCTGCAGTCCGTGCAGGCGCTGCTCAAGGACCTGGACCTCGACTTCGCGGTCCAGTTCGTCAACTACCGCTGAGAGCCGGCCGTCGCGGTCCTGACCACCGCACGCAGTGATCCACACCGGATACATCCGGGTTTCCGCAACGACTCGGTGTGGATCACCGAGGGCCAGGGCGCTCCGAAGCCGGGTCGTCAGCCGCGACATCGCGAACCGCCCCCGCGCGGTTGTCAGCCGGACCGCGGGGTCACGAGACGCGGAACTGCTCGACCGAGGAGCTCGGCGGCCAGGGCGCTCCGACGTTCAGGAACCTCACAGGTCGCATCCGCAACCTTGGGGGCGTGCCCCACGTTGGTCAGGTCGTGCGACGACTGAACGCCCCCGTCGTCGTCGCCCTGGTCGCCCTCGTCGCCAGACTCGCACCGGTCGTGCGCGGCGGGGGCTTGACCGGGGTGCTGGCCTACGACGACGGCGTCTACTACTCGGCGTCCGACGCACTGCTCTCGGGCCGGCTCCCCTACCGCGACTACCTGCTGCTGCACCCTCCCGGCATCACGCTGGTGCTCGCCCCGTTCGCGCTCCTCGGCCGTCTGGTCGGCGAGGACCCGGTGGGGCTGGCCGCAGGCCGGGTCGCGTTCATGCTGGTCGGCGCGGCCTCGGCGGTGCTGGTGTGGGCTGTCGCGCGCCGCGTCTCGCCGCGCGCCGGACTGCTCGCCGGGCTGGGGTACGCCGTGTGGCAGCCGGCGGCGTACGCCGAGCGCACCACGCTGCTCGAGCCCCTCGTGAACCTCGGCCTGCTCGCCGCGCTGGCCCTGCTGGGCGCCGGTCCCGCGACCCGGCGCCGGGTGCTGCTCGCCGGCGCCGCACTCGGGCTCGCGGTGGCCGTCAAGGCGTGGGCAGTGGTGCCGCTGGCGGTACTGGCGGTCTGGTTGCTGCGCCGCCACGGGCGCCGCCAGGCCGGGGCGTTCGTCGTGGCCGGCGCGGCGGCCGCCGCGGCGATCTGCCTGCCGTTCCTGCTGGCGAGCCCGACGGCGATGCTGCGGATGGTGGTGCTCGACCAGCTCGCCCGGCCCTCCAACGGCGTCTCCGTCCCGGTGCGGCTGGCCAGCATCGAGGCCGTGCACCTATCGCCCGGCCCGCTCGGTCCGGGCGCCACGACGCTCGTCGTCGCGCTGGCACTGGTCGCGGCCGCCCTCGCCGCCCTCGTGGCCTGGCGGGTGCCGGCGGCCCGCCCGTGGTCCGCCCTGCTCGCGACGCAGGGCGGGCTGCTGCTGGCCAGCCCGTCGTACTTCGGTCACTACGGGACCTACGTGGCGCCGGCACTCGCGCTGCTG
The DNA here is from genome assembly GCA_038246545.1 of Actinomycetes bacterium. Lineage (GTDB taxonomy): Bacteria > Actinomycetota > Actinomycetes > JACCUZ01 > JACCUZ01 > JBBRVW01. The sequence continues at coordinate 71,894 of JBBRVW010000014.1, read as the reverse complement.
GGTGGTGCGGGCGCGGACGCCGTGCTGTCCGCCGGGTCGGCCCGGCTGCCGGCGCTGCGACCGCTGGCCCCGGCGCTCGCCCTGCTGGCGCTGGCCATTCTGTCGGTGCACGTCGTCACCCAGCCCGAGGGGCGTCGGGTGCCCGCGGGAGCGACCGAGGGCGCCCTGTCGGGTATGCGCTGCGTCGCCGCCGACAGCGCAGCCGCGCTGGTGACGGCCGACGTGCTGACCAGCGACCTGCGGCACGGCTGCCGACTCGTGGTCGACGTCACCGGGCTCACCTACGACCAGGACCCGGGCGACCTCGGCTCCGGCCCGACGCCCCGCGAACGGCGCCGCGACCTGGAGTGGCAGCGCTCGGTGGCGGGCTACTTCCAGGGCGCGGACGCGGTGCTGCTGGACCAGTGGCGCAGCGACGGGCTGTCCGCGCGGCTCCTGGCAGGGCTGGAGCGGCGCGACCTCGAGCTGGGCAGGCCGTCGTACCGCGCCCTGGTGCCGGCGTCCTGAGGGCGGACCGCAGCCACCCGGTCAGCGCTGGTAGCCGGCCATCTGCTCGAGGCGGGCGATCCGCTCGGCCATCGGCGGGTGGGTGGAGAACAGGTTCGACATGCCCTCGTTCCGGAACGGGTTCGCGATCATCAGCGCACTCGTCGTCTGCAGCGCCGGCTCGGGCGGCAGGGGCAGTGACCGGGTCCCCAGCTCCAGCTTGCGCAGCGCACTCGCCAGGGCCAGCGGGTCACCGGTGACCTGCGCGCCGGAGGCGTCGGCCTGGTACTCGCGGGACCGGCTGATCGCCATCTGGATCAAGCCGGCCGCGACCGGGCCGAGGATGAGCACGGCCAGCGCGCCGAGCGGCCCGGGACCGTCGTCGTCGCTGCTGCGGCCGAACGGTACGAGGTAGGCCAGGTAGCCGAGGTACATGACGACGCTGGCCAGCCCCGCCGCGACCGACGAGATGAGGATGTCGCGGTTGTAGACGTGCGAGAGCTCGTGGCCCAGGACGCCGCGCAGCTCACGCTCGTCGAGGATCCCGAGGATGCCCTCGGTGCAGCAGACGGCGGCGTTGCGCGGGTTGCGGCCGGTGGCGAACGCGTTCGGGGCGTTGGTGGGCGAGACGTAGAGCCGCGGCATCGGCTGCCGGGCAGCGGTCGAGAGCTCGCGCACGATGCGGTACATCGCCGGCTGCTCGGCCTCGCTCACCGGCCGGGCCCGCATCGAGCGCAGCGCCAGCTTGTCGCTCATGAAGTAGGAGACGCCGTTGACGCCCAGGGCGATCAGGAGGGCGATCGTCAGGCCGCCGGTCCCGCCTAGCCAGCGGCCCACGAGGAGGATCAGGCCCGTCATCAGGGCGAGCAGGACGGCGGTCTTGACGCCGTTGGTGTGGCGGTGCACGGCCCTCCCTCCCGGGTAGGTGTGGCGCTCGGGTCTCACCGGTCGAACGCCTGCGTCAGGGGTCGTCGTTCCCGCTCCGCGCTCAGCCGAAGCCCAGCACCAGCCCCGGCGCCACCGACAGCCAGAGCGCGGCCCCGAGGGTGACGCCGATCGCGATCCCGTCGGACCAGGAGATGCGGTACGACGGCGGCCGCGCGCCCCGGCTGGTGCGGACGTAGAGCGACGCGGCCCATGACAGGTAGTAGGCCAGCCCGATCACGACGTTGACCGCCATCACGACCGCGAGCCACCCGACGCCCTGGTCGACCGGCGCCTGGAAGACCACGACCTTCGCGAACAGGCCGAGCAGCCCGGGCGGCAGGCCGGCGAGGCAGGCGAGCGAGAACGCGAGCGCGAACGCGGTCAGCGGCTCGGTCCGGCCCAGCGACCGGTAGTCGAGCAGCAGGTTGGCCGGCCGGTGGCGCCCCACCAGCGTGACGACCGAGAACGCGCCGAGGTTCATCACGCCGTAGGCCAGGACGTAGGCAACGGTGGCCGGCAGGACGTCGTCGACGTGCCCCACCGAGGCGGCGCCGAGCGGCACCAGCATGTAGCCGGACTGCGCCACCGACGACCAGGCGAGCAGCCGCACGGCCTGCTTCTGCCGCAGTGCCGCGAGGTTGCCGACGGTCATGGTGAGCGCCGCCAGCACCGCCAGCGTCGGACCCCACACGTCGGCGTACGGCGGGAAGCCCCGGGTCAGCAGCAGCGCGAGCCCGACGAAGCCGGCCGCCTTCGACACCACGGAGAGGTAGGCCGCGACGGGCACCGGCGCACCCTCGTAGGTGTCCGGGGCCCAGAAGTGGAACGGGACCGCGGCCACCTTGAACCCGAACCCGGCGATGGCGAGCACGACGCCCAGCAGCAGCACCGGCTCGCGACCCCCGGGGTCGTCGAGGGCGGTCGCGATCCTGTCGAGGAAGACCTCACCGGTGACGCCGTAGACGAGGCTGAGGCCGAACAGCATCACTGCGGTCGACACGACCGAGACGAGGAAGAGCTTGAGCGCGGCCTCGCTGCCACGGCCGTCGTAGCGCCGTAGCGCCACGAGCGCGAACGCCGGCAGCGACACGACCTCGAGGCTGACGACGAGGGTGAGGACGTCGCCGCTGGCGGCGAGCGTCAGCGCGCCGGACACCGACGCGAGCAGCAGGAACCAGTATTCCCCCGGCGGGATCTTCGCCAGCCGTACGGTGTCCAGCGACAGCAGCACGACCACGGCGGCACCGGCGAGGACCAGCGCCTGGAACACCAGCGTCAGGTCGTCGACGACGTAGGAGCAGGCGGGCAGCACCAGCCCGCCGCCGGGGACGCAGAAGGTCTGGCGACTTTCGCCGACGAGCGGCACGAGCAGCGCGAGGGCGGCAAGCAGGCCGATGCCGGCCAGCCAGCCGGTGACCTGCCGGTATCGGGCCGGCAAGAAGGCGTCGAGGACGAGCAGCAGCAGCGCGAGGACTGCGACCAGCAGCGGCGGCGAGATGGCGAGCCAGTCGACCTGCTGCACCGACGTCGGCATCACCCACCGCCCAGCAGCCGGTGCACCACCGGGGTCGTGGCGTCCAGCAGGAAGCCGGGCCAGAGACCGAGAACAACGACCAGGGCCACGACCGGGGACCACACGGCGAGCTCGTGGGTGGTGGCGTCGCGCAGCAGCACCGCCTCCTTCCACGCCTGGAAGGACGTCCCCTGGGCGACCCGGCGCAGCACCTTCACGAAGTACGTCGTGGTGAGCACCACCCCGACACCTGCGAGCGCCATCAGCACGAGGTAGTACCCGCGGGACAGCGCCGGGTCGGGCCGGAAGGCGCCGAGCAGGACGAGCATCTCGCCCCAGAAGCCGGCCAGACCGGGCAGCCCGAGGCTTGCCACGGCGGCGAACGCGAGCAGGCCGCCGAGCCGCGGGGTGCGCTCGTAGAGGCCGCCGCCGAGCACGTCGATGTCGGCGGTGTGGTGGCGGTCCTTGACGGCGCCGACCAGGAAGAAGAGCAGTCCGGTGATGAGACCGTGGGCGATGTTGGCGTAGAGCGCGCCGTTGATGCCGACCGGGCTCAGGGTCGAGATGCCGAACAGCACGAAGCCCATGTGCCCGACGCTGCTGAACGCGATGAGGCGTTTGAGGTCGCGCTGGGCGAGGCAGGCCAACGAGCCATAGAGGATGCCGACGACGCCGAGCGCGCCGAGGAACGGCGCCACGGCCTCCGCGCCCTCAGGCACCACCGGCAGCGCGATCCGGACGAAGCCGTAGGTGCCCATCTTCAGCAGGACGCCGGCGAGCAGCACCGAGCCGACAGTCGGCGCCGCGGTGTGCGCATCCGGCAGCCACGAGTGCAGCGGCCACATGGGCGTCTTGACCGCCAGGCCGAGACCCAGCGCGACGAAGGCCAGCACCTGGGTGGTCCGGCCGAGCCCGGCGCCACCGCGGTCCGCGAGCTCGACGAGGTCGAAGGTCCCCGCCCGCAGCCCGACGAGCAGGATGCCGAGCAGCAGCACGGCGCTGCCGAGCAGGGTGAAGAGGATGAAGACGTTGGCCGCGCGCACCCGGCCGCCGGGCACCCTGTCGTCGCCCCACTGGGCGATGACGAACCACATGGGCACGAGGACGACTTCGAAGAACACGAAGAACAGCAGCATGTCGAGCGCCAGGAAGGTGCCGAGCATGCCGACCTCGAGCAGCAGGAGCAGCCCGACCAGGGCGCGCATCCGCTGCGCCTCGGGCCGCACCCGGAGCAGGTACACGGTGCAGAGCAGGGTGAGCAGCGTGGTCAGGAGCACCAGCGGTGCCGACAGGCCGTCGAGCCCGAGGTGGAAGCGCAGGCCGAGCTCCGGCACCCACTGCACGTCGGTCTCCGGGGAGGCGGCCGTCGCCCACACCGACACCGCGAAGGTCAGGCCGGTGACGCCGACGCCGAAGGGAACCGCGACCCGCTCGCCCGAGGACCCCGGCACGACGAGGAGCACGAGCGCACCGGCAAGGGGCAGGACCAGCAGCAGCGGCAGCAGGAGGTCGTTCATGTCAGCACCACCACGCCGGCAGCGATGAGCAGTACCCCGGCGAGCAGGCCGGTGAGGTACGCCGTGACGTTGCCGCCCTGGGTCCGGGCGATCAGCCCGGCCAACGACCGGGCACCACGACCGGTGCCGGTGACGCCGCCGACCACGACGTCGTCGTCGACCCGGCGGACAGCCCGCGCCGCGACCCGGACCGGGCGCACCAGGGCGCGGTCGTAGAGGTCGTCGACGTAGAACGCGTGGACCAGGGCTGGTCGCCAGCGCAGCGCGGCCGCCGGGTCGGCCGCCGGGTCGCGGCGCCAGACCGCCCACACCGCGAGGGCACCGGCCACCGCGAGACCGACGGACAGCACGGAGGTGACCAGCCCGACGTGCAGCTCGACCTGCGCTACGTCACCACCCTCGCTCAGCCCTGGTGCCACCTCGCTGACCGGGGCGAGCCAGTCCGGCAGCCACCCCGACGGCAGCCCGGCGAGGCCGAGCAGGGCTGCCGGGACAGCGAGGACGACGAGCGGCCAGCGCATCGCCGGGGACGACTCGTGCGCCGCGACCCCGCCGCGTGCCTCGCCGAAGAAGGTCATCAGCCATAGCCGGGCGACGTACGCCGCGGTCACGCCGGCGGTGACCAGGCCGACCACGAGGACCAGCCAGCCGGTCCAGGCCGCGGCCGGTCCGTCGTGGTGCAGCGCTGTCTCCTCGGCCGCCCCGAGCACGGCCTCCTTGGAGAAGAAGCCGGCGAACGGCGGGATCCCGGCGAGAGCGGCCAGCCCGACCGTCATCGTCACGAACGTCACGGGCATCAGCCGGCGCAGCCCGCCCATGGCCGGCATCAGGTTGGTGCCGACCGCGTGGATCACCGAGCCGGCCGCGAGGAAGAGCAGCGCCTTGAACGCGGCGTGCGTCAGCAGGTGGAACGTCGACGCCAGCGCCGACCCGACCGCGAGGGCCGCCAGCATGTAGGCGAGCTGACTTACGGTGGAGTAGGCGAGCACCCGCTTGATGTCGTCCTGCGCCAGCGCGGCGAGCGCCGCACCCAGCATCGTGACGCAGGCGATCAGCGCCATCACGGCCAGCGTCGTGGGCGAGAGCAGGAACACGTCGTAGAGCCGGACCACGAAGTAGATGCCGGCCGCCACCATCGTCGCGGCGTGGATGAGGGCGCTGATCGGCGTAGGGCCGGCCATCGCGTCCGGCAGCCAGGTGTGCAGCGGGAACTGCGCCGACTTGCCCACGACACCGCACAGCAGCAGCAACGTGCCGATGGTGATCGTCCCCTCGGGCAGAGCGGCGATCTGGCAGACGTGGCAGGCGAGGCGCCCGTTCTGCAGCGCGGCGTCGGCGACGATCCGGTCGATGCTGAAGGTGCCGAAGACCTGACCGATCGTGAAGATGCCGAAGAGGAAGCCGACGTCGCCGAGCCGGGTGGTGACGAAAGCCTTGACCGCGCCGGCCCGCGACCCCTCCTGCTCCCAGTGGTGGCCGATCAGGAAGTAGGAGCAGACGCCCATGACCTCCCAGCCGACCAGCAGCACGAACAGGTCGTCGGCGAACACCACGAGCAGCATCGCGGCCGTGAACAGCGACACGAGCGCGGCGTACGACGAGTAGCGCGGGTCGCCCTTGAGGTAGGCCGTCGAGTAGACCTGCACCATCAGTGCGACGACGGTGACCGCGACCGAGACGAGCGCGGCGAGACCGTCGAGGCGCAGGTCGAGGCCGAAGCTCAGTCCACCGCCGAGCGGCACGGTGTCGAGGCTGGCCCGCTCCACCAGCCCGTCGGTGGTGACAGCCCGAGCAGCCATGACCAGGGCCGCGAGCAACGACACCCCAGTGCCGGCGACGGCCACGGGGACCACCAGCCGCGGCACCAGCCGGCCGCCGAGCAGGCCCACGAAGGAAGCGACGAGGGGTGCCGCCACGGCGAGATAGACGAGCGTCACGTGACCCGCTCCTCGACCACGCGCTCCGGCCGGTCCGGCTCGGGGTCGTGCAGGTCGTCGAGCAGGTCGAGCTGGGTAGTCTCCCGGTTGCGGAACACCAGCAGCACGATCGCCAGCCCGAGTCCGACCTCGGCGGCGGCGATGGTGATCACGAAGAGCGTGAACACCTGCCCGGCCAGCAGCTCGTCGCGAAGCCAGACGTCGAAGGCGACCAGGTTGACGTTGACCGCGTTGAGCATCAGCTCGACCGACATCAGCACCAGGATCGCGTTCCGCCGGGCCAGCACGCCGTACACGCCGATGCAGAACAGCAGCGAGGACAGCAGGACCGGCATGAGCAACGGCATCAGTCGCGGACCTCCGTCGACAGCACCTCGCCGGCCGACCCGATGTCGCGGCGGGACAGCACGATCGCGCCGACCAGCGCGGCGAGCAGCAGCACCGAGAGCACCTCGAACGGCAGCACCCAGGCCCGGAAGATCGCGGCGCCGGCCGACGCCGTCGAGCCGCGCACCTGGTCGTCGCCGAGGTCGATCCGCTCGCCGTGGAAGGCGTCGACCACCGTGGTGACGACGACTGCCGCGAGCCCGGTGGCGACGACGGCGGCGAGCACCCGTTGCAGCGGCGGCGCGTCGAGGTCGGTGGATACCCCGATCGGGGCGCGGGTCAGCATCAGGCCGAACAGCAGCAGGACGACGACGGCGCCGACGTAGATGAGCACCTGCACCCACGCCACGAACTCCGCCGACAGGAGCAGGTAGCAGCCGGCCACCGCCCCGAGGCACACCACCAGCCAGAGCGCGGCGTGCACCAGCTGCCGGGTGGTGACGACGAGCAGTCCCGACCCGAGCGCCACCACGCCGAGCAGGCCGAACAGGACCTCGACGACGCTCACGTCTGCTCTCGGGCGACGGCGCCGGGGCCGGCGCCGTCCGCGGCCTTGAATGCTGCGTCGACCTCCTTGGCGCGCACGCCGTGCTCGTCGTGCGCGGGCGGCGCCGGGACGGTGTGCATCCACTCGCCCAGCCGCTCCTTGCCGTGAGTGAGGTCGCGGATGTCGAGCTCGGAGTACTCGAACTCCGGGGACCAGAAGAGCGCGTCGAACGGGCAGACCTCGATGCAGATGCCGCAGTACATGCACAGCGAGAAGTCGATGTCGAAGCGGTCGAGCACGTTGCGCTGACGCTCGCGGCCACCGGGCGGCGCGGGGATCGTCTCCTTGTGCGAGTCGATGTAGATGCACCAGTCCGGGCACTCGCGGGCGCACAGCATGCAGACCGTGCAGTTCTCCGCGAGCAGCGCGATGACGCCGCGGCTGCGCGGCGGCAGCTCGGGCTGCACATCGGGGTAGTGCTGGGTTACCGACCGACGGCTCATCGTCTTGAGGGTCACTGCCAGGCCCTTGGCCAGACCCGCACCCGGGACGTTCATGTCGCCACCGCCACCACTCCCGTCAGGGCGAGCTGGACCAGTGCCACCGGCACCAGTCCCTGCCACGCCAGCCGCTGCAGCTGGTCCTCGCGCAGTCGCGGGTAGGACACCCGCAGCCAGATGACGAGGAACGACAGCACGAACGTCTTGGCCAGGGTCCACAGTGCGCCGACAGCACCCCAGAGGGCGTCGTCGAAGGGGCCTTTCCAGCCACCGAGGAACAGCACCGTCGTCAGTGCGGACAGCACGACGATGCCGGCGTACTCGGCCAGCAGGAACAGCGCGAACCGCAACCCGGTGTACTCGGTGTAGGCACCGAAGATGATCTCGGAGTCGGCGACCGGCATGTCGAACGGTGGCCGCTGCAGCTCGGCGAGCCCGGCCACGAAGAAGACCACCGCGCCGGGCAGCTGCCAGATCAGCCACCAGGGCTCCCAGGCAGCGACGATGCCGGACAGCGACAGCGTCCCCGCGGCCATCGCGACCGAGGCGGCGGCGAGCAGGAACGGCAGCTCGTAGGCCAGGAGCTGGGCGGCGCTGCGCAGGCCGCCCAGCAGCGAGAACTTGTTCGCGCTGGCCCAGCCGGCCATCAGCGAGCCGAGGACGCCGACGCCCATCACGGCGATGACGAAGAAGATGCCCGCGTCGAGCTCCTGCGCGACCCAGTCGGGGGCGAGCGGGATCGCGATCAGGACGAGGAGGTACGGGATGAGTGCGACGGCCGGTGCGAGCTTGAACACCGTGCGGTCGGCGGCTGCCGGGACGATGTCCTCCTTCTGCGCGAACTTCACGCCGTCTGCCACCAGCTGCGCCCAGCCGTGGAACCCCCCGGCGTACATCGGGCCGACCCGGCTCTGCATGTGCGCCATCGCCTTGTGCTCGGCCTGACCCACCAGCAGCGGCAGGGTGAGGAACGCACCCAGCACGAGCACCAGCCGCAGCACGATCTCGAGCGCGTCGGTCACCGGGGCCCCCACGCCTCGGGGTCGGGGACACCGGGCGGGCGGGTCTTGCGCCGGCTCGGCGAGCTGTGCGCGTCGCCGTCGGACTCCCCCGGCTCCTTGGCGCCGGGCCACGCCTTGGCCGCCCGCGCGGCGAGAACGAAGTCCTTGCGCAGGGGGTGCCCCTCGAAGCCGTCCGGGAGGAGCAGCGGCACGAGGTGCGGGTGCCCGGCGAAGTCGACGCCGAACATCTCGAAGGTCTCGCGCTCGTGCCAGCTCGCACCGGCGAAGACCGACGTCGCGCTGGCGAGCACGGCGTCGGTGGCCGGCACCCGGGTGCGCACGAGGAGGTGGGCGTGGTCGGCGAGCGACCAGAGGTGGACCACGACGTCGAACCCCGGCTCGGGGTCCGCATCGAGCTGGTCGACGGCCGTGAGGAAGTCGAAGTAGCCGTAGCCCAGCTCGTCGCGGGCGACGGTGAGCGCCTCGACCCAGGACTCGCGCGGCACGTCGACGGTGTCCTGCCCGTACGCCGACTCGACAGCACCGCGCTCGCGGTACCGTGCGGCGAGCGCCTGGGCCGGGCTCCCCGGCGCCGGCGCCTCACTCATCGTCGACCCGGACGGACTGGATCGGCCCGCGCGGGGCGTGCGGCTGGTAGCGGTCGCCGAGCGACTCGGCGGCGATCTTCTCCTGCAGCTTGAGGATGCCCTGGAGCAGCGCCTCCGGCCGCGGCGGGCAGCCGGGGACGTAGACGTCGACGGGGATGATCTGGTCGACGCCCTTGGTGACGCAGTAGGAGTCCCAGTAGGGGCCGCCGGAGTTGGAGCAGGCGCCGAACGAGATGACGTACTTCGGCTCGGGCATCTGCTCGTAGAGGCGCTTGACGGCCGGCGCCATCTTGTCGGTGACGGTGCCGCTCACGACCATGAGGTCGGCCTGCCGCGGCCCGGGGGCGAACGGGATGACGCCGAGCCGGATGAAGTCGTGCCGCGACATCGACGACGCGATGAACTCGATCGCGCAGCAGGCCAGCCCGAAGTTGAACACCCAGAGGCTGTAGCGGCGGCCCCAGTTGAGCACCAGCTTCATCGGCTCCGGCGCGTGCCGCTGGAGAGCACCCAGGTGGGGTGGTCCCACCGACGGGGACGGCAGGTCCACCGCGCGGCGGTCCAGGGGGTCACGCCCTAGCGCCACGTGAGGACCCCCTTGCGCCAGGCGTAGAGCAGCCCGACGCCGAGGAAGGCCAGGAAGACGAACATCTCGACCAGCGTGGTGGCACCGTAGCCGGGGGCGTCGAAGACGGTGGCCCAGGGGAACAGGTAGAGCGCGTCGACCGCGAAGATCACATAGAGGTAGGCGAAGACGTAGTAGCGGACGTGGCTCTGGGCCCAGCCCTCGCCGACCGGGTCGACGCCGCACTCGTAGGTGACCGTCTTGTCACCCCCGGGCACCGTCGGGCGCAGCAGCCGGTTGGCGGTGAACGCCACCGTGACGAAGGCGATGCCGGCGAGGAGGAGCAGGCCCACGAGGCCGTAGCCGCCGTAGAAGCCGTCCATCGTGCCTCCTCGATCGTGCCTGCGGGGAGCCTAGTGGGTACGCACCCCCCCTCCCGCGCCGTTCCCGGGCCGACGGTGGCGTGCACGCCACTGTTGACCCGAGGTGATCACGGGCCCGTGATCACCTCGGGCCGGGAGGTCGGTCGCCGCCGATGAGGGGGCGGTGGGGTCTCACCTGCCGCGAGCGAACCTACGGAGTCGTAGGCTGCAGTCGTGGCCAAGGACGTCCAGCAGCTCGAGCGTGTGATCATCCGCTTTGCTGGTGACTCCGGCGACGGGATGCAGCTGACCGGCGACCGGTTCACCACCGAGACCGCGTCCTTCGGCAACGACCTGTCGACCCTGCCGGACTTCCCGGCCGAGATCCGCGCGCCCGCGGGGACGCTGCCGGGGGTGTCGGCCTTCCAGCTGCACTTCGCCGACCACGACATCATGACGCCGGGCGACCGGCCGGACGTGCTCGTCGCGATGAACCCGGCGGCGCTCAAGGCCAACATGGGCGACCTCGAGCGCGGCGCCGACATCATCGTCGACACCGACGAGTTCACCAAGCGCAACCTGGTCAAGGTCGGCTACCTCACCAACCCGCTGGACGACGGCTCGCTCGAGGCGTACACCGTGCACGCCGTCGGCCTGACGTCGATGACGGTCGAGGCCCTCAAGGGCATCGACATCACCAGGAAGGAGGCGGAGCGGGCGAAGAACATGTTCGCCCTCGGCCTGCTCTCCTGGCTCTACAACCGGCCGACCGAGGGTACCGCGAGGTTCCTGGAGGCGAAGTTCGCGCGCCGCCCGGAGATCCTCAAGGCCAACCTCACGGCGTTCCAGGCCGGCTGGTCGTTCGGCGAGACCACCGAGGACTTCGCCGTCTCCTACGAGGTCAGGCCGGCCCGGCTGCCCGCCGGCCGCTACCGCAACATCTCCGGCAACCTGGCCCTGTCATACGGGCTGGTGGCCGCCTCGCAGCGCAGCGGGCTCCCGCTGTTCCTCGGGTCCTACCCGATCACCCCGGCCTCCGACATCCTGCACGAGCTGTCCAAGCACAAGCGGTTCGGCGTGCGGACCTTCCAGGCCGAGGACGAGATAGCCGCCGTCGGGGCGGCCCTCGGCGCGGCCTACTCCGGGTCGCTCGCGGTCACCTCCACGTCCGGGCCCGGCCTCGCGCTCAAGGCCGAGACGATCGGGCTCGGGGTCAGCCTCGAGCTGCCGCTGATCGTCGTCGACGTGCAGCGGGCCGGGCCGTCGACCGGGATGCCCACCAAGACCGAGCAGGCCGACCTGCTGCAGGCGATGTTCGGCCGCAACGGCGAGGCGCCGGTGCCGATCGTCGCCCCGCGCTCGCCGGCCGACTGCTTCGACACCGCCCTGGAGGCGGCGCGGATCGCCACGACGTACCGGGTTCCGGTGATCCTCCTCTCGGACGGCTATCTCGCCAACGGCTCCGAGCCGTGGCGGATCCCGTCGGTCGAGGACCTGCCCGACCTGGGGGTCGAGTTCGCGACCGAGACCAACGCCGAGGAGGACGACGGCAAGGGCGGCCGGCGGGCGGTCTACCACCCCTACGTGCGTGACCCCGAGACGCTGGCCCGGCCGTGGGCCGTCCCCGGCACAGCCGGCCTGGAGCACCGCATCGGCGGCATCGAGAAGGCCGACGGCACCGGCAACATCAGCTACGACCCGGCCAACCACGACTTCATGGTCCGGACCCGGCAGGCCAAGATCGACGCGGTGGCGAAGACCATCCCGCCGCTGATGGTCGAGGACCCGTCCGGGGCGGCGCGCGTGCTCGTGCTCGGCTGGGGGTCGACCTACGGGCCGATCGGTGCCGCCGCGCGACTGGTCCGGGGTCGCGGAGTCCGGGTCGCACAGGCGCACCTGCGGCACCTCAACCCGTTCCCGGCCGACCTGGGCGAGGTCCTCGCGCGCTACGACAAGGTGCTGGTGCCCGAGATGAACCTCGGCTACGGCTACGGCGGCCAGCTGACGATGCTGCTGCGCGCGAAGTACCTCGTCGACGTCATCGGCTACACCCAGGTCCGCGGGCTGCCCTTCAAGGCCGAGGAGCTGGCCAGCGTCATCACCGGAGTGAGCGAGGACCTGCAGTGAACGAGACGCACAGCGGCGACGGGCACAGCGGCAACGGGCCCGGCGGCTACCCGTCGCTGGAGCTGGTGCCCAAGGCGCGCGGCAAGCAGTCCGCCAAGGACTTCAAGACCGACCAGGAGGTCCGCTGGTGCCCGGGGTGCGGCGACTACGCGATCCTCGCCGCGGTCCAGTCGTTCATGCCCGAGCTCGGCCTCGCGCGGGAGAACATCGTCTTCGTCAGCGGCATCGGCTGCTCGTCGCGCTTCCCGTACTACATGGACACGTTCGGGATGCACTCGATCCACGGCCGCGCCCCGGCGATCGCGACCGGCGTCGCCGCGTCGCGACCGGACCTCTCGGTCTGGGTGGTCACCGGTGACGGTGACGCGCTGTCGATCGGCGGCAACCACCTGATCCACGCGCTCCGGCGCAACGTGAACCTCAAGATCCTGCTGTTCAACAACCGGATCTACGGACTCACCAAGGGCCAGTACTCCCCGACGTCCGAGCTCGGGAAGATCACGAAGTCGACGCCGCTCGGGTCGCTCGACGCACCCTTCAACCCGGTGTCCCTGGCGCTCGGCGCCGAGGCGACCTTCGTCGCGCGCTCCATCGACTCCGACCGCAAGCACCTCACCTCGGTGCTCAGGGCCGCGGCCGCCCACAAGGGCACCGCACTGGTCGAGATCTACCAGAACTGCAACATCTTCAACGACGAGGCGTTCGAGGCGCTGAAGGACCCCGCGACCCGCGACGACTTCACGATCCGGCTCGAGCACGGGCAGCCGATCCGCTGGGGCAGCGACGGCCAGCACGGTGTCGTCCGCTCCCCCGACTCGTCGCTGAAGGTGGTCGAGGTCGCCGACGTCGACGAGGCCGAGGTCGTGATCCACGACGCCCACGCCGACGACCCGTCGCACGCGTTCGACCTCTCCCGGCTCGCCGAGCTGTCGCTGGCCCGCACCCCCATCGGGGTCTTCCGCGACGTCGCCCGCCCGGTCTACGACGACCTGATGGCCGACCAGCTCGCCCGCGCCGCCGAGACGCAGGGCGCCGGCGACGAGGACGCGCTGAGCTCGCTGCTCGCCGGCAGCGACACCTGGACCGTGTCCTGACCGACCGGGCCGACGGTCCCCCGCCGGACCCTCGGCGCGGGACCGCGTACGGTGCCGCCGCCTACCTGCTCTGGGGGCTGTTCCCGCTCTACTGGCCGTTGCTCGAGCCGGCCGGGGCGGTCGAGATCCTGGCGCACCGGATCGTCTGGTCCTTGCTCGTCGTGCTCGCACTGCTCGCCGCGACCCGCAGCTGGTCGTGGGTGCGGCCCCTGCTGCGCGACCGGACGACCCTGCGGCGGATGTCGCTCGCCGCCGTGCTCATCGCGACCAACTGGGTCATCTACATCTGGGGCGTCAACGCCGGGCACGTCGTCGAGACCTCGCTCGGCTACTTCGTCACCCCGATCGTGATGGTCCTGCTCGGCGTCGTGGTGCTGCACGAGCGGCTGCGCCGCGTGCAGTGGGCGGCCATCGGGCTGGGCGCGCTGGCCGTCGTGGTCCTCACCGTCGACTACGGCCGGCCGCCGTGGATCGCCCTCGGGCTGGCCGCGAGCTTCGGCACCTACGGGCTGCTCAAGAAGCGCGTCGGTGCCACCGTCGGAGCCGTGCAGTCGCTGACCGTCGAGACCGCTGTGCTCGTGCTGCCTGCACTCGGCTACCTGATGGTCCTGGAAGCGCGCGGCAGCGGGCACTTCGGCCACGTCGGCGCCGGCCACGAGCTGCTGCTGGCCAGCACGGGTGTGGTGACCGCCGTCCCGCTGCTGCTGTTCGCGTCCTCGGCGCGACGGGTGCCGCTGTCGGTCCTGGGACTGCTGCAGTACATCGCGCCGGTGCTGCAGCTGCTCACCGGCGTGCTGCTGTACGACGAGCCGATGCCGCCGTCGCGGCTGGCCGGCTTCGCGGTGGTCTGGGTGGCGCTCGCGGTCCTGTCCGTCGACGGGCTGCGCCACCGAGGCCCGTCAGGCCGGGCACGGGCGTCCGACCCCGTCGAGGCGACGCCCGTCGTCTCCTGACCGGGACGGGTCACCGGAAGGCGGCCACGACCTGGCCCAGCCGGTCGAGGGCGGCCGGGTCGGCGAGGTCGGGCAGCCGCACCATCACCTCGGCGACCCCGGCCTCGGCCAGCTCACGGAACCGCCCCACCTGGTCGGCCACGGTGCCGGCGTTCACGGTGGCGGCGTACGTCTCGGCGCTGCGGCGGCGCGGCCGGCGGGCCTCCACCAGCTGGGCGACGTGCGCGTCGTCGCGTCCGACCAGCACGGTCGAGAGGTGGGTCAGCTCGACGTCCGACGGGTCCCGGCCGACGTCGCCGCAGTGCGCGCGCAGCACGGCGGCCTTGCGCTGTACGACGTCGAGCGCGCCGGTCACGTTGGCGGCGTCGGCATGCTGCGCGGCCAGGCGCAGGGTCCGCCGCTCGCCGCCACCGCCGAGCACGACGGGCACGTGCGCCTGGAGCGGGCGCGGGTAGCAGAGCGTCTCGGGCACATCGAGCACGCGGCCGCGGAACGGCTTGCTGCCCGGCCCCCACATCACGGGCAGCAGCTGCAAGGCGTCCTCGAGCAGCGCGTAGCGGTCCGCGGTCGCCGGGAAGTCCCAGCCGTAGGCGCGGTGCTCCGCCGCGTGCCACCCCAGCCCGAGACCGCACACGGCGCGGCCGCCGCTGAGCACGTCGAGCGTCGCGACGATCTTCGCGAGGTGGGCCACGTTGCGGTAGGTGACCCCGCTGACGAGCGTGCCGAGGCGCACCCGCTCGGTGCAGGCCGCGAGGTAGGCCAGCGTGGTCCAGCTCTCGAGCATGTCATCGAAGGGCCGCCCCACCTGCGGGATCTGCCGGAAGTGGTCCATGACGTACAGCGCGTCCACGCCGGCTGCCTCCGCTGCGACCGCCACCTCGCGCAACCAGTCGCGGGTGCCGGCCGCCCCGCCGGGCGCGACGAACTCGCCGACGTGCAGCCCGAACCGCAGGCCGGTCGGCCGCTCCTGATGCCGCTGCGCTGCGGCCGCCGCGCCCGCGAACGGGGCTGCCACGACCCGCACGGCCGCCGGCCGCAGCACCCGGTCGAACCCCTCGTCGGCGAGCCCGTCCCGGACCGCGGGCCAGGCGCGCAGCTGTCCCGCGAGGATGCCGACCGGGATCCGTTTGCCGCGGGTCCGGTTGCGGTCCCGGCATTCCGCCGCAGGGGTGTCGAAGGCCACGGCCACGCACGGCAGGCGGTGCGAATGCGCCAGCTCGCGCCACGCCGCACGCCGGTCCCGGTCCAGTCCGAGGGTGTCGATCACCGTCGTGAGGCGACGACGGGCCCGGAGCCTGACTATCTCCTCGAGCAGGGCGAACGCGTCGGCGCTCGCGGTGACGTCGTCCTCCCCGGCCCCCACCACGGCGCGCAGCCGGTCGCTGGAGACCACGGCATCCGGCGGGAACTGCGCAGCGGCCCAGGTCGACTTGCCCGCAGCGCCCGGCCCGACGAGGACCACCAGGCAGGGCGCCGGGAGGTGCGCGACGTCAGGACCGGGGCCGGGCACGCGTCGCGTCAGCCCTCGACCCGGTTGGTGACCGGGCAGCCGCTCTCGATCGTGCGCCCCACGGTGCACAGCCGGTCGTGCGAGCGCTTCACCGCCTCCGGCAGCACGGCGCGCGCGGCGTCACCGGTCTCACCGTCCGGGAAGACCACCCGGAAGGTCACCACCAGGTTCGCCAGCCGGTTGCCCGCCTCGTCGCGGACCTTGTCGGCCTCCACCTGCACCTCGAAGGACGCCGGCTCCGCCCGCCGGGACGTCAGGGCGTCGACGTCGGCGGCCGTGCAGCTGCCGAGCGCGACCATGAGCAGCTCGGACGGGGTGAACCCGTCGCCGTCCCCGGCGCCCACGACCAGCGTGCCGCCACGGACGTTGGTCGCGTGCAGGACCCCGTGCGGGCCTCTGGAGACGGTCACCGTGCGGTAGGTGGATGCAGCCATGCGCGCGAGGCTGCCAGACCGCGACCCCGACCGCGAGGCCGGTGCGGCGACGGGAGGCCGCGAGCGGCCGCGAGCCCAGGGCCGTCCCGATAGGCTCACGTGGTGGACGTCCTGCAGCGCAACAACGTGACCGTGTCCGGTGTCCCCGACGGCCCGGCCCTCGTGCTCGCGCACGGCTTCGGCTGCGACCAGAACATGTGGCGCTACGTCGCGCCGGCGTTCGAGGCGACCCACCGGGTCGTGCGGTTCGACCACGTCGGCGCCGGCGGCTCCGCGCTGTCCGCCTACGACGTCGACCGGCACGCGACGCTCGGCGGCTACGCGGACGACGTCGTCGAGATCCTCGCCGCCCTCGACCTCACCGACTCCGTCTTCGTGGGCCACTCGGTCAGCGCGACGATCGGCGTGCTCGCCGCGGCCCGCGCGCCGGACCGGATAGGCCGGCTGGTGCTCGTCGGGCCCTCCCCGCGGTACATCGACGACGAGATGTACACCGGCGGGTTCACCCAGGCCGACATCGACGGCCTGCTGGAGTCGCTCGACAGCAACTACCTCGGCTGGTCCTCGGCGATGGCGCCGGTCATCATGGGCAACCCCGACCGGCCGGAGCTCGGCAGCGAGCTCACCAACAGCTTCTGCCGCACCGACCCCGAGATCGCCCGGCGGTTCGCCCGGGTCACCTTCACCTCCGACAACCGCGCCGACCTCGCCGGCGTGTCGGTCCCCACCCTCGTGCTGCAGTGCTCCGACGACGTCATCGCCCCGGAAACCGTTGGTCGTTATGTCCACGAGCACATCGCCGGGAGCACGTTCGTCATGCTGGACGCGACCGGCCACTGCCCGAACCTCAGCGCGCCCGCGGAGACCGTCGCCGCCATCTCCTCCTTCCTCGCACCTCAGCCGGCCTGATCCCGGGCGCCCCGTGACGGACGCCCCGCAGGGGAGCACCGACCAACGTTCGGCGTCGGCCGCCCGCCAGCACGACAGCGCGGAGGACCTCTTCGAGAACGCGCCGTGCGGCTACCTCTCGGCGTACGCCGACGGACGGCTGGCCAGGGTGAACCAGACGTTCCTGACGTGGACCGGCTACACCCGCGACGAGCTGGTCGACCGACGGCGGCTGCGTGACGTGCTCAGCGCAGGCAGCCGGATCTACCACGAGACCCACTACGCCCCGCTCCTGCGGATGCAGGGCTCCGTCCGTGCGATCGCCATGGACGTCGTGCGGGCCGACGGCACCCTGCTGCCCGTCCTGCTCAACGCTCGCCAGCTCGTCGGCGAGGACGGCACCGTGCTCGGCGTGCGGACCTCGGTGTTCGACGCGAGCGACCGCAAGGAGTACGAGCGGGAGCTGCTGGCCGCCCGCCACCGGGCCGAGCAGGCCACCGCCTGGGTGACCGGTCTGGAGACCGTGGTGGCGGCGCTGGCCGCCGCCTCGTCGGTCGACGACGTGTGCCGGGTGATGGCCTCCGCCGGCCCCGAGGTCCTCGGCGCCCGCGTCAGCGGGGTGTGGCTGCCGGGATCCGGTGCAACGGGGTGGACCTGGACCGGTCCGGGGGAAGACCACGCCCTGGACGAGCTGCCGGGCGCCGACGCCCTGCGCGACGGCCAAATCGTCACCGGTGACGGCGGTACCGGCGAGGATGCCGCCCGCGCCCGACTCGGCGTCGACGACGGCCGGCTGCTCCTGGCCCCGCTCGTCGCCGGCGACCGGACGCTCGGTGCGCTCGGCCTGGTCGTACCGGACACCGGGACGGCGCCGGACCACCTGCGGCTGCTCGCGACGCTGGGGAGCCAGGCCGGGCAGGCGCTGGACCGGGCCCGGCTCAGCGACCAGCAGGCCCGGGTTGCGACGACGCTGCAGGCGAGCATGCTGCCGACCGGGCTACCGGCCGACCCCCGGCTCGAGGTCTCCGCCTGCTACCGGCCCGCCGTCGACGCGATGCAGGTCGGCGGCGACTGGTTCGACGCGTTCGCCGTCGACGCCGACCGGGTCGCCCTGGTGGTCGGCGACGTCGTCGGGCGCGGGCTGCACGCGGCAGCCGCCATGGGACAGCTGCGCAGCGCCGTCCGGGCACTCGCGACCGTCGACTCCGGGCCGGCCCTGCTGCTGCAGCGGCTGGACGACTTCGTCGAGGACGTCCCGGCTGCGCAGACGGCGACCCTGGCCTACGCCGAGCTGGACCTGCGCGACGGATCGCTCGTCTACGCCTGTGCCGGCCACCCGCCACCCCTCGTCGTGACACCCGGTCGCAGCACGACGCCACTCTGGGGCGGCCGCTCCACCCCACTCGGCGCACAATTCGGGATCCACCGGCGCACGCAGGCCGACACGGTCCTGCGGCCGGGAAGCCGGCTCGCCCTCTACAGCGACGGGCTGGTGGAGCGCCGTGACGCTCCCTTGGACGAGTGCATCGACGCGCTCGGCAGCGTCCTCGAGCAGCACGCGGAACGCGCGGTCGCCGGCGTCGCCGAGGTCATCGCCGACGCCGTCCTCGGGTCCGGACCGACGGGCGACGACGTCTGCCTGCTCGTCATCGGCTGGCCGGGGCACGTGGGCGGCCTGAGTGCGAGCGCCCCGGCGCGCACGGCCTAGGCTGACGCGATGTCGATGATCGTCACCACCGGGCTGACGAAGCGGTTCGGCTCGCGCGTGACGGCCCTGGTCGACCTCTCCGTCGAGTTCCCGCCGGGCGTCACGGGGCTGGTCGGCGCGAACGGCGCGGGCAAGTCCACGCTGATCAAGATCCTGCTCGGGCTGGCACCCGCGACGTCCGGGACGGCCAAGGTCCTGGACCTCGACGTCGCCACCGAGGGGACCCGGATCCGCGAGCTGGTCGGCTACATGCCGGAGCACGACTGCCTGCCGCCGGACGTGACAGCGACCGAGCTGGTCGTGCACCTCGGCCGGATGTCGGGACTGCCCACCACAGCCGCCCGCGAGCGCGCGGCAGACACCCTCCGTCACGTCGGCCTCTTCGAGGAGCGCTACCGGCCGATCGGCGGCTACTCGACCGGCATGAAGCAACGCGTGAAGCTCGCCCAGGCCCTCGCGCACGACCCGAGGCTGGTGCTACTCGACGAGCCGACCAACGGCCTGGACCCTGCGGGTCGCGACGAGATGCTCGCCCTCATCCGCAGGATCGGCACGGTGTTCGGCATATCGGTCGTCGTGACCTCGCACCTGATGGGCGAGCTGGAGCGGGTGTGCGACCACGTCGTCGTGATCGACGGCGGCCGGTTGATGCGCGCCGCGGCCACCTCGGCCGTGACCGCACTGACGCAGAACCTCACGGTCGAGGTGAGCGACCGCGGCGCCGATGCCGAGGCCGCCTTCGCCGCCGCCGGGCTCACGGTCCGGCGCTCCGGCGAGCTCCTCCAGGTCGCGCTGGTCGACGAGTCGACGTACGACACGGTGCGCGACGTGATCGCCGAGCTCGGGGTCGGCCTGGTCCGGCTGCAGCAGGGCCGGCAGCACATGCTCGACATGTTCCGCGACGAGGCGGCCTCGTGACTGTCCCGCGCGAGACCGGAGCCATCCACGACATCGGCTACCGCAACTACGACGGACCGCGACTCGGGCCGCCGTACATCGAGCGCTCGCTGGCCGTCGCCAGCCTGCGCGGCGCCTTCGGTCTCGGGCGCAGCACCAGGTCCAAGGTGATGCCCGTCCTGCTGCTCGCGGTCATGGTGGTCCCGGCGCTGATCGTGTCGGCCATCGTCGTCATCAGCGGAGCCGACGAGCTGCCCTTGGCGTACACCTCCTACGCGATCCGCCTCGGCGTCGTGTCGACGGTCTTCGTCGCGGCGCAGGCACCGCAGAGCGTGTCGCGCGACCTGCGGTTCCGGGTGGTCGAGCTGTACTTCTCCCGGCCGCTGTCACGGCGATCCTACGTGCGGGCCAAGCTGGCGGCGATGTCGGCGGCGGTCTTCGTCCTGATGGCAGCACCGCTGCTCGTCCTCTACGGAGGGGCCGTGCTCGGCGGCCTGCCCTTCTGGCACAACACCCGGGACCTGCTCGCCGGCCTGGCCGGCGCGGTGGTCCTCGCCGTTGTGCTCGCGTCGCTGGGGCTGCTCGTCGCGGCCTGGACGCCGCGCCGGGGCATCGGGGTGGCCGCCATCGTCGCGGTCATCCTCGTGCTGGGCGGGGTCTCGGCGATCGCGCAGGGCGTCTCCCAGGACCAGGGCCACCCGGTGCTCGCCGGCTGGAGCGGCCTGGTCGCGCCCTACCCGCTGGTCGACGGCGTGCAGGTGTGGGCACTCGGCGCCGAGTCGTCGACCGTGATCGGTCCGCCCGGCACCGCCGGCGGGCCGGTCTTCGCGCTCGTGGTCGTCGCGTTCGTCGCCGCCTGCTATCTGCTGCTGGTGCGGCGCTACCGCCGGGTGACCGCCTCGTGAGCACCGTCGTGCTCGGCTCGGTCTCCCGCTGGTACGGCGACGTGGTCGCCGTCAACGACGTGTCGATGACGATCGGGCCGGGCGTCACCGGACTGCTCGGGCCGAACGGCGCCGGCAAGTCGACGCTCATCTCGATGATGGGCGGCTTCCTGCCGCCCTCGGCCGGCTCGGTCCTGCTCGACGGCGAGCCGGTGTGGCAGCGCGAGGCGGTCTACCGGCAGATCGGCATCGTCCCGGAGACCGAGGCCGCCTACGACGTCGTGTCCGGCTGGGCGTTCGTCGTCGCGAACGCGCGTCTGCAGCGGCTCCCCGACCCGGCTGCCGCGGCCCGGCGGGCACTCGACCTGGTCGAGATGACCGACGCGTCGGACCGCGAGATCGGCACGTACTCCAAGGGCATGAAGCAGCGGGTGAAGATGGCCTCCGCCCTCGTGCACGACCCTGCCGTCCTGCTGCTGGACGAGCCGTTCAACGGCATGGATCCGCGGCAGCGACTACACCTCATGGCACTGCTTCACCAGCTCGGGGCAGAGGGCCGCACGGTGCTGTTCAGCTCGCACATCCTCGAGGAGGTCGAGGAGATCGCGGGCACCATCGAGGTGATGGTCGCGGGCAGGCACGCAGCGTCCGGCGACTTCCGCGAGATCCGGCGGCTGATGACCGAGCGACCGCACCGGTTCTCCGTCTCGTCCAGCGACGACCGGGCACTCGCCGCGGCCGTCATCGCCGACGGCTGCGCATCGTCGGTCGATCTGGGCGAGACCCTGCGGGTGCAGTCGAGCGACTACGGGCGGTTCGTGCACGTGCTCCCCCAGCTGGCCCGGCGGCACGGCATCCGGCTGTTGGACGTGTCGCCGTCGGACGAGTCGTTGGAGAGCGTCTTCGCCTACCTGGTGGCGCGATGAACACCACGATCGCGATGCTCACCGCGCGCACCCTGCTCGGACGCCGGCGCGCCCTGCTGCTGCTCGTGCTGCCGGGGGTGCTGCTGGCCCTGTCGATCGTCCTGCGGCTCGCGGTCGAGGAGTCCTCGCGCGCCGACGTCGCCGTCGGGCTACTCGGTACGTTCGCGATCGCGACCGTCGTCCCGCTGCTCTCGTTGCTCGCCGGCACCGGGGCCCTCGGCGGCGAGATCGACGACGGCTCGATCGTCTACCTGCTGAGCAAGCCGATTAGCCGGCACGCCATCGTCGTGACCAAGCTGCTGGTCGCGGTCGCCGTCACCACGGTGTTCGGCGCCCTGCCCGTGCTGGTCTCCGGGTGGATCCTCGTCGGTGGCCGCGACGGCCTCGCGCTCGCGTACGGGCTCGGAGCGTTCGCCGGCGGCGCGGCGTACTGCGCGCTGTTCCTGCTGCTGTCCGTGCTCAACCGCAACGCCGTCGTCATCGGGCTGATCTACACGCTGGTGTGGGAGACCGCCATCGGCGGGCTCGTGCTCGGCGCGCAGGGCATCAGCATCCAGCAGTGGGCGCTCGCCGTGACCCGCGCCGTCGTCGGCGGCGACGCCGAGCGGCTGGGCATCACCGCCGCGGTCCGGCCGCAGATCTCCGTGGTCATGCTCCTGGTGGTCGTGGTCGGTGGCACCTGGCTCGCCGGGTACCGGCTGCGGTCGATCCGGCTCACGTCCGCCGAGTAGACCTCACCCGTGACCACGGGCGTCGGCAAGCGGTTCCACGAGGAGGTCCGCCGGGCCACCAGGTGACCCGGCGTACCCGATTGCTACTGATTCGTTGCCGGTCATTGACAAACGATCACAGCCGGGCGTAGGACGTTCCTTGCGCCGCACAGACCTGCACAGCTGGCCGTCTACGGCGTGACGGGACCTCCACGCGCAGGTCCCCAACGGGAGGCTGTCCGTGCTCTCCGCAGAAGCCGTCGCTGCCGAAGACACCACCGTCCACGTCCTCTGGATCAACGCCGGGCTCAGCTGTGACGGGGACTCCGTCGCACTGACCGGAGCCACCCAGCCGAGCATCGAGGAGATCGCGCTCGGTGCCCTGCCGGGGCTGCCGAAAGTGGCGGTCCACTGGCCTCTCATCGACTTCGAGTGCGGACCGGCCGGCGGCGCCGACGACTTCCTCGAGTGGTTCTGGAAGGCCGACCGCGGCGAGCTCGAGCCGTTCGTGCTCGTCGTCGAGGGCTCTATCCCCAACGAGAAGCTCGCAGGCGAGGGGTACTGGTGCGGGTTCGGCAACAACCCGATGACCGGGCAGCCGGTGACCACCAGCGAGTGGCTCGACCGGCTCGCCCCCAAGGCGCTGGCGATCCTCGCGGTCGGCACCTGCGCGACCTACGGCGGCATCCACGCGATGGCCGGCAACCCCACCGGCGCGATGGGCGTGCCCGACTACCTCGGCTGGGACTGGAAGAGCAAGGCGGGCCTGCCGATCGTGTGCGTGCCGGGCTGTCCGGTGCAGGGCGACAACCTGTCGGAGACCATCACCTACCTGCTGTACCAGGCCACCGGGCAGGCGCCGATGATCCCGCTGGACGACCAGCTGCGGCCGACCTGGCTGTTCGGCCAGACCGTGCACGAGGGCTGCGACCGGGCGGGCTACTACGAGCAGGGCGACTTCGCCACCGAGTACGGCTCGCCGAAGTGCATCGTCAAGCTCGGCTGCTGGGGTCCGGTCGTCAAGTGCAACGTGCCCAAGCGCGGCTGGATCAACGGCGTCGGCGGGTGCCCCAACGTGGGCGGCATCTGCATCGGCTGCACGATGCCCGGCTTCCCGGACAAGTTCATGCCGTTCATGGACGAGCCACCGGGCGGCAAGCTCTCGACCACAGCGGTGGGCACCTACGGACGCACGATCCGGGCCCTCCGCAGCAAGACGACGGCCACGCTCAACAAGGAACCCAAGTGGCGCAAGCCCAGCAGCGAGCTGCTGTCCGGCGCCAGGAAGACGTGGTGACCCGGTGACCACCACAGCGGCACGCACCGACAGCCCGTCGTCGAAGGACCGCGAGCTCGTCGAGATGGCATGGGACCCGATCACCCGGATCGTCGGCAGCCTCGGGATCTACACGAAGATCGACTTCGCCAACATGACGGTCGCCGAGTGCCACAGCACATCGTCGATCTTCCGCGGCTACAGCCTGTTCATGAAGGGCAAGGACCCGCGCGACGCGCACTTCATCACCAGCCGCATCTGCGGCATCTGCGGCGACAACCACGCCACCTGCTCCTGCTACGCGCAGAACATGGCGTACGGCGTGAAGCCGCCGCCGCTGGCCGAGTGGATCGTCAACCTCGGCGAGGCCGCCGAGTACATGTTCGACCACAACATCTTCCAGGAGAACCTGGTCGGGGTCGACTACTGCGAGCGGATGGTGAAGGAGACCAACCCCGGCGTGCTCGCCAAGGCCGAGAACACCCGGTCCCCGCACGAGGACGCGCACGGCTACAAGACCATCGCCGACATCATGCGGGCGCTCAACCCGTTCACCGGCGAGTTCTACCGCGAAGCCCTGCAGGTCAGCCGGTGGACCCGCGAGATGTTCTGCCTGATGGAGGGCCGGCACGTCCACCCGTCGACGCTCTACCCCGGCGGCGTCGGCACGGTCGCGACCATCCAGCTGATGACCGACTACATCACCCGGCTGATGCGCTACGTCGAGTTCATGAAGAAGGTCGTGCCGATGCACGACGACCTCTTCGACTTCTTCTACGAGGCGCTCCCGGGCTACGAGCAGGTCGGCCTGCGCCGCACCCTGTTGGGCTGCTGGGGCTCGTTCCAGGACCCCGACCACTGCAACTTCGCCTACAAGGACATGGAGAACTGGGGCAACAAGATGTTCGTGACCCCCGGTGTCGTCGTCGACGGCAAGCTGGTCACGCACAGCCTGGTCGACATCAACCTCGGCATCCGGATCCTGCTCGGCAGCTCGTACTACGACGACTGGACCGACCAGGAGATGTTCGTCACCAAGGACCCCCTCGGCAACCCCGTCGACCGCCGCCACCCCTGGAACCAGCACACCAACCCGAAGCCGCAGAAGCGCGACCTCGACGACAAGTACAGCTGGGTCATGTCGCCACGCTGGTTCGACGGCAAGGACCACCTGGCGCTGGACACCGGCGGCGGCCCGCTCGCCCGCCTCTGGTCGACCGCCCTCGCCGGGCTCGTCGACATCGGCTACGTGAAGTCGACCGGCACCAGCGTCCAGATCAACCTCCCGAAGACCGCACTCAAGGGACCGGTGTCCTTCGAGTGGAAGATCCCTCAGTGGAGCAACACGATCGAGCGCAACCGGGCCCGCACCTACTTCCAGGCCTACGCCGCCGCGGCCGCGCTGCATTTCGCCGAGATGGCGCTGGTCGAGATCCGCGCCGGCCGCACCAAGACCTGGGAGCCGTTCGAGGTCCCCGACGAGGCGATCGGCTGCGGCTTCACCGAGGCGGTCCGCGGCGTCCTCTCGCACCACATGGTCATCAAGGACGGCAAGATCGCCAACTACCACCCCTACCCGCCGACGCCGTGGAACGCGAACCCGCGGGACGTCTACGGCACCCCCGGGCCCTACGAGGACGCGGTGCAGGACCAGCCGTTGTTCGAGGAGAACACCCGGGACAACTTCAAGGGCATCGACATCATGCGGACGGTCCGCAGCTTCGATCCCTGCCTGCCGTGCGGCGTGCACATGTACCTCGGCGAGGGCAAGACCCTGAAGAAGGTCCACTCGCCGACGGCCGCGGTCTCGGCGGAGGAGTGACTGCCACTCCCGACCCGGGCGCCGTCGGCGAGCGCATCGAGGCACTCCTCGAGGCGAGCGCCGTCGGCGGACCGGTCGCCCGCGAGCGGGCTGAGGAGCTGCTCCGGCTCGTCGTCGACCTCTACGGCGCCGGGCTGGAGCGCGTTCTCGAACTGGCCCACGACGCCGGAGCGCTCGACGACACCCTGCTCGCGGCCCTGGCCGACGACCACCTGGTGTCCAGCCTGCTCCTGATCCACGGCCTGCACCCCTACGGCGTCGAGGACCGCGTCCAGCGGGCACTGGACGACGTCCGCCCCTACCTCGGCTCGCACGGCGGCGACGTCCGGCTGCTCGAGGTGACCGACGAGGGGGTCGTCCGGCTCGAGCTGCTCGGCAGCTGCGACGGCTGCGCGTCCTCCGCCGTCACCCTCGAGCTCGCGGTCGACGAGGCCGTGCGCGCTGCGGCTCCGGAGATCGTCGCCATCGAGGTCCAGGAGAAGACGCCGGCCCCGGCCGGCCTGATACCGGTCGACTCGCTCTCCGCCCTCCTCCGCGCCGAGGAGCAGGCGCCGGCGGCGGCCGGCGGGGTGCACTGGACCGCGGCCGCCCGGCTCGACGACCTGCCCGTCGGTGGCCTCGTCCGGTCCTCCGTCGACGGCACCGACCTGGTGCTGCTTCGGCTGCTCTCGGGGGTCTACGCCTACCGGGACTCCTGCGCGGGGTGCGGCGCCAGCCTCGCGGACGCCGGCCTCCAGCGAGCGCCGGTCACCCCCGGCAGCGCGGTTCTCACCTGCCGCGGCTGCGGCGCGCACTTCGACGTCCGCCGGGCCGGGGCCGACCTCGACCAGCCGGAGCGACACCTCGACCCGGTCCCCCTGCTCGAGCGGGACGGCGTCGTCGAGGTCGCGGTCCGGGCGCCGGTGCCGGCGTGAGCGGGACCCCGGGGGCGACGCCCACACCCCCCGGGGCGCTGTCCGTGCTGGCCCGGATCCGAGCCACCCGGCCCGACCCGCCGGCGTACGAGCGGTGCGAGATGTGCGGGGCACCGGTCGCCGACGCCCACCAGCACGTGGTCAACCTCGGCAGCCGGTCGCTGCTGTGCGCCTGCCGGCCCTGCTACCTGCTCTTCACCCGCGACGACGCGCAGCTGGCCTACCGCTCGGTGCCCGACCGCTACCTCTCCTTCCCGGACCTCGCAGTCCCGGTGTGGGATGAGCTCGAGCTGCCGGTCGGGACCGCGTTCCTGTTCCTCAACTCCGCTCTCGAGCGGGTGGTCGGCTTCTACCCCGGCCCGGCCGGCGCGACCGAGTCCGAGCTGCCGCTGGCGGCGTGGGAGCGGGTGGTCGCCGCTGCACCGGGGCTGGCCACCCTCCGGCCCGACGTCGAGGCGCTGCTCGTGCGCGCCACCGGCCAGCGGGTCGAGGCGTTCCTCGTGCCGATCGACGTCTGCTACGAGCTGGTAGGCCACCTGCGCACCATGTGGCGCGGCTTCGACGGCGGGCAGGACGTGCACCGCCGGTTGGACGAGTTCTTCGGCACCGTGCGGGCGCGCAGCAAGCCGGGAGACCGCGTGAGCTCGCCGTGACCGACCTCGCGGTCGAGGTCCTCGACATCCAGGCGCAGCAGCACGCCGCCGCGCCGCACCTGCTGTTCCGGCTGCGCCTCACCGAGAGCAGCGGGGCCCGCGTGCACGCCATCGCGTTGCGGGCGCAGCTGCGGATCGAGCCGCAGCGCCGGCCGTACGACGACGCCGAGCGGGCCGGGCTGGCCGACCTGTTCGGCACACCGGACCGCTACCACGACACCCTCAAGCCGTTCCTCTGGACGCACGCGTCGGCCATGGTCCAGGGCTTCCACGGGGAGACCGAGGTCGACCTCCCGGTGGCCTGCACCTACGACTTCGACGTCAGCGGCACGAAGTACCTGCACGCGCTCGGCGACGGCGAGGTCCCGCTGCTGCTGCTCTTCAGCGGCACGGTGTTCACTCGCGGAGAGACCGGTTTCGCCGCAGAGCAGCTCTCCTGGTCGCTGGAGGCCCGGTGCCGGCTGCCGGTGGCCACCTGGCGCCGGCTGATGGACCTCTACTTCCCCGGCTCCGGCTGGATCCGGCTCGACCGCGACAGCATCGACGCGCTGGCCCGCTACCGGTCGGCCCGTGGCCTCACGTCGTGGGAGGAGACGGTGGCCCACCTGCTGCCGGCGGAGGTGACCGTCCCGTGACGCCCACCGGCCCGACCGCCCCGAACAACCTGACTCGTGCTCGGCAGGTGGCCGATGCCGTCCTCTACGAGGGCTACCTGCTCTACCCGTACCGGGCGTCCTCGTCGAAGAACCAGGTGCGGTGGCAGTTCGGGATCCTCGGTCCCGACGGTGCCGCAGCTGCCGGCGCCGGCGAGGAGCCGACGATGACCGCCGAGGTGCTCCTCGAGGCCTCGCCGGGAGCCACGCTGGACCTGCACCTGCGGTTCCTGCAGGTCCAGGCCCGCACCGTCGAGCGCCCGGCCGCCGGTTCCGTGTCCGGCTTCGCACCGGTGGACGAGCTGCGGGTCGACGGCACCCGGTGGATCCCCTTCCACGAGGCTGTCTCCCGCGAGGTGACCTTCGCCGACGTCCCGCTCGACGCGACGTCGCGGCACCAGGTCGAGCTGCCGGGCGGCGAGGACCTCGAGGAGCTCATCGACGACGGCCGGGTGGTGGGCCGGCTGCGGCGCACCCGCTGGGCGGTCAGCGGCACGGTCACCGTGACACCCCGCGCCGGCAGCGACCCCCGGGTGCGTGTCACCGGCGTCCGCGTCGACAACCGCACGGCGTGGACGGCCGGGGACATGCCCGGCTGGACACCCCGCGACGTCGCGGCCCGCTACTCCTTCGTCGGCACCCACCTGCTGGTGACGGCGAAGGGAGCGCCCTTCGTCCCGCTGCTCGACCCGCCCGGCTGGGCCGCGGCCGACGCCGCCGCCTGCCACCAGCACCGCTGCTGGCCGGTGATGGTGGCCGACGACGCGGGCACCGACGCCGTCCTGGTGTCGCCCATCGTGCTCGGCGACTATCCGAGCATCGCCCCGGAGAGTGCCGGCGACCTGTTCGACGCCACCGAGATCGACGAGATCCTCACCCTGCGCGTGATGACGATGACCGAGCAGGAGAAAGCCGAGGCCCGCGGCACCGACCCACGTGCTGCCGCGATCCTGGCCCGCTGCGACGCGATGACCGACGACGCGCTGGCCCTGCTGCACGGCGCCCGGCGGTCGGCCGACCCGGCCGCGGACGCCGGCCGCGACCCGTTCCCGGTGTGGACCGAGCCGTCGTCCGAGGTGCCCGACACCCTGGCCGACGACGTGCCGTGGTGGGACGAGGGACAGGACGCCCGGGCGCAACCGGAGTCCGACGCCGTGCTCGTCGGCGGAGTCCCGGTGTCGAAGGGCAGCCGGGTGCTGCTGCGCCCGTCGCGACGGGCCGACGCGCAGGATCTCTTCCTTGCCGGCCAGACGGCCGTGGTCTCCCGGGTGTACTTCGACGTCGACGGCGGGCAGCACCTCGCCGTCGTGCTCGAGGACGACCCCGGCCGGGACCTCTACGACACCACCGGTCGCTACCTCTACTTCAGCCCCGACGAGGTCGAGCCACTGCCCGCTCGGGAGGACGCCCGATGACCGTCCTCGTCGCCGGCATCGGCAACCTCTTCCTCACCGACGACGGCTTCGGCAGCGAGGTCGCCCGCCGGCTGGTCGCCGCACCGCCGCCCGGTGACGTGAAGGTCGTCGACTACGGCATCCGCGGCATGCACCTCGCCTACGACCTGCTCGACGGCTACGACGCCCTGGTCGTCGTCGATGCCATGCCGGGCGACGGAGCGCCCGGCGACCTCTCGGTGCTCGAGGTCGGACCGGACGACCTCGGCGAGGGTGAGCTGGACGCGCACGGCATGGCGCCGGTCGCCGTGCTCGCCGGGCTGGGACAGCTCGGTGGATCGCTCCCTCCGACCTATGTCGTCGGCTGCCAACCGGCAGACGTCGGTGAAGGCATCGGACTGACGCCCTCGGTCGCCGCGGCGGTCGACGGCGCGATCGCACTCGTGCACGAGCTGCTCGAGCACAAGCTCGGGTTCACCAGAGAGAGGACCTGACATGAGGACCGTCGGCATCATCACCACCGTCGTCGTCTGCGTAGTGGCGCTGTTCGGCGTGCTGATCGGCGTCCGGTCGATCTCGGACGTCAAGCGGTACCTGCGCATGCGATCGATGTAGGAGGGCCGCACACGTGCATGAGATGAGCTACTGCGAGGGCGTGCTCGAGGCAGTCGAGCGGCGCGCCGCCGGCCGCCCGGTAGCGCGCATCGGGGTGCGGATCGGGGCCGTGCACCGGGTCGTCGCCGACGCGTTCGAGCAGTCGTTCCAGATCGCCGCAATCGACGGCCCTGCCGCCGGTGCAACCACCGAGGTCGTCGTCGTCCCGGTGCAGGGCCACTGCATGGACTGCCGGTACGACTTCGAGAGCACCGACCCGTCGCCGGCCTGCCCGGCCTGCGGCTCGCTGGAGGTGGCGGCCTCCGGCGGTGACGAGGTCATCCTCGAGTGGCTGCAGTACCTCGACCCGGCGACCGCCCCGGTGGCCGAGGACGACCACCGGTCCGAGCTGGTACCGGCGCACACCCACGCACCCGGCGAGGTGCACTGACCATGTGCCTCGGCATCCCCGGTCGGGTGGTCTCGATGGTCGAGGGCTACGGCGACCAGCTCGCCCTCGTCGACGTCGAGGGCCTTGCCCGGCAGGTCAACGTCGGCATGCTCGACGAGTCGCCGGCGCCCGGCCAGTGGGTGCTCATCCACATGGGCTTCGCGGTCGAGCTCACGGACAAGGACGGTGCCGACGCGGCCATGTCCGGGCTGGAGATGATGGGCAATCCTCGTGACGGCACTGCCCGGGACGAGGAGCCGTCGCCGGAGGTGGAGGCGGCGTCATGACCGGCCGCGCCAGGGTCCGATACCGGGTCACCGGAGTGGTGCAGGGCGTCGGCTTCCGTCCCTTCGTCTACGTCACGGCGACCCGGCTCGGCCTGACCGGCTCGGTGGGCAACGACCGCAGCGGTGTCGTCGCGGAGGTCGAGGGCGACCCGGCTGCGGTGGCAGCGCTCGGCGTCGCCCTGCGCGCCGAGGCACCGGCGCTCGCCGTCGTCGAGTCGGTGAACAGCGAGCCGTTGCGCCCGCTGGGCGGCAGCGGCTTCGTGATCGCCGACACCGACCACGCGCCGGGCGCAGCGGTGCGCACCCTCGCCGGCCCCGACGTCTCGACCTGTCCCGACTGCCTGCGCGAGCTGGCCGACCCGGGCGACCGCCGGTTCCGGCACCCCTTCATCTCCTGCACCAGCTGCGGCCCCCGGTTCACCATCATCAGGTCGCTCCCCTACGACCGGCCGACGACCACCATGGCGGGCTTCCCGATGTGCGCGGCCTGCCGGTCGGAGTACGCCGACCCGGCCGACCGCCGGTTCCACGCCCAGCCGATCGCCTGCCACGACTGCGGCCCGACGCTCGAGCTGGTGCGACCGGGCCACGGCGCGCTGGTGCGCGACGACGCCCTGCGCGAGACCCGACGGCTGCTGCGCGACGGCGCGATCGTGGCGGTGAAGGGCCTGGGCGGCTACCACCTCGCGTGCGACGCCATGAACGCCGGTGCGGTGGCCGAGCTGCGCCGGCGAAAGCGCCGCGGGGCCAAGCCGTTCGCGGTCATGGTGCGCGACCTGGCCGCGGCGCGGCGGCTCGCGCACCTCGACGACGTCGAGGCCGCCCTGCTGACTGACAGCCGCCGCCCCATCGTGCTGCTCGCGAGGCGCACCGACCACGAGGCGGACACCGTTGCCGCGGATGTCGCGCCGCGCAGCCCCGACCTGGGCATGCTGCTCCCGTACACCCCGCTGCACACGCTGCTGCTGGGTCCCGGCGACGACGGCACACCCGACCACCTGGTCATGACGTCGGGGAACCTCGGGGGCGAGCCGCTCGCCTACCGTGACGACGACGCACTCGACCGGCTGGAGCCGCTGGTCGACGCTTGGCTACGCCACGACCGGCCGATCCACGTGCCGGTCGACGACTCCGTGACCCGGGTGGTCGACGGCAGGGAGGCACCGGTCCGCCGCTCGCGCGGGTACGCCCCGCTCCCGATCGCGCTGCCCGTCGAGGTGCCCCCGATGCTCGCCGTGGGCGCCGATCTGAAGAACACCTGCGCGGTTGCCGAGGGCCGCTACGCGTGGCTCAGCCAGCACGTCGGCGACATGGACGACCTCGCCACTCTCGAGGCGTTCGACGTGTCGCGAGGGCACCTCGAGGCGCTCGTCGGCGTCAGCCCGCGACGACTGGTCGCCGACGCCCATCCGTCGTACCGGTCGTCGGGCTGGGCCCGGCGTCACCTGGCGGGTCGCGAGCTGCGCACGGTGCAGCACCACCACGCGCACGTCGCCGCCGTGATGGCCGAGCACGGGCTGGACGGGACCGAGCCGGTCATCGGCGTCGCCTTCGACGGCACCGGCTACGGCACCGACGGCGCCATCTGGGGGGGTGAGCTGCTGGTGGCCGACTACAAGGGCTTCCGCCGCGCGGCACACCTCGCCTACGTCCCGCTCCCCGGCGGCGATGCGAGCGTGCACCGGCCGTACCGGATGGCGCTGGCCCACCTGTGGGCAGCCGGCGTCCCCTGGGACGACGACCTGGCCCCGGTGCGCGCCTGCCCGGCCGAGGAGCGCGCCGTGCTCGCACACCAGCTCCGGTCCGGGTTCGGCACGGCCCCCACGTCGAGCATGGGGCGGCTCTTCGACGCGGTCTCGTCCCTGTGCGACCTGCGGCAGGTCGTCGACTACGAGGCGGAGGCGGCCATCGAGCTCGAGGGTGCGGCACGCGGGGTCCCGGTCGACAGCGGCTACGCCTTCGGACTGACCGACGACGCCGGCGCGGTGCTCGCCGACGCGGCGCCGGTGGTACGCGCCGTGGTTGCCGACCGGCGGGCCGGCGTCGACGTGGCGACGGTCGCGGCGAGGTTCCACGCCGCCGTCGCCGGCCTCGTGACCGGTCTGGCACGACGGGAGCGGGACCGGTCCGGGCTGTCGGTCGTCGCCCTCGGCGGCGGGGTTTTCGGCAACGCGCTGCTGCTCTCGGCGGGGCGGCGCGGGCTCCAGCAGGACGGTTTCACGGTGCTCAGCGCCGAGCGGGTGCCGGCCAACGACGGTGGGATCGCGCTCGGCCAGCTGATGGTCGCGGCGAGTTGACGGGCTGAGGACAAGGAGACGGACATGTGCCTAGCGGTGCCAGGACGGATCGACATGCTGATGGAGCGTGACGGGACCCGGATGGCCGAGGTGGACTTCGGTGGCGTCCGCAAGGACGTCTGTCTGGAGTACCTCCCGGACGTCACCATCGGCGACTACGTGATCGTCCATGTCGGGTTCGCCATCCAACGTCTCGACGAGGAGTCGGCCCGCAGCACGCTGGCCCAGTTCGAGTCGATGGGGATCCTCGAGGAGGAGTTCGGCGACCAGGTTGCCCTGGCCGCCCGGAAGGCCGGCGCACCCGCTCCGGTCGGGGCGATGGACGACAGCGCAGGAGGCGTGCGATGAAGTACCTGGACGAGTTCAGCAACCCCGACCTGGCCCACAAGCTGCTCGAGCAGATCCATGAGGCCACCACCGGCCAGTGGGCGATCATGGAGGTCTGCGGCGGCCAGACCCACTCGATCATCCGGCACGGCATCGACCAGCTCCTGCCGAGCGGCATCGAGATGATCCATGGGCCGGGCTGCCCGGTCTGCGTGACACCGTTGGAGATCATCGACCGCGCGCTGGCCATCGCCCGCGAACCCGGTGTCATCTTCTGCTCGTTCGGAGACATGCTGCGGGTCCCCGGCAGCGGTGAGGACCTGTTCCGCATCAAGAGCGAGGGCGGGGACGTCCGCGTCGTCTACTCGCCGATGGACGCCCTGCAGCTGGCCCGTGAGAACCCGGACAAGCAGGTGGTGTTCTTCGGCATCGGCTTCGAGACCACGGCGCCCGCGAACGCGATGACGGTCTACCAGGCGAAGCGGCTGGGGATCACGAACTTCTCGCTGCTCGTCTCGCACGTGCTCGTGCCGCCGGCGGTGGCCGCGATCATGGAGTCGCCGACCTGCCGGGTGCAGGCCTTCCTCGCTGCCGGGCACGTGTGCAGCGTCATGGGCACCGCCGAGTACCCGCCGCTGGCCGAGAAGTACCGCGTGCCGATCGTGGTCACAGGGTTCGAGCCGCTGGACATCCTCGAGGGCATCCGCCAGACGGTGCTGCAGCTGGAGTCCGGCAGGTACGAGATGGAGAACGCGTACGAGCGCGTCGTGCCACCGGAGGGCAACCCCACCGCCCGGGCCATGCTGGCGGACGTCTTCGAGGTCACCGACCGCGCCTGGCGCGGCATCGGTGTCATCCCGAAGAGCGGGTGGCGGCTCTCCGACACCTACCGCGCCTGGGACGCCGAGGCACGCTTCGACGTCGGGGGGATCCACACTGCGGAGTCGTCGATCTGCCGGTCCGGAGAGGTGCTGCAAGGCCTCATCAAGCCGCACGAGTGCGCCGCGTTCGGCAAGGAGTGCACCCCGCGCAACCCGCTCGGCGCGACGATGGTCTCGTCCGAGGGCGCCTGCGCGGCGTACTACCTCTACCGGCGGCTGGAGACCCCCGCGGTCACGATCCCGCTCGAGAGCGTGGGGGCCCGGGCCCATGCCTGACACATCGTCCCTCGACTTCGACAGCTGGGTCTGCCCGCTCCCGCTGCGGGACGCCCCGAACATCGTGATGGGGCACGGTGGCGGTGGCGCGCTGTCGGCCGAGCTCGTGGAGCACCTGTTCCTGCCGGCGTTCGGCGACGCGGCCGACGCCGCCATGGGCGACTCGGCGGTGATCTCCGTCGGCGGCTCCCGGCTCGCGTTCTCCACCGACTCGTACGTCGTGAAGCCGATGTTCTTCCCCGGCGGGTCCATCGGCGACCTGGCCGTCAACGGCACCGTGAACGACCTGGCGATGTCCGGCGCCCAGCCGCTCGTCCTGTCGACGGCGTTCATCCTCGAGGAAGGGACCCCGCTGGCCGAGATCGCGCGGGTGGCGCAGGCGATGGGTGCCGCCGCCACGCTGGCCGGCGTCAAGCTGGTCACCGGCGACACGAAGGTCGTCGACGTCGGCCACGGTGACGGTGTCTTCGTCAACACGGCCGGCATCGGGCTGGTCCCCGAGGGTGTCGAGATCTCACCGGCCCGGGCCACGCCCGGCGACGTCGTCATCGTCAGCGGCGACGTCGGCGTGCACGGCGTCGCGGTCATGAGCTGCCGGGAGGGGCTGGAGTTCGGCACCACGGTCGAGAGCGACAGCGCTGCGCTGAACGGGCTGGTCAACGCGATGCTGGCCTCCGGCGGCGACGTGCACACCCTGCGCGACCCCACCCGGGGCGGCGTCGCCGCGACCCTCAACGAGATCGCGAAGTCCGCCGGTGTCGGCGTCGAGCTGGTGGAGCGCGACCTGCCGATCCCGCAACCCGTGCGGGACGCCTGTGGCCTGCTGGGCCTGGACCCGCTGTACGTCGCGAACGAGGGCAAGCTCATCGCCTTCGTGCCGGCCGCGGACGCCGACCGGGTGCTCGCCGCGATGCATGCGCACGAACACGGCAAGGGCGCCGTCGCGATCGGGACGTGCGTGGCCGAGCACCCCGGGATCGTGGTGACGAAGACCGCGCTCGGCGGCACGCGGGTGGTCGACCTCCCGCTCGGCGAACAGCTGCCGCGGATCTGCTGAGTGCCCGGCTCTGCCGGCGAGGCGGCGTTCGCGCGCTACGCCTTCCCACCCAACGACCTAGGGCACTGCGGCCCGCCGGGGGCCGACGTGCTGCTCGCAGCCGGTGCCGGCGCCGCCACGGTGGCGCGGCTTGACCTGCGCGAACGCGCGGCCGGCTTCGACGGCGCCTGGCCGTACCTGCGCCTGCTCGCCGCAACCGCGGGCACGGACGAGCTGGACGCCGAGGTGGTGTCGGCCTACTGGCTCGGGGGGCCGCTGCTCGACGGTGTCGATGCGGACGCGTTCGAGGACACGGTTCGCCGCGACTTCGGCGGCCAGCCGGGAGTGCTGGACCGGCTGGCTGCCGAGCCGGGCGGCTGGGCGACCGGGCCGAACCACGCGTTCCACGTGTTCGTCGTGTACCCGTGGGTGGGGCTGCTCGGGGCGGGCCGCGAGGTCCCCGTCACCGTGCTGGAGAGCTGCCGGGTCCGCTGGGGCACCGTGCAGTCGGTCGAGGACGGCACGGCGACGGTGGTCGGACGGCCGCTGACGTGGTCCGACGGCCGGCTCGCGCTGGGTCCGGAGACGCCCGAGGTCGCGCGGTGGTCCCGCGACGCGCACGACTTCGTCTCGGGGCTCCGGCCCGGCGACCTGGTGGCGCTGCACTGGGACTGGGTCTGCGACCGCCTGACGCCCGAGCGGCTCGCCGAGCTCGAGGCCGTCACCCGCCGGCAGCTGGCGTCCACCAACCGGTGGCTGGCCGGCCGGTCCGCTGCCGCGCCCGGCTAGCGGGTCTGCTGTCGTCAGGTGCCGGTGTAGGCAGCGAGGTGCTCGCCGGTGAGGGTCGAGCGGGCCGCGACGAGGTCCGCAGGAGTGCCCTCGAACACGACCCGGCCGCCGTCGTGGCCGGCGCCGGGACCGAGGTCGATGATCCAGTCGGCATGCGCCATGACCGCCTGGTGGTGCTCGATCACGACAAGTGACGTGCCCGAGTCCACCAGCCGGTCCAGCATCGCGAGCAGGTTCTCGACGTCGGCCAGGTGCAGGCCGGTGGTCGGCTCGTCGAGGACGTACACATCACCCCGCTCCGCCATCCGGGCGGCCAGCTTGAGCCGCTGCCGCTCGCCGCCGGACAGCGTGGTGAGCGGCTGGCCCAGGGTGAGGTAGCCGAGCCCGACGTCGGCCAGCCGGGCGAGGACCTTGTGCGCGGCAGGTGTCGATGCCTCGCCGTCGCCGAAGAACTCGTCGGCCCCGGTCACCGGCATCGCCAGCACCTCGGCGATGTTCCGGCCACCCAGGGTGTACTCCAGCACCGACGCCTGGAACCTGCGCCCCTCGCACTCCTCGCAGGTGGTCGCCACCGTGGCCATCACGCCGAGGTCGGTGTAGACGACGCCGGCCCCGTTGCAGGCCGGGCAGCCACCCTCGGAGTTGGAGCTGAACAGCGCCGGTTTCACGCCGTTAGCCTTCGCGAACGCCTTGCGCACCGGCTCGAGCAACCCGGTGTACGTCGCCGGGTTGCTCCGTCGCGAGCCGCGGATCGCGCCCTGGTCGACGACCACCACACCGTCGCGGCCGGCGACCGAGCCCTGGACCAACGAGCTCTTGCCGGAGCCGGCGACGCCGGTGAGGACGCAGAGCACGCCGAGCGGGATGTCGACATCGACGTCCTGGAGGTTGTGCCTCGACGCGCCGCGGACCTCCAGGGTGCCGGACGCCGCGCGCACCGAGTCCTTGAGCGACGCCCGGTCGGCCAGGTGACGGCCGGTGGTGGTGTCGCTCGTCCGCAGCCCCGCGACGGTGCCCTCGAAGCAGACGCTGCCGCCCTCCGTGCCGGCGCCCGGGCCGAGGTCGACGACGTGGTCCGCGATCGAGATGGTCTCCGGCTTGTGCTCCACCACGAGCACCGTGTTGCCCTTGTCCCGCAGCTGCAGCAGCAGCTGGTTCATCCGCTCGATGTCGTGCGGGTGCAGGCCGATCGTCGGCTCGTCGAAGACGTACGTGACGTCGGTGAGCGATGACCCGAGGTGGCGGATCATCTTGGTGCGCTGCGCCTCTCCCCCGGACAGCGTCCCGGCCGGCCGGTCGAGCGAGAGGTAGCCGAGCCCGATCTCCGCGAACGAGTCGAGCAGGTGCTGCAGCCCGGCGAGCAGCGGGACCACCGACGGCTCCTCGAGCGACCTGAGCCAGCCGGCCAGGTCGCTGATCTGCATCGCGCAGACCTCGGCGATGTTCTTGCCCTGGACCTTCGACGACCGGGCCGCCTTGCTGAGCCGGGTGCCGTCGCACTCGGGACAGATGCTGAAGGTGATCGCCCGCTCGACGAAGGCGCGCACGTGCGGCTGCAGCGACTCGAAGTCCTTGGCGAGCATCGACTTCTGGATCTTCGGGATGACGCCCTCGTAGGTGAGGTTGATGCCCTCGACCTTGATCTTCGTCGGTTCGCGGTGGAGGAGGTCGGACAGCTCCTTCTTCGTGAACTTCCTGATCGGCTTGTCCATGTCGAAGTAGCCCGAGCCGCTGAAGATGCGGCCGTACCAGCCGTCCATGCTGTAGCCGGGGATCGTCAGCGCGCCCTCGCTCAGCGACTTGCTGTCGTCGTACAGGGCGGTGAGGTCCACGTCGGAGACCGAGCCCATTCCCTCGCAGCGCGGGCACATGCCGCCCTGGTAGACGACGTTGCGCACCACGTTCTTCTCGACCCGACCGGCTCTCTCGGTGCTCATCACTCCGCTCGCCGTCCGCGTCGGGACGTTGAACGAGAAGGCCGTCGGCGAGCCGATGTGCGGCTTTCCCAGCCGACTGAACAGGATGCGCAGCATCGCGTAGGCGTCGGTCGCGGTCCCCACGGTGGACCGCGGGTTCGCCCCCATCCGCTCCTGGTCGACGATGATCGCCGTCGTCAGGCCCTCCAGGACGTCGACCTCGGGGCGCGACAGCGTCGGCATGAAGCCCTGCACGAAGGCGCTGTACGTCTCGTTGATCAGCCGCTGCGACTCCGCGGCGATGGTGCCGAACACCAGCGAGCTCTTGCCCGAGCCGGAGACACCCGTGAACACCGTCAGCCGGCGCTTCGGCAGCTCGACGCTGACGTCCTTGAGGTTGTTCTCCCGGGCCCCCTGCACGCGGATCACGCCGTGGCTGTCGGCACCGCTGTGCGCGCGCGGCGCCGGGTCGGTCCTCGTGGCCTTGCTCACCGTGTCTCCTCCGTGGGGCCAGCCACCGTGGTGGCTTTGGTGGTGCCGGCCCGGCTCAGCTGACCTCGTTGATGCGGATCAGGTTGCCCGCGGGGTCACGGACGGCGCAGTCCCGGATGCCGTACGGCTGCTCGGTCGGCTCCTGCAGGACGTCGACGTCGCCGGCCTGCAGCTGCTCGAAGGTGCTGTCGAGGTCCTTGGTGGACAGGAGGAGCATGCCGAAGGTCCCCTTGGCCATCATCTCGGCGATGGTGCGGCGCTCGTCGTCGGTGATCCCAGGGTTGGCGGACGGCGGGTTGAGGACGATGGATGTCCCGGGCTGGTCCACGGGTCCGACGGTGATCCAGCGCATCGTGCCCTGGCCGACGTCGTTGCGGACCTCGAAGCCCAGGGTGTCGCGGTAGAAGGCGAGGGACGCCTCCGGGTCGTCGTGCGGGAGGAAGCTCGCGTGAATGGTGATGTCCATGGCGGTCAGGCTAGTTGTGGCTCCGTGAGCGGGGCTTCTCGATTCCTGATCGGTCTGGTCACCTGCTTCACCACGCACGCCGGCAGCCCCGCCGTCGCCCGGGTCGCCTCGCGCCGGTAGGTGCTCGGTGACATGCCGACCAGCTCGGTGAAGCGGGTGCTGAAGGTGCCCAGCGACGCACAACCCACCGCGAAGCAGATCTCGGTGACGCTGAGGTCACCGCGACGCAGCAGCGCCATCGCGCGCTCGATGCGGCGGGTCATCAGGTACGAGTAGGGCGACTCGCCGTAGGCGAGCCGGAACTCGCGGCTGAGGTGCCCGGCCGACATGTGCGCGCCACGGGCCAGCGCATCCACGTCGAGCGGCTGCGCGTAGTCGCGGTCGATCCGGTCGCGGACCCGGCGCAGCCGCGCAAGGTCGCGCAGACGCTGGTCCACCGGCGTGCTGCCCACACGGGAGATCGTGCCACGTCTCGCCTCAGGTTGCCGGTGTCCCGCCCTTCACCCCGCGGGCGGTGACCCGCGCCTAGAGGAGGCGGTAGACCGAGACGTGCGAGCGGGAGTCTGCGGTGAACTCGGACCCGTCCCAGTCGGCGTGCCGGGACTCCAGCTCGAACCCGGCCAGCTGGGCCATCAGGTCGAGCTCCGACGGCCAGATGTAGCGGTGCGGGCTGCGGCCCACCCGCGCGTCCGGGCCCTCGCCGAAGGTGAAGTGGTGCGAGACCACCAGCTGGTCCAGCACGTCGTAGGTGTCGAGGCCGATGTACCCCGGCTCCCGGGCCCACACCGTCGCCTCGCGTCCGGGCGGCAGGGACCGCAGCTCCGGCACCCACAGCTCGATGACGAACCGGCCACCGGGTGTGAGGTGCCGCGCGGCGTTGCGGAAGCAGGCGACCTGCCCGGCCTGCGTGAGCAGGTTCGAGATGGTGTTGAAGACGAGGTAGACCAGGGTGAACTCGCCCGGGGCGGTGGTGCTGGCCATGTCACCCATGACCACCGGGATCGTGGCGTCGTCGACCTTGGTCCGCAGCTGCGCGACCATCGGCGCGGACAGCTCGATCCCGGTGACCGGCACGCCTCGCTCGGCCAGGGGGACGGCGACCCGGCCGGTGCCGATCGCAAGCTCGAGCGCACGGCCGCCGCCGGCGAGGCCGGCGAGCCGGTCGACCGTGGGGCCGATGACCTCGGGTGCGAACATGCCGGTGCCCGGTGTGTCGTAGCGCTGGGCAACGTCGGTGTCCCAGATCTCGTCCGGCTGCATCGTCACCGATGCTGTCAGCCGGCGCGCGCACCGTCCATCCGAATCGCACGCTCAGGTGAGCAGTGGGGTGGCGTTCATGAGGTGGGTGAGCCCGAGTGGGCTGGTCCTGGTCCTGGTCGTCGGGTCGTAGTGCAGGCGCCATCGGCCGTGGGTCTTGGCGTTGTAGTGCTGGCGGCACTGTGGTCCGAGGTTGAGGCGCACGGTCTGGCCGCCGCGTCCGTCGCGGTAGGCGACGACGTGGTCGCAGTCGCAGGCGTGGGCGGGCTGGTGGCAGCTGGGAAACCCGCAGACCTGGTCGCAGCGCCAGCTTCGCGGCGGTGGTGGCGCCCCACAGCTCGACCTCGACATCGGCCGGGAGCGGTTTTCCGCAACGATCCGGTGTGGATCACCGCGCGCGGCCGACGACCTGGTGGCAGAGCGCCTCGAGGGCGGCCTTGACTGGCGAGTCGGGCAGCGGGGCCAGCGACTCACGGGCGGCGTCGGCCCAGCGGGCGACCTCGGCCTGCGCCTCCCCCATGGCCGGGTGTGCGCGCAGCAGGGTGAGTGCCTCACGGAAGTCGACGTCGTCGGCCAGCCCGGAGTCGAGCAGCTCCAGCAGCCGGGCGTCCTCGGGCCGCGCGACGCGACGCATGAGCAGCACCGGCAGGGTCGGGATGCCCTCGCGCAGGTCGGTGCCGGGCGTCTTGCCGGACTCCGTGCTCTCGGAGAGCACGTCCAGCAGGTCGTCGGAGAGCTGGAACGCGACGCCGAACCGCTCGCCGTAGCGCGTGACGACATCGACGCTCTGCTCGTCGGCGCCCGAGAGCATCGCGCCGAAGCGGGCCGAGGTGGCGATCAGCGAACCGGTCTTGTCGGCGAGCACCGCGAGGTAGTGCTCGACGGCATCAGCGCCCTCGTCGGGTCCGACGGTCTCGCGGATCTGACCGGTGACGAGGCGCTCGAAGGTGCGGGCCTGCAGCCGGACCGCCTCCGGCCCGAGATCGGCAAGGATGTCCGACGCCCGGGCGAACAGGAAGTCGCCGGTGAGGATGGCCACCGAGTTGTCCCAGCGGGCGTTGGCGCTGGCAGCACCGCGGCGCAGGTCGGCCTCGTCCATGACGTCGTCGTGGTAGAGCGTGGCCAGGTGGGTCAGCTCTACGACGACCGCGGCCGGGACGACACCCGGAGCGGCCGGGTCACCGAGCTGGGCCGCGAGCAGCGCGAGCAGCGGCCGGGACCGCTTGCCACCTGCGTCGACGAGGTGGCGCGACGCCTCGGTGACGAACGGGTAGTCGCTCTTCACTGCCTCGTGCAGTGCCTCCTCGACCTGCGCGAGGCCGGCCCGCAGCGCGTCCTCGAGGGCGGGATCGGGCGTCACGGCGGCGTCGTCGGTGGTCACGTCAGGCCACTACCGGACGAGCTGCGAGGCCGAGCCGGCGAGGTCGAGCACCTGCGTCGGCCACACGCCGAGCAGCAGGGTCACGCCGACGCTGAGCGCGATCGTGAGGGTGGTGAGCGGGCTCGGGACGACGACAGCCGGACCGTCGGGTGCAGGGGCGGAGAAGAACATCAGCACGACGACGCGGAAGTAGAAGAACGCCGCCACCGCGCTGGCCACGACACCGATGACCACCAGCCAGCCCTGGCCTGCGGTCGCCGCCGCGTTGAAGACCGCGAACTTTGCTGTGAACCCGCTCGTCAGCGGGATCCCGGCGAACGCGGCGAGGAAGAACGTGAACACGACCGCGGTGACCGGGGAGCGCCGGGCGAGCCCGGCCCACTGCGAGAGGTGGGTCGCCTCCCCCGCCGAGTCGCGTACGAGCGTGACGACGGCGAACGCGCCGATCGTCGAGAAGCCGTAGGCCAGCAGGTAGAAGAGGACCGACGAGACCCCGAGGATCTCGCCGTTCTTCAGCGAGTCGGTCGCGGACAGGCCGACCAGCACGAAGCCGGCGTGCGCGATCGACGAGTAGGCGAGCATCCGCTTGACGTCGGTCTGGGTGAGGGCGACGACCGAGCCGACCACCATCGTGAGGATGGCGACGCCCCAGATCACGGGCTCCCACTCCCAGGCGAGACCACCGACGCCGACGTACAGCACGCGGAGCAGCGCCCCGAAGGCGGCGACCTTGGTGCAGGCCGCCATGAACCCGGTGACGGGGGTGGGTGCGCCCTGGTAGACGTCCGGCGTCCACGAGTGGAACGGCACGGCGCCGACCTTGAACAGCAGCCCGACGGTGACCAGGGCGGTGCCGATGAGCAGCAGCGTCTCGTCTCCGGCGTTGCTGCTGACGGCGTCGGCGATGCCCGACAGGCGCACCGTGCCGGCGTAGCCGTAGAGCAGCGCGACGCCGTAGAGGAAGAAGGCCGAGGAGAAGGAACCGAGCAGGAAGTACTTGAGCGACGCCTCCTGGCTCAACAGGCGCCGGCGCCGGGCCAGCCCGCAGAGCAGGTACAGCGGCAGCGACAGCA
Organism: Actinomycetes bacterium; assembly: GCA_038246545.1. GTDB lineage: Bacteria > Actinomycetota > Actinomycetes > JACCUZ01 > JACCUZ01 > JBBRVW01. Next base: position 29,238 of record JBBRVW010000014.1, on the reverse strand, counting down.
CCTCGAGCGCGACGAACATGGTCAGCAGGTCGTTCGACGCCGGGAACAGCAGCATCCCGGCGACCGCGAACGACAGCAGAGGAAAGACCTCGGTCTGGGTGACGCCGTGGGCGACCAGGGTCCGCTCGTGCTGCGACCCCGGCCTCGACGAGCCGGCCGGCGCGAACGGGCCGCCGGTGTCGAGCCCGCGCTCGGCGCACGCCAGGACCCCGGGGATGGCGAGCAGGAGGATCGTCCCCTGCAGGAACAGTGCAGGGCCGTCGATCGCCACCGAGCCCTCAGCCGCGATCTCGGCCTGCCCGGCGAGGTGGACGACGGACACGAAGGCACCGAGCAGGCCCGCGATGGTGAGGGTCAGCTGGGTCTCGTAGCGGTAGCGGCGGCCCATGAAGGCCTCCACCAGGACGCTGAGCAGGGCGACGCCCAGGACGATGAGGATCGGCAGCAGCTTGCTGTACTCGATCGACGGGGTGTCGAAGGTGGCGGCGAACACGGCGGTGCTCATTCCCCGCTCCCTTCGCTCAGGGTGCCGGCCGGTACTGCGGGCTTCGGGTCCGTGACGCCGACCTGTTGCATGGTCCGGTCGACCGCGGGGTTGATGACGTCGAGCAGCGGCTTCGGGAAGAAGCCGAGCGCGATGATGATGGCGATGAGCGGGGCCACGACCCAGGCCTCGCGGACGTCGAGGTCGCGAAAGCCCTTGGTGCCCTCGTTCGGCTCGCCGGTCATGGTGCGCTGGTACATCAACAGGATGTACAGCGAGGCCAGGATGATGCCGCCGGTGGCGATCACTGCCGCCACCTCGTAGCGCGTGAAGGTGCCGACCAGGACGAGGAACTCGCTCACGAAGCTGGACAGGCCCGGCAGTGCGAGGCTGGACAGGCCGGCGACGAGGAACGTGCCGGCGAGCATGGGGGCAACCCGCTGGACGCCGCCGTAGTCGGCGATCAGGCGCGACCCGCGGCGGCTGATGAGGAACCCGGCGATCAGGAACAGCGCGGCCGTGGAGAAGCCGTGGTTGACCATGTACAGGGTCGAGCCGGACTGGCCCTGGGTCGTCATCGCGAAGATGCCGAGCACGATGAAGCCGAAGTGGCTGATCGACGTGTAGGCGATCAAGCGCTTCATGTCGGTCTGGCCGATCGCGAGCAGGGCGCCGTAGAGGATGCCGATGACGGCAAGCGTGAGCACCACCGGCGTGGCCCACTTCGCGGCGTCCGGGAACAGCGGCAGGCAGAACCGGATCATGCCGAAGGTGCCGACCTTGTCCAGCACGCCGACGAGCAGGACCGCGCCCCCGGGCGGCGCCTCGGCCGCGGCGTCCGGCAGCCAGGTGTGCACCGGCCAGAGCGGTGCCTTGATGGCGAAGGCGATGAAGAAGCCGACGAAGAGGAGCCGTTCGGTGCCGGTGCCCATCTGGGTGCCTAGCAGGTTCTCGAACAGGAACGCCTTCGAGCCGCCGTCGGACACGACGTAGAGGCCGATCACCGCAGCGAGCATGAGCAGGCCACCGGCGAGCGAGTACAGCAGGAACTTCACCGCCGCGTACGACCGCTGCGCTCCGCCGTACGACCCGATGATGAAGTACATCGGGACCAGCATCGCCTCGAACAGGACGTAGAAGAAGAACACGTCGGTGGCGGAGAAGACGCCGATCATGAACGTCTCGAGCAGCAGCAGGAGGGCGAAGTAGCCCTTGGGGTTGCGCGCCCGGTCGCCGAGGCGGGCGTCGTCGACGTCGTGCCAGGACGCGAGGATGCAGACCGGTGTCAGAACCGTGGCCATCGCGATGAGTACCAGCGCGATGCCGTCGACGCCGACGGCATAGCTCACGCCGAACTGCGGGATCCACTCGTCAACCTCGGCGAACTGGAACATCTGCTTGCTGTCCGGCTCGAACTTCAGCGCCAGGACGATGGTCATGGCGAGCGGGACGAGCGCGATGACGAAGGCGGCCTGCTTCGCGAGCAGCTCTCGCCCCGACGGCAGCGCGGCGACGACGGCGGCACCGACGAGCGGGACCGCGGCGAGCGTGGTGAGCCAGGGGAAGTCCATCAGTCAGAGCCTCACCAGCAGCATGGCGCCGACCAGGACGGCGGCGCCCGCGAACATCGAAAGGGCGTACGAGCGGACGAAGCCCGTCTGGAGCCGGCGCAGCCGGCCGGAGGTGCCACCGATGAGGGCGGCCAGGCCGTTGACGGCGCCGTCGACCCCGCGGTTGTCGACGAACACCAGCGACCGCGTGAGGTACTGGCCGGGCCGCATCAGGACGGCCTCGTTGACCGTGTCCTGGTAGAGGTCCTTGCGCGCCGCCCGGGTGAGCACCGATCCCACCGGAGCGGTGACCGGCACCCGGTTGCGCAGGTACATCGACCACGCGAGCCCGGCGCCGGCGAGCACCAGCAGGACCGTCAAGGTGGTCAGGACCGGGACGGCGAGCACCGGGCTCTCCTCGACGTGCTCCCCCACCACCGGTTCCAGCCAGTGCTGGATGGCACCGGTGGGGCCGAGCAGCAGGCCGAGCAGTGCCGAGCCGACCGCGAGCACCATCAGGGGGATCGTCATCACCAGCGGCGACTCGTGCGGGTGCACGTCGTCGGTCCAGCGGCGCTCACCGTGGAAAGTGAGCAGGAACAGCCGGGTCATGTAGAACGCCGTGATGCCGGCACCGATCAGCGCGGCCAGCCCGAACACCCAGGGCCGCCAGCCGTCACCGACGAACGCCGCCTCGATGATCTTGTCCTTGCTCCAGAACCCGGACAGGCCCGGGAACCCGATGATCGCCAGCCAGCCGAGACCGAACGTGATCCAGGTGACCTTCATGACGGACGACAGGCCGCCGAAGCGGCGCATGTCGACCTGGTCGTTCATGCCGTGCATGACCGAACCGGCGCCCAGGAACATCCCGGCCTTGAAGAAGCCGTGGGTGAGCAGGTGGAAGATCGCGAACGCGTAGCCGACCGGGCCGAGGCCGGCGGCCAGCATCATGTAGCCGATCTGGCTCATGGTCGAGGCAGCGAGCGCCTTCTTGATGTCGTCCTTCGCGCAGCCGATCACCGCACCGAACAGCAGCGTGACCGCACCGACGATGACGACGACCAGCTGGGCGTTCGGGGCCCCGTCGAAGATCGGCGCCGACCGCACGACGAGGTAGACGCCGGCGGTGACCATCGTCGCGGCGTGGATCAGCGCCGACACCGGGGTGGGGCCGGCCATGGCGTCGCCGAGCCAGGACTGCAGCGGGAACTGCGCCGACTTGCCGCACGCCGCGAGGAGCAGCATCAGCCCGATGGCTGTCAGGGTGCCCTCGCTGGCGCCGTCGGCGGCCGCGAACACCTGCTCGAAGCTCACGCCGCCGAACTGCGCGAACATGATCATGATCGCGACCGAGAGCCCGAAGTCGCCTACCCGGTTCGCGACGAACGCCTTCTTGGCGGCCGCGGCGTAGGACGGGTTGAAGTTCCAGAACCCGATCAGGAGGTACGACGCGAGACCGACGCCCTCCCAGCCGACGTAGAGCACGAGGTAGCTGTCGGCCAGGACCAGCAGCAGCATCGTCGCGACGAACAGGTTGAGGTAGCCGAAGAAGCGGCGGCGATCATGGTCGTGCTCCATGTACCCGATCGAGTACACGTGGATCAGCGTGCCGACGAAGGTGATCAGAAGCACGAAGCACATCGACAGCGGGTCGACGCGCAGGCCCACGTCTACCTGGAAGGTCCCGGCCGGGATCCAGCTGAAGAGGTGCTGGGAGACCGAGCGCTGCTCGGGGTCACGGCCGAGCAGCGCGAGGTACTGCACCAGGCCGACGACGAAAGCCAGCGCCGGCATCGCCGTGCCGAGCAGGTGTCCCCACTTGTCGGTCCGGCGGCCACCGAGCAGCAGCACCGCGGCGCCGAGCAGCGGCAAGGCGACCAGCAGCCACGCCAGCGAGAGCGCGCCGGTGGCGGACTCGGTCGTCATGGATTGCGTCGACATGTAGGTGGCCTCAGTACTTCAGCAGGTTGGCGCCGTCGACCGAGGCCGACCGGCGGGACCGGAAGATCGTCACGATGATGGCGAGGCCGACCACGACCTCGGCCGCGGCGACCACCATCACGAAGAACGCGATCACCTGGCCGTCGAGGTTGCCCTGCATCCGGGCGAAGGTGACGAAGGCCAGGTTGGTCGCGTTGAGCATCAGCTCGATGCACATGAAGACGACGATCGCGTTGCGCCGGAGCAGCACACCGGTGGCGCCGATGGAGAACAACAGCGCCGACAGGTAGACGTAGTTCATCGGGTTCATGCGTCGTCCTCCTCGTCGTCGCGCGCGAGGACGGCGTCGTGGCCGGAGCCGGGGACACCGCGGACGTCGCCCCGCGCCACGAGGACCGGCGACAGGGAGATCTGCGCAGGCGACCCGTCGGGCAGCAGCGCCGGCGTGTCGACCGCGTTGTGCCGCGCGTAGACACCCGGGCCGGGCAGCGGGGCGCCGTACGCACCCGGACGGAACCTGGCCAGCGAACGGTCGCGCTGGGTCTCCGGCGCCTCGTGCCGCTCGCGGTGCGCGAGGACCATCGCCCCCATGGCCGCGACGATGAGCAGCGCGCTGGTCACTTCGAAGACGAAGACGTAGCGGCTGAAGATGAGGTTCGCGAGCCCCTGGACGTTGCCGTCCTGGTTGGGTCCGGCCAGACCGGCGTTGGTGACCGTCGCGTCGCCTAGGCCGAAGATCAGCAGGCCGGCAAAGCCCACCGCCGCGACCAGGGCCGCGATCCGCTGACCGCGCAAGGTCTCGACCAGCGAGTCGGCGGAGTCGACGCCCACCAGCATGAGCACGAACAGGAACAGCATCATCACGGCGCCGGTGTAGACGACGACCTGCACGACGCCGAGGAAGGGGGCGTCCTGCGCGAGGTAGAGCACCGCCAGCGAGAGCATGGTCGCCGCGAGGAGCAGCGCCGAGTGCACCGCCTTGCGGGAGAAGAGGACTCCGACGGCCGCGAGGACCGCGATCGGCCCCAGGATCCAGAACGTCACGGCCTCACCTGTGCCGGTGTCGGTCGCAGCAGCGAGCAGCTGCCCGGACGCGGTCATGCGTCGTCCTGCTCGACCGTTCGGGCCGCGACGTAGCGCTCCTGCGCTGCCGTGCCACGGGTGACCTTGCCCTGGTAGTAGTCCGTGTCGTCGGTGCCCTCGACCATCGGGTGCGGGGCGGGCACCATGCCGGCGAGCATCGGGGCCAGCAGGTCCTGCTTCTCGTAGATCAGCTTGGCGCGGCTGTCGTCGGCGAGCTCGTACTCGTTGCTCATCGTCAGGGCCCGGGTGGGGCAGGCCTCGATGCACAGGCCGCAGAAGATGCAGCGCAGGTAGTTGATCTGGTAGACGCGGCCGTAACGCTCGCCGGGCGAGAAGCGCTCGCCCTCGGTGTTGTCGGCGCCCTCGACGTAGATGGCGTCGGCCGGGCAGGCCCATGCGCACAGCTCGCAGCCGATGCACCTCTCCAGGCCGTCAGGGTGCCGGTTGAGGACGTGCCGGCCGTGGAACCGGGGCTCGGTCGGCTTCTTCTCCTCGGGGTACTGCTCGGTGACGACCTTCTTGAACATCGTGCCGAAGGTGACGCCGAACCCCTTGAGCTGGGTCAGCAGGTCGGTCACTGCTCGTCCTTCCCGTCCGTGGTGCCCGCGTCGGCCGCGTGGCCGCGGTCGGGCTCGGCCGCACCGACCGCCGTCAGCGCCGGGAGCTGCTGCCCCGGCAGAGGCGGCACCGGGTGGCCCCCGGCCATCGGGTCCCACTCCGCCTCGACCGTGGGCGCCTCGGCCTGCTCGTTGCGCGACGCGACGTAGTCCCAGGCGAAGGTGAGGAGGAGGAACACGACAGCGGCCGCGCCCCCGTAGAGCAGGACCTGCCTGGTGTCGAACGTGTACTCGGCGTTGAGCGCGCGGACGGTGGCGACCATGACCAGCCAGCCGATCGCGACCGGGATGAGCACCTTCCAGCCCAGCCGCATGAACTGGTCGTAGCGCAGCCGCGGCAGGGTGCCGCGCAGCCAGATGAAGAAGAAGATGAACAGCAGGACCTTGGCGACGAACCAGAGCATCGGCCACCAGTTCTGGTTGGCGCCGTCCCAGATCGACAGCGGCCACGGGGCCCGCCAGCCGCCGAGGAACAGCGTCGTCGCCAGCGCGGAGACGGTGACCATGTTGACGTACTCGGCGAGGAAGAACAGCGCGAACTTCAGCGAGGAGTACTCAGTGTGGAAGCCACCGACGAGCTCGCCCTCGGCCTCTGGCAGGTCGAACGGTGCGCGGTTGGTCTCGCCGACCATCGAGATGACGTAGATGACGAACGACGGGAACAGCAGCACGGCGTACCAGTAGTCGCCCTGCGCGGCCACGATCTCCGATGTGGACATCGAGCCGGCGTAGAGGAAGACGCCGACGAACGAGAGGCCCATCGCGACCTCGTAGGAGATCATCTGGGCCGACGAGCGGAGCCCGCCGAGCAGCGGGTACGTCGATCCGCTGGACCAGCCGGCCAGGACGATGCCGTAGATGCCGACCGATGCGACGGCCAGGATGTAGAGCACCGCGACGGGCAGGTCGGTGAGCTGCAGGTTGGTGCGGTGCCCGCCGATCGACACCTCCGGCCCGAACGGCATGACCGCGAACGCGAGGAAGGCCGGCGTCGCCGAGATGATGGGCGCCAGGACGAAGACCACCTTGTCGGCGGCCTTCGGGATGATGTCCTCCTTCAGTGCCAGCTTGATGCCGTCGGCGAGCGACTGCAGCAGGCCCTGCGGGCCGACGCGGTTGGGGCCGATGCGCTGCTGCATCCGGGCCACGACGCGGCGCTCCCACCAGATCGAGAAGAGCGTCATCACGACGAGGAAGACGAAGACGGCCAGCGTCTTGCCCAGCACCAGCCACCACGGGTCGGTACCGAAGCCCGGCACCTCGGGCGAGGCGAGAACGGCCGCCGCTGTCATTCGGGGCCTCCCGGCTCGATCGGCCCGGAGGCCTTGGCGAGGCCGACGACCGCGCCGTGTGCGGCGCGCAGTGCGCTGCGCAGCGGCAGGCCGGCGGCGTTCGTGGGCAACCACACCACACCGTCGGGCATCTCGGTGACCAGTGCCGGCGCCGTCACGGCGCCCTGTGCCGTGGACACCGTGACCGCGTCGCCGTCGCTGACGCCGAGCCCGGCCGCGGTGGCGGCCGAGACCCGGGCCACCGCGCTGCGCGCGGTGCCGGCGAGGTAGGGCTCGCCGTCCTGCAGCCGGCCGGCGTCGAGCAGCTGTGACCAGGTCGCGAGGACGGCCTCGCCGTCGCCGAGTGGCGGGGGCGTGGCGGGGGCGACTGCGGAGAACGCCGGGCGGTCGCCGTCCCAGAGCCCGACCTCCTCGAGCTCGCGGCGGGCGGCCGCGACGTCGGGGAGGCCGAGGTCGACACCCATCGCGTCGGCCAGCACGTGCAGCACTCGCACGTCCGGCATCGCGTTGGTGCCGCGCAGCACCGCGTCGAAGGGGCGGAACCGGCCCTCCCAGTCGACGAAGGTCCCGGACTTCTCCACGGCTGCGGCGACGGGCAGTACGACGTCGGCGCGGTCGGTGACCTCGGACTCGCGCAGCTCGAGACTGACGACGAACGACGCCGCGTCGATCGCCGCGACCGCGGCGAGCGGGTCGGGCAGGTCGTGCGGGTCGACGCCGCCGATGAGCAGCGCGCGCACCTCGCCGGTGTGCACGGCGGCGAGGATGCCCGAGGTGTCGCGGCCCTCTCCCTCGACGAGGTGGTCGACCCCCCAGGCGGTGGCGACGTCGACGCGGGCGGCCGGGTCGGAGACGGGCCGGCCACCTGGCAGCAGGTTCGGGACGGCGCCTGCCTCGATGGCGCCCCGCTCGCCGGCGCGGCGCGGGACCCACTCGAGGCCGGAGCTGGTGGCGTCGGCCAGCGCGGCCACCGCCGACAGGGCACCGGGGACCCCGGCCATGCGCTCACCGACGAGGATCACGGCACCGTCGGCTCCCAGCGCGGCGGCCGCGTCACGGACGTCGTCCTCGCGGCGCCGGAGAGCGTCGAGCACCCCGGCCTCGGACCCGGGGACAGCGGCCAGCAGCGTGCCCGCGAGCTTGTCCAGGCCGCGGCTCGCCAGCGGCGCCACCGAGAAGACCTTGAGGCCCCTGCGAGCCGCCTTACGCAGCCGGAGGAAGAGGATCGGCGACTCGTCCTCGGGCTCCAGCCCGACCAGCAGCACGGTCGAGGCCTTCTCCAGGTCGTCGTAGGTGACACCGAGCCCGTAGCCCGCGACGTGCGCCGCGAGGAACGAGGCCTCCTCGGCCGAGTGCGGGCGGGCCCGGAAGTCGACGTCGTGGGTGCCCAGGGCGACGCGCGCCAGCTTGGCGTAGGCGTAGGCGTCCTCGACGGTCGAGCGGCCGCCGACCAGCACGCCGGTCGCTCCCCGCGCCGCCGCCAGCCCGCGGGCCGCGACGTCCAGGGCCTCGGACCAGGAGGCCGGCACCAGGGTGCCGTCCTCGTCCCGGACCAGCGGCGTGGTGAGACGGTCCTGCGCCGTGGCGTACTGGAACGCCCAGCGGCCCTTGTCGCAGTTCCACTCCTCGTTGACCGCCGGGTCGTCGCCGGCCAGCCGGCGCAGCACCTTGCCTCGACGGTGGTCGGTCCGGATCGCGCAGCCGGAGGCGCAGTGCTCGCAGACGCCCGGCGACGACACCAGGTCGAACGGCCGCGAGCGGAACCGGTAGGCAGCACCCGTGAGCGCGCCGACCGGGCAGATCTGCACGGTGTTGCCCGAGAAGTAGGACTGGAACGGCTCGGCCTCGTAGATGCCGACCTGCTGCAGGGCACCCCGCTCGAGCATCTCGATGAACGGGTCGCCGGCGACCTGCTGCGAGAACCGGGTGCAGCGGGCACACAGGACGCAGCGCTCGCGGTCGAGCAGCACCTGCGACGAGATGTTGATCGGCTTCGGGAAGGTGCGCTTCACGTCCTGGAAGCGCGACTCTGCGCGGCCGTTGCTCATCGCCTGGTTCTGCAGCGGGCACTCACCACCCTTGTCGCAGACCGGGCAGTCGAGTGGGTGGTTGATGAGCAGCATCTCCATGACGCCCTGCTGCGCCTTGTCGGCGACCGGCGAGGTGAGCTGGGTCTTGACGACCATGCCGTCGGTGACCGTGGTCGTGCAGGACGCGAGCGGCTTCGGCTGTCCCTGCACCTCGACGAGGCACTGGCGGCACGCACCGACCGGGTCGAGCAGCGGGTGGTCGCAGAAGCGCGGCACCTGGATACCGATGAGCTCCGCGGCGCGGATCACCAGCGTGCCCTTGGGCACCCGGAGCTCGAAGCCGTCGATCGTGACCCCGACGAGGTCGTCGCGCTTGGTGACCTCGGCGCCGGTTCCGGCGGTGACCGTCATCGGGTCCTTCCTCCAGCAGAGCCGGCCGGCGTCGACGCCGCGAACAGGGTCGACGAGGCCGGGTCGAACGGACAGCCCTGGTGCTCGAAGTGGGCGAGGTACTCGTCCTTGAAGTACTGCAGCGAGGAGGTGATCGGGCTGGTGGCGCCGTCACCCAGCGCGCAGAACGCCCGGCCGAGGATGTTGTCCGAGATGTCGAGCAGCTTCTCGAGGTCCTCCTCGCTGCCCTGCCCCTTCTCGAGGCGGCGCAGGATCTGCACCAGCCAGAAGGTGCCCTCGCGGCACGGCGTGCACTTGCCGCACGACTCGTGGGCGTAGAACTCGGTCCAGCGCAGCACCGCGCGCACGACGCAGGTCGTCTCGTCGAAGATCTGCAGGGCCTTGGTGCCGAGCATCGACTTCGCCGACGCGATGCCCTCGTAGGACAGCGGCACGTCGAGGTGCTCGTCGGTCAGCAACGGGGTCGACGACCCACCGGGAGTCCAGAACTTCAGCCGGTGCCCGTCGCGCACCCCTCCGGTGAGGTCGAGCAGCTCGCGCAGCGTGATCCCCATCGGCGCCTCGTACTGGCCAGGCCGGTTGACGTGGCCGGACAGCGAGTACAGCGTCATGCCCTTGGAGCGGAACCGCGGCTTGTCCTGGTCGGCGACGTCGTCACCGGCCTCCGTGCCCATCGCGAAGAACCAGTCGGCGCCGTTGCGCAGGATCGACGGGACGCTGGCGATCGACTCGACGTTGTTGATGACCGTCGGCGACGCATAGAGACCGGCGATCGCCGGGAACGGCGGGCGCAGCCGGGGCTGGCCGCGACGGCCCTCGAGCGAGTCGAGCAGCGCCGTCTCCTCGCCGCAGATGTAGGCGCCGGCACCGGCATGGACGGTGATCTCCAGGTCGAAGCCGGAGCCGAGCACGTCCGTGCCGGCATAGCCCGCCTCGTAGGCCTCGGCCACCGCCGCCTGCAGGCGACGCAGCACGTGGACGACCTCGCCGCGCACGTAGATGAACGCGTGCGCCGCCCGGATGGCGTAGGACGCGATGATGACGCCCTCCACCAGCTCGTGCGGGTTGGCCATCATGAACGGGATGTCCTTGCACGTGCCGGGTTCGGACTCGTCGGCGTTCACCACCAGGTAGACCGGCTTGTCGCCGCCCTGCGGGATGAAGCCCCACTTGGCCCCGGTCGGGAAGCCCGCGCCGCCGCGGCCCCGCAGCTCGGACTTCTTGACGAGCGCGGTGACCTCCGCCGGCGTCATGGCGAGCGCCTTCCGAAGCCCGGCGTAGCCGTCGTTGTCCTCGTAGACCGCGCGGGTCCACGACTCGTCGAGGTCCCAGGTGCGGCTGAGGACCGGCGTCAGCTCGAGGCTCATGCGTCGCCGTCCTTCTGGTCCGCGTTGGCTGCCGGGCTGGGGTTGGCGTCGTCCGACTCGGCGGTGGAGGCCGGGGCGTCGGCTCCGCTCTCGCTGTCGGGGCGCCCGTAGCCCTTCGCGGGCGAGGAGTCGGCAGCCGAGGCGGTCGCGCTCTTCCTCGCGGCGCGCTTCTTCGGCGCCTTGGGCGCGGCATCCTCGTCGGCGTCCTTGCGGCGCTTGCCTGCGTTCTGCTGCTCGCGGTAGATCTCGAGCCCGGCCAGGGAGGCCGGCCCCGCCGACGGGCCTTCGCCCGCGCGGCCGTCGGGGAAGCCGGCGAGCACCCGCGACACCTGCGTGAACGTGCACAGCGACGCCCCGCGGGTGGGGGTCGGCAGGTCGCCGGAACGCAGCGCGTCGACGAGCGCGGTCGCCGACTCGGGCGTCTGGTTGTCGAAGAACTCCCAGTTGACCATCACGACGGGCGCGTAGTCGCAGGCGGCGTTGCACTCGAGGTGCTCGAGGGTGACCGTGCCGTCCTCGGTCGTCTCGTCGTGCCCGATACCGAGATGGTCCTTGAGCGTGGCGAAGATCTGGTCGCCACCCATCACCGCGCACAGCGTGTTGGTGCAGACGCCGACGGTGTAGTCACCGTTGGGTCTGCGCTTGTACTGCGTGTAGAAGGTCACCACCCCCCCGATCTCGGCCGCGGTGAGGCCGAGCAGGTCGGCGCAGAACTCGATGCCGTGCGGGCTGACGAAGCCCTCCTCCGACTGCACGAGGTGCAGCAGGGGCAGCAGCGCCGACCGCTGTCGCGGGTAGCGGGCGATGATCTCCTTCGCGTCGACCTCGAGCCGTGCGAGGGTCGCGTCGTCGAAGCTCACCGGTCCACTCCGCCCATCACCGGGTCGATGGAGGCGATCGCCGCGATGACGTCGGCGACCATGCTGCCCTCGGACATCGCCGGGGCAGCCTGCAGGTTGTTGAACGACGGGTCGCGGAAGTGCACCCGGTACGGCCGGGTGCCACCATCGCTCACCAGGTGCACGCCGAGCTCGCCGCGCGGCGACTCGATCGCCGAGTAAACTTGTCCGGCCGGCACCCTAAAACCCTCGGTGACCAGCTTGAAGTGGTGGATCAGGGCCTCCATCGAGGTGCCCATGATCGTGCGGATGTGGTCGAGGGAGTTGCCGAGGCCGTCGCCGCCAAGTGCCAGCTGGGCCGGCCACGCGATCTTCTTGTCCTCGATCATCACCGGTCCGGGCCGCAGCCGGTCGAGGCACTGCTCGACGATCTTCAGTGACTCCTTCATCTCGCGGATCCGGATGAGGAAGCGGCCGTAGGCGTCGCAGGTCGTCTCGGTCGGCACGTCGAACTCGTAGGTCTCGTAGCCGGCGTACGGCTGTGACTTGCGCAGGTCGTGCGGCAGACCGGTCGCCCGCAGCACCGGGCCGGTGACCCCCAGGGCCATGCAGCCGGTGAGGTCGAGGTAGCCGACGCCGACCGTGCGCCGCATCCAGATCTTGTTGCCGATCAGGAGGTTCTCCATGTCCGAGAGCCTCTTCGGCATCAGCTTGAGCAGGTCGCGGATCTTGTCGACCGCACCGTTGGGCAGGTCCTGTGCGACACCACCGGGACGGATGTAGGCGTGGTTCATCCGCAGCCCGGTGACCATCTCGAAGATGTCGAGGACGAGCTCCCGCTCGCGGAAGCCGAAGATCATCGCGGTGAGCGCACCCAGCTCCATGCCACCGGTCGCGAGAGCCACGAGGTGGGAGGAGATGCGGTTGAGCTCCATCATCATCACCCGGATGACAGTGGCCCGCTCGGGGACTTGGTCCTCGACGTCGAGCAGCCGCTCGACGCCCCGCACGTAGGCGTACTCGTTGAAGAGCGGGGCGAGGTAGTCCATCCGCGTCACGAACGTGACGCCCTGGGTCCAGGTGCGGAACTCGCAGTTCTTCTCGATGCCCGTGTGCAGGTAGCCGATGCCGAGACGGCACTCGGTGACGGTCTCACCGTCGAGCTCGAGGATCAGCCGGAGCACGCCGTGCGTCGACGGGTGCTGCGGACCCATGTTGACGACGATCCGCTCCTCCGCGGCCTCTCCGAGGCCGGCCGTGAGCGTGTCCCAGTCCTGACCGGTGACGGTGTAGACGGTGCCCTCGGTGGTCTCGCGGGCCGTCGACGTCGTGTCGGTGGCAGCGAACACATCGTCTGTCTCGGGGCCGGTCACGAGTAGCTCCTCCGCTCGTCGGGCGGTGGGATCTGGGCGCCCTTGTACTCGACCGGGATCCCGCCCAGCGGGTAGTCCTTGCGCTGCGGGTGGCCCGGCCAGTCGTCCGGCATCTCGATCCGGGTGAGGCCGGGATGGCCGTCGAAGACCACGCCGAAGAAGTCGAAGGTCTCGCGCTCGTGCCAGTCGTTGCCCGGGTAGAGCGACGTGATCGAGGGTACGTGCGGGTCGGCGTCGGGACAGGTGGTCTCGACCCGGATCCGGCGATTGTGCGTGACCGACATGAACGGGTAGACGACGTGCAGCTCGTGGCCGTCCTCGTGCGGGTAGTGCACCCCGCTGGCACCCATGCACATCTCGAACCGCAGGGCCGGGTCGTCGCGCAGGGCGCGGACGAACCCGACGAGGTCCTCGCGCCGGACGTGAAAGGTGACCTCGCCGCGCTCGACGACGACCTTCTCGACCGCCTGGTCGTACGCCGGGACGACCTCCGCGAGCCGGTCGGCGACCTCGTCGAACACGCCGCCGTAGGGCCGCTCGCTCGCGCCCGGGAGCCAGACCGGGCGGACCAGGCCGCCGTAGCCGCTGGTGTCGCCGGTGCCGTGGGGTCCGAACATGCCGTGCCGGACCTCGACCGTCTCGGCGGCGCCGGGCTCCGGGGACCGGACCGCGTCCTCGTCGGCGGCGGAGCGCTGGATCTCACTCAACGCAGGAGGCCCTTCATCTGGGCGGTCGGCTTCGACTCCAGCGCGGCGGTCTCAGCGGCCCGCGCCGCCGTCTCGCGGTTGACGCCGAGCTTCGCCGAGCCGATCTGCTCGTGCAGCTTGAGGATCGCGTCGATGAGCATCTCCGGCCGCGGCGGGCAGCCGGGCAGGTAGATGTCGACGGGCACGACGTGGTCGACGCCCTGCACGATCGCGTAGTTGTTGAACATGCCGCCGCTGGAGGCGCAGACGCCCATCGAGATGACCCACTTGGGGTTGGGCATCTGGTCGTAGATCTGGCGCAGGACGGGGGCCATCTTCTGGCTGACGCGGCCGGCAACGATCATCAGGTCGGCCTGCCGCGGCGAGGCCCGGAAGACCTCCATGCCGAAACGGGCGAGGTCGTAGCGCGGCCCGCCGGCCGCCATCATCTCGATGGCGCAGCAGGCCAAGCCGAACGTCGCCGGCCACAGCGAGCTCTTGCGCATGTAGCCCGCGAGCTTCTCGACGCTGGTGAGCAGGACGCCGCTGGGGAGCTTCTCCTCGATGCCCATCAGGCGGCCACCTCCCTCGTGATGGTGTGCACGGCGCTCAGTCCCACTCGAGCCCGCCGCGGCGCCAGACATAGGCGTACGCAGCGAGCAGGGTGAGGATGAACAGGACCATCTCGACCAGCCCGAAGATGCCGAGCGAGTCGAAGGCGACCGCCCACGGGTAGAGGAAGACGATCTCGATGTCGAAGACGATGAACAGCATCGCGGTCAGGTAGTACTTCACCGGGAAGCGGCCGCCGCCGACCGGCTGGGGAGTCGGCTCGATGCCGCACTCGTACGCGTCGAGCTTGGCGCGGTTGAACCGGCGCGGGCCGGTGAGGTGGCCGGCCGCGATCGAGACCGCGGCGAACCCGAAGGAGAGTGCCGCGAGCACCAGGATCGGTGCGTAGGAGTGCACTGCCGGTCACGCTCCTTCTCGGTCGGGCCGGGGGCGCCGGGTGCCTCGCCGGGCCCGCTCCACAACGTCACACCCTAGGGAGCCTGCGTCCGGCGGACCAACGCGGGCCGGTACGCCCGTCACGCGGCGGGCGCCAGACGGGAGAGCGCGTTGACGACGCGATCCATGGCGTCCCCGCCGCGGGGGTCGGTGAGGTTGGCCATCAGCTTCAGGACGAACCGCATGAGCACGGGGTGCGGCAAGCCGTGGCGGGTGGCGAGGCGCATGACGCGGTCGTCGCCGATGGCCTTCACGAACATCCGGCCGACCGTGTAGTAGCCGCCATAGGTCTGCTTGAGCAGCTGCGGGTAGGCCTGCAGCGCGCGCTCGCGCGAGTCGGCCGTGGGGCGGGCGAGCGCCTGCGCGACGACCTGGGCCGCGATCTCGCCGGACTCCATGGCGTAGGCGATGCCCTCACCGTTGAACGGGTTCACCATGCCGCCGGAGTCGCCGACGAGCAGCATGCCGTTGCCGTAGTGCGGCTGCCGGTTGAAGCCCATGGGGAGCGCCGCGCCGCGCACCGGCTGGGTGCGGTTCTCCTCGCGGAAGCCCCACTCCTCGGGCGTCTGGTCGAGCCAGCGCCGGAGCAGGTCCTTGTAGTCGACCTTGCCCCAGGCCGTGCTGGTGTTGAGGATGCCGAGGCCGACGTTGCTGGTGCCGTCGCCGACGCCGAAGATCCAGCCGTAGCCCGGCAGCAGTCGGTCCCTGCCGTCGTCTCCGCGGTCCCACAGCTCGAGCCACGACTCGAGCCAGTCGTCGTCGTGCCGCGGGCTCGTGTAGTACGTGCGGACGGCGACGCCCATCGGCCGGTCGTCGCGCTTGTGCACGCCCATCGCCGTCGAGAGCCGGCTGGAGTTGCCGTCGGCCGCCACCACGAGCGGCGCGGACCAGGTGCGCTCGCCCGACTCGCCCTTGGTGGTCACACCGGTGATGCGGCCGGCCTTGTCGAGCACCGGCCCGGTGACGTTGGTGTCCTCGTGCAGGACGGCGCCGGCCTTGACGGCCTGCCGCACGAGGACGTCGTCGAAGTCGCTGCGCGGTCGGACCAGGCCGTACGACGGGAAGCTGGCGAGCTCGGGCCAGGGCAGCTCGAGCCGCATGCCGCCGCCGATGATCCGCAGGCCCTTGTTGTGCAGCCAGCCGGCCTCCGGCGAGGTGTCGATGCCCATCGAGACCAGCGCCTTGACCGCCCGCGGGGTGAGCCCGTCGCCGCACACCTTCTCGCGCGGGAAGGCGCTCTTCTCGAGAACGACGACGTCGTGGCCGGCGCGGGCCAGGTGGTAGGCGGTCGCGGAGCCGGCGGGACCGGCGCCGACGACGATGACGTCGGCGTCACGAGGCGCGGCGGACTGCACGGAGGGCCACCTTCAGCGGGTCAGGGAGAGGGAGTCGCGGGCGGGTCTGTGCGCTTGTGAAAACTTTCACGATCGGTGCGGCGGCGTCAGTCTACGCATGAGTCCGGGGTCACGCCGAGGGGCCCGTCCTGCGGACGGGCCCCTCGGTTCGCACTGCGTGCGGGTCAGCTCGTGAAGGCGTCCTTGACCTTCTCGCCGGCCTGCTTGAGGTTCGCCTTGGACTGGTCGCGCTCGCCCTGGCGACGGAGCTCGTCGTCGCCGGTCGCGGCGCCGATCTTCTCCTTGGCGTCGCCCGCGATCTCCTCGACCTTGTTGTCCATCTTGTCGTCGGCACCCATGAGGGCCTCCTTCTCCGTCGGTGACGTCGTGTCCCGCCCATAGCCGGGGCGAGGCGGGCGAAACCCCGCAGATCGCCGGATCTACGGCTTGTGCGCCCGGTGCAGCGCGACGATGCCGCCAGTCAGGTTGCGCCAGCCCACCGCCGTCCAGCCGGCCGCGGCGACGCGCTGCGCAAGGGCGGGCTGGTCGGGCCAGGCCCGGATCGACTCGGCCAGGTAGACGTAGGCGTCCGGGTTGCTCGACACCCGGCGGGCCACCGGCGGGAGGGCTCGCATCAGGTACTCGGTGTAGACGGTGCGGAAGGGGGCCCAGGTCGGGGCGCTGAACTCGCAGACGACCAGCCGGCCGCCCGGGGCGGTGACCCGCGCCATCTCGGCCAGGGCGGCGTCGATGTCGGAGACGTTGCGCAGCCCGAACGAGATCGTCACGGCGTCGAACGAGCCGTCGGCGAACGGCAGCCGCAGGGCGTCGCCCGCGAGCAGGTCGAGCCCCGGGTGGGCGCGCTTCCCGACGCGCAGCATCCCCAGGGAGAAGTCCGCCGCGACCACCTGAGCACCCGCGGCCACGAACGGCAGCGACGACGAGCCGGTGCCGGCCGCCAGGTCGAGCACCCGCTCCCCCGGCCCGGCGTCGACCGCCTCCGCGACCGCCCGCCGCCACAGCCGGGCCTGGCCCAGGGACAGCACGTCGTTGGTGAGGTCGTACCTCGGGGCGACGTCGTCGAACATCGCCGCCACCTCGTGCGGCGCCTTCTGCAGATCGGCCACGTGCAGCTGGTCCTCGTGCCTCGTCACGCGCCGAAGCCTCGCACGCGCCGGTCCAGGCGAGCTCGCGGCCCGCCTCCCCCACCGGTCAGGTGGTGCCGGGTCCGCTGGTCTCGCGCTGGTCGGCGCCGTCGGCACCGCCGGGCGCCTCGGCGGCGACCTCGCGCTCGCTCACGTCGACGCCGGGCCTGTCCGAGCTCAGGCCCTGGTCGCGCTCGACCTCCTGGTCGTGGGTGACCTGCCGCTCGGCGTCGCGGTCCGGCGCGTCGGCCTCGGCGCGGGCCCGGTCGAGGTCACGAGGGTCGGCGCCGTCGGCGGGGTAGACCCATCGGTCCTCGCTGCTCGTCATGGAACCTCGCCTACCCGGGTACGCGGTAGGCATGCCCCCCGCCGAGGACCAGGCCGTGCCCGACCCCGCCGACCTCCAGATCACGGCGTCCGACCGGCACGTCTACGACGTCACCATCACGCACCGGTCGGGCGCCACAACCCGGCACCGCGTCTCGGTGCCCGGGCAGCTGCTGGCGGAACTCGGGGTCTCCGACGCCCAGGAGCCTCTGCTCGTGCGGGCCTCGCTGGTCTATCTCCTGGAGGCCGACCCGGCGGCAGTCCCGGAGACGTTCGACCTCGACGAGGTCGGCGCCGCACTGCCCGACTACCGGGACGAGATCCTCCACCGAATCTGACCGGTCGAACTGCGCGAACCCTGGTACAACAGGCGCCATGGCCGACACCGAGCTCTCCGGGGTGCCGCTCTTCGCCGAGATCTCGGCGGAGTCAGCGGAGCTGGTGGCAGCCGGTGGCGTCACCGAAGTCCCGGCCGGGCAGGTGCTCGCCCAGGCGGGCGACCCGGGGTTCGACATGTTCGTCGTGCTCGACGGGTCCGTGGTGGTCGAGCGCGGCGAGCTCCACCTCGACATCGAGCGGGACGGTTTCTTCGGCGAGCTCGCGCTCCTCGTCCCCGGTACGCCCCGCATCGCACGGGTGCGGGCGCGGACCGACGCGCGGGTGCTCGCCGTCCCGCGGCAGACGTTCGACCGCCTCCTGGACACCGAGCCCACCTTCGCCCGGGCGCTCCTCCGGGAGCTGGCTGCCCGCCTCGTCCAGGCGCGCACCGGGCACTGACCGCCGGCCACCCGGCCCCGGTCGCGGCCCAGCCGCCCACGTACGCTCGATGGCATGAGCACGCTGCCCGGCGACGCCCTCCCGCGGGCAGTCCCCGAGTCGGCGCGCGTCCCGCGCGCCGTCCGCTCCCAACCGGTCGACCTGGTCGGCACCCTGCTGCAGCGGCTGCCGCACGCCGGCGACGCGCTCGCCTGGGTACGTGACGGCAGCGGCCTGGTGGGCTGGGGCGAGGCCGCCCGGCTCGAGGTCACCGGACCCGACCGGTTCGCGCGGGCTCGCGACTGGTGGCGCGAGCTGGTCGCCCACGCAGAGGTCGACGACGAGGTGCAGGTCCGCGGCAGCGGCCCCGTCGCGTTCGGCTCGTTCGCGTTCCGCGACGACGAGCCGTCGGTGCTCGTGGTCCCCGAGGTCGTCCTCGGCCGGATGGCGGGGCGCACCTGGCTGACGACCGTGGGCGACCCGCCGCGGCTGGCGTCGCCCGAGGCGGTCCGGCCCACCCGTGGCGTGCGGTACGCGCACGGCGAGCTGCCGGTCACGGAGTTCAGGTCCGCCGTCGCCGCTGCCGTCGCGCGGATCGGGGCCGGCGAGCTGGAGAAGGTCGTGCTCGCGCACGACCTGCTCGCCGTGGCGGACGACGACATCGACGTCCGCGCCGTCCTCGCCGGTCTCGCGGCGGGAAACCCCGACTGCTGGACCTTCGCCGTCGCCGGGTTGGTGGGAGCGACCCCGGAGCTGCTCGTCAGCCGGTCCGGCGACCGCGTGCTGTCCCGGGTGCTCGCCGGCACGACGGCGCGCGGTGGCGACGCGACCGCCGACCACGAGCGGGTCGACGCGCTGCTGCACTCGGCCAAGGACCTGTCGGAACACCGCTACGCGGTCGAGTCGCTCGTGACGTCGCTGATCCCACACGTGCAGGACCTCGCCGTCCCGAAGACGCCGGTGCCGCTCGAGCTGTCGAACGTCACCCACCTGTCCACCGACGTGTCCGCGCGGATCGACGACGGCTCCGACGTGCTGGACCTGCTCGGCGCGGTGCACCCCACCGCCGCCGTCGGAGGCACTCCGACGCAGGCGGCCCTCGATGCGCTGGTCGAGCTGGAGCCCATGTCCCGCGGGCGCTACAGCGGCCCGGTCGGCTGGGTAGACGCGCGTGGCGACGGCGAGTGGGGCATCGCCCTGCGATGCGCCCAGCTCGACGGCCCGACCGCCCGACTGTTCGCCGGCGGCGGCATCGTGGCCGGCAGCGACCCCGACGACGAGGTGCTCGAGGCGCAGGCGAAGCTGCTCCCGATGCGCGAGGCCCTCGAGGGCTGACCGGCCCCGTCAGGGACGGCCCGCCCACAACCAGCGGGCGCTACCACGGACCCGGCACAGGCCGGTCACAGGTCGCGGACAGGTTGACACCCGACTCTCTCGTGAACGGCCCGATCGGGGCCTTGACGAGAGGAACTGCATGTCCAGCACCCAGGTCCGCAGGTACGGCAGCATGGCCGCGCTCGTGGCGGGCGGCGTCGTCGCCGGCGGCATCCTGGCCGGCTCCTTGACGGCCAGCGCCACCGACACCCCCACGCCCACCGCGACCGCCACGACCCAGGGCGAGGCGCCCGGCAACCCGAACCCGGGCGACCAGAGCATGCCGCAGCGCTCCGACGAGGCGCTGCTCACCGGCAGCACCGCAGCGAACGTCAAGGCGGCGGTCTTGGCGAAGTACCCCGGCGCCACGATCGTCCGGCTCGAGACCGACAGCGACGGCGTCTACGAGGCGCACATCACCAAGGCTGACGGCACCGAGGTCTCCATCGAGGTGGACAACAGCTTCGCGGTCACCGGCGTCGAGCAGGGCGGCCACGGCAGCCCCGGCGGCCACCACGGCGACCACGACGGCGACGGGCCGGACGCCACGACCGGCAGCAGCACGGGGAGCACCGGGAGCACGGGGAGCACGGGGAGCAGCGCATAGCCTCGAGACACAGCCGCCGGGCGAGCCCGCATCCCGCGAGGGGGCGGGCTCGCCGCCGTCTGGTCGTTTGCGTTCGAGCCGCCTGCGGGGTGGGGCAGCATGCTGAGCATGGACGACTTCGACGTCGAGCGCGCCCGGCGCGACACCCCCGGGGTTGCAGCTGGTGGCCCACCTCAACAACGCGGGAGCCGTACTGCCCCCGGTGCAGGTGACCGACGCGGTCATCGCCCACCTGCGCGCCGAGGCGGCTAGGGGCGGCTACGAGGCGGCCGCCGCGGCGGTCGACCAGGTAGAGGCGACGTACACCGCACTGTCCCGGCTCGTCGGCTGCGACCCCGACGAGATAGCCGTGGTCGAGAACGCCACCAGGGCCCGGGACATGGCGTTCTACGCGCTGCCGTTCGAGAAGGGCGACCGCATCCTCACCGCCCGCGCCGAGTACGCCAGCAATGTGATCGCGTTCCTGCAGGTGGCCCGCCGGACAGGTGCCGTGGTCGAGGTGGTCGAGGTGGTCGAGGACGACGAGCACGGTCAGGTGTCGCTGGACGACCTCGCCCGCCGGCTCGAGGGCGATCGCGGCGGCCCGGTCCGGCTCGTCGCGCTCACCCACGTGCCCACCCAGGGCGGGCTGGTCAACCCGGCCGAGGAGGTCGGCGCACTCTGCCGTCGAGCCGGAGTCACCTTCCTGCTGGACGCCTGCCAGTCGCTCGGTCAGCTGGACATCGACGTGACCCGCATCGGCTGCGACCTCCTCACCGGCACCGGCCGCAAGTTCCTGCGCGGCCCGCGCGGCACGGGCTTCCGCTACGTGCGCCGCGACCTGGTGCCCACGCTCCAGCCACCGTTCCTCGACCTGCACGCCGCCACGTGGACGGCGCCCGACCGGTACGAGATCAGGCCCGACGCGCGCCGGTTCGAGAACTGGGGAGACGAACTACGCCGGCAAGATCGGTCTCGGGGTCGCCGTCGAGTACGCGCTGGGCTGGGGGCTGGACGCCATCGAGGCACGGGTGACCGCACTGGCCGAGACCCTGCGGCGCGAGCTGACGAGCCGACCCGGTGTCCGGGTGCACGACCAGGGCCGGCGGCGGTGCGGCATCGTGACGTTCACGGTCGACGGCGCGCCTGCGCAGGACGTGCAGATCGCCCTGGCCCGGCACAAGGTGAACACGAGCGTCTCCCTCGTCGAGTACGCGCGGCTCCACCTCGAGTCACGAGGCCTGCCCGACCTGGTGCGCGCCTCGGTGCACTGCTACAACGACGAGCACGAGCTCGGGCGGCTGCTCGACGCGCTCCCCGGGCCGCGCTGAGGACCGGACCAGCCGGTCATCTCAGCGCCTCGTCGACGGCCGCGCGCAGCATCGCGTGCAGGTCGCGAGTGCGGCTGCGGTCGGTGCGCACCTCGACGACACGGATCCCCTCCGGCGACCGCGACACCTCGTCGCTCAGGTCGTCGAGGCCGCGCACCACCCGGTGCGGTGTACCTGTCGCCGCGCACAACGACTCGAGGTCGACGCCGTGCGGGGTGCCGAAGACCCGCTCGAACACCGCCGCGTGCTCCGGCGCCCCCTGCTCCAGCAGCCCGAACAGCCCGCCGCCGTCGTCGTTGACGACCACGATCGTGAGGTCCGGGCGCGGCTCCCCCGGCCCGAGCACCAGCCCGTTGCTGTCGTGCAGGAACGTGAGGTCGCCCATCAGCGCGTACGCCGGGCCGGAATGCGCGAGCGCGGCGCCGACCGCGGTCGAGACCGTGCCGTCGATGCCGGACGCGCCGCGGTTCGCCAGCACCATGGGCGCGGTGACCCAGGGGTCGGCGAGGTCGAGGTCGCGGATCGCCGACGACGACCCGGCGACGAGCAGCCCGTCGGCAGGCAGCAGCGACGCCACCCGACGCGCGACGGCGAGACCGCTGAGCGGCTCGTGCGCGAGGACTGAGGCGATCGCGACCCAGGCACGGCGATCGGCCCGTTGCCAACGGTCCAGCCAGTCGCGATCGATGTCGCCACGGGCCTGGATGCGACGGCGCTTGTCGGGCAACCGCCGGACCTCGACGTCGCCGCGCGCCAGCAAGCGGGTCACCGGGCGCGAGAGCGTGGGCCGGCCCGCCACCACCACACGCTGGACATCGTCGCTGAGGTGCTCGAGCAGCAGCCGGTAGGCGAGCATCGCGTTCGGCCCGGCACGGTGCCCCGACGACGGCTCGGCGAGCAGCGGCCAGCCGCCCACCTCGGCGAGCCCCCGGGCATCGGCCAATGCCTGGTCACCGGCGACCACCACGGTCCGGGGGCCGGTCTCCACCGCCGCGTAGCCCTCTGCCGTGTCGGCGCCTCGCTCGATGCGCGGTTCGGCGGGCGGGGCGTCCAACGGCTCCGGCCAGTCGGGGTCCCCGTCCGGCACCAGCGGGTCGCGGAACGCGATGTTCAGGTGCACCGGCCCCCACTGCGCGCGCGCGAGCGCCTGGTCCACCGCTGTGCGCCAACGGCCGACAGTCGCGCGGTTGTCGACCGAGAGGTCGTCGCCGTAGGCCACCGACCGCCCGTACAGGCCCACTTGGCGGATCGTCTGGTTGGCGCCGACCTCCCGGAGCTCCGTGGGTCTGTCGGCCGTGATCGCCACCAACCCGACCCGCGAGTACTCCGCCTCGACAACGGCCGGGTGCAGGTTCACGGCCGCGGTGCCGGAGGTCGTCACCACCGGGACGGGCCGGCCGGACGCCTTGCTCAGCCCCAGCGCGAGGAACCCGGCGGACCGCTCGTCGATGCGCACGTGCAGCCGCAGCTGGCCGAGCCGGTCGGCCTCGTGCAGCGCGAACGCCAGCGGTGCGTTGCGCGAGCCGGGTGAGAGCACCGCCTCGCGGACCCCGCCCTGCACCAGCTCGTCGACCACCACGGTCGCCAGCGCCGTCGACGGGTTCATCGGCCGTCCCCTTCCCGTGCCGACACCGCGCGCAGCCGCGCCAGCCAGCGCTCTGTCGTCTCCTCGTCCGCGGACAGCATGGCGTCCGGCTCCGGCCGTGCAACGGCGAGCGCGCCGTCGAGCACGGTGAACGGCGCAGCGGTCACGTCGCCGGCGAGCAGCTGGGTCGTCGCGAGGCCGCACGCGTACGGCAGCTCCGGCAGAGCCGCCGCCAGCGCGACGCCGGCCGCCAGCCCCACCGACGACTCCAGCGCGGAGGACACCACCACCGGCAGCCCGATGTCCTCGGCGATCCGCAGGCAGGCTCGGACGCCCCCGAGCGGCTGCACCTTGAGGACCGCGATGTCTGCCGCCTCCAGCCGGGCGACCCGCAGCGGGTCATCCGCGTGGCGGATGGACTCGTCGGCCGCGATCGGGACGTCCACGCGACGGCGCACAGCGGCGAGCTCCTCGACGGAGCGGCAGGGCTGCTCGACGTACTCGAGGCCGCCGGCTGCCCGGTCGAGCAGCGTGACCAGCCGGACGGCGGTCCCGACGTCCCAACCACCGTTGGCGTCGACGCGCACCCGCCCGCCCGGCCCGAGCGCGTCGCGGACCGCCTCGACCCGGGCCAGGTCGTCAGCCTCGGGCTGGCCTGGCTCCGCGACCTTCACCTTCGCCGTCCGGCAGCCCGCCGAGGCGCTCACGACCGCGGTCGCCCGCTCCGGCCCGACGGCCGGGACCGTGACGTTCACCGGCACCCGGTCGCGCAGCGGCGCGGGCCAGCCGACGTCCGCGGCCTCCCGGGCCGCTGCCAGCCACGGCACGCACGCGGCGTCGTCGTAGTCCCAGAACGGCGAGAACTCACCCCAGCCGGCCGGGCCGTGCAGCAGCAGACCCTCGCGGACGTCGATGCCGCGGAACCGGGTGCGCATCGGGAGCGCCCAGACCCGCACGTCGTCCATGCGCCTATCCTCGCCGACGTGCCCGACCAGCCCGACGACACCATCGTCTCCGAGCTCTACGACCCCGCTGCCTGGCGCCCGGTCGCGGGGTTCGACCTCACCGACATGACCTACCACCGGGCGGTCGTCGACGGCCCTGGGCGCGGCACGGTGCGGGTCGCCTTCGACCGGCCGGAGGTGCGCAACGCGTTCCGGCCGCACACGGTCGACGAGCTCTACCGCGTGCTCGACCACGCCCGTCGCACGCCGGACGTCGGCTGCGTCCTGCTGACTGGCAACGGCCCGTCCGCCAAGGACGGCGGTCGGGCGTTCTGCTCGGGCGGCGACCAGCGGATCCGTGGCCGCAGCGGCTACCAGTACGCCGAGGGGGAGACCGCCGACACGGTCGACGCCGCCCGGGTCAGGGCCGAGGGCGGCCGGCTGCACATCCTCGAGGTGCAACGGCTGATCCGCACGATGCCCAAGGTGGTCGTCGCGGTGGTCAACGGCTGGGCGGCCGGCGGTGGACACTCGCTGCACGTCGTATGCGACCTGACGGTCGCCAGCCGCGAGCACGCCCGGTTCAAGCAGACCGACGCCGACGTCGGCTCGTTCGACGCCGGTTACGGGTCGGCGTACCTCGCGAAGATGGTCGGGCAGAAGAACGCACGGGAGATCTTCTTTCTCGGCCGGGCGTACGAGGCGGAGCAGATGCAGCGGATGGGCGCGGTGAACATCGTCGCCGACCACGCCGACCTCGAGAAGGTCGCGCTCGAGGTGGCGGCCGAGGTCAACGGCAAGAGCCCGACCGCGCAGCGGATGCTGAAGTTCGCGTTCAACCTCGTGGACGACGGGCTGATGGGGCAGCAGGTGTTCGCCGGGGAGGCGACCCGGCTGGCCTACATGACCGACGAGGCCGTCGAGGGACGGGACGCGTTTCTCGAGAAGCGCGACCCGGACTGGTCGCCGTACCCCTGGTACTACTGATGCCGCCGACCGTGCGGCTCAGAGCGATCACGGACGGCGAGTACGACACCCTCCGGGCCCCGATGCTCGACGAGTTTGCCGCCGACCTCGCCCGGTCCGCGCACGCGCCGGTCGACGACGAGGTGCGCGCACGCGCTGCGCAGTTCTTCCCCGAGACCCTGACCGACGCCCTGACCGAGGTCGGTACGAGCATCCTGCGCGTCCTCGACAAGGACGGCGCCGACGTCGGGCTGCTGTGGCTCGGGCGCAGCCCCAGCAACCCGAGGACGGGCTTCGTCTACGACGTGATCATCGAGGGGCAGCACCGCGGCCGCGGCCTGGGGCGCGCCGCGATGCTCGAGGCCGAGAAGGTCCTCGCGGGCGAGGGCTGCACCCGCGTCGCGCTGAACGTGTTCGGCTGGAACGAGCCGGCGGCCGGGCTGTACCGGTCGCTCGGCTACGGCGTCGACTCCATGCAGATGAGCAAGCCGGTCGCCGACGACATCGAGGACCCGCACTGAGCCGCGAGCTGCGCGGGCTGACCGCCCCCACCGGCGAGGCCGTCCTCACGACGCTCGTGCCGGCGCTGGCGGCGGCGCTCGACGGCGCGGGGCCGGCGCTGCTGCCGCTGCCCACCGGCGGCGGGCGGGGTGCAGTACTGGCGGCGCTAGACCCCGGGCAGCCGCTGGAGCGCGACGACGTCGCTCTCGTCGTCCCGACGTCGGGCTCGACCGGCGAGTTCAAGGGCGCGTTGCTCACGGCCGACGCGCTGCGGCACTCGGCGCGCGCGACGCACGACCGGCTCGGTGGTCCTGGCCAGTGGCTGCTCGCACTGCCGGTGACGCACGTCGCCGGGCTCACGGTGCTCGTCCGCTCGCTGGTGGCCCGGACGCGGCCGGAGGTGCTCGACCTCTACGGCGGTTTCTCGGTCGACGCGTTCGCCGCCGCCACCGCGCGGCTCGCGCCGGGCGTGCGGCACTACACGTCGCTGGTACCCACCCAGCTGCGTCGGTTGCTCGACGCCGGCACCGACCTCTCGACGTACGACGGCGTGCTGGTCGGCGGCGCGGCGCTGCCCCCGGCCCTGGCCGACCGGGCGTCGGCCGCCGGCGTCGCGGTGGTGACCACCTACGGCATGTCGGAGACCTGCGGTGGCTGCGTCTACGACGGGCATCCGCTCGACGGGGTCGACGTGGTCCTGCACGACGACGGCCGGGTCGAGCTCGGCGGGCCGGTCGTCTTCGTCGGTTACCGGCTGCGTCCCGACCTCACGGACGAGGCTCTGGTCGACGGCCGGCACCGCACGCATGACCTCGGCCGCTGGTCGTCCGACGGCCGGCTCGACGTGCTCGGCCGTGCCGACGACGTCGTCATCAGCGGCGGAGTCAACGTGCCCGCTGCACTGGTCGAGCGGGTCCTGCTCGGCCACCCCGACGTCGCCGCTTGCGCCGTCGTCGGGCGATCCGATCCCGAGTGGGGTCAGCGCGTCGTCGCGGTGGTGCAGCCCCGCGACTGGGCGTCCGCGCCGACCGTCGACGAGCTGCGCGCCTTCGCCGCCGACGACCTCGAGCCGGCCGCCCTCCCCCGCGAGGTCGTGCTCATGGGTCAGCTGCCGGCACTCGACTCCGGAAAGCCCGACAAGGCAGCGGTCCGCGACCTGCTGCCCGGCGTCCGCTGACGTCCCGGCCCATTGCGCAGAAGTGACCCGCTCTCGTGCGGCTGGCGCGGCTCAGCCCTGCTCACCGTCACAGGGCGAACCGCTCTTCATGGTGCTGGGTGGGACGCAGTCCTTCCTGGTGCAGGAGCGACGGATCGCAGCTGACATGCCCGGCGGACCGCACAGGTAGACGTCACGGGCGGGTGGTCCGGGGACGAGCCGGGTGAGGGAGCGTGCCGAGAGCAGGTCAGGGTCGCGGCCCATCAGGTAGACCACCCGCGCCTTCGGCGATGACCCGCGTCCCGACCGGCACCCGGTGGCCGAGGCCGGGTGGTCGTCGCCGAAATGACGAACACCTCCTCGGCGTCGGGCAGCGCGGCCGCAGCGGAGCCGACCACGTGGTCTACAGGCTCTACGTCCACCCAGGGCATCGCTGCCGTGGGCTCGGCCTGCGGCTGCTTGACGCTCTCACCAGTGCGCTGCCCGCCGACGCCGAGCGGCTGTTCATCGAACAAGTCGAGGCCCACGGGCGCGCGGCCGCCCTCTACCAGCGTGAGGGCTTCACCGTGGACCGGATCGAGTCGAGTCCTACCGGCGATCCAGCGCTGGGGGTGGTGTGGCGCTCCCGTCCGCTGTCAGCTGCGGCGCAGCGAGCCGGACGAGCCTGACGGTGCACCCGGGCATACGGAGTGGTCGTCGTACGCCGAGGTGCTCCGGTCCGGGCCGGTCGCCTCGCGATGGTGCGCGACTTCCTCGCCACCGCGATCGAGCCGGAGTCCGACGCATGAGCAACTGCCCTCAGCTCGCCGGCAGCCGCAGGCGGACCAGGGTCGAGTCGTCATATGCGGTCGCCCACAGCTGATGTCCGACGCCCACCACGTCACCACCGCTGAGCAGGTCGTCCGCGGTCACGGACGCGACGACGCGACGCGCGTCGGGGTCGATGCCGATGAGGAACGGCCCGCCGTCGCAACGGACCCATACCCGGTCGGTGCCCGCCCAGATCCCTCCGCCTGGCCCCGGTTGGACGTCGTACACCGCGTCGATGGACAAACTTTCTGGGTTCACTTGCGCCACGCCACCCTTGAATCCGACCCACAGATGGTCCCGGACAGCCGCCGTCCGGGGTTCGGGCAGCCCTAGGCGGCCGGTTACCTGACCAGTACCGGTGTCGACGCGCAGCACCTGGTTCTCCGCGGGACACACCGCCCACACGATCGGATCTGCGGCCGCCAGATCCGTGCAGGACGCGCCAAGCGGAATCGGCTCCCCGAGCTTGTCGTCTTCGAGGTTGATGCCGGCGATCGAGTTGCCCGACCGCGTGATGATCCAGAGCCGTTTGCTGGCCACGACCAGGTGCCCTTGGTCGGAGCGCATGGGTACGAGCAGTCGATCGGTGACCCGGTTCGTCGAAGCATCGATCCGCTCGATGGATCCGAAGGGAGTGCACGACCAGATCGCATCGCCGCTGCTGCCGAATCCCTGGCAGAGGTTGAATTCCTCGGGGCCGCGCGGCGGCACCCGCTTCTCGACGCGCGCCGTCGCCGGATCCACACGAACGACCGTGCCAGGGTCCAGCTTCACCCACAACGACGCTGCTGCTACTGCCAACCAGTCCGGCGAATCCACGTCCAACCGGGCCGTTTCCAACGTCCCCAACCGGATGGAGCGCACATCGGCCGCCGACACTGGTGCGGGCAGCTCCGGGGTTGCCACCGCGCGGCTTGTCGGGCTGATCGCGCTGGTCTCTCCGCCCGTTGTTGCCTCACCCCGTGCGGGAGGAGGGGATTCGTCGGTCGTGCAGCCGGCAAGGATGAGGACTAGCAAGCAGCCGCCAAGAACCGGCGCCCGGATGGCCATCCGCACCGGTACGAGGCGCAACAAGGGCGCCACAGCGCAAGCGTCTGTCATGGGATGAACCGCCATCGCGCGAGCCCGGTCACGCCATACATGACGCGCATGATGCCGGATCCCCTCGCCCCGCGGGCGCTGCAGCACGCACCGGATCCAGGTCATGCACCGGCGGCACCGTGACGCGGCCGCGAAGTCGTGCGTCGTCGACCGGCTTGACCGCTTGGCGGGACTGTGGATTTAACGGTGTTTCGGGCCCGATTCGCTGACGAGTGTCGGCGGGGAAGGTGCCGTGATGGACAC
Source organism: Actinomycetes bacterium (assembly GCA_038246545.1). GTDB lineage: Bacteria > Actinomycetota > Actinomycetes > JACCUZ01 > JACCUZ01 > JBBRVW01. The sequence continues at coordinate 395 of JBBRVW010000014.1, read as the reverse complement.
GACACTGGACAGCATGGCCACGAAGAAGAAGCCCGAGCCCTCGGCTGAAGAGATCGCGGCGAAGGAGCTGGTCCGGCTGGCCAAGGAGCAGGGTTTGTCCCTGACCGGGCCCGACGGGCTGCTCAAGCAGTTCACCAAGAACGTCCTTGAGACGGCGTTGCATGAGGAGATGACCGAGCACCTCGGTCATGAGAAGAACCGCGCCGCGGAGGGTCGGGCCTCGTCTAACGTGCGCAACGGGACCCGGCCGAAGACGGTGCTGACCCACGCCACCGGCAAGGTCGACCTCGAGGTGCCCCGCGACCGTGACGGGACGTTCGAGCCGGTGATCGTGAAGAAGCGGCAGCGGCGTCTGAACGAGGTCGACGAGATCGTCCTCTCGTTTTATGCCCGGG
>JBBRVW010000013.1:0-92544 GCA_038246545.1 Actinomycetes bacterium | reverse complement strand
CGTGCTGGTCGGGCTCAGCGGCTGGGGCTTCTCGCGGCTCGCGGCGGAGTCCACGCTGACCAGCGGCGAGGCCCGGCTGACCGCCTCGATCCTGCTCAACCTGGTGATGTTCGGCTTCAGCCTGATCGCCGCCCTGGGCACTGCCTTCCTCGCCGGACCCACCCTGGCCGGCGAGACGGAGTCCGGCATCGCGCTGGCCGTGCTGGCCCGGCCGGTGCGGCGCTCGGCCTTCCTGCTCGGCAAGTGGCTGGGCCTGGTCGTGTTCGGCAGCTGCTTCGTCGTCATCGCCGGGCTGGCCCAGTGCCTCGTCGTACGGGCGACGGCCGACTACTGGCCGCCCCAGCCGGTGAGCGCGTTCGCACTGCTGGCGGCCCAGACCGTCGTGCTGCTCACGCTGGCCGTGCTGCTGTCGACGGTGATCTCGCCGATGGCGTCCGGCGTCGTGGCGGTCGGGCTGTTCGGCGCCACCTGGGTCGCCGGTGTGGTCGGCGGCCTCGGCGAGTCGCTCGGCAACGACGGCATCGCCCGGGTCGGCACCGTCTCGCGGATCATCCTGCCCACGGACGGCCTGTGGCGCGGCGCCATGCACGGCTTCCAGGACCCCACCGCGCTGGCGCAGTTCGGCGCCGGCCTGAACGGTTTCCCGTTCCTCAGCCAGGCATCGCCGACGGTGGCCTACCTCGCGTGGGCCTTGCTGTGGGTGGCAATGGTCTGGGGACTGGCGGCGGCGTCCTTCCTCCGCAAGGACCTCTGACAACCCCACCCGCCTCGTCGCGGTCGTCTCGCTCCGCCTTCTCCTTCGCGGCAAATCGACCGATCGTGGCCATGTCACGGCATGTCGGCCGCCGCCGATCCCGAAGGTTGACCGCGGGCCCGGATGGCGCCGTCGAGCGGCTGGGCGAGGACGTCCGCCGGCTGCGTCCCAACATCGTCCTCTCCGGGGTCGCCGCCGACCTCGAACCGCAGCTCGCGGGTCAGGCCCTGGCCATCGGTGCGGCGCTCGTCGGCCTCCACTCGGTGCGACAGCGATGCATCGTCACGACGATCGACCCCGACGACGGCGGCCAGGACCTCGACGTCCTCCGGCGCATCCGCGCCGTCTTCGGTGGCGAGATCGCCCTGGACGCCTGGGTCGTCCGACCGGGCAAGGTCCACGTGGGCGACGTGGTGCGGATCGTCCCGGCCCCGGAGAGACCGAGCCGCATCGGTGGGTGGATCGTCGGCGCGCGGTACGCGCACGCGTCCGGCTGACCGCCGCGCCCGGCCCTGGGCGGAGGACGACCGAGGCTGTCAGGCGTAGGCCTGGGCCAACGGCCATCGGAGCCGCCAGCCGCCTGCCCGACGGTCCGGACGCGCGACGGGTGCCCCTTCTCCGGAGAGAAGTGGCACCCGTCGTGTCGCGGTCACGCGTTGCTGTGGGACCTCACACGGTCAGTCGCCGACCCCGGGCAGGAGGCCGGCAACCCGGTCTCGGACTCAGCTGCAGCCGGAGGTGCTGCCGCAGCCCTCGCAGACGTAGCAGGAGCCGGCGGGGCGCATCTTGATCCCGCAGGTCATGCAGAGCGGGGCGTCGGAGACCTGGCCGGTGATGACCTCGAGCAGCTCGGCCGACGAGTGCGCCTCGGCCGGGGCCGTCCTGACCGCAGGGTTCGCGGGCTTGGTCTCGGTCGTGGGTGCCTCGGCCACCGGCGCGGACTGCGCCAGCGACTCGAGCTCCTCCTCGACGTCGTCGTCGGACTCGGCCGGCAGGTACGAGCCGGTCTCGAGCTGACGGGACCGCTCGTCGGCCGAGTAGACGCCGTAGGCCGAGCGGGTGTCGAAGTCGAGGTGGTCCAGGGCCAGCCGGCGGAAGACGTAGTCCATGATCGACTGCGCCATCCGGACGTCGGGGTCGTCGGTGAGCCCGGCCGGCTCGAAGCGCATGTTCACGAACTTCGAGACGTAGGTCTCCAGCGGGACGCCGTACTGCAGGCCGATCGAGATGGCGATCGAGAACGCGTCCATGACACCGGCCAGGGTCGAGCCCTGCTTGGACATCTTGAGGAAGATCTCGCCCAGACCGTCGTCGGGGTAGGACGAGGCGGTCATGTACCCCTCGGCACCGCCGACGGCGAAGGACGTCATCTGCGCCGGGCGCTTCTTCGGCAGCCGCTTGCGGGTCGGCCGGTACTCGACGACCTTCTCCACGACAGGCTCGTCGACCGGTGCGGCCTTGGCCTTGCCGTCGGACAGGGGCTGACCGACCTTGCAGTTGTCGCGGTAGACGGCGAGCGCCTTGAGGCCGAGCTTCCAGCCCTGGAAGTGGACGTCCTCGATCTCCTCGACGGTCGCCGTCTCCGGCAGGTTGACCGTCTTCGAGATCGCACCGGACAGGAACGGCTGCACCGCGGCCATCATCCGCACGTGGCCCATCGGTGCGATCGAGCGCTCGCCCATCGCGCAGTCGAAGACCTCGTAGTGGTCCTGGCGCAGACCGGGGGCGTCGATGACGTGGCCGTTCTCGGCGATGTACTCGACGATCGCCTCGACGGTCTCCTCGGTGTATCCGAGCTTGCGCAGCGCCCGCGGGATCGTCTGGTTGACGATCTGCATCGAGCCGCCGCCGACGAGCTTCTTGAACTTCACCAGCGAGAAGTCCGGCTCGATGCCGGTGGTGTCGCAGTCCATCATGAAGCCGATGGTGCCGGTCGGCGCGAGCACCGAGGCCTGCGCGTTGCGGTAGCCGTTGTGCTCGCCAGTCTTGATCACCGCGTCCCAGGCCTTGCTGGCCTCGCGCTGCACGTCACGGTCGAGGGTGTCGACCGAGCGGACCGCGTCGCTGGCAGCGGCGTGCTTGCGCATGACCCGCTTGTGCGCGTCGGCGTTGCGGGCGTAGCCCTCGTAGGCGCCGACGATGCCGGCGATCTCGGCGGACCGCTTGTAGGACGTGCCGGTCATCAGCGACGTGATGGACGCGGCCAGCGCACGACCGCCGTCGGAGTCGTAGCCGCGGCCGGTCGCCATCAGCAGCGCACCGAGGTTGGCGTAGCCGATGCCGAGCTGGCGGTACTTGCGGGTCGTGTCGCCGATCGCCTCGGTCGGGAAGTCGGCGAAGCAGATCGAGATGTCCATCGCGGTGATGACCAGCTCGACGACCTTCGCGAACGTCGTCGCGTCGAAGGTGTCGTCCTCCTTGAGGAACTTGAGGAGGTTGAGCGAGGCCAGGTTGCAGGACGAGTTGTCCAGCGACATGTACTCCGAGCACGGGTTGGACGCGGTGATCCGGCCAGTCTCGGGGTTGGTGTGCCAATCGTTGATGGTGTCGTCGTACTGGATGCCCGGGTCGGCGCACTCCCAGGCCGCGACGGCGATCTTGCGCCACAGCGTGCGGGCGTCGGTGGTCTCGATAACCTCGCCGGTGCTGCGGCCGCGCAGACCGAACTCGGTGCCCTGCTCGACCGCCTGCATGAACTCGTCGGTGACCCGGACCGAGTTGTTGGCGTTCTGGTACTGGACCGAGGTGATGTCCTTGCCGCCGAGGTCCATGTCGAAGCCGGCGTCGCGCAGCGCGCGGATCTTGTTCTCCTCGCGCGCCTTGGTCTCGACGAACTCCTCGATGTCGGGGTGGTCGACGTCGAGGACGACCATCTTCGCCGCGCGCCGGGTGGCGCCGCCGGACTTGATGGTGCCGGCGGACGCGTCGGCGCCGCGCATGAACGAGACCGGGCCGGAGGCGGTGCCGCCGGAGGACAGCAGCTCCTTGGACGACCGCAGGCGGGAGAGGTTGAGGCCGGCACCGGAGCCGCCCTTGAAGATCAGGCCCTCCTCGCGGTACCAGTTGAGGATCGAGTCCATCGTGTCGTCGACGGCGAGGATGAAGCAGGCCGAGACCTGCTGCGGGCTCGGGGTGCCGACGTTGAACCACACCGGCGAGTTGAACGAGAACACCTGGTGCAGCAGCGCCCACGTCAGCTCGTGCTCGAAGACCTCGGCGTCACCGGGGGTCGCGAAGTAGCCGTGCTCCTCGCCGGCCCGGCGGTAGGTGAGCACCACGCGGTCGATGAGCTGGCGCAGGCCGGTCTCGCGGGCGTCGGTGCCGACGGCGCCGCGGAAGTACTTGGTGGTGACGATGGTGGAGGCGTTGACCGACCAGAAGTCGGGGAACTCGACCCCGCGCTGCTCGAAGATCGTCTCGCCGGTCCGCCAGTTCTGCTGGACGACGTCGCGCCGCTCCCAGGTCACCTCGTCGTAGGGGTGCACCCCGGCGGTGGTGTAGATCCGCTCGATGGTGAGGCCCTTCGTGCGGCTGCCCTTGCCGGTCTCGGCGGTGCTGCCCTGCCGGATCACCTGGGGCTTGTCGTGCGACGTCTCCGTCATTCCTGCTCCTCCCGAACTGCTCCATGAATTCAACACTTCTGCACCGACGGCCCGTCCCGATCGACGGGTGTCCGACGGACGTCTTCAGGGGTGGTGCGCGCCCGGCAGCGACCGGCCCGGGGGGCCTTGATCCGCTGCGGCCTCGACGGCGTGGTCGCTGAGGTCGTGCTCCGCGCGCAGCAGGGCGATCTCGGCCTCGAAGGCCTCGAGGTCGTCGAAGGCGCGGTAGACCGAGGCGAACCGCAGGTAGGCGACCTCGTCCAGCTCGCGCAACGGCGGCAGGACGGCCATCCCGACCTCGTGGGCCTCGATCTCGGCGACGCCGCTGGCGCGGACGGTCTCCTCGACCCGCTGGGCGAGCAGCGCGAGGTCGTCCTCGCTGACCGGGCGTCCCTGGCAGGCCTTGCGGACCCCGACCAGGACCTTGTCGCGGCTGAACGGCTCGCTGGCCCCGGACCGCTTGGTCACCGACAGCGAGGCGGTCTCGACGGTGGTGAACCGCCGGCCGCACTCGGGGCACTGCCGGCGTCGCCGGATCGAGGTGCCGTCGTCGGACGCCCGGCTGTCGACCACCCGGCTGTCGCTGTGCCGGCAGAAGGGGCAGTGCATGCGGGTGGGCTCCTCTCGGGGCTGACAGGGCTTGATCGGGCTGATCGGACACCCGCCTGTGGACGGATCTGTGGATCCGGGGCGGATCCGTGTGGACAGGCTGGGGACTACATGTGGATAACTACATCGGTGTCATTCACAAGATGTAGTGGGACGGTATGCCTGCGACCACCACATGTGCAAGCAGTCCGGGACATCCGTTCGGCTGATATCTGCCGGGGGCCGCGGCCCGCTGCGGGCGCGGACGCATCGCCGCAGGTCAGGGCGGTGGCGGCGGGCCGGCGTGCCGTCCACCGGTCGGGACAGCGGCGTGTCGGGGCGCCCCCGGGCCGCCTGTCCACCGCGCCGTGGGAACCGGGCGGGCGGTCTCGCGGCGGACCGGACCGCGGGCCGGGAGCGGCGCCGCCGGGACGGGTGGTCGTGCTGGTGCAGCTGCGTCCTGGGCGCACCCGGTCGCGTCGGCCCGCGGGCGCGGTCGAGCAGGCGGGTCAGGGCAGCAGGAGCGCGGTGCCGGCCTGGACCTGGGCGGTCTGCAGGCCGTTGAGGTCGAGGATCGCCTGGACGGTGTCGCGCGGGTCGGCACCCGGCGCGGCGCGATGGGCGATCTCCCACAGCGTCTGGCCCGGGAGCACCGTCACCTGCTCGTGAGCCGCGGCCGGGCGGTCGGTGCCGGCCAGCGCCGACGCCCCGCCGGTGGCCAGCACGGCCGCGGTCACCGCGAGGACCAGCAGGCTCAGCGTGAGGAGCAGCCGGGCTCGCCGGGTGAGCCGCACCGCGGGTGCAGCGGCCCGCGAGGGGCTCGCGGAGCGGCCGAACCCGGCGTTCAGGGTCATCGTGCTCATCGTGGCCTCCCGGCTCTGGCGTGCTGTACCTGCTGTGCCTGCCGTGTCTGCTGCTTGTCCTGCGTGCGCCCTGCCTGCTGTCTCGTTCACCGTGGGAGCCGGCCGAACACCTGTTCGATCGAACACCTGTACGAGTTGTACCCCATCCGGGCGGCGAAAGCCAGGAAATCGCCGCGACATTCGAACAGGTGTTTGAAACATCCGTGCGAGATCGCTAGCCTTCCCTCTCGGACGCACCCTTGCGGGAGCGGTCGGCCGGGCCGTCGGCGAGCACGTCGTGGTCATGGCCCGACCGTCCTCGGGGGTTCGGACACAACCTCCGGGCGGCGGCTCGGGGGCACCGGCGACGAGGAGGCACCGTGGCGCGACGGGACAGCAACGGCAACGAACGCTCGGCCGGCTCCCCAGGCACGGCTGCGGAGGGACCCGAGGCCGGCGCCCGGCGAGCCGTGGTGGCCGAGATCCCCGACGGGCCGCCCGACGAGGCCGGCCTCACCCCGCGGCAGCGCCGGGTGCTGGAGGAGATCCGCGCCTCCGTCGAGCGTCGCGGCTACCCGCCGAGCATGCGCGAGATCGGTGAGGCGGTCGGGCTCACCAGCTCCTCCAGCGTCTCCCACCAGCTTGCGACCCTCGAGCGCAAGGGCTTCCTGCGGCGCGACCCCAACCGGCCGCGCGCCATCGAGGTCTTCAGCCCTGACGCAGCACCGGTCCTCGCCCCGTCCTACGACGGGGGTGGCGACGCGCACGACCTCGACACGGGCAGCGGCGACGCCCGTCCGGCCGCGGCCTACGTGCCGCTGGTCGGGCGGATCGCCGCCGGCGGTCCGATCCTCGCCGACCAGGTCGTCGAGGACGTGTTCCCGCTCCCGAAGCAGGTCGTGGGCGAGGGCACGCTGTTCCTGCTGCAGGTGCAGGGCGACTCGATGGTCGACGCGGCGATCTGCGACGGCGACTGGGTCGTGGTGCGCCAGCAGCCGTCGGCCGACAACGGGGACATCGTGGCCGCGATGATCGACGGCGAGGCCACCGTGAAGACCTTCAAGCGGCGCGACGGCCACGTCTGGCTGATGCCGCACAACCCGGCGTACGAGCCGATCCCGGGCGACGACGCCACCGTGCTCGGTCGGGTCACCGCGGTCCTGCGCCGGGTCTGACGACCAAGAACCGGGAGCCGTCCCCCGGCTGTCCCAGGTCAAGTCCTGGTCAAACCGGTCAAGAGCAGGTCGCCGCACTCCGATCCGCAACCCGTGAGCATCGCGACCGGGGGCTCACGGGCGACTCCGCCGGGTCGGCCCCCGATCGGGAGCCTGAGACCGCCGCCGGGCGGGTGGGGCGCACCCACAGCGGGTACTGCCTCTGTGCTTGACTCGACACCTTCCGACCACCGACCAGCACCGGAGTGATCGCGTGCCCGCCGGCCGCCGCCGCAAGACCACGCCCGCCCACGTACGGCTGCGTCGCTGGGGAGCCCTGACGGTCCCTGTCCTCGCCGTCTCCGCCGTGGTGCCGGTCGCGGCCGCGCTCGAGCCCTCCGGCAGCACGCCGTCGCCGGCCCTGTCCTCCGCGGTCGCCCGCCAGTCGGTGGACCGGCCGGCGCGGGTCGCGGCGCACACCGTCTCGCGGTCGTTCCAGCGCTCCGAGACCGCGCCCCCGCACCCCGACGACGTCGCGGGCCTCGCCGAGCGGGCGGTGGCCACCAACCGCGACGCCCTCGCCCCGCGGTGGGCGAACGACGGCCTGGTCGTGTGGAGCGACCCCGGGGCCGGCTCCCGCGTCCGGGTGAAGATCCGGGACGGCGACAAGGTGCTCGCGAGCGGCAGCACGGCCGGGCCGTGGGCAGAGATCGCCAGCGGTGACCAGCTCGTGTGGGTGCGCCGCAACGGCCTGACCCGTGACAAGCCGCAGCCCTCTGCGAACACCGACCTGGTGACGCCGGGCGCCGCCAAGGTCCCGGCCGGGGTGGGCGGCGCACCGTGCCCGGACGGCTCCGGCGTCGAGAGCGGGCTCACCACGAACGCGGTCAAGGTCTACCGCGCGGTCTGCGCGGCCTTCCCGACCGTGAGCTCCTGGGGCGGGCGCAGCGGGTCCGGTGGCGACCACGGCACGGGGCAGGCCCTGGACATCATGTCGACCGGTTCGCTGGGCAGCGCCATCGCGGCGTACGTCCGGGCGCACGCCGGCGAGCTGGGCGTGAGCTACGTGATCTGGGCCCAGCACATCTGGACCGTGCAGCGCAGCAGCGAGGGGTGGCGGGCCATGCCGGACCGCGGCTCGACCACCGCGAACCACTTCGACCACGTGCACGTCACCGTCTACTGACCCGGCTCCTGACTCGCCGAGGACGGGCGACGGCTTCCGGTCGCAGAACGTCCGGAACGGCCCCTACCGTGCCGCCATGACCGACACCGGAACCACCACGGACACCCCCCACGCCGCGGACCACCCCTGGGAACCGCCGCTCGCCGGCACCGAGGTCGAGCATCTCGTCGGAGCGCTCGACCGGCAACGGACGACCTTCCGCTGGAAGACGCACGGCCTCGACACCGCCGGCCTGCAGACCACCGTCGGGGCCTCGGCCCTCACGCTCGGGAGCCTGCTCAAGCACCTCGCGTTCGTCGAGGACTTCTACTTCGCCCTCAAGATGCGCGGCGAGTCGCCCGGGCACCCGTGGGAGACCGTCGACTGGGACGCGAACCCCGGCTGGGACTTCCGGTCCGCCGCCGACGACGCGCCCGAGGACCTCTACGCGCTCTACGACGGTGCCGTCGAGCGCTCCCGCACGCGGCTGGCCGCCACGTTGGCCGACGGCGGTCTGGACCAGCTCGTGGACATCTCCGGGCCGGACGGCCGGCACGCGAGCCTGCGCCGGCTCGTCTTCGACCTGGTCGAGGAGTACGGGCGGCACACGGGGCACGCGGACCTGCTGCGCGAGGGCGTCGACGGGCTCGTGGGAGAGGACCCGCCGGCCGGCTGGCACGTCTGACAGGAGGCGTCGGCGCGGGCGGCGGCGGCCGGCGAGCTCAGGGCTCGCCGTCGCACGCGCCCGCGGCGAGCAGGCGTGCACCGACCGCCCGCACCGTCTCCTGCAGCTCCGGCCCCCCGACCACCCGGAAGGGTGCGGGGATCACGACCAGCTGCTCGGCGTACCACCGCGGGTTGCCGGTGCTGCCGACCAGCCGCGTCGTCGTCGCGTCGACGGCCTCCAGCCGGCCCAGCGCACGCGGAAGCCGGGCACCGAGCGCCTCGAGCGGCGCGTCGACGTGCACCTCGACCTGGTACTCCCAACCCACGGCGAGGTGGTCCTCGAGCAGGGCGACCGGGTCGAGGTCGGCGGGCGGGGTGAAGCCGGCGGTGAGCACCTCGACGTCGCGCACCCGGTCGACCCGGTAGGCGCGCACCGCGTCCGCCGCGTGGGAGTGGCAGAGCAGGTACCACCGGCCGTGCCGGACGACCAGCGCCCACGGGTCGACCTCGGCCACCCACTCCGACCCGGCCTCGGACCGGTACGCCACCCGGACCCGGCGGCGGTCGGAGCAGGCCTGGACCAGGGCGCTCGTCGTGCCCGGGTCGGGGCGGGCCGCGGCCCGGTCGGGGGCGGGGGCCGTGCTGCGTCGGACCGCCTCCGCCGCAGCCGCGACCGGCTCCGGGAGAGCCCGCACGATCTTGCCGACCGCGCTGCCCACCGGGTCGGTCGGGTCGCCGGCGTCGTGATGGCCGTCCAGCACGGCCATCACCAGACCCAGCGCCTCGGTGGCGGTGAAGACCAGCGGCGGCAGGCGCAGGCCGCGGCCGGCGCGGTAGCCGCCGTAGGGGCCGCGCACCGACTCGATCGGGATGCCGGCCCCGCGCAGGAGTCCGACGTAGCGCCGGGCGGCCCGCTCCGAGACCCCGAGCTTGTCCGCGAGCCGCTCGGCGGTGATCCCCGGGCTGCTCTGGACCAGCTCCAGCGTGAGCAGCGCCCGCGCGGTGGGGGTCGTGCCGTCGTTCACACCACTCCCCCGGATCCGCAAGCACCTCGTCCGCAACCGAACCTAGCCTGTGCCTATGACGGACCACACCGCCGACGACCTCGAGCCGGACGGGCCCGAGCCGGACGGGCCCGAGCCGGACGGGCCCGAGCCGGACGGGCCCGAGCCGGACGGCTTGGGCCCGGAGGGGCTGCAGCTGGACGTGACCGGAGCCGTGTGGGAGTGGCGCGGCCCCTCGCCGTACTACTTCCTCCGGGTGCCGGCGGACGAGAGCGCGCAGCTCCGGGCGGTGTCCACGGGCGTGACGTACGGCTGGGGCATGATCCCGGTCCGGGTGCGGATCGGCGCGACCGTCTTCGAGACCTCGCTGTGGCCCAAGGACGGTTGCTACGTCGTGCCGCTGAAGGACGTCGTGCGAGACGCCGAGGGCCTGGACGAGGGCGACCCCGTGACGGCCCGGATCACCGTGGCCGGGTCCCGGTGAGCGGCCGCGGCAGGAGTGCTCAGCGGCGCGGCCACCGCACCGGCCACCACACCGGCTTGCGGCGGTCGTCGCGGCCCCACAGCGCGTGGCTGGGCTCGCCGCGCTCGCGGTGCAGCCGGTCGTGGGCGACGGGGGCCGCTGCGACCGACCACAGGGCCAGCAGCAGGACCAGAGCCCCGACGAACCGCTCCCGGCCGGAGACGAAGACGGCCAGCCCGACGTAGGCGACGAGCACCCCGCGGCGATGCTCACCACGAGTCCGATCTCGGTGCTGACCAGGCGGCGCACGGTGCCGATCGTACAAACGGGCGGGGACGATCCCCGATGTCAGCTCTCGCGGACGATTCCCGATGTCAGCTCTCGCGGACGATTCCCGATGTCAGCTCTCGCGGACGATTCCCGATGTCAGCTCTCGCGGACGATTCCCGATGTCAGCTCTCGCGGACGACGTCGGCGGGGTCCTTGTCCGGCCGCAGGCCGCGCCACGCCGGGTGGCGCATCATCCCCTCGCGCGTCCACTCGGCGAACCCGACCTCGCCCACGAGGCGCGGCCGGACCCAGCGCGCATCCCTGGCGTGCAGCCGGGGAACCGGGTCGGCGAACGGCGACTCGCCGACCTCGTCGGCGCGCAGCCGCTCGCCCAGGTCGGCCAGCACGCGGTCGGAGAACCCGGTGCCGACGTGGCCGGCGTAGACCAGCCGCCCGTCGCCGTCGGGAACTCCCAGCAGCAGCGAGCCGATGCCCCCCTGCCGCCGGCCCTGTCCCGGTGACCAGCCCCCGACGACCACCTCCTGCATCCGCAGGTGCTTGACCTTCAGCCAGGTCGGTGACCGGCGACCGGGCAGGTACGCAGCGTCGCGGCGCTTGGCCACCACCCCCTCCAGATCCTGCGCCCTGGACACGTCCATCGCGTCGGCGGGCGCGCCGTGGAAGGCCGGTGGCACCGCCCACCGGCTGCCCGCGAGGTCGAGCCCCTCCAGGGCGGTCCGCCGCTCGTCGTAGGGCAGCGGGACCAGCGAGGTGCCGTCGAGGTGCAGGAGGTCGAACACCAGCAGGCTGACCGGAACCCGCGCCAGCAGGTCGCGACCCGGCGCCTGCACGTGCATGCGGTTCTGCAGCTCGCCGAAGCTCGGCCGGCCGAACTCGTCGAAGGCCACCACCTCGCCGTCGAGCACCATGCGGTGGCGGGACAGCTCGGCGGCGAGCGCCCGCAGCTCGGGGTAGGTCGCGGCCACCTCGCGGTCGTTGCGGGTGCGGACCCGCAGGTCGCCCCGGTCGAGGTAGACGACGGCGCGGACACCGTCCCACTTCATCTCGAACGCCCAGCGCTGCTCCTGGTCCGGCGGCGGCAGCTGGCCCGCCGTCGCCAGCATCGGTCGCACCAGCGGCAGCGCGGGGTCCGGGATCACGCGCTCAGTCGTACCCCACGAACAGTGGCGTGACCATGATCCACAGCGGAACCGTGGGACTTTCTGCCACGGATCCGCTGTGGATCAACTGGTCGGCTACTTCACCCGGACCCTGACCACCGGGCTCGAGGAGCCCACGACGTTGTCGGTGTCGCTCGGGGTGAACGTGGCTCGCACGTCGTGCGTCCCCTTCGACGTGCTGGCCACGCCGCGCGCCGAGCCGTTGACCACGGTCGCCTGCGCCACCTGGACGCCGTCGACGGTGAACGACACGGTGCCGGCCGCCGGTCGTCCCGTCTCGAGCGTGACCGGTGCGGTCATGTCGAGGACGAAGTCAGCCGGACCGCCCTTCGTCTTGACCTTGGCGGACCGGACGGACAGTCCCGTGATCGAGTGCGCCTGGGTGACGGCGAAGGACGTCGCCGCGGACGTCGACCCGGTGGCGTCGTCGGTGTCGGCCGGCACGAACCGTGCCGTCAGCGTGTGGCTGCCGGCCGGAAGGAACGCCGGCAGGGTGCCGGTGGCCTCGCCGCCGGACACCGTGGCAGTCCCGATGACGATGTCGCCGTCGAGCAGCTCCACCGTTCCGGCCGGGCTGCCGCCGTGGCTCAGCACGACCGCCGCTGTCCACGTCGCCGGCGTCTGGGTGCCGTAGACCTGGGACTGCGGCGTCACCGTCAGCGTCGTCGTCGAGGACTCCGCGGGCGGGGTCAGCGCCAGGTCGACGATGACCGGGTCGTGGTCGGAGATGCGGAACTCGTCCGGCGCGTAGAGCGAGTCCACCTGGCCGGCCGTCTTGAAGTTGGTGTTGTAGTCCAGCACCGCCGGCTCGTCGGCATTGATGTGCCACTCGTAGACCCCGGCGACCTGCGACAGCAGCGACTCGCTGCCGAAGGCGTAGTCGAGGTAACCCCACTGGCCGTCGAACACGTAGGAGTAGGCGTCGGCGCCGATCCGGTCGCGGATCAGGTTGGTGTAGCCGGCGTCCTCGAGGGTCGTGACCGGCGTCTCCATGGCGTAGGAGTTGTAGTCGCCGACCAGCACCACGTCGGAGTCCCCCGACCCGGTCGGATCGCCGTCCAGCCAGGCGGCCAGCTCCTCCGCGGCGCGGGTGCGCGCCGCGTTGCAGTTGCCCGACCCGTCACCGGCGTCCGGGACGGTGCAGGCGCTGCCCTTGCTCTTGAGGTGGTTGACGTCCACGACGAACCGCGCGCCCGTCGCGTTCTCCTCGAAGGCCTGCGCCACCGAGGGGCGGCTGCGCGGCGCGCTGTCGCCACCGTTGACGAACGCGTCGGAGTTCAGGGCGGCGGTCGTCCCGACCGGCGTCACGACCGCCGGCTTGTAGAGCACGCCGACCTTGATGGCATCGGTGCCGGCAGCGTTGGTCTGGCCGGTGCCGGCGTCCACGTTGACGAAGGCGTAGGTGCCGGTCGCCGTCCTGGCGTTGAGCTTGTTCACGAGGAACGCGATCGCGCTGTCCGGCCCGTAGCCGTCGTTCTCGATCTCGTTGATCCCGACGACGTCGGCGCCGGTGCCCACGATGCCCTCGACGGTCTTCGGCCACTGCCGGTCGAACTCGGCCTGGTCGTCGGCGCCTCGGCAGTCAGCAGTCGGCCCGCCGGCACCGAAGGTGCAGCCGCTGTAGGTGTTGAAGAAGTTCAGCAGGTTCATGCCTGCGACGCGGACGTCGGTGCCAGCTGCGCGAGCCGGTGCTCCACCGGGACGCGGGTTGGCCGGCTCGAAGTCGACCGATCCGCCGAGGGAGCCGTACGGCCGCACCCGGAACGCGTTCGGGCTGGCCGAGTTGCCGCCCCAGGTGTAGGTCATGACGCCCACGCTGCCGGTGGCGGTGTCGCCGCCACGGAGGGTGTTGGTGGCCGAGAGCGGCTGGCCGCCGCGGCCGAACACGATCGGGTCCGGGTTCTGGGCCTGGCTTGCGTCGTCGAACAGGATCTGGTTCAGGTCGTTGGCGGCCTGCAACTGCTGGGCCGGCGCGCCGGGGGCGACGACGCTGGTCGGCTGCTGGAGGCGGCCGCCCGAGGACATCAGCACCTGGCCGAACCGGCCGAGCTGGAAGTGCTCGGTGACGCTGAGCTCCTGCGGCATCCGCACGAGCATCCCCTCGTAGCGCTCCGGGAAGTCGGCCGAGGCGAACGGCAGGGTGACGTCGGTGGGGCTGACGCTCCCGGTCCCGCAGGCCTCCGGCGCCGGGCCGGACCCGAGACTGATCTGCGTCTGCCCCTGGTTGTCACCGGCGTTCCCGCTGACCCGCACGACGTCCCCGACGGCCACCGAGTTCGTGTTGCTCCCCTCGAACACGAAGACCGCGTCCGAGGTCTCGGGGTCGCCGTCGCCGGCGACGTCCTGCAGGTAAAAGCCGCGCAGCGCCGGGGACGCCCCCTCGTAGTCGCCCACCACGACGCCCTGGGTCGTGACCGCTCCGGTCATTGCCGGGGTGTCGTTGGTTCCCTGGATCTCGTACGCGTGGGTGTACGGCGCAGCGCACGCGTTGCCGGCCGTGAAGGAGGTGCTGTAGTCGGCCACCATCTGGTCCGGGGTGCCGTCAGTGTCGGCCACTCCGGCCGCGTGAACCGTCAGGGTGCACGAATCGCCATCTGCGAAGTCGGTCGTCGGGTCGATGGTGCGGGTGTCGCCGGTGCCCGACACGGTCACAGCCCGCGAGGAGCCGCCGCAGGCGAGCGTGAAGGCACCGTCAGCGGTCGTCACCGCCTCGGAGAACGTCGCCGTGATGTCCGAGCCGAGCGCCACACCGGTCGCGCCGTCGACCGGCGTCGTGCTGACCACCGTTGGCGGCTGGTCGACGGGCCCAGCCGTGCCATGCGGCGTCAAGGAGAAGTCGTCGACCGCGAGGCCGTCGTCCGCGCTCGTGGCGTCGACGTCGGTCCAGCGCACCCACACCGTTGAGCCGGCGGCGACCGTGAGGCCGCTGACCGAGCCGGAGACCGCGGTTCGGTTGGCGGCGGCATTGCCGTCCAGGGCTCCCGGTGTGCCCACGGTCACCGGGCTGCTGAAGTCGAGGGCGTCGACATTGGTCCACGTTCCGGTTGTGAGCGACGTGGCGTCCGTGCTCACCTGCAAGTCGAGGCGGTCCGCCTCGCGGCCAGAGGTGCCGAGGCGCCACTGCTCACCGGTGTAGGCGACGTCCGCCGAGGTGATCGTTGCTCCAGTGCTGTTGGTGAGCTGGCCACCGAAGGAGGGCGCGAGGGTGCCGCTGCGGAGTGAGCCGAGCGCCCGCTCGTTCGACGCTTTGGCGCCGAAGCTGTAGACGTTCCCTCCGTTGCCCGATCCGGTTCCGGCGGCGTAATTGCCGTCCGCGGCGGCACTGCTGCCGACCTCGGAGATGTACCACCCGTCGGGCAGGGCCGTGTTGGCCGTGCCGGTGGCGGCCAGGGTGTCGAAGTCCTGGACGTAGGGCGTGTCCAGGCTGCCGAGGGCGATGCTCCCTGCGGCGAACGCCGGCGGCGCCGCCCCGAGGAACCCGGCCGTCAGGGCGACTGCCCCGACGGCTCCGACCAGGCTGCGTCGCCCTGCGCGCATGCGCGTCTCCGTTTCGTGGACTCGAGGGACGGGGCCAGGCGTCACGCCCGGGCGGATCGCGCACGAGTGGTCTCCGGGGGCCCGTCAGGTGCCGCGAAACCTACGGGACGGGGTGACGAACGTCCAGGCTTGGGCGGCCTGGGACGGGTATGTCATGCGTTCTTTGCACTACCGTCACCTGCTTGCCGGCCGGTGTCGGCCGGGTCGTCCCGCAGCCGGCGCAGCGCGCCGACGGCCACGTCGTGGTCGGTGGTGAACCAGAAGGGCGGCAGCGACGAGCGCAGGAACCCGGCGTAGCCGGCCGTCGCGAGGCGGGAGTCCAGCACCGCGACAACTCCCCGGTCGCTGGACCGGCGCACCAGCCGTCCGGCCCCCTGGGCCAGCCGCAACGCGGCATGGGTGGCGGAGACCGTGACGAACCCGTTGCCCCCCGCGGCCTCCACGGCCTGGGCCCGGGCCGACATCAAGGGGTCGTCCGGCCGCGGGAACGGGATCCGGTCGATCACCACCAGCCGGCAGGAGTCGCCGGGCACGTCGACGCCCTGCCAGAGCGACAGCGTGCCGAACAAGCAGGTCGGCCCGTCGGCCGCGAACGCCCCCACCAGCGCAGCGGTCCGGTCATCGCCCTGGCACAGCACGGGGACGTCGAGGCGCTCCCGCATCTCCGCTGCAGCCGCCTCGGCGGCCCGCATCGACGAGAACAACCCGAGGGTGCGGCCGCCCGCCGCCTCGACCAGGGTCGCGAGCTCGTCCATCGCCTTCGGCGAGGCACCGTCGCGCCCGGGTGGCGGCAGCCGCCGCGCGACGTAGAGGATCGCCTGCCTCGGGTAGTCGAACGGCGAGCCGACGTCGAGCCCGGTCCACTCCGGCGCCTCCTCCCCGGTGAGCCCTACCTGCCGGGCGATCGGGTCGAACGACCCACCGAGCTCGAGGGTGGCGGAGGTCAGCACCACCGACCGTTCGCCGAAGAGCGCGTCGCGCAGCAGACCGTTGACCGAGAGCGGCGCCACCTTGAGCACCGGTCCGCGCCGGCGGTCGTGGGCGACCCACGTGACGTCGTACGGCGAGTGGGCGGCGACCCGCTCGGCGGTCTCGTGCACGGCGCCGGCCGCCGCGAGAGCGAAGCGGCGCGCCGCGTCGTCCCCCTCCTTCGCCCGGGTCACCTCGGACATCACCGCGCGGGCGGCGTCACGGACCAGCGCGACCGCGGTGGCGAGCTGCTCGGGCAGGTCGACCATCCGCCCCTCGGGGACGACGGCCAGGGCCAGCTCGAGGGCCTCGGCGGCGTCGGTGAGGTCCCCGGTGCCGTCGACGAGCCGGCGGGCGCGGGAGGCGGCCCGCTCCACGAGGGTGGCCGACAGCTCGTCCGTGGCGACCCCGGTGACCCGGTCGACCAGCTCGTGCGCCTCATCGACGACCACCGTGTCGTGCTCGGGGATGATCGAGAAGCTCTCCAGCGCGTCGATGGCGAGCATCGCGTGGTTGGTCACCACGACGTCTGCCTCGGCGGCGCGCTCGCGGGACCGCTCCGCGAAGCAGTCACTGCCGTGCGGGCACTTCTGCGCACCGAGGCACTCCGTGGCCGAGACGCTGACCTGGCGCCAGGCGCGGTCGGAGACCCCGGGTCGAGCTCGTCCCGGTCGCCGGTCCTGGTCTCGTCGGTCCACTCGCGCAGCCGCACGACGTCGCGGCCGAGCTGGGTCGACGGCGACGGGTCGAACAGGCCGTCCTGGTCGTCGTCGGGCATTCCGCCGAGCACCTTGTTGCGGCAGAGGTAGTTGGCACGCCCCTTGAGGATCGCGTACGTCGGGCGGCGGCCCAGCAGCGGCTCGACGGCGTCGACGAGGGCCGGCAGGTCACGGTCGACGACCTGCTGCTGCAGCGCGATCGTCGCTGTCGCGACCACCACTCGGTCGTCGTGCAGCAGCGCCGGCACGAGGTAGGCGAGCGACTTCCCGGTGCCGGTGCCGGCCTGCACCAGCAGGTGCCGGCGTTCGCGCATCGCGGCCTCGACGGCCTCAGCCATCTGCACCTGTCCCGGCCGCTCGACACCCCCCAGCGCTGCCACCGCGGCGGCGAGCAGGTCGCGTACCGACGTCCCCGGCGCGGCGTCGTCGGGCTCGGTCACCTCAGGAGGCTACCGACGGAGACCGGCTGCGAGCCGCCCGCGGTCCACCGCCGTCGCACTCCGGCGAACCTGCGCCGAGGCCGGGGACCGTGATCATCTGAAGGACGGACGTCGAACGTCAGGTGGGGGTCGCGGCTGCGGTACCGAGGCCGGTGCGAACGGCCTGCGCGGCGAGCAGGACGTCGACGTCCTCGACCGGGAGCGGCCGGGCGAAGAGGTACCCCTGGCCGAACGTGCAGCCCATCGCGGTCAAGGCGTCGCGCTGTACGGCGGTCTCGATGCCCTCGGCCACCGTGTCCAGGCGCAGCGACTCGCCGAGGCGCACGATGGTGTGCACGAGCTCGCCCTTGCCGGAGTCGTTGCCGAGGTGCTGGACGAACGACTTGTCGATCTTGAGGATGTCGACCGGGAAGCGCGACAGGTAGGACAGCGACGAGTAGCCGGTGGCGAAGTCGTCGACGGCCACCTTCAGGCCGAGCGTCTTCATCCGGCGCAGCAGCTCGACGACCTCGTCGGTGCGGGCCATCAGGACGCTCTCGGTCATCTCCAGCGTGAGTGCCTGGCCCGGCATGCCGGTCGCGGCGAGCACGTCACGCACCTGGCGCGGCAACGTTGCGTCGAGCTGGCGGGCGGACACGTTGACGGCCACCTTGAAGTGACCGCCCGGCGCGGCGTACTGCTGCCACCGGGCACCCTGCTTGCAGGCGTCCTCGAGAGCCCACCGGCCGATCTCGCCGACGAGGCCGGTCTCCTCGGCGAGGTCGATGAAGTCGGCCGGCGAGATGATGCCCCGCTCGTGGTGCCGCCACCGTACGAGTGCTTCGACGCCCACGACGTGGCCACTGCTCAGCTCGACGACCGGCTGGTAGTAGAGGACCAGGTCTCCCCCGCTCACGGCGCGGCGCAGGTCCGACTCCGCCGTCATCCGCGCGAGCAGGGCGTCGTGCATCTGCGCCTCGAACCTCACGAACGACTGGTCGCGGCGGCCCTTGGCGCGGTACATCGCGAGGTCGGCGTTGCGCAGCAGCTGGTCGGCGGTCTCGTCGCCGGCGTCGCTGACCGCGATGCCGCAGGACGCACCCAGCGCGAGCTCGCGGCCGTCGAGCACGAACGGCGCGGACAGCGCCCGCCGGACCCGCTCGGCCGCCCAGACGGCGCCCTCCTCGGCATCCGGGCCGGTGACGAGGATGGCGAACTCGTCACCTCCGAGCCGGGCGACGACGTCACCGGGACGCACCGAGTTGGTCAGCCGCTTCGCCACGATGCCGAGCAGCTCGTCCCCGACGTGGTGGCCCTGCGAGTCGTTGACTGCCTTGAACCCGTTGAGGTCGAGGAACAGGACGGCGACCTCGGCGCGGGCCAAGGCGACCTTCAGTGCGGTCTCGACCTTGGAGCGGAACAGCGACCGGTTGGCTAGCCCGGTGAGCCCGTCGGAGAACGCCTGCTGGGTCAGCTGCTCCTCGAGCTGACGCCGCTCGGACACGTCCCGCGTGTTGAGCACCAGGCCGCGGATGTCGGGGTCGTGCACGAGCGACGTCACGGTCGTCTCGGTGTCGCACCATGCCCCGGACTTGCTCCAGATCGGGAACTCCAGCGTGATCGGCCGGCCGAGGCTGCGCGCGGCCGAGGCCAGCGCGGCCTCCAGCCGGCGGCCGTCACCGGGGCGGAGCAGTCCGGTGATCCGGGTGCCCACCAGCTGCTGCGGGTCATGGCCGAGGATCTTGAACACCGACGGCGTGAGGTAGCGGACGACGCCGCGGACGTCGACGACGGTGATGACGTCGGAGGAGTTCTGCACCAGCGCGCGGAACCACTTCTCGCGGGTGCCCAGGATCATCGTCCGCTTGAGCACCAGCTCGTCGAGCGACCTCTCGGTGTTCAGGCTGTCGAGCCGGGCCAGGACGCCGCCGACGACGAGTGTGGCCGCCAACAGCGCGGCCGCGGCGAGGGCGACGGGCGCGATCGGGTCGTGGAAGACGGCGGAACCGAGCAGCACCGCGGCGGCACCACAGAGTGGCGCGAGCGGCACCAGCACCGCGATGCGCTCGCGCCACACCGCCTCCTCGTCCGTCTCGGCCCCGTCCGCCGGCAGGGCGGCGCCCAGCGCCCAGCACAGCACACCGAAGCAGAGCAGAGCGAGCGTCGTGGCCCGGGAGGCACCGTCGCGCTGGAGCAGGTCGGCAGCCGCGAGGAGCAGGGTGCCCACGGTGAGAGCGATTAGCGGGCTGATCGCCAGCCCGCCGGCCCGCCGGGACCGCGAGATGACGGCGACCGTAACAGTCGCGAGCAGGACGTCGGCAAGCGGGTGCAGCGCGGTGCCGGCGCGATCCAGCAGGCCGGTGACGCCGCCGGGAACGACGAGCTCGGCGGCAGGCACACCCAGCGCGAAGCCGGCCGACGCCGCGTCGACGATGGTGCGCAGGCGGCCCCGCGAGGTCTCCTCGGCGGCCGGCAGGTGCCAGAGTCCGTAGCCGACCAGGGCGCTGAGCCCGAGGTGCGCCGGGGCGCCGGCAAAGCCGCCGTCAGCCTGGTCCGCCAGCACGACCCAGGCAGCCTGGGCGAGGCAGCCCGCGGCCAGCACCAGCCAGGGGCGGCGGTCGCGGCGGGCGGCTGTGAGCGCGCGGCGCACGAGACCGACCAGCGCGAGCAGCGAGGCGCCGAGCAGCGCGACCGTGGCCGCCGTGACAGCGGTGCCGTCGGCCACCCCGGCGACGGGCAGCGCGAGGGCAGCCGCGGCTCCCAGGGCGAGCACGGCGAGCAGGGTGCGGACGAGGGGCGGCACAGCCAAGCGCCCCCAGGTCGAGCTCGGCATGACTTGTGCATCGTCACGACCTGCCCGGAGGTGTACCCGCCTTGTCGATGATCTTCGCGACTGTCCTGCCCCGGTTCGTCACCAGCGCTCAGCCGGCCGTCACACGGTCGGACCAGCGCTGCGCGCGTACGGAGCCAGCTCGCCAGCCAGCGAGGCCGGGACCAGCGCCCGCACCCACGTGCCGTCGGCCCGGTGGTCCTGCTCGAGCAGCTCGCCGTCGTCGTGCAGCCGGGACACCAGGTCGCCACGGTCGTAGGGCAGCAGCACCTCGACCGGGACCGACGGGCGGGGCAGCTCGCGGGCGATCAGCAGCTCGAGCTGGTCGAAGCCCTCCCCCGTGCGCGCCGAGACCACCAGGCAGTGCTTCTCGAGGCGGAGCAGCCGGTCGACCACCAGCGGGTCGGCGACGTCCGCCTTGTTGATGACCACCAGCTCGGGAACGTGCTGCGCGTCGACGTCGGCGAGCACCGAGCGCACCGCGGCGAGCTGTGCCTCGGGGTCGGCGTCCGACCCGTCGACCACGTGCAGGATGAGGTCGGCCTCGGCGACCTCCTCCAGCGTCGAGCGGAACGCCTCGATCAGCTGGTGCGGCAGGTGCCGCACGAAGCCGACGGTGTCGACCAGCGTGTAGTCGCGGCCGTCGGGGGTCTCCGCCCGGCGCACGGTCGGGTCGAGGGTGGCGAACAGCGCGTTCTCGACGAGCACGCCCGCGCCGGTGAGCCGGTTGAGCAGGGACGACTTCCCGGCGTTGGTGTAGCCGGCGATGGCCACCGACGGCACCTCGCGGCGCTTGCGCTCCTTGCGCTTGGTGTCGCGGGCCGCCTTCATCGCGGTGATCTCGCGGCGCAGCTTGGCCATCCGGGACCGGATGCGGCGACGGTCGGTCTCGATCTTCGTCTCGCCGGGTCCGCGGGTGCCCACGCCGCCGGACGCCGAGCCGCCGGCGCCGCCGGCCTGCCGGGACATCGACTGCCCCCAGCCGCGCAGGCGCGGCAGCATGTACTCCATCTGCGCCAGGGAGACCTGCGCCTTGCCCTCGCGGCTGCTGGCGTGCTGGGCGAAGATGTCGAGGATCAGCGCGGTGCGGTCGACGACCTTGACCTTGACGACCGCCTCGAGCTGGCTGAGCTGACCCGGCGTGAGCTCGCCGTCGGCGATCACGGTGTCGGCGCCGGTGGCCACGACGATGTCGCGCAGCTCCTTCGCCTTGCCGGATCCGACGAACGTCGCGGGGTCGGGCCGGTCACGGCGCTGGATGAGCCCCTCGAGCACCTGCGAGCCGGCGGTCTCGGCCAGTGCGGCCAGCTCGGCGAGGGAGTTCTCGGCCTCCTGCGACGAGCCCTCGGTCCACACCCCGATGAGCACGACCCGCTCGAGTCGGAGCTGCCGGTACTCGACCTCGGTGACGTCCTCGAGCTCGGTCGAGAGCCCGGCGACGCGGCGCAGTGCCTGCCGGTCGGCCAGGTCGAGCTGCTCGCCGTCGTGGTCCCGGGGGTCCCGCGGGTAGAGCGGGGCCGGCTGCCGCTCGTCGTTCGGCTCGCTCACGACGGGGTCCGGCTGCTGGTCGCCGTAGGGAGATGTCATCCCGTCCAGGGTGACACGCCGGGGGCCGGTCCGTCGCCCGCGTTGTCGGTCAGGCGGCGCGGCGGGCGGCTGCGGCCGCGGCGCCGAGCAGGTGCGGCAGCTCGGCCTGCTCGTCGGCGGACAGCGCGGCGTACGCCGGGGCGACCAGCTCGTCGGTCGCCTGCTCGGCCCGCGCGAGCCGCTGGCGGAGGTCGTCGCTGGCCGGGGGCAGCGGGTCCGGCCAGCCGAAGAACGTCGCGTTGGCGGCACCGCCCGCGCCGGCCACGATCGCCTCCAGGGGGGTCAGTCCCGCCTGGCGCACGGCCGCGAGGTGCGCGCCGCCGCGGTGCTCCCGCAGCACGTGCAGCAGCTGGACCACCCGCCCAGGGGCGTCGTCGGCCAGCGGCTGGGCTCGCCAGGCGGCGAACAGCGGCCACCCCGCGGGGTCGGCGGCCCGCGACACCCGCTCCAGCAGGGTCGCCAGCCGGTCCGCCTCGGCGGACGGGAGGTCGGCGTAACGGCGGCGGCCCCACGAACGGCACACCTCGACGTAGCGGGTGACCGTCTCGTCGAGCGGCGCGACCTCGCGGCCTGCCTCCCAGCCCGTGCGCACCAGGTCGGGGTGGTGGAAGCCCAGCGTCGCGTGGACGACCTCGGCGCTGACCTCGCCGAGCACCCCGGCCCGACCGGCGAGATAGAGCTGCCAGCCGCGGTAGCCGTGCTCCTTGCCGGCGGCCTTCGCCTCCGAGGAGATCATGAACGACCCACCCAGCGCGGTGACGACCGGCTTCGCGGCGGCCGCCGTCGCGAGCGCGCCGGTCACGGCTCACCCAGGAGCGCGTCCACCGCGTCGTCGTACGCGGCCGTGGCCGCGAGCACCTGGAGCACGTCGTCGACGTCGAGGACCCGGCCCTCGAACACCGACACCGGCAGCTCCGCGCCGTGCACCAGCAGACGCAGCGCACGGCGCTCCGCCAGCTGCAGCTCGGCGTCGGCACCGATGCTCAGCAACGCACCCAGCAGCTCGGTCCGGCCGGCACTGTCGAGCGACGGCAGGACGGTCTCGGCGGCGTCGAGCCACACCATCGGCTCCTCGTCCTCGGCGACGTCGCTCACGAGCGTGAACAGGGCCATGTGCGCGGCCATCGAGCAGACCTCGGCGTCCTCGTGCTCGTCGCGACCGAGCGCCTTCGCCCGCCGCACGAGCGTGCGGGCCCGGTCGACGTCGCCGGCGGCCTGAGCCGCCGCGGCGTTCTCCAGAAGCGTGGCGGCAGCGAGCTGCTGGTCGTGCGAGGTGCCCGCGAGTAGGAGGTCGGACGAGCGGCGCAACGCCGCGCTGGCATCGGCGGTGCTGAGCGAAGGCTGGTCGGTCACACCAGGTCCGTCTCGCCGCGGGCCACCAGCACGGCCGGCCCGGTCAGCTC
The DNA here is from genome assembly GCA_038246545.1 of Actinomycetes bacterium. Taxonomy (GTDB): domain Bacteria; phylum Actinomycetota; class Actinomycetes; order JACCUZ01; family JACCUZ01; genus JBBRVW01. The sequence goes on along the minus strand of JBBRVW010000013.1, from coordinate 69,391 downwards.
GACCTGCCCGTCGACCCGCTCGGTGACGCTGAGCCGGCCACCAGGCACGTCGACGACGTACGTGGAGCCGGGCTGACGGCCGTCGCGGCGGGCCGAGGCGACCATCGCGGCGCAGGCGCCGGTGCCGCAGGAGCGGGTCTCGCCGACACCGCGCTCGTGCACCCGCATCGCCACGTGCCGGTCACCTCGCCGGACCACGAGCTCGACGTTGACGCCGTCGGGGAACGGCGGCTCGACCTCCGGCGCAGCGCACAGCTCGCCGGCCTCGGCCAGGTCGTCGCCGAAGACCACGGCGTGCGGGTTGCCCATGTCGACCTCGACCGCGGGCTGCCACCCGGACGGGGTGCCGTCGGCCCAGCGCACCGTGCGGCCGGTGCCGGGCAGGCGAGCCGGACCCATCTCGACGGTGACGTCGCCCTCGGCGCCGGCCCGCACGACCTTCACGCCGTCGCGGGTGAGCACCGGCAGCTCGCCCGGCTCCGCCAGCCCCTCGCCGACCAGGAATCGGGCGAAGACCCGGATGCCGTTGCCGCACATCTCGGCGAACGACCCGTCGGCGTTGCGGTAGTCCATGAACCAGGTGGTGCGACCGGCGCCGGGCAGCGCCCGCGCCTCGTCGTCGGCCGCGGTGCGGACGAGGCGGAGCACCCCGTCGCCACCGATGCCGGCCCGTCGGTCGCACAGCGCGCGCACCTGGTCGGGCGTCAGCGCCAGGGCGCCGTCGGGGTCGGGCAGCAGCACGAAGTCGTTCTCCGTCCCGTGCCCTTTGACGAACGCTGTCACCCCCCGAGCCTACGGGCGCTCCTCGCGCCCGCGAGCCGGTCCGGGCCCGGCGTCCTCGCTCCGCCCGCCGGCCGCCGCCGCGGCGACCCGGTCGACGTAGGGCGCCGGGTCGCCCCTCGACGCGCGACCTCCGGCCACGACCCGACCCAGGGCGCGCACCGCCGCGGCCGCCGGGGTCCGGCGTCGGGGGGCGGCGAGCACACCAGCGACGAAGCGGTCGAAGTCGGCGGCGTAGCTGTCCGCGCCCATGCCCTGCACGTGCGCCGGCGCCCGGGCAGCCATCGACCGGCGCAGGTCGCCGTCGTCGGCGAGCGTCCGCAGCGCCTCGGTCAGGGCCGGGACGTCACCGGCGGGGACGACCAGCCCCGGCCCGCCGGTCGGCAGCCGGCGATGGATGTTCCCGGCAGCGTCGCTAGAGACGACCGGAAGTCCGGCGGCGAGTGCCTCGGTGACCACCAGACCGTTCGGGTCGCCGAGCGTCGGGAACACCAGGACGTCGGCGAGCGAGTAGTACCAGGGCGTGCGGTCCCGCTGCTGCCACCCGGTGAAGGCGACACCGGGCACCTCACGCGCGCGGGCCTGGTACCGGTCCTCGTCCGGGCCGTTGCCGACCAGCAGGAGCGACACGTCCCGCCCGCTCCGGCGCAGCTCGGTGTAGGCGTCGAGCAGGTGGCTCACGCCCTTCCCGTCCCAGAGCCGGCCCACGTAGATCAGGACGACCCCCGACAGCCCCAGGGCGCGGCGCGCCGCGGCGCGCTCCTCGGGACCGGTGGTCGCGGCGGCCGAGTAGCGCGCCAGGTCGATGGACTGGGTCACGTCCCAGGTGCGGTCGACGGGCAGCCCGTAGCGGCCGGCGAGGCGCGCACCGTCGAGACCACCGACCTTGGCTCCGTCGACCGCACGGAAGACGACGTGCTTGCCCAGCTCGCGCCACCACGTCCGCTCGCTCCACGCGTCGAAGGTCGGCAGCACTCGGAAGGCGGTCCGCCCGGCCGTGGCGCGTGCCGCGGCGAACCCGAACGCGAGGTGGCCGTTGTCGTAGTCGGAGACGAACAGGTCCGGTGCGCGCTCGCGCAGCTCGGGCAGCGGGAGCCGGTTCGCCCACCCGGCCAACCGCCGGGTGGGGACGTAGCGGGCCCGGAACTGCCAGTCGGACTCGTCGACGTCCCAGTCCCACTTGTCGGGGTGCCGGACGTCGAACCAGACCTCCAGCTCGACCGTGCCACGAGCGGCCACCGCGTTGCAGCGGTCGACGAACCACGGCGCGGGGAACTTCGACCAGTAGACGACGAACGGCCGGCGCGGACGCGGTCCCGCTGGCGCCCCGGCTCCCCCCACGCCAGCAGGATACGGGGCATCGCGGCCACGTCGTCGCGACACGGGGTCAGGCACCGGGCCACGCACGGGGCACACCGGACACCGCGCTCCCCCCTGTGACCGCCGCCAGCGCCCGGGTGGGCAGATCCGGCCCGGTCGCGTCCAGCCAGCGGATCCGCGGGTCGCGGCGGAACCAGGACTCCTGCCGGCGGACGAAACGGCGGGTCGCCCGCACGGTCTCGTCGCGGGCCTGCTCCGCGGTCCACTCCCCCGCGAGGTGCCGCAGCACCTGCGCGTAGCCGAGGGCCCGGCTCGCGGTGCGGCCGTCGCGCAGGCCGGCCTCGGCCAGCCGGCGTACCTCCTCGACGAGCCCGCGCTCCCACATGAGATCGACCCGCCGCGCGATCCGCTCGTCGAGGACCGGCCGTGGCAGGGTCAGCCCGACCTGCACCGCCGGCACCTCGTAGACGTGCTCGGGCAGCGACGCGGTGAACGGGCGGCCGGTCAGCTCCACCACCTCGAGCGCGCGGACGACTCGGCGGCCGTTGCTCGGCAGGATCGCGAGCGCGGCCGCCGGGTCGACCGCCGCCAGCCGGGCGTGCAGCGCACCGGGTCCGTCGGCGGCCAGCTCGGCCTCCAGCCTGTTCCGGACCTCCGGCGCGGTGCCCGGGAACTCCAGCCGGTCCAGTGCGGCGCGTAGGTAGAGGCCGGACCCGCCGACGAGCACCGGCAGCGCCCCGCGCGACCGGACGGCGGCGAAGGCCGCCCGCGCCATCCGCTGGTAGTCGGCGACGTTCGCCTCGTCGGTCACGTCCCACACGTCGAGGACGTGGTGGACCACCTCGCCCCGCTCGGCCTCGGTGAGCTTCGCGGTGCCGATGTCCATGCCGCGGTAGAGCTGCATCGAGTCGGCGTTGACCACCTCACCTCCCAGCGCGCCGGCCAGCGCCAGACCCAGGTCGCTCTTGCCGACGGCGGTGGCGCCCACGACGGCGACGACTGGTGGCTCCACGGCACGGAAGTCTCGCGCACCCGGGCTACGGTGTGGCCATGGGCATGTTCGACAACCTCAAGAAGAAGGCCACCAAGGCCGTCGACCAGCACGGCGGCAAGATCGCCGGCGGGATCGACAAGGCCGCTTCGATGGCCGACAAGAAGACCGGCGGCAAGCACCACGACCGGATCGCGTCCGGCACGGCCAAGGCCAAGGACGCGCTGGACAAGCTCGACGGCCGCAACGACGACATCCCGGACGACAAGCCGGGCGACAAGCCGGGGCCGCCGCCGACGACCTGACCGGCGTCAGCGTGTCGGCCGCCAGCCGGCGACCAGGTAGGTCACGCCGTACGGCGACCCCGACCAGGTGACCGCGCCGGTCCAGGGGGTACCCCGCGCTGCCCCGGCCAGCACCTGCCACGGCGCGCGGCCGGCAGCGAGCAGCCGCGCGGCCCGGTCCGGGTCGAGTGCCGCGACCGCCTCGGGGTCGCCGTCGCGCAGTGCGGTCTCGGCCGCGGTGTCGAACGGCTCCGCGTCCGGGTCGAGGTAGCCCGGACCCTTCGCGCTGCGGCGGGCGCTTCCGTCGCCCATCACGAGCATCCCGACGCGGCCCGCCCGGCCGGCCAGACCCTCACCGAGGGCCACGCACCGCTCCACCGATGCATCGGCGACAACCCCGAACAGGACCGCGGGGACGGCGGCACCACGGCGCTCCAGCAGCCACCGGCCGATCGTGAGCGAGAGCGGCAGCGCGGCCGTACCGTCGCCCGTCGTGCCGACAGGGACGCCCACGCCGTACGCCGCGAGGCTCCCCCACGCCCCCTCGGGGAACGGCCCTACGGTCGGGGCGCCACCCACGACCACGACCACCTCGGGGCCGGCCGCCAGCAGGTCGTCGACCACCGCGTCGCACGCGGCACGCAGCCCGTCCAGCTCGCCCGACGCGCCTGCACCGACTCCCGGCACCAGCAGCGGCGGGTGCGGGCACACCGCAGCAGCGACGAGCACGGCCGGGCCGTGCTCAGCCGCAGCCGACGGCGGGGGCCGGCACCGAGGGCACGCCGAGGGTGGGCATGCCGAGCAGCACGTCCGCGGCGGGCAGGTCGACCCCCTGGCGGGTGTCCCACGCGTCGCCGGCCCGGGTACGACGGACGCCGCCGAACGTTCCGTCGGCGACCAGGTGGTGCGGCGCGGCGTAGGTCACGTCGACGGTGGCGACGTCGCCCGGCCGTGGCGCGGCGACGCCCGCAGGGACCGTGAAGTGCACCAGCCGGTTGTCCGGGGCCCGGCCAGAGAGCCGGTGGGTGGCACCGTCCTTGCGGCCCTCGCCCTCGGCGACGAGCACCTCGAGGGTGCGGCCGACCTGGTGCTGGTTCTCGTCCCAGGACACCTGCTCCTGCAGGACGAGCAGCCGCTCGTAGCGCTCCTGGACGACCGCCTTGGGCACCTGGTCGGGGAGCTCTGCGGCCGGGGTGCCGGGGCGCTTGGAGTACTGGAACGTGAACGCGCCGGCGAACCGCGCCTCCCGCACGACCTCCAGGGTCTGGACGAAGTCGGCCTCCGTCTCGCCGGGGAACCCGACGATGATGTCGGTGGTGATCGCGGCGTCCGGCATGGCGGCCCGGACCCGCTCGATGATCCCGAGGTAGCGGTCCCGCCGGTACGACCGGCGCATCGCCTTGAGCACGACGTCCGACCCGCTCTGCAGCGGCATGTGCAACGAGGGCATGACGTTCCGGGTCTTGGCCATCGCCGCGATCACGTCGTCGGTGAAGTCCTTGGGGTGCGGCGAGGTGAAGCGCACCCGCTCGAGCCCGTCGACGTCCCCGCAGGCCCGCAGCAGCTTCCCGAACGCCTGCCGGTCGCCGAACTCCACGCCGTAGGAGTTGACGTTCTGCCCCAGCAGCGTCACCTCGAGGACGCCCTCGGCGACCAGCGCCTGCACCTCGGCCAGCACGTCGCCGGGGCGGCGGTCCTTCTCGGTGCCGCGCAGCGACGGCACGATGCAGAACGTGCAGGTGTTGTTGCACCCGACGCTGATCGACACCCACGCGGCGTACGGCGACTCGCGCCGCGTCGGCAGGGTCGAGGGAAACACCTCGAGCGACTCGACGATCTCGACCTGCGCCTCGTCGTTGTGCCGGGCCCGTTCGAGCAGCGCCGGGAGGGACCCGATGTTATGGGTGCCGAAGACGACGTCGACCCACGGGGCGCGCCGGGTGATCTCGCCCTTGTCCTTCTGGGCGAGGCAGCCACCGACGGCGATCTGCATCCCGGGGTTGGCCCTCTTCACCGGCGCGAGGTGGCCGAGGTTGCCGTACAGCTTGTTGTCGGCGTTCTCCCGCACCGCGCAGGTGTTGAACACGACGACGTCGGCCGGCGGCCGGTCGTCGCGACCGGCGGCAGCGCCGCTCTCGGCGCGCACGTAGCCCGCCGCCTCGAGCAGGCCGGAGAGGCGCTCCGAGTCGTGGACGTTCATCTGGCAGCCGTACGTGCGGACCTCGTAGGTCCGGGGAGGGTCGGTGGCGGGGCTCATGGCGCCGTCCAGCGTAGGCGACGAACCGCCCCGGCGGTCCCACCTGCCGTACGCTCTCGACGACCGGCCCGTGCTGCCGCCGAGGGGACGAGGCGCCGATGGAAGCTGCTGGCGACACCCTGCAGAAGGCGTTGCGGATCAACCTGGACCCGCGCTGGTACGGCACACTCGCCGAGATCGGCGCCGGCCAGGAGGTCGCCCGGTGGTTCTTCCGGGCGGGCGGCGCGGCCGGCACCGTGGCCAAGACCATCTCGGCGTACGACATGGCCGTCAGCGACGCGGTCTACGGCAAGTCCGACCGCTACGTGTCGATGGGCCGGCTGCAGGCCATGCTGGATCACGAGTACGAGCTGAACCTGGAGCGTCTCGACGACCAGCGGGGCGACGACAACGCGTTCTTCGCCTTCGCCGACACCGTGGTGGCCCGCAGCTACCAGGGCGGCAACGAGTGCCACGGCTGGATGGGCGTGAAGTTCCAGTCCCACCAGCGCGACGAGGCCAGCCAGATCATCCTGCACGTGCGGATGCTCGACGCCGAGGCGTCGCTGCAGCAGGAGGCGCTGGGCGTCGTCGGTGTGAACCTGCTGCACGGCGCGTTCTTCCACCACCACGAGCCCGAGGCGCTGCTCGAGAGCCTGCTCGACCGGCTGACGACCGGGCGCATCGAGATTGACATGATCCAGCTCGACGGCATCGAGTTCCGCTCGGTCGACAACCGGGTGATGGCGCTCAAGCTGGTGCAGCTCGGCCTGTCCGGGGCGGCGATGTTCGGGCCCGACCGGCAGGTGCTGCAGCCCAGCGAGGTGCTGCGCAAGAAGGCGATCCTGGTCGAGCGCGGCAGCTTCCGGCCGCCGACCGTCGTCAACATCGACATGCTCGACTGCGCCCGCGAGAAGTTCGAGGCCGACCCGGCCGTGGCCGGTCGCGAGGTCCTCGTCCTCACCGAGCTGACCATGGCGAACCTGATGGCCGGCAGCGGCGGCAAGGTCGACCGCCGCGACTTCCTGGCGCGCGCAGACCTGCTCGCCGCGTGCGGCATGACCGTGCTCATCTCCGACTACGTCGCCTACCACCGGCTGGCGGCGTACCTCGCCTGGCGGACCGACGGGCGCATCGGCATGGTCATGGGCGTCCCGAGCCTGATCGACCAGTTCGACGAGACCAGCCACGCCGACCTGCCCGGCGGCATCCTCGAGGCGTTCGGTCGTCTGTTCAAGAACGACCTGCGGCTGTTCGTCTACCCGATGCTGCGCGACGGCCAGGTGACGACGATCAAGAACCTGACTGTCGGCGAGGACCTGCAGCCCCTCTACGACTACCTCGCGCGCCGCGGCAGCTTCGTCGACCTCGACAACTACAAGCCCGACTTCCTGCCCATCCTCAGCCGGGACGTGCTCGAGCAGATCTCCTCCGGCGACGCCGGGTGGGAGCCGCGGGTGCCGGCGGAGGTGGCCGAGCTGGTGAAGAAGCGCGGCTTCTTCGGCTACCGCGCCGACTGATCCGACCGGCGCGCGTCAGCGCCAGCCGTGCTGGCTGCGCAGCCGGACGGCCACCTGGTCGAAACGGTCGCGGTCGAGCACCGCTCCCTCGCGGCGGATGCCGGCCTCGGGGACGTCGAGCACGCGGTCCAGCCGGACCCAGCTCGGCCGGCGCTCGCCGTCCCAGGCGCCGGGTCCGATCGGCAGCCAGTCGCGGTCGCCCTGGTGGTAGGCCTGGCTGGAGAGCATCAGCCCCAGCAGCGCGCGGTCGTCCCGTCCGACGACGAGCACCGGCCGGTCCTTCCCCTGGGAGGCGTCCTCCTCGAACGGCACCCAGGTCCACACGACCTCGCCGGGGTCGGCGGCGCCGTCGAGGTGCGGTGCGTACTCCAGGTGCCGTCCCGCGGGGGCGCCGGGCGGCCGCACGGTCGCAGTCGGGGCGCCTGTCGGACGCGGGAGCACGTCGTCGGTCAGCGCGCCGCCCGACCGGGCTGCCGCCCCGGCGGAGCCTGCGGCTCCCGTCTCGCGCAGGATCTTCGGCGCCTGACGGACCGCGATGCGCAGGGCACGGCCGGCAACCGACTTCCAGTCTCGCCAGGGGCTGCTCACCGCGCGACCCTACGACGCGCGCTCGGTCAGTGCGCGACCTCGGTGGCGCGCGACTCCCGGACCACTGTGACCTTGACCTGCCCCGGGTAGGTGAGGTCGTGCTCGACCTGCTTGGCGATCTCGCGGGCCAGCACCTGGGCCCCGACGTCGTCGACGACGTCGGGCAGCACCATGACCCGCAGGTCGCGGCCGGCCTGCATCGCGAACGCGCGCTCGACGCCGGGGTAGGACCCGGCGATCTCCTCGAGCCGGTGCATCCGGGTGACGTAGGACTCGAGGGGCTCGCGGCGCGCGCCCGGGCGGCTGCCGCTGACAGCGTCGGCCGCCTGGGTCAGCAGCGCCTCCACCGTCCGCGGCGTCACCTCGCCGTGGTGCGCCTCGATGGCGTGGACGACGTCCTCGTGCTCGCCGCAGCGCCGGGCCAGCTCGGCACCGACTGCGGCGTGCGAGCCGTCGGCCTCGTGGGTCAGGGCCTTCCCGATGTCGTGCAGCAGACCGCACCGCCGCAGCTGCGCCGGGTCCGCGCCCAGCTCGACCGCCATCAGGCCGGCCAGCTGCGCGGTCTCGACGACGTGCGCCAGCACGTTCTGCCCGTACGACGTACGGAACCGCAGCAGCCCGAGGTGCCGCACGAGCTCCGGGTGCAGGTCGGTGATGCCCACCTCGAGCAACGCGTCTTCGGCCGAGCGCTGGCAGCGCGCCTCGACCTCCGTGCAGGCCTGCCGGTAGGCGTCCTCGATGCGCTGCGGGTGGATCCGGCCGTCCAGCACCAGGGCTTCGAGCGTGGCCCGGGCGGTCTCGCGGCGGACCGGGTCGAAGCAGGAGACCAGGACTGCGTCCGGGGTCTCGTCGACGATGAGGTTGGTGCCGGTGACCGACTCGAAGGTGCGGATGTTGCGTCCTTCGCGACCGATGATCCGGCCCTTGATGTCCTCGCCGAGCAACGCGACGGAGGCGACCACCGACTCGGCGGTCTGCGCCGAGGCGACCCGCTGGACGGCACCGACCACCACCTCGCGGGCGCGCCGGTCGCCCTCCTCCCGTGCGGCTCGCTCGACCTCGCGCACGGTGAGTGCGGCCGACCGCCGGGCGTCCGCCTCGACCGAGGCCACCAGCTGGGCATGGACGTCGGCGGCGGAGAGACCAGCGACCGCCTCGAGCGCGGCCCGCCGCTCGTCGGTCAGCCGGTCGAGGTCCTGACCGCGCGCCGCGAGTCCCGCCTCCCGGTCGGCGAGGTCGACCGCCCGCTGGTCCAGCCCGCGGCCGCGCTCGTCCAGCCGCTCCTCTCGGTCGGAGACCCGCTGCTCGCGACGGTCCAGGTCGATCCGGCGGGTGCGGCCGGCGCGCAACGCTGCGAGGGCCAGGAGCGCTAGGGCGGCTGCCGCCACCGCTGCCAGGACCACCGGTGCCGTCTCGCCCACGACCGCCTCCTCCGCCGGCGGGCCTGAGCGGCGGCGCAGGTCCGCGCGCGGGACCTCCGGGCGGTCGAGCGGTCACGAGGGCAGGGCTCCGATCCACACACGCCCTTGACGGGGGGGCGCACGCGCTCGCTCCCCGTGCCGCGCCTGGAAGCAGTCGTCCGGTGGGCCACCGCGGTCCGCCGGTGTCATCGTCTCGTCGCCGCCCGCTCGCGCGGGAGTACCACCTCACGTCGGGCACCCGTCGCCGGATGCCTGTCCTTCGGAGGCTACGACCGCCCGCAGGGGCGGTCAAGGAGTCCGTCGTCAAGGGCCAGACGGGCGCCACGGGTCGCCGGCGGCGGCGACAGCCTCGGCATCGCGGCCGGGACCGTCGTCGATCTCCTCGTCGAGCCCGGGCGCCTGGTCCTGGACGCCGGCGGCCTCGGCCGCGAGCGCGTCGCGGACCACCCGCATCGCCAGCCCGCCGGGGTAGCCCTTGCGGGCCAGCTGCCCGACGAGCCGCCGCAGCCGGGTCTCGACCGGCAGCCCGCGGGTGCTCGCCAGCCGGCGCGCCACCAGGGCACGCGCAGCGGACTCCTCCGCGTCGTCGTCGATGGTGTCGACCGCCTCGGCGATGGTCTCGTCCTCGACGCCCTTGGCGCGCAGCTCCCGCCGCAGCGCGCTGCGCGACAGTCCCCGGCCGGCGTGCCTGGTGCGGACCCAGACCTCGGCGAAGGCGGCGTCGTCGACCAGGCCGACCTCGGTGAAGCGGTCGAGCACCGCCTCCGCGACGTCGTCGGGGACCTCGCGCGCTGCCAGGTCGCCGGCGAGCTGGGCGCGGGACCTCGGCGCGACCGTGAGCTTGCGCAGCACGATGCTGCGCGCCACCGAGACCGGGTCGGGCTCGGCAGCATCGTCAGCCGCGCTGCCGGGAGTGGGACCGTCCGGGCCGGCCCCGGCGGAGCGCCGGGACCGGCGTCGGGTCGTGCTCACGCCGCTCAGATGTCGCTGGGCACGACGGCCGGCAGGTCCTCGGCGGGCGCGTCGACCTGGGCGCCGATGCCGAGCTTCTCCTTGATGCGCTTCTCGAGCTCGTCGGTGAGGTCCGGGTTGTCGCGCAGGAACGCGCGGGCGTTCTCCTTGCCCTGGCCCAGCTGGTCGCCCTCGTAGGTGTACCAGGCGCCGGCCTTGCGAACGAAGCCCTGCTCGACACCGACGTCGATGAGGCCGCCCTCGCGGCTGATGCCGGAACCGAACATGAGGTCCATCTCCGCCTGCCGGAACGGCGGGGACACCTTGTTCTTCACCACCTTGACGCGGACCCGGTTGCCGACCGCCTCCTGGCCGTCCTTGAGGGTCTCGATGCGGCGCACGTCGAGCCGGACCGAGGCGTAGAACTTCAGCGCCTTGCCACCCGAGGTGGTCTCCGGCGAGCCGAACATCACACCGATCTTCTCGCGCAGCTGGTTGATGAAGATCGCGGTGGTCTTGGAGTTGTGCAGGGCGCCGGTGAGCTTGCGCAGCGCCTGGCTCATCAGCCGGGCCTGGAGGCCGACGTGGCTGTCGCCCATCTCGCCCTCGATCTCGGCGCGCGGCACGAGTGCGGCCACCGAGTCGATGACGATGATGTCCAGCGCGTTGGACCGGATGAGCATGTCGGCGATCTCGAGCGCCTGCTCACCGGTGTCCGGCTGGGAGACCAGGAGCCCGTCGGTGTCGACTCCGAGCTTCTGCGCATAGTCGGGGTCGAGCGCATGCTCGGCGTCGATGAAGGCCGCGATGCCGCCGGCCTTCTGCGCGTTGGCGATCGCGTGCAGCGCGACCGTGGTCTTGCCGGAGCTCTCCGGGCCGTAGATCTCGACGACCCGGCCGCGCGGCAGGCCGCCGATGCCCAGCGCGATGTCGAGGGCGATCGAGCCGGTCGGGATGACCTCGATCGGCGCGCGCACGTCGTCGCCGAGGCGCATCACCGAGCCCTTGCCGAACTGGCGGTCGATCTGGGCGAGCGCGGCGTCGAGGGCCTTGTCGCGGTCAGCTGCAGGTGCCATGGGTGCCGTCCCGGTGGAGGAGGTTCGCGATGTCTTCGTCACGTGCCTGAACCTAGGAGCGACCCCGGACACAACCCCGGCCCCGCGGCCCGGTTGTGGACGGTGAGCACCCGGTCCAACTCTGTGGACAGTACCCGAACACGTGTTCGATCGACCGTCACTCGGGAGCGACACGCCGGACGGCAGAGTCGCTGTTCCGCCGTCCGCGTGCCGTCGAGCGAAGTGGCCCCGCAGGCCGCCCGGATCCCGACCTCCCGGCGGGGCCGCTTCGGCTTCTGTCGCGGCCGTCACCAGGACGTCCGCGGGCGATCCGACACGTCGCGACGGTCAGCGCTGGGTGGCCGGCACGTCGTGGCCCTGGCACACCGCGCGCCACACGTCGACGGTCGACTCCCCCGCGGCCATCGCCTGCGCCGGGGTGCGGCCGCCGAGCTCGCTGAGCACGTGCAGCTCCACGATCGACTCGGCGTGCGGCCCGAAGACCCCACGCATCCGCTCCCAGAAGTCCGACGCCCGCACCGGACCAGTATCACTGGATCCCGGGCGGCACACCGCACGGGAGCCCGCGCCTCCTAGGCTGCCAGGCGTGCCGAGCACCCCACCCGCCGCCGACGACGCGTTCGCCGGCGACTCCGCGTTCGACGACGTCCTGGCGGACAACGAGAAGTTCGCGACCCGCGTCGAGCTGTCCACGCTCGAGGCCACCGCGGCGCGCGGCCTGGCGGTCCTCACCTGCATGGACTCCCGCATCGACCCGCTCCGGATGCTGGGCCTGGTGCCGGGCGACGCCAAGATCCTGCGCAACGCCGGCGCCCGGGTCACCGACGACGTGCTGCGCACGCTCGTGCTCGCCGACTACCTGCTCGGGGTGGATCGGGTGATGGTCGTGGCGCACACGAAGTGCCGGATGGCCAGCGGGTCGGAGGCCGACGTGCACGCGGCCATCGAGGCAGCCGGCGGGCCGGACACCCGCAGCATCTCCTTCCTCACGACCGACGACCAGCGAGCGGCGCTGCACGAGGACGTCCAGCGGGTGCGGTCCTGGCCCTACCTCGGCAACATCGCGGTCGGCGGTTTCCTCTACGACCTCAACACAGGGTGGCTGCACCGGGTCTGCTGAGCAGGCAACCTCCGGGGTGGCTGGGACGTCGCTAGGGGCGTGATGGCAGACGAGCAGGACGCGTTCGACGTGTTCGCGCGTGGCCGGATGCGCGAGCTGCTGCGGTTCGCGCACGTGCTGACCGGAGATCCACACCGTGCTGCCGACCTCGTCCAGGACGCCCTGGAGCGCACGTTGATGTCGTGGGACCGCGTCGTGCGCAAGGACGACCCGGTCGCGTACGTCCGCCGCGCCATCGTCAACCGGCACGTGAGCGTCTGGCGGCGCCAGCGCCGCGAGCGCCTGGTGGCCGACACCCCGGACACGCCCTACGACCCGAGGACGGCCAAGCGGGCGTTCGACGGCGATCTATGGGCCGCCCTGTCGACGCTGCCGCCGCGGCAGCGCGCCGTGCTGGTGCTGCGCTACTACGAGGACCTGTCCGAGGCCGACACCGCGGCGGCTCTGGGCTGCTCGGTCGGCACCGTGAAGAGCCAGACCTGGAAGGCGCTCGCCAAGCCGCGCGACCGCTCCGCCACCGACTCCGAGGGGGTGCGCACATGGACCCGCTCGACCGCGACCCGCTCGAGCGCGACCTGCGCGACCTGCTGACCGACGACCGCCTCGCGCTGACGACCCACCTGGTGCGGATCGATGCGGTGCACGCCGGCGCCACCCGGCGACGCCGGCGACGCGCGGCAGTGACCGCCGTGGCCGGTGCGGTCGTCGTCGTCGCGGTCGCCGGCAGCGCCCTCCTCGCCCACCAGCCGCGCGCCTCCACCGGCAGCGGCCCGGCGACGTCCGCGTCCGGCGGCACCGGCCACCAGACCGACGCGGCCCGGGCCGCCGAGCCCACCCCGACGCCGACCCCCACCGGTGCGGCCTGGGACGGCGCACGCGTGATGTCGGTGACCGCGACCAGCACCCGGACGATCGTCGTCCTGGGGTCGACCGGCGACAGTGGATGCACCGGCTGCCTGCGCCTTGCCGAGTCGCACGACGGCGGCGCGACCTTCTCGTCGCTCCCGCTCCCGTCGGACCGGGTCGCCGGTACCCCGGAGCTCGGCAGCGCGGACGGAAACGTCGTGAGCGACGTCCGCTTCGGAAGCGCGGACGACGGCTGGCTGTTCGGGGGAGACCTGCAAGCCACTCACGACGGAGGGCACAGCTGGCACTACGTCCAGCTCCCGGCCAACGTCCGCGCCCTCGAGGCTGCGAGCGGCCGGGTCTGGGCGCTCGTCGCGGCGAACGAGACCGGCGGGGATCTCGCGGACGACCGGCTCTGGAGCGCTCCCGTCGGGGAGGACGACTGGCAGCCCGTGCCGGGCCAGGTAGTGGTCACCGCGCCAGGGGCGCTGGCCGTCCAGGGCAACACGGTGACCGTCCTGGGCGCGGACAGGTCGCCTGCCTGGTCGAACGCCTCCGGCACGTTCTCGAAGGGTGCCAACCCTTGCCGGGGATCGCTCGACACCCGGCTGTCCGGGTCGGACACGCTGTGGGCGACCTGCGTGACGGGGACGGCCGCGCACCTCGCCGCGTCCAACGACGGCGGGAGGACGTGGACCGACGCGCCGGCCGACACCGGTCAGGGCTCGCTGCCCAACAGCGTCGTAGTCGGCGCACGCGGCACCGGCGAGGCCGTCCTGGGCGTGCCGACGCTGCCGCTGGCGCGGCTCGCCATGAACGGCAGCCTGACCGAGGTCGCGAAGCCCCCCACCGGGGAGCTCGTGAGCTACCTCGGCTTCACCAACCGGAACGTCGGCTACGCGATCATCGACTCGGCACTGTGGCGGACCGACGACGGCGCCGGGACCTGGCACCGGCTGGACATCACGACGCCGTAGTGCCTCAGGTGAGGAGCAGCTTCTCCAGCCGACGGCCGGTGACCACCATGCCGACGAGGCCCAGACCGATGAGCACCGCGACGTGCACGAACGAGCCGAGCCCGACCGTGCCGGTGGTGAGGTCGCGGAGCAGCGTCGCCGAGTGGTACAGCGGCGAGCAGCGCACCACCCACTGCAGCGACTCGGGGTAGACCGACAGCGGGTAGAACGTCGCGGAGAACAGGAAGATCGGCAGCTGCACCAATGTGATGTAGCTGAAGTCCTGCCACGACCGCATGTACGTCGTGCAGGCCGTGCCGATCGCGGCGAACGCGAAGCCGGTGAGCACCACGACGGGGATCGCCAGAACCGCCCACCACGACGAGATGAGTCCCATCAACAGCATGACCACGACGAACGAGATGGAGTACATCGACCCGCGCATCAGCGCCCAGGTGATCTCACCGATCGCGACGTCGACGGGCGTTACCGGCGTGGCGAGCACGGCGTCGTAGAGCTTGTTGTACTTCAGCTTGAAGAACAGGCTGAACGTCGCGTCGATGATGGCGCCGTTCATGGCGCTGGCCGCGAGCATCGCCGGCGCGACGAACGCGGTGTAGGTGACCACCTCCCCGCCCGGCAGCGCCACGTCGCCGACCAGCTTCGAGACGCCGATGCCGAGCGAGAACAGGTAGAAGATCGGCTCGAGGAACCCGGAGACCAGCACCAGCCACTCGCGACGGTAGACGCGCGCGTTGCGCTCGACGAGGTGCCGTGCGCCGCCCGTACCGACGAAGCGCTGCAGCAGCGGCGGCGTGAGCCGCAAGGAGGACGGCTGTACGGCGGGGGCGCTCACGTGACCAGCCGTTTCGAGAACGTCCGCAGCGCCAGGGCGTAGCCACCGGCGACCCAGAGCAGCAGGTAGGCCACGTGCCCGAGCGACGGGAGCAGCGACGCGGTGCCGAGGGCGAGGTCGCGGCACAGGTCGACGCCGTGCCACAGCGGCACCGCGTAGGCCACCGGCTCCAGCCAGTCGGGCAGCTGGGAGACCGGGAAGAACGTCCCGGAGAACAGGAACATGGGCATGATGACGAACCGGAACAGCAGCGCGAAGCCGCTGTCGGTCTCGAGCGTCGCGGCGTACGCGAACACCCCGGGCACGAACGCCATGCCCGTCAGCACCGCCGCCGGCAGGCAGAGCACCGCCCACCACGAGTGGAACGTCGTGAACAGTGCCATCACGATGAGGAAGACCAGCGCGCTGATGCCGAGCCGGAGCGCCACCCAGAGCAGGTGGCCGGTCAGGGCGTCGCGCACGCGCAGCGGTGTCGCGAGCTGTGCGTGGTACTGCTTGGCCCACTTGATGGCACCGAGCACGGGATAGCTCGACTCGAAGCTCGCCTGCTGCATGATCGAGGCGGCGAGCAGCCCCGGCGCGATGAAGTCGAGGTAGCTGACCCCGCCGAGGGTGTCGGCACCGGAGCCGTTGTCGACGATCGAGCCGAGACCGAGGCCCATTGCCGCGAGGAAGCCGAGCGGTGTGAGCACGGTGCTGGCCCAGGTGCCCCGCCAGGTACGGCGGAACTGCATCCGCCAGAACTCGACCGCCCGGCCGACGAGGCGCGCCGTCGACGGGGCGGGCGGCAGCGCGGGTGCGGTGGGGGCGGTGGGGAGGGTCGTGGTCACTCGACCAGGCTCCGCCCGGTGAGGCGCAGGAACACGTCCTCGAGGCTGCTCCGGCGGACCAGCACCGACTCGGGTGCCACCCCGGCACGGTGCAGCTCGCCGACCGTGCCGTCGCCGTCGTCGCTGTAGAGCAGCACCCGGTCCGGCAGCACCTCGATCCGGCTGACCAGGGTCTGCAGCGGCCGCCCGGGCTGGGCGACCAGCGCCTCGACCTTCTCGCCGTGCGTCTCGTTGTCGCCGGCCGCGAACCGCAGCTCGACGACCTCGCGGGTGGACCACTCGCGGATCAGGGCGACCGGCGACCCCTCGGCCGCGATCCGGCCGCCGTCCATGACGACGAGGCGGTCGCACAGCTGCTCGGCCTCGTCCATGTAGTGGGTCGTGAGCACGAGCGTCACGCCGCGCTGCTTGAGCCGGAAGAGCCGGTCCCACACCACGTGCCGCGCCTGCGGGTCGAGGCCGGTGGTCGGCTCGTCGAGCAGCAGCAGGTCGGGGTCGTTGATGAGCGACCGCGCGATGGTGAGCCGGCGCTTCATCCCGCCCGACATCGACTCGACCTGGCTGTGCGCACGCTCCTCGAGCTGCACGAACTCCAGCAGCTCCCGGCCACGGTCGGCGGCCGCCTTGCGCGACATCCCGAAGTACCGGCCGTAGACGACGAGGTTCTCCATGACCGACAGCTCGAGATCGAGGGTGTCCTCCTGCGGTACGACGCCGAGCCGGGCCCGGATCCGTGCACCGTCGACGGCCGGGTCGTGGCCGAGCACCCGCAGGGTGCCCTCGGTGACCGGCGAGACGCAGCCGATCATCCGCATCGTCGAGGACTTGCCGGCCCCGTTGGGGCCGAGGAAACCGAAGGCCTCGCCCCGCTGGACCCGGACGTCGATGCCGTCGACGGCGGTGAAGTCGCCGAACCGCTTCACCAGGCCGGTGGCCTCGATCATCGGCTGGCGGTCGCTCTGTTCCTGCACGGGAAGCGACCCTAGACCGGCCCCCCGACGATGATCGAACGCTTTGTCCGGCCGGTCGTCGCCATCGTCGGCTGAGGCGGAAGCTGCCAGCTCCGCTCGTCGAGTGGCGCGAAGTGGCTGCTTCAAGGCCGTTGAAGCAACCAGTTCGCGCCACTCAAGGGAGGACGGCGGCCGGCGGGAGAGCCGCGCCATCCACCACGGGACCGCCCACCTGCGGATGTCCGACCCGTGGGCGAGGATGGCCCGGTGAGTCCGGCAGCAGCGGCCCCGAGGTTCTCGGCGGCCACCCAGGCGTGGTTCGACGCCTCGTTCGCCGCGCCCACCGCCGCCCAGGAGGGCGCGTGGGACGCCGTGTCGGCCGGCCGAAACGCCCTCGTGGTGGCGCCCACCGGGTCCGGCAAGACGCTGGCCGCCTTCCTGTGGTCGATCGACCGGCTGGCGGCCGAGCCGCCGCCGGCCGAGGCGGTGCGCCGCTGCCGGGTGCTCTACGTCAGCCCGATGAAGGCGCTGGCCGTCGACGTCGAGCGCAACCTGCGCGCCCCGTTGGCTGGCATCCGGCACGCCGCCACCCGGCTCGGGCTCCCCGAGCCCGACCTCACGGTGGGCGTGCGCTCCGGCGACACCCCGGCCGACGAGCGCCGACGGTTCGGCCGCACGCCACCCGACATCCTCATCACCACACCCGAGTCGCTCTTCCTGCTGCTCACCTCGCAGGCCCGCGAGTCGCTGCGCGGCGTCGAGACCGTCATCATCGACGAGGTGCACGCGGTGTCGGGCACCAAGCGCGGCGCCCACCTCGCGCTCTCGCTCGAACGCCTCGACCAGCTGCTCGACCAGCCAGCCCAGCGCATCGGGCTCTCCGCCACCGTCCGGCCGGTCGAGGAGGTCGCGCGGTTCCTCGGCGGCCCGCACGACGTCGAGGTCGTCCAGCCTCCGACGAGCAAGACCGTCGAGCTCGAGGTCGTCGTCCCGGTCGAGGACCTCGCCGAGCTGGGCCAGTCCACCGGTGAGGTGAGCGGGTCCGCCGCGGGAGAGGAACGACGTAGGTCGATCTGGCCGCACGTCGAGGAGCGCATCGTCGACCTCGTGCAGGCGCACCGGTCGACCATCGTCTTCGCCAACTCGCGCCGTCTCGCCGAGCGGTTGTGCGCCCGGCTCAACGAGATCGCCTACGAGCGCGCGACCTGCGAGGCGCTCTCCGAGCCCGGCACCCTCCAGCCGGCCCAGGTGATGGCGCAGTCGGGTGCCACCGTCGCGCGCCCCGACGCGGCAATCCCTGAGATCGCCCGGGCCCACCACGGCTCGGTGTCCAAGGAACAGCGCGGCGAGACCGAGGAGGCCCTCAAGGCCGGCCGGCTCCCTGCCGTGGTCGCCACCTCCAGCCTCGAGCTCGGCATCGACATGGGCGCCGTCGACCTCGTCATCCAGGTCGAGTCGCCTCCGTCGGTGGCCAGCGGCCTGCAGCGCGTCGGCCGGGCCGGCCACCAGGTCGGCGCCGTGTCGCGCGGCGTCATCTTCCCCAAGTACCGGGGCGACCTCGTGCAGACCGCCGTGGTCGCCGAGCGGATGCGTGCCGGCCAGATCGAGTCCACCCGCTACCCGCGCAACCCACTCGACGTGCTCGCCCAGCAGATCGTCGCGATGGTGAGCGTGGACGAGTGGGAGGTCGAGGTGCTCTACGACGTGGTGCGCCGCGCCGCGCCCTACGCCTCGCTCCCCCGCAGCGCCTTCGAGTCGGTGCTGGACATGCTCGCCGGGCGCTACCCGAGCGACGAGTTCGCCGAGCTGCGCCCAAGGCTGGTGTGGGACCGCGTCGGCGGCACGGTCACCGGCCGGCCCGGCGCGCAGCGGCTCGCCGTCACCAGCGGCGGCACCATCCCGGACAGGGGCCTGTTCGGCGTCTTCCTGGTGGGCGAGAAGAAGTCTCGCGTCGGCGAGCTGGACGAGGAGATGGTCTACGAGTCGCGCGTCGGCGACGTGTTCACCCTCGGCTCCACGTCGTGGCGGATCGAGGACATCACCCACGACCAGGTGCTCGTCACGCCGGCACCCGGCCAGCCCGGGAGACTGCCGTTCTGGAAGGGCGACACCCTCGGCCGGCCGGTCGAGCTGGGCCGCGCGCTCGGCGCGTTCACGCGTGAGCTCGGCGCTCTGTCGCCGGCAGACGCCACAGCGCGGGTGAGGGCCGCGGGTCTTGACGAGTGGGCCGCCGGCAACCTGCTCGCCTACCTCGACGAGCAGCGCGCCGCGACCGGCCACCTCCCGGACGACCGCACCATCGTGGTCGAGCGGTTCCGCGACGAGCTCGGCGACTGGCGGGTGGCCATCCACTCGCCGTTCGGCTCGCAGGTGCACGCACCCTGGGCGCTGGTGGTGGCCGCCCGGCTGCGCGAGCGGTACGGCGTCGACGTGCAGGCGATGCACGCCGACGACGGCATCGTGCTGCGGCTGCCCGACGTCGAGCTCGAGGAGGGCGAGGGGGCGCGCACCGGCACCGAGATGGCCGTGGTCGATCCCGACGAGGTCGAGCCGCTGGTCACCGCCGAGGTCGGTGGCTCCGCCCTGTTCGCGTCGCGGTTCCGGGAGTGCGCGGCGCGGGCCCTCCTTCTCCCCCGGCGCAACCCTGGCCGGCGCAGCCCGCTGTGGCAGCAGCGGCAGCGGTCGGCGCAGCTGCTGTCGGTCGCCAGCGACTACGGCTCGTTCCCGGTGGTGCTCGAGACGATGCGCGAGTGCCTGCAGGACGTCTTCGACGTTCCCGGTCTGGTGGGGCTGATGCGCGACGTCGAGGAGCGCACAGTGCGCTTCGTCGAGGTCGAGACGCCGCAGCCGTCGCCGTTCGCGCGGTCGCTGCTGTTCGGCTACGTCGCGCAGTTCCTCTACGAGGGCGACTCGCCGCTGGCCGAGCGCCGGGCCACCGCGCTCTCACTGGACCAGACGCTGCTCGCCGAGCTGCTCGGGCAGCAGGGGTACGGCGGGCTGCGCGAGCTTCTCGACCCGGCGGCGATCGCCTCGCTCGCCGCCGACCTGCAGCGGGTGTCCGACGAGCGGCGGGCCCGCGACCTCGAAGGGGTGGCCGACCTGCTGCGGGTGCTCGGGCCGCTGAGCACCGCCGAGGCGGTCGAGCGTGGCGCCCAGCCGGCCTGGCTGGCCGACCTCGAGGAGGCCCGCCGCGCCGTCCGGCTGCGCGTCGCCGGCGAGGAACGGTGGGTCGCCGTCGAGGACGCCGGGCGGCTGCGCGACGCGCTGGGCACCCCGATGCCGGTCGGGATCCCGCAGGCCTTCCTCGAGCCGGTGCGCGACCCGATCGGCGACCTGGTGGCGCGCTACGCCCGCACCCACGTGCCGTTCACCACCGCCGACGTCGCGAGCCGGCTCGGCCTCGGCGTCGCCGTGGTCGAGCAGACCCTGCAGCGGCTCGCCGGCAGCGGCCGGGTGATGGCCGGCGAGTTCCTGCCCGGCGGGTCGGGCGCCGAGTGGTGCGACGCCGAGGTGCTGCGCACCCTGCGCCGCCGGTCGCTGGCCGTCCTGCGCAAGGAGGTCGAGCCGGTGCCGGTCGAGGCGCTGGCCTCGTTCCTGCCCGCGTGGCAGCAGGTCGGCAGCCGGCTGCGCGGCGCCGAGGGCGTGCTGCGTGCGGTCGAGCAGCTGCAGGGCGCCCAGGTGCCGGCGTCGGCGCTGGAATCGATCGTGCTGCCGGCCCGGGTCCAGGGCTACTCCCCCGCGCTGCTCGACGAGCTGTCCGCCGCGGGTGAGGTGATCTGGCGCGGCCACGGCTCGCTGCCCGGGTCGGACGGCTGGGTGTCCATGCACCTCGCCGACACCGCGCACCTCACCCTGCCCGAGCCCGACGCCGCGGCCGTCACGACCCCGGCGCACGAGGCCGTGCTCGGCGCCCTCGCCGGTGGCGGCGCCTTCTTCTTCCGGCGGCTGTCCGATGTCGTGGGGTCCACCGACGACCAGGCGCTGGCCGGCGTGCTGTGGGACCTGGCCTGGTCGGGCCACCTCAGCAACGACACGCTCGCGCCGCTGCGTGCCCTCGTCGCCGGTGGCCGCGGGGCCCACAAGGCCCGTCGGGCGGCACCGCGCGGCCGCTACGGGCGGCCGCGTCCCGGCCGGGCCGAGGTACCGACGCGCACGGGCCCGCCCAGTGCCGTCGGCCGCTGGTCGCTGCTGCCCGACGTCGAGACCGACCCGACCCGCCGGGCCGCCACGCTGGCCGAGGTCCTCCTCGACCGGCACGGCGTGGTCACGCGCGGCGCGGCGCAGGCCGAGCGCACCCCCGGTGGGTTCGCCGCGGTCTACCGGGTGCTCGCGACCTTCGAGGAGACCGGCCGCTGCCGGCGCGGCTACTTCGTCGAGGGCCTCGGTGCCGCCCAGTTCGCCCTGCCCGGCGCGGTCGACCGGCTGCGCGCGGTCGCCGCCGCTCTGGAGCGGGCCGGTGAGGAGCCGGTGGCCCGCGCGGCGGTCGCCGACGTCCCGCGCGCCGTGGTGCTGGCAGCCACCGATCCCGCCAACCCCTTCGGCGCGGCCGTCCCATGGCCGAAGAGGGGTCCCGGCAGCGGCGAGGACGCCGGCCACAAGCCGGGCCGCAAGGCCGGCGCCCTGGTGGTGCTGGTCGACGGCAGCCTGGTCCTCTACGTCGAGCGCGGCGGCCGGACGCTGCTGACCTGGGCCGACGACCCCGCGGTGCTCCAGCCGGCGGTCGACGCCTTGTCGCTCGCGGTGCGCGACGGCCTGCTCGGCCGGCTCACGGTCGAGCGGGCCGACGGCGCGGGGGTGCTGCACTCACCGCTCGGGCTGGCTCTCGAGGAGGCCGGTTTCCACGCCACGCCCCGTGGCCTCAGACTGCGGGCATGAGCACCCCCGACGCCGGCGGTCAGGGCGACGACTGGGCGGCGCGGCGCCGGGACGCCGCCGTCGAGCAGGTCGCCCGGCTCGACCGGGTCCGCGCCGCCGAGACCGAGCAGGCCGCGGCACTGCTGCTGGGCTTCGTGCGCGACGCTCGGGCCCGCAGCCTGCCCACGGTCGCGCTGAAAGCGCGGGCCATGAACGGCGGCGCGCTCTACCGAACCGGTCTCACCGGGTGGTACCTCAAGCGGAACGGCTCGCTGGCCGTCGACGAGGAGGGCCGGTTCTACGTCATGACCGCACCCACCAGCATCACCGCGCGGTTGCGCGGCGTGACCGTCGCACCTGGCGACCCACCCCTCGTGGTCGGCCGCGGGGGTCGCGACGGCGAGTCGATGCCCCTGGCCGAGCTCATCGCGTTGCGCCTCGACGACACCGGGACGTGGGACCGGTGACAGGCGACGTGGCCCTGCGCAACTGGGCCGGCAACGTCACCTTCGGTGCGACGCACGTGCACCGACCGGCGACCGTCGAGGCGCTGCAGGAGGTGGTCGCCGGTTCCCGGCGGGTCCGGGCACTCGGCAGCGGGCACTCGTTCAGCCGGGTTGCCGACACCGACGGCGACCTCGTGTCCCTGGCCGGCCTCCCGGCCCGGGTCGAGATCGCCGGCGACCGGCGATCCGTGACGGTGTCGGCCGGGCTCCGCTACGGCGAGGTGGCCCCGCGGCTGCACGCCGCCGGGCTCGCGCTGCACAACCTCGGCTCGCTGCCGCACATCTGCATCGCCGGCGCGGTTGCCACCGGCACCCACGGCTCCGGCGACGGCAAGGGCTGCCTCGCCACCGCGGTCACAGCGCTCGACGTGGTCACCGCGTCCGGCGAGCTGCTGCACCTCGACCGGTCCGACCCGCGGTTCCCCGGCGCGGTCGTCGGCCTCGGCTCCCTCGGCGTCGTGACCGCGGTCACGCTCTCGGTCGAGCCGGCCCACGACATGGCGCAACGGGTGGTCGACGACGTCCCGCTCGACGCGGTGCGCGGCCACCTCGACGAGGTCTTCTCGGCCGGCGACAGCGTCAGCGTCTTCACGACCTGGCGTCCCGACGACCTCGGCCAGGTCTGGGTCAAGCGCCGAACCGACGACGCCCGCCCGCCGGCTGCGGCCGACTGGCTCGGCGGGACCCCGGCCATCGGGTCGCGGCACCCGGTGCCGGGTGTCGACCCGGCTGCCTGCACCGCGCAGCTGGGTGAGCCAGGCCCGTGGCACGAGCGGCTGCCGCACTTCCGGCTGGACCACACCCCCAGCGCCGGCGCCGAGCTGCAGACCGAGTACCTCGTGCCCCGGGACCACGCGGTCGCCGCGCTCGACGCCGTGGGTGCTCTTCGCGACCGGATCTCGCCGGTGCTGCTCGTGTCCGAGCTGCGCACCGTCGCCGCCGACGACCTCTGGCTCAGCCCGGCCTACGGCCGCGACAGCGTGGCGGTGCACTTCACCTGGCAGCCGGACACCGCAGCGGTGCTGCCGGTGGTCGCCGCCGTCGAGGCCGCGCTCGCGCCGTTCGACCCGCGGCCGCACTGGGGCAAGGTGTTCACGACCGCTCCCGGGGAGGTCGCCGACGGCTACCCGCGCCACGACGACTTCCGAACCCTGCGCCGCGAGCTCGACCCCGACGACGTCTTCGGCAACGCGTTCGTCGACACCTACCTGCCCCGCTGAGCCGTCAGTGGGCCGACGTGCCTGCCTCTCGCGAGCCACGTCAACGCCTGGGGAACCTGGTGGGCCGACGCGTCGTCCGAAAGCCGGCCGCCACCGGTAGCAGGAACTCATGGCGACGACCCGCCAGATCCCCGGACGCGACGAACACGCGCTCAACGCCCGCGGCCCCATCCATTCTCATCGTCGGGTCGGGGGTGACCTTCACCGATCTGTCCAGCCGGCTCGTTCGGTAGCCTGCGGGCGGCTGGGCCGTCGACAGGTGTGTCTAGCTGGCCAACGCGGGAGCGACGCCGGAAGCGAGGACGTCGAGTCTTTCGTCAAGAGCGTGACGACCGAGGAGGTCTTCCTGGTGATTGCGAACATTCCGATACAGGCCGTGCTGCCCGCATCCGACATCGAACGAGCTCGACGTTGATACTCCGAGAAGCTCGGGCTCGAGCCCGTCTCGACCAGCCCCTTCGGCGACCTCCGGTACGAAGCGGGAGGGGTCGAGTTCCTCGTCTATGAGTCTGAGCATGCCGGGACCAACCGGGCAACGGCAGCCGGATTCAGTCTGGAGAACTTCGACGAGGTCGTCGCCTTTCTGCGGTCCACAGGCGTGGCATTCGAGCACCTCGAATTCGGCGAGCTGGGGGCCACCGTCGACGGTGTCATCACCACGCCCGACGGGCAGAAGGCAGCCTGGTTCAAGGACAGTGAGGGCAACACCTTCGCCCTGTCGATGGCCGACTGACGCTGCGTCACGGCGACGTCGTGCTGTCGCCGCACCTACGGATGCACCTTCTCGCGAACCGCCAGCCGGTCGCGGTCGAGTCCGGGCTGGCAGCGGACGGCCTGCACCGCTGGTCGAGCCGCTTCCAGGGCCTGCAGAGCACGGCGTTGCCGGCACGGAGGCTGGCTCATCACTCCATGGGCGGCGAGAGCGGGTGTTCGCCTAGACCAGGTCTGCCCTGATCGGTCGCTGCCGGCAGGCTCACTCGCAGCTGGAGTGACGCACCCAGCGAGCCACTTCGTTCGCCTTTCTGACGGCACCGAGCGGAAGGAGCTGACCGGGGTGGATGATCACTCCCGGTTCTGTGTCAGCGCGATGTTGCTGCGCCGGCCGACGGCGCGGGCGGTGTGCGCGGCGTTCGCCGACGCGATGCGCCGGCACGGCATGCCCGGTGAGGTGGTCACCGACAACGGGCGGGTGTTCACCGGCCGATTCGGCGCCGGTGAGCGGGAGGTGCTGTTCGACCGGATCTGCCGGGAGAACGGGATCAACCACCGGCTGACCGCGCCGTACTCACCGACGACGACGGGGAAGATCGAGCGGTTCCATCGGATGCTGCGCGCCGAGTTCCTCGCCGGCCGGTCATTCGACTCGCTGGTCGGCGCGCAGCGCGATCTCGACGGGTGGGTCGATGACTACAACCCGCGCCGTCCGCATCAGGGCATCGGGATGGCCACACCGGTGCAGCGGTTCACCGGTACCGGTGATCTGCCGGGCCGCCTACTGGACGCTGGCGCCCTGCAGTCCCGGACCGGCGTCGACTGGGTCAGCCGCCGAGTCGGCGGCAACGGCGTCATCTGCGTGACCTACCAGCAGCTCTCGGTCGGGAAGCACCGCGCCGGCACCGTCGTCGACGTGCACCTCAACGGCGAGCTGCTGCACATCTGGGCCGGCAGCCAGCTGATCAAAACGGTGGCCCGGACCGAGCGAAGAGAGGTCCGAAAGGAGCGGGCAGCAGCGGCCCGGTGAGGTCCGAAAATGGCGTCGAGGTGTCGCACATCAACCGGATCCACACACGCCCCACTGAGGCTGTGTCCGCTCATGGATTTGCTAGTAGCAGCGTCCGAAGCCGGCGTCCGGCTTTGGGCCGCAGCCTTCGCCCGTCAGCTCAGTGCAGCGCGCATGCTCCGGAGTTTACGTTGAACGGCATCAGCCAGTCCTGAACCACGTCGGTATAGGGAACCTTGCGGTCCCAGATCAGCTTCAGGTGCAGCCGGTAGGGCTGGCCGCCATCGGTGGTCGCCGTGCGGTTGATGACCCCGGTGAAGACGGTGAATTCCCTCGCGTAGGACGCCGACTCGGACAGCTCGCCCGCGGGGGGATAGCTCTGCGTCGCCCAGGCCCGGTCCATGTTGGTGCCGACCGGCAGCTCGAGCCGTGCCGAGGTGCGCATGTGCGAGGCGTAGTGGCGGCCGAGCCCGCTGATCTGGCTGGAGTTGCGTACGCGCAGAGTCACGCGGACTTTCGCCTGCACGAGCTGGCTGCCGGTGTTCTCGTCCAGGGCCCCGGCCGTCACGCAGGTGGCGGACACGGGCGAGCTGGAATACCACGGCCCGCTCGGCTTGGGCGGGCGAACGGGCTTGGTTGTCCCCGGCGTCCTGTTCCCGGTGTCAGAGTGTGTCGTCGGGTGGCTCGAAGCGAGCGTCGGGTCGGTGGCGTGCATGATCTCGGTGGCGTCGGACCACCCGTCGCCGTCGTTGTCGGGGGCGCCCTTCCACATCGGGCCGCTCGGGTGAGAACTGGCACGGCGTGGGTTCGTGCCGCGGTCGACCTCGAAGCCGTCGGAATAGCCGTCGCCGTCGGTGTCGGCCTTCAGCGGGTTGGGGTCGCCGGCGTCCGCGAGCCCGTCGTGGTCACGGTCCAGCCCCGTACGCAACAGGTTCCACGTCACGACGGTGCTAGCCCCGGAGCTCGCCAGGCTGCCGGGTGACACGTTCGGGTTTGCGGCCCCGCTCTTGATCGTGTGGCTGCCCGACGTGCGCAGGAGATAGGTGCGATGCCCGGCGGCCGTCCAGCCGACGGAGGCGGTTCCGGCGCCGTTGTCCTCGTCGTCCTGCGCTACGCGTGTCGCGGTGCAGGGCACGTTGCCGTCGCCCGGCGGGCCGGGGACCAGGCCGCTCGCGGCGAACGTGTAGTGGGCCACGGTGTTCTTAAACGAGAGCCATACGCCGCCGTTGCTGACCTCGACATCGGCGTCGGCCGAGGCGCCGGCGACGCTCCACTGCCAGGACGTCGACTGCGCGCCGCAGGTGGCTTCGCTCCAGTCGTAGCGCAGATGCGCCGAGCCGGTCATGTTCGCCGAAGTCCCGCCGTGCAGCGCGTAGACCCGGATGTCGGCAGCCTTGGTCTCGGTGCCGCTGATGGTCTCGCGCTGGTGCGTGCTGAAGGAGACCACCCCGTTCCATTCGCCCAGCGTCGTGACCGCTGCACGGCTGCTGGTTGTGGTGCTAGCGGACGCCTGTAGAGCGGGACCGATCGCAAGCACCCCCACGGCCGTGACGAAGACTGTGAGCGACTTGTGGTGGCCTCGGCGCAGCATCCGGGCAACATAGCGCTGCTGGTCGCCCTGGTATGTGGCTTTGCCATGACTGTCGTGTTCTGCAGTCCGAACAAGTCGTGCGGGCCGCAGCCTTGACCCCTATCGTCTGTCGCATGACGCAGACCGAGCGCGTGCAGCGAGTCATCGCCCGGAAGAAGGGCGTTTCGGTCTCGCTGGAGACGGTCCTGGTCCCGCCCCCGAGCGGGGCGAGGTGCGCGTACGCGGATTGGTGAGCGAGAAGCTCCCGGAACCGGCTGCTCGTGGCAAAACCGAGTACCGCCCCGTCGACCTCGGCGGCCAGGAGGCTGTGCGGGCCGGTCGTCGCGTAGTGGGCGAACCACCCCCGTCGGGCCTCGACCGTTCCTGGCTCGACCTCGAAGCTGGCGACCGGGTGCCGCACGAAGTGGTGGTAGATCTCCCCAAGCTACGGCAGGTCGTCGTCGACGGCCGGCCGGACGAGTGCCTCGCGGCTCAGCTCGGCGCCTTCACGGCGAGGACCGGGCAGTCCACCCCGAGCAGGATCCGCTGCGAAGTGCTGCCGACGATGAGCTTGCCGACCGCGGTTCGCCGCCGCAGGCCGATCACCACCAGCTCGGGCGCGACCTCGGCGGCCACCGCCACCACGGCATCCGCGGTGTCCGTGCCGCCGGCGAGCTGGCGCAGCTCGACCGGCACCCCGGCCTCGGTGAAGCGCGCGGCCGCCGCGTCGAGGCTCTGCTCGGCGGAGAACGGCGAGTCGACCTCGCCGGCCGGGCGGGTGACGTTCACCAGGACGACCCCTGTCGATCGGCGGGCGGCCTCCACGACGGCAGCGGCGAGCGCGGCGTCGCCCTCGGGTGTGCGGATGTAGGCCAGCAGGACCGTCACGGTCGCCACCTCCGGTGCTAGGTCGTGGTCCGGGCCATCCTGCCCGACCAGCGATCCCGCGTCTGCGCGCGTCTCACGGACGGGCCGCGGTCACGTCAGAAGACCTCGAGCGTCGCCCGGCGCCGGCTCTCCCACTCGAAGTACGACAGCATCGCCATGCCGACAAGGACGTAGACCGCCCCGATCGCGGCCTCACGCGCCAGGTCCCCGCCGACCGAGCCGAGGGTGGCCCCGTCGGCCAGCTGCCTGGCGGCGTCGATGCCGTGGGTGAGGGGCAGCCAGGGGGCGACCGAGGACATCCAGCCGGGCAGCGCGTCCAGCGGGATGTTGACGCCGCAGAAGATGAGCAGGAAGCCGAAGATGACGTTGGCGAGCACCGCCGTCTCGCGGACCCGCAGGGCGAGGGCGGCGGTGACCAGGCCGAGCCCGGTGCAGGCGAAGGACGCGACGAGCGCGACCAGCGCGATCGGCAGGTACGCCGACGGCGGGACGTCGATGGAGAAGATGGCGCCGCCGACGACGAGTGCGAACACGGCGACCAGGAAGCCGTTGACGATCACGGGCAGCGCCCGGCCGAGGAACAGCGGCACTCGCGGTGCCGGGGTCGACAAGATGATCCCGAGGGTCTTCTCCTGCCGCTCGTCGCCGATCGTGTTGCCCATCGCGAACAGGCACGGGATGGCCGCGTACTGCAGCGAGTTGCCGATCACGAAGAACTCGTCGGACCCGACGCCGGCGTTGCGGCCGAGGTAGGCGAACAGCAGGATCTGTGCGATCGGTCCGACCAGGAACGACGGGATCAGGATCCACGGCGAGAGCCAGTGGAACAGCGCCCGGTAGCTCATGATCCCGCCGAGGACGAAGATCCGCGCCGCGTTGACGACGGAGCTCATGACAGCGACAGGGTTGCGTTGCGACGGGCCGACCGCAGGATGCCGCCCGCGGCGAGCACACCGATGGCCAGGTAGGTGGTGCCGAGCAGCAGGCACAGCAACAGGTCCGGCAGCGGCTGCCCGCCCAGGGCCGACTCCCGGATCGCGCGGACTCCCCAGGTGGGGGCGAGCAGCCAGGAGATGGGGCGCACCCAGTCGGGCAGGATGCTGATCGGCACCAGGAACCCGGACACCAGCCAGACCGGCAGCTCGAACGCGTTGCCCAGCGCCCATCCGCTCCGGTAGCGGACGACCGTGACGCTGAGCAGGAAGCCGAGCATGCCGATCGCGAGCACGGTCACCGGGACCGACACGGCGAACAGCCACGGGTGCTCGATGGTGACGTCGATGCCGAACAGGAGCCGCCCCCAGACCAAGGTGGCGGCCATGGCGTAGAGGCCGACCGTGGCCATGGCGGTGGTGATCGGCAGCAGCACGCTTGCCAGCGGCACCGGAGCGGCCACCAGCAGCTCGAGGGTGCCCTGCCAGCGCTCGCGCTGCACCGCACCGCTGCCTGACGTGCTCACCGCCGACCACACCCCCATCACGCTGGCGCCGATCGACGCGTAGAGCAGCGTGCGGTCGTCGCTGCCGAGGCCGTACATGAGGAACGCGATGGTGGCGAAGAACAGCGGCCAGAGGATCTGCAGGATCCCGTTGAAGGCGGACCGGGACAGCATCTTGAGGTGGAAGAACCATCCCTTGGCGAGCACGCGCAGCACGTGGGTCGCCGGTGCGGAGATCATGCCGACTCGACCAGCTCGACGTAGGCGTCCTCCAGGGTGGGCTGGCGGGTCGCGACCCGGCCCAGCGCGATCCCGTCGAGACAGCCGAGCACCAGCTGGGTCACCTCGGCACCGGGTTGGGCCCGCACCACCAGGACCTGGACCTGGCCGCGCTCCTCCAGCACCGCTGACCGCACACCGGCCAGACCCTGGGCCCGCCCGAGCACACCGTCCGGTGCCCCGAACAGCTCGACCTCGACCACCGACCCCTCGCCCACCCGGGCCTTGAGATCGGCGGGCGTCCCCTCGGCGACGATCCGGCCGTCGGCGATCACGGCGATCCGGTCGCACAGCTGGTCGGCCTCGAACATGTAGTGGGTCGTGAGCAGGATCGTGGTGCCGGCCGTTCGGAGATCGGCCACCGTCGCCCGCAGCTCGCGGGCGCCCACCGGGTCGATGCCGATCGACGGCTCGTCGAGGAACAGCACCTCGGGCCGGTGCAGCAGGCCGCGAGCGATGTGCAGCCGCTGGCGCATCCCGCGGGAGTAGCCCTCGACCCGCTCCTTCTCCCGGCCGGTGAGCCCGGCCAGCTCCAGCAGCTCGGCGATCCGGGCCTTCTGCTCACGGGCGGGGACGCCGTACAGCTCGGCGAAGTAGCGCAGGTTGTCCAGGCCGGACAGCCGCTCGTAGAGCCCGCGGTCGCCGCCGAAGACGTAACCGACCCGGCGGCGCACCTCGCGCGGCGACTCGACGACGTCGTGCCCGAGCACCCGCGCGGTGCCCGACGTCGGCAGCAGCAGCGTGATCAGCATCTTGATCGTCGTCGTCTTGCCGGCGCCGTTCGGGCCCAACAGGCCGAACAGCTCGCCGCGCTCGACCGCGAAGTCGACGCCGCGGACCGCCTCGACCTCCTTGGTCGCCCGCCGCCACGGGCTCAGTCGGGTCCGGTACGTGCGGCCCAGGCCGCTCGCCTCGATGACCGTCATCCGGCGAGCTCCTCGGGAGTCAGCGCACGCAGGACACAGAACTCGTTGCCGCCCGGGTCGGCCAGCACCACCCAGGTGACGTCCTCGGACTGGCCGACCGACACCCGGGTCGCGCCGAGCCCCTCCAGCCTGGCCACCTCGGCCGCCTGGTCGTCGGGTCGCAGGTCGAGGTGCAGCCGGTTCTTGACGGTCTTCTCCTCGGGCACCCGCCCGACCAGGATGTCCGGCGCGATGCCGTCCTCCGGGCTGCCGGCCGGGGGCTCGAGCACGATCTCGTCGGGGGTGTCGTGGGTACGCCGCCAGCCCAGCGCCTGCTCCCAGAACGCCGCCACGGGCGCGGGGTCGGTCGCGTCGACGCAGATGCACTGCCAGCGGATCGTCATGCACCCCACCCAACCGGACGGGTCGGACAGGTGTCTAACCAGTTGACCGCCCACCCCGGGAAGCCGCGCCGGTTACGTGTCGGGCCACACCGTCATCGAGCTGCCGTACGCCGTGCCGGGTGCCGGGACGCCGAGCCACGCGGCGCCGCCGTGACCGCCGGCGGCGCGGCCGGTCCCGGCGTCCCCGCCAGCGCCGAGCAGCGCCCGCGTGACGGCCTGGCCGGCGTCGAGCAGGTCGTCGAGCGCCGCAGTCATGACGTCCCAGGTCAGCGGGGCCGTCGGCGGCCGTCCGCTCGTCAGCGACTCGAGCACCGCCCGTCGCACGAGCTCCTTGACGAACGAGGCGGTGACCCCCTCAGTCCTCGCGACGACCAGCGCCAGCTGCCCGTCGTCGAGGTCGACGTCGAAGCCGCGGGTGTAGACCTCGAGGAGGCGACGCCGGCCGTCCTCG
Organism: Actinomycetes bacterium; assembly: GCA_038246545.1. Classification (GTDB taxonomy): domain Bacteria; phylum Actinomycetota; class Actinomycetes; order JACCUZ01; family JACCUZ01; genus JBBRVW01. Next base: position 38,431 of record JBBRVW010000013.1, on the reverse strand, counting down.
TCGGGGAGCGGGATCTCGACCGCGACGTCGACCCGGCCCGGGCGCGCGGCCAGCGCGGGCTCGAGCAGGTCGGCGCGGTTGGTGGTGAGCAGGAACAGGATGTCGGCGTCGGCAGCCGCTCCGTCCATCGCGTCGAGGAGCGTGAAGAGCACGGGGCTCGCTCCCGGCCCGTAGCCGCGATCCTCCGCGACCAGGTCGACGTCCTCCAGGACCAGCACCGAGGGCTGGAGGTCGCGGGCGAGCTGGGTGATCGGACCGATCGCGTGCAGGGACTGGCCGGAGAGCATGAGGACCGTGGCCCCGCGCAGCTGCTGCACGACGTAACGGGTGGTGTGCGTCTTGCCGGTCCCGGGTGGCCCGTAGAGGAGCAGCCCCCGCTTCAGGTGCTGGCCGGCCTGCCGGAGTCCGTCGCGGTGCGCGACGACGTCGAGGGTGTGGCGCTCGACCCGACGCAGGGTCTCGGCGGGCAGCACCACGTCGGCCCGCGGTGTGGGCGTGAGCACCGGGAACCGGACGGCGAAGCCACCCGTCCCGGGGACGAGCTCGACGACCTGGCCGCGGTAGACGTTGAGCTGCAGCCGGAGTTCCGCCAGCTCCCGCAGCACCTCCTGCGCCGCCCCGGTCGGCAGACCCGCCACCTCGACGGCGAGGACCGGCTCCTCGTGCCGCTCGGGGCCGCGCACCATCACGACGTACCGGCCGCGGTCGTCCTCGACGAGGAGCAGCGCGCGCCGCAGGCAGGCCGTCGTGCGGTCGGGACCGGACGGGAGGTCGACGAGGTCCGGCGCGGCGAGGTGAACCGGCCCCATCGCGTCGCCGTGCACCAGGTGCTGCAGCCCGGGCGCCTGGAAGTGCGGCGGCACCGCGACACCGTGGACCGTCACCCGACGTCCGTCCGACGAGGTCCAGTGGTCGAGCGCGGTCTGCAGGTTGACGTGCTCGAAGAGCGGGAGCTCGTTGGTCAGGACCGACCGCGAGACGCCCTCGCCCAGGTGCTCGCGCACCACGGTGACGACGGGGTTGGCGCGGTCGGCGGCCGCCTCGGAGTGGACCCAGTCGAGGAACCCGCGGAAGGCGCGGCCGAACTCAGCGACCTGCTCCGGCGTCGCCTGGTCCTCGGTCGCCTCGTTGCCGGTCCCCGCCACCGCCTCAACCAAGCAGGCGGCGGCACCGGAGGCAAGGGAGACGGGGGCTCAGCCGCCGGCGAGCGCCCCGGCCCGCGCGGTGGCGTGCTCCTCCTCGGAGATCACGCCGCGGGACCGGAGGTCGTCGAGCTCGCGCAACCTGTCCTCGAGGGACCGGCGCGGCGCGAGCAGCTCGCTGCTTGCCGCCCGCGCGGCCAGCTGAGCCTCGGCGGCGAACGGATCCAGGCCACCGGCCTCGAGCGCCCGCTTGCTGCGCGTCGCGGCCACCACCATGAAGATCACGATGCCCACGAACATCACGGCGAACAGCGCGAAGAACACCGCGATGAGGATCCCGACACCGCTCGCCACGACGACTCCCTGTGCTCGGCCTGCCCCGTGACCGGTCAGCGACCACCGTAGAGGAATCGCCGGAAGACCCGGGTGACCCTCGGCATCACGACCCAGGTCATGAGGCCGGTGAGGCTGCCGGAGAGGACGAGGGCGCGGGCGACCAGCGGCCACCCGGCGAGATGCGGCAGCACCAGCAGGTTCATGAGCAGCACCAGCGGCACGATGGCCACCAAGGTGACGACGGCCATCTTCCAGCGCGGCGGGGCGGGCGCCGTACGACCGGGCAGCGCGAACCAGGTCTCCAGACCGGTCACGTGGCTGACGCCGGTCTCCTCGACGAGGTCCTCGGCCTTGGCCAGCCACTCGGCACGCTCGGGCGAGCGCTCCCACCGCGCCAGCGAGTCGGGGTCGGCGAACCGGTAGACGACGTGCCAGTCCTGCTCGGCGGTGTGCGGCCGCAGCACGCCGGACCCGAGGAAGCCGGGGAAGCGGCAGGCGGCGCCGATGATGTCGTCGTACCACTGCTCGAACTCGTGCTCGCGGCCGACGGCCACCCGCCGGGCCACCGTGACGGTGACCGGCTCTGCGGTTGGGGACAGGATGCTCATCTCCTCTTCGAGCAACGCGACCCCCGACGCATCTTCCCGCGCGGGCGGGAGACGATGCTCACACCATGCCCGAGGGAGACACCGTCTGGCTGGCCGGGCGCCGCCTCGACGACGCGCTGGCCGGCCGGGTGCTGACCCGCTCCGACTTCCGGGTACCGCAGCTGGCCACCGTCGACCTGGCCGGTCGCGAGGTCACCGAGGTGGTCAGCCGGGGCAAGCACCTGCTCACCCGGATCGCCGGCGACCTCACGCTGCACACGCACTTCAGGATGGACGGTTCGTGGCACCTCTACCGCCCCGGCGCGCGCTGGCACGGCGGCCCGGACTGGCAGGTGCGGCTGCTGCTGAGCAACGCCGAGTGGGACGCCGTCGGCTACCGGCTGCCGGTGGTCGAGCTGCTCCCACGCGACCGCGAGGCCGACGTCGTCGGCCACCTCGGCCCGGACCTCCTCGGCCCGGACTGGGACCCCGCCGAGGCCGTCCGCCGGCTCGCCGCCGACCCCGGACGCGAGATCGGTCAGGCGCTGCTCGACCAGCGCAACCTGGCGGGCGTCGGCAACCTGTACAAGGCCGAGGTGTGCTTCCTTGAGGGAGTCTCGCCCTGGACACCGGTGCGCGACGTCGACCTGCGCTCCGTCGTCGACCGGTCGCACCGGCTGCTCGACCTCAACAAGGACCACGTGCGGCAGACCACCACCGGAACCGGGCGGCGTGGTGCGGACCACTGGGTGTTCGAGCGCCACGGCCGGCCCTGCCTGCGCTGCGGGCCCCGGGTCCTGACCGCCGCGCAGGGCACGCCGCCGTACGAGCGGATCGCCTACTGGTGCCCGCAGTGCCAGCCGGGGCCGGCCCCGGAGCCGGTGCGGAAACCCCGGCGGGCCGACCGGCCGGCCGGCCGCACCCGCTACCGGCCCTGACCGCTCTTCCCGGCAGACGCAGAACGCCCGTCCACACCCCCGTTGACCGATGGGGTGGACGGGCGTCCTGCGACAGACTGCTACCCGGGGCCGGGCGGCTCATGCGTGACCGGGTCAGGCGGCGAGGTCGGTGACCTGCATCGACGACGGCGCCGCCACCGGCGCGGGCCGGGTACCCGTCTGCACGACGTAGACCTCGAGCTGGTCGACGGCGGACACGGCCTCGGCCAGGGCGAGGTTGTCGCTCACCTCGCGCAGCAGCTCGGACATCGGTACGTCGAGGGCCTCGCAGATGGAGCCCAGCAGCTCGGAGGAGGCCTCCTTCTGGCCGCGCTCGACCTCGGACAGGTAGCCCAGGGACACCCGGGCGGCCGAGGACACCTCGCGCAGCGTGCGGCCCTGCTCGCGGCGACGCTCCCGCAGGACGTCGCCCAGCAGACGGCGGAGCAGGATCATCGCGGGCCTCCCTCTGGTCCAGGACCACTACAACGGCAGGTGATCACCGTAGCCGGTGCAGCCGTCCCCTGACGCGAGCGACCCAAGGGGCGCGCCGCCAGGCACCGTCCAGTGTAACGCTGTAATCATCACCCGGCGTTCCCGTCCGTGAGGATCTCACGCAGGAACCCCAGCCCCGCCACGACCGCACCCGATCGGACCGCGGCCCGGTCGCCCTTCAGGTCCACCCGGCGGTGCAGCAGCCGCAGCCGTTCGCCGCCAGCCAGGCCGAGGTAGACCTCGGCCGGAGCGTGCCCCGCCTGCGGGTCCGGGCCGGCCACGCCCGTGGTCGCCAGCCCGTACGTCGACCCCAGGAGGCCGCGCACGCCCGCGGCCATCGCGGCCGCCACGAGAGGGTGCACGGGCCCGGTGCGGGCCAGCAGGTCGGCGGGGACGCCGAGCATCTCGGTCTTGAGCTCCGTGGCGTAGGCCACGACGGCGCCGCGGAAGGTCGCGGACACGCCCGGCACCGCCGTTCCGGTGGCGCCGAGCGCTCCCCCGGTGAGCGACTCGGCCACGGCCAGGGTCTCCCCGCGGGCCAGCAGCAGCTCGTGGACCTCGCGGGCGAGCGCCACGGCTTCCGGTGCGGGTGTCATGGCCGCTCGGCGCGCCGGGCCCGCTTGAGCACGGCCCGCTCCGAGGTCTGCCGCAGCCGGAGCGCCCGCTGGACGTAGTCGAGCCCGGTGACGACGGTGACGACGACGGCGACGTACATGATCAGGAGCGCCAGCGCGTGCAGCACGCCGTCCAGCGGCAGCACGAGCAGGCCGATGCCCACCGCCTGCAGCATGGTCTTGACCTTGCCGCCACGGCTGGCCGGCATGACGCCGTGCCGGATGACGAAGAACCGCAGCAGCGTCACCCCGATCTCGCGGACGAGGACCACGACGGTCACCCACCAGGCCAGCTCGTCGAGCAGCGAGAGGCCGACGAGCGCGGCGCCGATCAGCGCCTTGTCGGCGATCGGGTCGGCGATCTTGCCGAAGTCGGTGACCAGGCCGTGCCTACGGGCGATCTCGCCGTCGATCCGGTCGGTCACCGAGGCGACCGCGAACGCCACCCAGGCGAGCACGCGCCAGCTGTCGTCGTGCCCGTCGTCGTGGAAGAGCGCCGCGAGGAACACGGGGACGAGGACCAGCCGGAGGACCGTGAGGGCGTTGGCGATGTTCCAGGCGCTGGCCTGGCCTCCCCCGGGCGCCGGCGAGCTCACCTGCTCGGTGCCTGCAGCGCCGCCACCAGGTCGGCACCCTCCGAGGCGACGACGGTCGCGGTGAGCAGGTCACCCACGGCGACGTGCCCGGCGTCGAGCAGCGTCGTGCTGCCGTCGACCTCGGGGCCCTGGTGCGCGGCCCGCCCCTCGGCGGTCCCCGCGCCGACGTCGAGCTCCTCGACGAGCACCTCCACGACCTGGCCGACGCGGTCCTCGGCCCGCTGCGCGACGAGCTCGTCGGTGAGCGAGGTGAGGCGCTCCACCCGCTCGCGCACGACGTCCTCCGGCAGCTTGCCGTCGAGGGTCGCCGCCTCGGTGCCGTCCTCGTCGGAGTAGCCGAAGACGCCGACGACGTCGAGGCGGGCTTCGGTGAGGAACCGCTCCAGCTCGGCGAGGTCGGCCTCGGACTCGCCCGGGAAGCCGACGATGACGTTGGACCGCAGACCGGCCTCGGGCGCGGCGGCGCGCACCGACGCGACCAGCTCGAGGAACCGGTCGGTGTCGCCGAAGCGACGCATCCGCCGCAGCACCGGACCGCTGCTGTGCTGGAAGGACAGGTCGAAGTAGGGCGCGACGCCCGGCGTCGAGGTCATCGCCGTCACCAGCCCCGGGCGCATCTCGGCGGGCTGGAGGTAGCTGACCCGGACCCGGACCACTCCGGGCACGGCCGCGAGCTCAGGCAGCAGCGTCTCGAGCAGCCTGAGGTCGCCGAGGTCCTTTCCGTACGACGTGGAGTTCTCGCTGACGAGCACCAGCTCGCGTACCCCTTGTTCGGCGAGCCAGCCGGCCTCGGCGAGCAGCTCCGGCGGCCGCCGCGACACGAACGCACCGCGGAAGGTGGGGATCGCGCAGAAGGTGCACCGGCGGTCGCAGCCGCTGGCGAGCTTGAGCGCGCCGGTCGGGCCGTCGCCGAGGCGCATCCGTACCGGGCGGGGTCCGGCGGCCGGCGCGACCCCCTCGGGCAGGTCGGGCCGGGAGACCTCGACCGCGGGCGGCGCCGCCGGCACGGTGCGGTCCGCCGGGGCCAGCGGGAGCAGCGTGCGCCGGTCGCGCGGCACGTGCGGCTGGTGCTTCTCTCCCGCGAGGATCGCCTGCAGCCGCCCCGAGATGTCGGGGTAGTCGTCGAAGCTCAACACCGCATCGGTCTCGGGCAGCGACGCCGCCAGCTGGTCGCCGTACCGCTCGGCGAGGCAGCCGACCGCCACGACCGCCTGGGTGCGGTGGCCGTCCTTGAGGTCGGCCGCGGCCAGCAGGGTGTCGATCGAGTCCTTCTTGGCGGCGTCGACGAAGCCGCACGTGTTCACGAGCGCGACGTCGGCGTCGGCCGCCTCGGCCACGAGCTGCCAGCCGTCCGCGGCCAGCCGGCCGGCGAGCTCCTCGGAGTCGACCTCGTTGCGGCCGCAGCCGAGGGTGACCAGCGCGACGCGCCGGCCGGACGAGGGAGCCATGCCCGCCAGCCTAGTTGCCGCCGGACGGCGCTCCCGCCGCCCGGCGTCAGGCGCCGGTCGGGTCCTGCGGCGTGAACTGCAGCCGTGCGACCTGGCCGCGGCGCCCGGGTGCGCCGATGTCGGTGCCGTTGACCGTGAGCTCGATGCCACCCGCGTTGCCGACCACGACGCGAAGCTGGCGCTTGTCGGTGAAGGACTTGCGCATGCCGGCGTCCATCAGGCCCTGGTAGAGCTCCTGACCGGTGCCGGTCGTCACCTGCACCCAGCTCTTCTCGGTGGCGGTCACGTCGACCTTGACCTTGCCTCGGGACGCCTGGGCCACGGCGCTGCCGCTCCCGTCGCCGCTCGGTGACGGGCTCGGTGACGCCGGCGGGGACGCCGAGGTCGAGCCGGTGGCGGCCGGCCCGCCGACCACGGCCCGCCGGCCGTCGCCGCCGCTGAAGGCCTGGAAGATCCCGAAGCCGACCACCAGCACGAGCGCGGCGACCATCGCGGCGCTCCAGTTGGGGCCGCGCCGCTCGGGACGGGTCTTCTCCGGCTCGAAGACGTCGGTGGTCCGAGGGGGCTCCGGCGGTCGGGCGGCGTCGAACTCGTGCATCAGCGGCGCCGGGTCGAGGCCCAGCTTGGTGGCGACGGTGCGGATGTGGCCGCGGGCGTAGAAGTCGCCGCCGCACGCCGAGAAGTCGTCGCTTTCGATGCCGAGCAGCAGGGTGCGGCGGATCCGGGTCGCGTGAGCGACCTCGTCCACGCTGAGACCGGCAGACTCCCGCGCCCGCGCGAGGGTCGTGCCGATGGACATCGTGGTGCTCCTCCCGTGCTGAGTCACCAGTCTATCGGTGACCCGGCGTTGATCATTCGCCCCGCAGGGTGAACAGCACGCCGTCCAGCTCGTCCGGCTGCACCAGGACGTCGCGGGCCTTGGACCCTTCCGACGGCCCGACGAGCCCGCGGCTCTCCATCAGGTCCATCAGCCGGCCGGCCTTGGCGAAGCCCACCCTCAGCTTGCGCTGCAGCATCGAGGTCGACCCGAACTGGGTGGTGACGACGAGCTCGGCAGCCTGGCAGAGCAGGTCCAGGTCGTCCCCCACCTCCTCGTCGATCTCGCGCCTGGTGCTCTGCGGGACCGTGACGTCGTCACGGTAGGTCGGCTGCAGCTGGGCCTTGCAGTGCTCGACCACCGAGACGATCTCCGCCTCGGTGACCCAGGCCCCCTGCATGCGCATCGGCTTGCTGGCGCCCATCGGCAGGAACAGCCCGTCCCCTTCACCGATGAGCTTCTCGGCTCCCGGCTGGTCGAGGATGACCCGGCTGTCGGCGAGGCTGGAGGTCGAGAAGGCCAGCCTCGACGGCACGTTGGCCTTGATCAGGCCGGTCACGACGTCGACCGACGGCCGCTGGGTGGCCAGCACCAGGTGGATGCCGGCCGCGCGGGCGAGCTGGGTGATGCGCACGATGGAGTCCTCGACGTCGCGCGGCGCGACCATCATGAGGTCGGCGAGCTCGTCGACCACGACGAGCAGGTAGGGGTAGGGCGCCAGCACCCGCTCGCTGCCGGGCGGCGCGGTGACCGTGCCGGCCTTGACGGCCTTGTTGAAGTCGTCGACGTGCCGGAAGCCGAACGCCGCCAGGTCGTCGTAGCGCAGGTCCATCTCGCGCACGACCCACTGCAGCGCCTCGGCGGCCTTCTTGGGGCTGGTGATGATCGGCGTGATGAGGTGCGGGACGCCCTCGTACGCCGTGAGCTCGACCCGCTTCGGATCGACCAGCACCATGCGCACCTCGTCCGGCGTCGAGCGCAGCAGCAGCGAGGTGATCATCGAGTTGACGAAGCTGGACTTGCCCGAGCCGGTGGCACCGGCCACCAGCAGGTGCGGCATCTTGGCCAGGTTGGCGAGGACGAAACCGCCCTCGACGTCCTTGCCGAGCGCGACGAGCATCGGGTGGTGGTCGTTTCGCGCGACGGACGAGCGCATGACGTCGCCGAGGCTGACCACCTCCTTGTCGAGGTTCGGGATCTCGATGCCGATCGCGGACTTGCCCGGGATCGGCGACAGGATGCGGACGTCGGCGCTGGCCACGGCGTAGGCGATGTTCTTCGACAGCGCGGTGACGCGCTCGACCTTCACCGCGTTGCCGAGCTCGACCTCGTAGCGGGTGACGGTGGGGCCACGGGTGTAGCCCGTGACCTGGGCGTCGATGCCGAACTGGTCGAGCACCTGCGTGAGCGAGTCGACGACCGCGTCGCTGGCCTTCGAGCGGGCCTTGTGCGGCGAGCCCTCCTGCAGGGTGTCGGCCGGCGGCAGCATGTAGGTGACGTCGCCGGAGAGCAGCAGCTGCTCGACGCGCACCGGCATCGGCGAGTGCACCGGCGGCGGCTTCCCCGGCTCGGCCTCGTCGGCTGCCGAGTCGGTCCCGGCACCGGCGATGGCCCCGTCGGCGCGGGCGACCACCGAGGCGTCGTAGGGCGGGTCCGAGTCGTCCTCGCCCTCCGTCATCGTGCCCTGGCGGCGACGCGGCCGGCGGCGCTTGAGCGGCTCCAGCGGCTCCGACGTGGTGGGCTCGCCGTCGGCCGTCGCCGGTTCGTCGGCGGTGGCGTCCTCGGGCCGGTGCATCAGCCACGCGAGCACCGCCTTGCCGCGCTCCGGCAGCGCGTGGAGCGGGGTGGCGGTGACGACCAGGAGACCGAACAGCAGCAGCATCACGAGCAGCGGGACGGCGACGTAGACCGACACCGCCGAGACCAGCGGCGAGCTGACGAGGTAGCCGAGGTAGCCGCCGGCCTCGCGCAGCGCGTCGTGCTTGCCGGGGTCGGGCAGGCCGCGGGCGATGTGGACCAGACCGAGCACGCTCAGCATCAGCGAGCCCAGGCCGATGCCGATCCGGCCGCCGGCCTCGGCGTCCTGCGGGTGCCGCAGGATGCGGATGCCGAGGCCGAGCAGCACGAGGGGCAGCACCAGGCCGACCCGGCCGGTGGTGCCGGCGACCACGGCGTGGACGACGGCGCCGACCGGACCCGTGAGCTCCCACCACTCGACGGCGGCCACCACCGTGGCGAGCCCGACCAGGAGCAGGCCGATGCCGTCGCGGCGGTGTGCCGGGTCGAGGTCGCGGGCACTGCTCCCGATCCGGCGGGCCAGCGCGCCGACCAGGTGCGCGACGCCGAGCCACAGGCCGCGCAGCGCGCGCACCGGCCACGGAGGGCCGGTCCGGGTCCGGCGGGCGCGCTTGCGGGCGGCCGAGCGGCCGGAGCCGCGCGAGGTCGACCGGGAGCGCGTCGACGAGGACTTCCGCGCCGCCGGCTTCGCGGCGCCGCGCGAGCTGGTGGCGCGGGGGCGCGTGGGCGTACGGGTGGCCATGCCGCGAGGCTACCTGTCAGTCACCCCTGCACCACAGGTCACAGCCGTACCAGTCTCCGCGTGTCGCCGCGCCCGTCCTCCCCCACCAGCCCTCAGGAGTGGCGCAACCTTGCGCCTTCCCCGGTCCGGAAGCAGCAGGGTCGCGCCACTCGACGGGGGTCAGCGCCGTCCCCAGGACCGGGCACCCGGCCGGGCCGTCCACAGACCTGTCCGGCGCCGCGCCCGGCCGGGCTCGACGGCTCATCGTGGGACGAGTGCCAGCTCGCCTCACCTCGGTCCCACCGGGGCTGGTCGCTGTCCGGCTGCGGGACGCCGCCACGCTCGGGCTCGGGCCGGCGACCCTTCGCCATCCGCGGTGGCGCCGGCTGTCCCACGGACTGTACGGACGGCGCGACGCACCGGGACTCGACGATCTCGCCCGCGCCGTGGCCGGCGTCCTGCCCCGCCAGAGCGGGTTCGGGCACGTCACGTCGGCCGCCCTCCGGGGCTGGTGGCTGCCCAACGGGATCCACGCAGGGTCGGTGCTGCTCGCGAGCACGACCAGTGGCGTCCACGTCCAGCGTCAGGGGCTCTACGTGCGTCGCTCGGTCCACACCCAGGTGGAGGACCTGGCCGGACTGCCGGTCGTCAGCGCGGAGGAGACCCTGCTGGAGCTGGCCCAGGACCTGAGCCTGGTGGACCTGGTCCCGCTCGTCGACTGCGCGCTCGCCGCGGGCATCGCTCCCGACGGCGTCCTCGCCGCCGCGCGGCCGCGGGCCCGAGGCGCCCGGACCCTGCGGAAGGCCGTCGCGCTGGCGGACCCACGCAGCGAGTCCTGGTGGGAGTCGGTGCTCCGGCTGATGCACGTCATGACCGGCCTGGGGCCGGTCGACTGCCAGGTGGAGCTCTGGGACGGTCCGCAGTTCCTGGCACGGGCCGACCTGCACCTGGTCGGGACGAACCGCTACCCGGAGTGCGACGGCGGCGAGCACCGGACCAAGGAGCGCCATGGTCGGGACCTCCGGCGGGACAAGGCCATGACGAGGAACGGCGCCGACCGGTACGGCTACACGACCGCTGAGATCGCGCACCAACCTGCCATGATCATCCGAGATGCGGAGGACGCACGATGCCTGCCGCACGACCCGGCGCGGGCCGCGCTCTGGTGGCGGCTGGCCAGGTCCTCGACCCTGACGGGTCACGGTCGCGCCCGCCTCGCCGGGCGTCTCCTGCGCTACCGGAGGGCGGCACTGCGTTGAGTGGCGCAACCCTGCTGCTTCACCGGTCCCGAAGCAGCAAGGTCGCGCCACTCAACAAGCTGGGGGTCGGGGTCAGACCTCGACGACGAGCGGGATGATCATCGGGCGCCGCCGGTAGGTGTCGCTCACCCATTTGCCGACGGTGCGGCGCACCAGCTGCTCGAGCTGGCGGCTGTCGCCGATGCCCTCGGACGCCGCCTTCTCGAGCGCCTGCTCGATCCTGCCGCGTACGTCGTCGAACACGCTGTCGTCCTCGGCGAACCCGCGGGCGTGGATCTCGGGACCGCCCTGCACCTTGCCCGTGACGGAGTCGACCACCACGACCACGGAGATGAACCCCTCGTCCCGCAGGATGCGTCGGTCCTTGAGCGAGGACTCGGTCACGTCGCCGACGCTGGACCCGTCGACGTAGACGTAGCCGCACGGCACCGCGCCGACGATGCTGGCGCGCCCGTCGACCAGGTCGACGACCACGCCGTCCTCCGCGAGCACGGTGCGCTCGCGCGGCACACCCGTCTGCACGGCGAGGTCGGCGTTGGCCCGCAGGTGGCGCCACTCGCCGTGCACCGGCATGACGTTGCCCGGCCGGACGATGTTGTAGACGTACAGGAGCTCGCCGGCGGAGGCGTGACCCGAGACGTGCACCAGGGCGTTCGACTTGTGCACCACGGTGGCACCCCAGCGGGACAGACCGTTGACGACCCGGAAGACGGAGTTCTCGTTGCCCGGGATCAGCGACGAGGCGAGGATCACGGTGTCGCCCTCGCCGACCCGGATCGCGTGGTCACGGTTGGCGATCCGCGAGAGTGCCGACATCGGCTCGCCCTGCGACCCGGTGCAGACGATCACCACCTTGTCCTCGGGCAGGTCGTCGAGGGACTTGGCGTCGACCATCAGCCCGCCGGGCACGTCGAGGTAGCCGAGGTCGCGCGCCACGCCCATGTTGCGGACCATCGACCGTCCGACGAAGGCGACCTTGCGGCCGTGCTTCTGGGCGGTGTCGAGCACCTGCTGCACGCGGTGCACGTGGCTGGCGAAGGACGCCACGATGATCCGCTTGCGGGCCTGCGCGAACACCCGGTCGAGAACGGGCGTGATCTGGCGCTCCGGCGTGGTGAAGCCGGGCACCTCGGCGTTGGTGGAGTCGGCCAGGAGCAGGTCGACTCCCTCGTCGCCGAGACGGGCGAAGGCGCGCAGGTCGGTGAGGCGGCCGTCAAGGGGCAGCTGGTCCATCTTGAAGTCACCGGTGTGCAGGACGAGACCGGCGGGTGTGCGGATGGCGACGGCGAGCGCGTCCGGGATCGAGTGGTTCACGGCGATGAACTCGCAGCCGAACGGCCCGACCTGCTCGCGGTCGCCCTCCTTGACCTCGAGGGTGTAGGGCTTGATCCGGTGCTCCTGGAGCTTGGCCTCGACCATCGCCAGCGTCAGCCGCGAGCCGATCAGCGGGATGTCCGGCCGCTCGCGGAGGAGGTAGGGCACCGCGCCGATGTGGTCCTCGTGGGCGTGGGTGAGCACGAGGCCGTCGACCAGGTCGAGCCGGCCGCGGATGTGGTCGAAGTCGGGGAGGATCAGGTCGACGCCGGGCTGGAAGTCCTCGGGGAACAGCACCCCGCAGTCGACGATGAGCAGCCGCCCGGCGTACTCGAACACCGTCATGTTGCGGCCGACCTCGCCAAGACCCCCCAGGGCCACGATGCGCAAGGCTCCGTCGGCCAGGTCCGGCGGCGGACCGAGCTCCGGGTGCGGATGGCTCACGCGACGGTCCCGAGCGCCTCGCGCAGCCGGGCCACCTCGTCGTCGGTGGCGTCGATCAGCGGCGCCCGCACGGTGCGGTGCGCGATGACGCCGGCCAGCTGGAGCGCCGCCTTCGCCCGGATCGCTCCTTGCGACGAGCGGTCCATGATCGCGCGGACGGCGGGGATCAGCCGCCGGTGGATCGCGAGCGCGCCCGACAGGTCGCCGTCGTCGACCGCAGCGACCATCGCCGCGTAGTCGCTGCCGTGGACGTGGCCGACCACGGAGACGACACCGGCGGCCCCGTGCGTGAGCCAGGCGAGGTTCATCGGGTCGTCGCCGGAGTAGTAGGCGAGGTCGGTCGCCGCCATCACCCGTGACCCCTCGAACAGGTCGCCCTTGGCGTCCTTCACGGCGAGGATCCGTTCGTGCTCGGCGAGCCGCAGCAGGGAGTCGTGCTCGATCGGCGTCCCCGTGCGGCCGGGGATGTCGTAGAGCATGACCGGCAGCTCGACGGCGTCGGCCGCCGCGACGAAGTGCCGCACGAGGGCCTCCTGCGGCGGCTTGTTGTAGTAGGGCGTGACGATGAGCAGCCCGTGCGCACCGGCCTTCTCGGCGGCCCGGGAGAGCTCGATCGTGTGGTGGGTGTCGTTGGTGCCGGAGCCGGCCACCACCCGGGCCCGGTCGCCGACAGCCTCGAGGACGGCGCGGAGCAGCCGCTCCTTCTCCTCGTCGCTGGTCGTGGGCGACTCGCCGGTCGTGCCGCTGATGACCAGCCCGTCATGACCCTGGTCGACGAGATGGCTGGCGAGCCGCTGGGCGGCGTCCAGGTCGAGCGATCCGTCGGCGCGGAACGGGGTGACCATAGCGGTGAGGACGCGCCCGAAGGCCGTCGCCGCGGCTGTGCTCGGCATGGGGCCAAACTACTCCGGACAGCAGGGAGCCCCGCCGCCACCCGCTCGGGGGATCGGGCAGCGACGGGACTCGATCCACGTATCGGCGGGCGGCCGGACGGCGTTACAGGCTGCAACCTGGCTGGTGCGACCGCATCAGCCGACAGGTCTGGTCACTCGGGTGAGTGGTGACGCCAGGTGACGACGCGGTAGCCCAGGCCGGACGCGGAGAGGTGGAAGCCGACCGGCGGGTCGGACTCCACGCGCACCCACTCCGGGCCGATCACCGGTGCGGTGCGGTCGCCCTCGAACGGGCTGGCCAGCTCGGTCACGACGAGGACGTCGGCGCTGGGCAGCGCCTCCCGGTAGACCTGCGCGCCGCCCATCACCCACACGTCGTCGGCTCCCCCGAGGGCCTCGGCCAGGGATCGTGCGACGACGGCGCCCACCGCCGACCAGGAGAGGTCGCGGGTCAGGACGACGTTGCGCCTCCCGGGCAGCGGCCGGACCTGCGACGGTAATGAGTCCCAGGTCGCACGGCCCATCACGACGGTCGCCCCGGTGGTCAGCCGCTTGAACCGCGCCAGGTCCTCGGGCAGCCGCCAGGGCAACGCACCGTCGCGGCCGATGACGCCGTTGGCCGCCTGTGCCCAGACCAGGCCGATCACGGCCGCAGGTGCGACCGGGTCACACCGCGACCGGGGCGCGCAGCGCGGGGTGGTGCTGGTAGCCGACGACCTCGAAGTCCTCGAACTCGTGCTCGTACAGCGTCGCGGCCGGCTTCAGGCGCAGCTCGGGGAACGGGTGGGCCCCGCGCGACAGCTGCTCGCGGACCTGCTCGACGTGGTTGTCGTAGATGTGGCAGTCGCCACCCGTCCAGACGAAGTCGCCCGGCTCGAGCCCGACCTGCTGGGCCACCATGTGCAGCAGCAGGGCGTAGCTCGCGATGTTGAACGGGACGCCGAGGAAGAGGTCGGCGCTGCGCTGGTAGAGCTGGCAGGACAGCCGGCCGTCGGCCACGTAGAACTGGAAGAGCAGGTGGCACGGCGGCAGCGCCATGTCGCCGAGCTCGGCGACGTTCCAGGCCGAGACGATCATCCGCCGGGACGTCGGGTCGGTGCGGAGCTGGTCGAGCACGGCGCTCATCTGGTCGACGTGGCCGCCGTCGGGGGTCGGCCACGACCGCCACTGCACGCCGTAGACCGGGCCGAGGTCGCCGTCGGGCGCCGCCCACTCGTCCCAGATGGTGACCTTGCGGTCCTGCAGCCAGCGGGCGTTGCCGTCGCCCCGAAGGAACCAGAGCAGCTCGTAGGCGATCGAGCGGAAGTGCACCCGCTTGGTCGTGATCAGCGGGAACCCGCGCGAGAGGTCGTAGCGCATCTGGTGGCCGAAGACGCTGCGCGACCCGGTGCCGGTGCGGTCCGGCCGGCTGGAGCCGTGCTCCAGCACGTGCCGCAGGAGGTCCTCGTACTGGGTGTCGATGGGCACGACCCGATCGTAGGGTCGCCGGGTCAGCTTCGGGCCGCGACATCCCGGCTGGGTGCGACGACGAGCCCGGTCACGGTCGAGGACAGCGCGACCACGGCCGCGAAGATCGCGGTGAGGTGCAGGTCGAGGCGACCGCCGTCGTACATGGTCACGCCGACCGCGGCCAGTACGGACACCAGGACGACCAGGACGGCCGGGTGCTGCCGACGCAGCGCCACCAGCACCAGCAGGCACGGGACGACGTACCAGACCACGCTGGCGAGCCCGAGGGCGCGGATGTCGGGCATCACGCTGGTCGCGCCGGGCAGGTGACGCACCAGCAGGGGGAAGAACATCGCGCCGCAGTGGAAGGCCAGTCCGGCTACGCCGACGAGTCCGACCGCTGCGCCGACGACGCTCATGGGCCTGGCCAGCCGTGGGAGGTGGCGTCTGAGCAGCAGCCGCAGCCCGACCAGCGTCACGACCACGGCGCCGAGGCTGGCGACATACGTGGTGGACACGACACGAAGACTATCGGCGTCGCGGACGGCTGTCGGCGTCGTGCCCGGCACCCGAGCGGCCCCCAGGCAACCATGCCGCTCACTGGTCGCGTCTTCTGGGGCGGACGTCCGTCCGTTGCCCGAAGCCACCGCCGAACGATCGGCGAAGGAGACGACCATGGACCACCACACCAGCCTCACCGCCGCCCGACGGCTCCTCACCGGGCGAGGATCCTGGAGCCGGTCCAGCGGCCTTTCCGGGTGGGCATCCCCGACGGGTCCGTCATCGACGTGACGCGACCACCAGACGCGTTCACCGCCCTGGGGTGGGCGGGGTCGCGGTCCGTCTGGTTGGCGGGAACAGTGGGACACCAACGCCTGGTGACGACTGGCCGGGCGGGCGAAGACGTCCGTCACCGGCTGCTGTTCGAGGTCGGCAACCGGCAGGTCGTGTCAGTGCAGTGGTCGTGGGGCCTGGGCGGGACCGCCGCGCGCTGAGTGCGATGATCGGCCGCGTGGCCGATGCGAGCGTGCGACCCGCGACGGACGACGACGCTCCCGCCCTGGCCCGCATCCAGGCCGCGGTCTGGGCCCGCGTCCACGCCGACCGGCTCCCGGCCGAGGTGCTCGAGGTCGTGGGCTCGGAGGGCGCCGCCGCCCAGTGGCGTTCGGCGGTCACGGAGCCACCGTCCCCACGGCACCGGGTGCTCACCGCGCTCGCCGGGGAGCGGGTCGTCGGGTTCGCCGCCCTCGCCCCCGCGTCGGACCCGGACACCATCCCGTCGTTGGACGGCGAGCTGCTGGTGCTGTGCGTCGACCCGTCGGACACCGGCGCCGGCCACGGGAGCCGCCTGGTGAACGCCGTCGCCGACCTGGCGCGGATCGACGGCGTCCGGCACCTGCACTCCTGGCTCGCCGACGACGAGGCCGACCTGCGCGCGTTCCTCGTCGGCTCAGGGTGGGCGGCGGACGGCGCCACGCGCAGCCTCGACCTGCTCGGCGACGACGCGGTCCTGGTCCAGCAGTCCCGGCTGCGGACGGCCCTCGTCGACCCGTGAGCACGGACTCGGGGACCGGCTGGGAGGAGGTCCGGGGACGTCTCGTCCGGACCGGCCTGTCCATCGCCGTCGCCAGTGGCGCGTACGGCCTCTCCGTCGGCGCCCTCGGCACCGCCGCCGGCCTCTCCGTGGTCCAGACCTGCGCCATGTCGGTGCTCGTGTTCACCGGCGGCTCCCAGTTCGCCCTCATCGGGGTCCTGGGTGGCGGCGGCAGCGCGGTCTCCGGCACGGCGTCGGCCGTCCTGCTCGGCAGCCGCAACATGGTCTACGGCGTGCGCATGGCGCCGCTCCTCCGGCTCCGCGGGCTGCGCCGCCTGGTCGGCGCCCAGCTGGTGATCGACGAGACCACCGCCATGGCGCTCGCCGGCGAGACCGCCGGCGGCGGGCTGGGCACCCGGGCCGCGCGGTTCGGCTTCTGGACGACGGGCCTGCTGCTGTTCGTGCTGTGGAACGCGGCGACCCTGGTCGGCGCCGTAGCGGGCAACGCGGTGGGCGACCCACGCACCTACGGCCTCGACGCCGCGGCGCCGGCGGCCTTCCTCGCCCTGCTCGCGTCGCGCCTCGACCGCCGCCCGGCCTGGGCCACCGCCCTGGTGGCCGCGCTGGTCGCAGTGGCGGTGGTGCCGCTCGTGCCGGCCGGGATCCCGGTGCTGGTGGCCGCACTGGTTCCGGTGGTGGCCGTGCTCGTGCGGCGAGCTCGCCCGCCGCGGGCGGCGTCGTGACCTGGGCCGCCGTGCTGGCCACCGCCGCCGGGTGCTACCTGCTCAAGCTGGCCGGGTTGCTGGTGCCCGAGCGCTGGCTCGAGGACGAGCGGGTCGCCCGGGTCCTCGCGTTGCTACCGGTGGCACTGCTCGCAGCACTGGCCGCGGTGCAGACGCTCGCGGTCGGCGAGCGCCTGCACGTCGACGCCCGGCTGGCCGGTGTGACCGTCGCCGTCGTCGCCCTGCTGCTGCGCGCGCCGTTCATCGTGGTGGTCGCAGCCGCCGCCGCCACCGCTGCCGTGCTCCGGCTGCTGACGTCGTGACCCAGGTCTAGTCGAGGCCGAGGAGCGGTTCGAGGCCGACGGTGAGGCCCGGGCGGGAGCCGACCTGGCGCACCGCGAGCAGCACGCCGGGCATGAACGAGGCCCGGTCGTAGGAGTCGTGCCGGATCGTCAGGGTCTCCCCTGCGGTGCCGAACAGCACCTCCTGGTGCGCGACCAGGCCGCGCGCCCGTACCGAGTGCACCGGAACCCCCGCGACGTCGGCGCCGCGCGCCCCGTCGAGGCCCGACGACGTGGCGTCCGGCTGGGCCGCGAGCCCCGCTGCCGCCCGAGCCTGGGCCACCAGCTCGGCGGTGCGGCGGGCGGTCCCGCTGGGGGCGTCGGCCTTGTCCGGGTGGTGCAGCTCGACGATCTCGGTCGACTCGAAGAACCGGGCCGCCTGGGCCGCGAACCGCATCATGAGCACGGCGCCGACCGCGAAGTTCGGGGCCACGACCACGCCGACGCCGGGGGCGGCGTCCAGCCAGCCGCGGACGGCCGCCAGCCGCTCGTCGTCGAAGCCGCTGGTGCCGACCACGACGTGCACGCCGTGCTCGACGCAGAACCGCACGTTGTCCATCACCGCGTCGGGCCGGGTCAGGTCGACCGCGACGTGTGGCTCGGCGTCGACCACCGACTGCACCGGGTCGTCGGACCCGACCCGGGCGACCAGCTCGAGGTCACCGGCCCCCTCGACCGCTCGGCACGCCTCGGCCCCCATCCGGCCGGCGGCGCCCAGCACGGCGACCCTGAGCAGGTCGCTCATGCGATGGCCCGGGTGAAGTCCCGGTCCTCGTCGAACGGCCCGACGACCGCGAGGGTCGTGATGCCGGTCAGCACGTCGGCCGCCACCGCGGACACCTCGTCGGGGGTGACCGCGTCGATCCGGGCCAGCACCTCGTCGACCGAGAGCTGCTCGCCGTAAACCAGCTCGGCCTTGCCGATGCGACTCATGCGCGAGCCGGTGTCCTCGAGACCGAGGACCAGCGAGCCGCGCAGCTGGCCCTTGCCCCGGTCGATCTCGTCGAGGGTGAGGCCGGTCGCGGCCACCTTGGCGATCTCGTCGCGACAGATGGCGAGCACCTCGTCGACCTTGCGCGGCACGCAGCCGGCGTAGACCCCGAACAGCCCGGTGTCGGCGTACTGCGCGTGGTAGCTGTAGACCGAGTAGGCCAGTCCGCGCTTCTCGCGGACCTCCTGGAACAGCCGCGACGACATGCCGCCGCCGAGCGCCGCATTGAGCACACCGAGGGCGAACCGACGCTCGTCGGTGCGGGCGAGACCGGGGCCGCCGAGCACGACGTTGGCCTGCTCGGTGGTCCGCCGGACGACGCGGGTGCCGCCCTGGGTGAGGAGCAGCCGGCCGGCTCGCGGAACGGCGGGCTCGGCGTCGCCGTCCAGCATGCCGGCGGCCCCGAACGCCGTGCGGACCAGCCGCACGACGGTGGAGTGGTCGACGTTGCCGGCCACCGCCACCACCATGTCCTGCGGCCGGTAGCGGCGCCGGTAGTAGCCGTTGATGGCGGCCCGGCCGATCGACTCGATCGACTCGACGCTGCCGAGCACGGGCCGCGACAGCGGACCGTCGCCGAAGAGGATCTGGGCGAACTGGTCGTGGACCATGTCCGTCGGGTCGTCCTCGTGCATGGCGATCTCCTCGAGGATCACGCCACGCTCGGCGTCGACGTCGGAGGCCCGGATCACCGACGACGTCACCAGGTCACCGACGACGTCGACCGCTAGGGGCAGGTCGTCGTCGAGCACCCGGGCGTAGAAGCAGGTGTACTCCTTCGACGTGAACGCGTTCATCTCGCCGCCGACCGCGTCGATCGCTGCCGAGATGGCGAGCGCGTCGCGCTTCCGGGTGCCCTTGAACAGCAGGTGCTCGAGGTAGTGCGAGGCGCCTGCGAGCGAGGAGGCCTCGTCACGGGAGCCCACGCCGACCCACACGCCGAACGTCACCGACCGGACGGTGGGGACCGCCTCGGTGACGACGCGCAGCCCACCGGGCAGGACGGTGTGGCGGACGAGTCCGCCACCGCCGTCCGCCCGGTGGAGCGTGCGGGTGGCCTGTCGGCCCAAGGTGTCTAGACCTCGGCCGGCGCGTCGGCGTCGGGAGCCTGCGCGCCCTCGGCCTCGACCGGGATCAGGGACAGCTTGCCGCGCGAGTCGACCTCGGCGATCTGCACCTGGACCTTGTCACCGACCTTGACGACGTCATCGACGTTGTCGACCCGCTTGCCGCCGGCCAGGGCCCGCAGCTTCGAGATGTGCAGGAGACCGTCGCGACCCGGCATCAGCGACACGAAGGCACCGAACGTCGTGGTCTTGACGACGGTGCCCAGGTAGCGCTCGCCGACCTCGGGCATCGTGGGGTTCGCGATGCCGTTGATCATCGTGCGGGCGGCCTCGGCCTTGGGGCCGTCGGTGGCACCGATGTAGATGGTGCCGTCGTCCTCGATGGTGATGTCGGCGCCGGTCTCGTCCTGGATCTGGTTGATCATCTTGCCCTTGGGGCCGATGACCGCACCGATCTGGTCCACCGGGATCTTGATGGTGATGATCCGCGGCGCGTACGGCGACATCTCGTCCGGGGCGTCGATCGCCTCGTTCATGACGTCGAGGATGTGCAGCCGGGCCTCCTTGGCCTGGGTGAGCGCCGAGGCGAGCACCGAGGCCGGGATGCCGTCGAGCTTGGTGTCCAGCTGGATGGCAGTGACGAACTCGCGGGTGCCGGCGACCTTGAAGTCCATGTCGCCGAACGCGTCCTCGGCGCCGAGGATGTCGGTGAGGGCCGCGTACTCGGTCTGACCGTCGACGGTGTCGGAGATCAGGCCCATGGCGATGCCGGCGACGGCCGCCCGCAGCGGGACACCCGCCTGCAGCAGAGACATGGTCGACGCGCAGACCGAGCCCATCGAGGTGGAGCCGTTGGAGCCGAGCGCCTCGGACACCTGACGGATCGCGTAGGGGAACTCCTCGCGGGCCGGCAGCACCGGCAGGATCGCCCGCTCGGCGAGCGCGCCGTGGCCGATCTCGCGCCGCTTGGGCGAGCCCACCCGGCCGGTCTCACCGGTCGAGTAGGGCGGGAAGTTGTAGTTGTGCATGTAGCGCTTGCGGTTCTCGGGGTTGAGCGTGTCGATCATCTGCTCCATCCGGAGCATGTTGAGCGTCGTCACACCGAGGATCTGGGTCTCACCGCGCTCGAACAGCGCCGAGCCGTGAACCCGCGGGAGCACCTCGACCTCGGCCGAGAGCGTGCGGATGTCGGACAGCCCACGGCCGTCGATGCGGACCTTGTCCTTGAGGATCCGGCGGCGCACGAGCGACTTGGTGACCGAGCGGTAGGCCGCGCTGATCTCCTTCTCGCGCCCCTCGAACTGGCCGGCCAGCTTCTCCTTGGCAGAGCCCTTGATCCGGTCGATCTCGGTCTCGCGCTCCTGCTTGGCGGCGATCGTCAGGGCCTGACCGAGCTCGTCCTGGACCAGATCGGTGACGGCCTGCAGCACGTCGTCCTGGTAGTCGAGGAAGCGGGGGAACTCGGCAGTCGGCTTGGCAGCGGCCGCGGCGAGCTGCTGCTGCGCCTCGCAGAGTGACTTGATGAACGGCTTCGCGGCCTCGAGGCCCTGAGCGACGATCTCCTCGGTGGGAGCAGTCTTGCCGCCGTCCTTGATGAGGTGCCAGGCGGCCATGGTGGCCTCGGCCTCGACCATCATGATCGCGACATCGTCACCGGCGATCCGGCCGGCGACGACCATGTCGAACACGGCCGACTCGAGCTGCTCGTGGGTCGGGAAGGCTACCCACTGGTCGTCGATCAGTGCGACGCGGGTGGCGCCCACCGGGCCGCTGAACGGCAGGCCGGAGAGCTGGGTGCTCGCCGACGCGGCGTTGATCGCCACGACGTCGTACATGTCCTTGGGGTCCAGCGCCATGACGGTGATGACGACCTGGACCTCGTTGCGCAGACCCTTGGCGAACGTCGGGCGCAGCGGCCGGTCGATGAGGCGGCAGGTGAGGATCGCGTCCTCGCTGGGCCGGCCCTCGCGGCGGAAGAACGAGCCGGGGATACGGCCCGCGGCGTACATCCGCTCCTCGACGTCGACCGTCAGGGGGAAGAAGTCGAGGTTCTCCTTGGGGTGCTTGCCGGCCGTGGTGGCCGACAGCAGCATCGTGTCGTCGTCGAGGTAGGCGGTGACGGAGCCGGCAGCCTGCCGGGCGAACCGGCCGGTCTCGAACCGGACCGTGCGGGTGCCGAAGGTGCCGTTGTCGATGACGGCGTCGGCGGTGTGGACGGACTGTCCATCCATGCGATGGGTCTCCTGTTCCTTCAAAGGTGAGGAGCAGGTCGCCCGGAATGCCAGCCGGTCTTCGATGGAAGCCTGCGGGACGGGGAGGGCGGCTCTCGCCGCGACGACCGTCAGGTCCGCCGGCCACAACCGAGGACCAGACGCCGGGGCGAGCCGCTCCTCCGAGGGGTGCTAGCGGCGCAGGCCGAGCTTCTCGATCAAGGCGCGGTAGCGGTTGATGTCGGTCTTGGCCAGGTAGTTCAGCAGCCGGCGGCGCCGGCCGACGAGCAGGAGCAGGCCACGACGCGAGTGGTGGTCGTGCTTGTGCTCCTTGAGGTGCTGGGTCAGGTCAGAGATGCGGCGCGAGAGCATCGCGACCTGGACCTCCGGGGTACCGGTGTCGGTGCCGGAGCTGCCGTGCTCTTCGATGATCTGCTTCTTGGTGGCGGTGTCGAGCGACACAACTCTCCCTGCGTGGTGATGGTGAGCGCTGCCTGGTCTGATTCACGGGCAGACATGAGGAACCCACGCCGCGTGAACGGCAGTGTCCGAGGCTACCAGCCGAGAGTCGCCCCGGCCGAATCGGCGCAGGTGGGGCATGTGGGGCAGGATTCCGTGATCCACAGCGGATCCGCTGGATCTTCTCCAACGGATCCGCTGTGGATCACGGGCTACAGCGTGCGCGTGCGCTGCTCGAGGCCGGCGGAGCCGTAGGGGTAGTCGGCCGGGGCCGGGTCGCTGGCAGCGTCCAGGGCCCCGGTGGCGGCGGCGTCCAGGTGCAGGCCGGCCGCGGCCAGGTTGGCCGTGAGCTGCTCGGTGGTCCGCGCCCCCAGGATCACCGACGAGACAGCCGGCCGGTCGTGCAGCCAGGACAGCGCGACGGCGGCCATCGAGGCGCCTGTCGAGTCCGCGGCGCCCTGGAGGGCGTCGACGACGGCCCAGGTGCGCTCGCTCGCGGACCGCTTGTCGTAGGCCTCCACGCCACGGGCCGGGTCCTCGCCGAGACGGGTGGCGCCGGTGGGGCGCTGGTCTCGGGTGTACTTCCCGGTGAGCCAGCCGCCTCCGAGCGGCGACCAGGGCAGCAGGCCGAGGCCGTTCGCGAGGCAGGCGGGGACGATCTCCCACTCGATCTCGCGGGCCAGCAGGTTGTACTGCGGCTGGAGGGTGACCGGCCGCGGGAGGTGCCCGTGCTCGGCGACGTCGACGGCCTTCTGCACCTGCCAGCCGGCGTAGTTGGACAACCCGGCGTAACGGACCTTGCCGGCGCGGACCGCATCGTCGAAGAAGCCGAGAGTCTCCTCCACCGGGGTCAGCGGGTCCCACGCGTGGACCTGGTACAGGTCGACGCAGTCGACCCGGAGCCGGCGCAGCGAGGCGTCCAGTGCGCGGCCCAGGTGCCGGCGCGACAGGCCGACGTCGTTGCGGTCCTCGCCCATCGGGAACCGCGCCTTGGTCGCGAGCACCACCCGGTCGGTGACGTCGGACGGGCGGTCGTCGAGCCATCGGCCGACGATCTCCTCGCTGGCACCGGCGGTGTACACGTCAGCCGTGTCGACCAGCGTGCCGCCGGCCTCGAGGAAGACGTCGAGCTGCTCGTGGCTGCCCTCCTCGTCGGTCTCCTGGCCGAAGGTCATGGTGCCGAGCGCGAGGGTCGACACGACGGTGCCGCTGCTGCCGAGGGTGCGGTACTCCATGGGCCGACCCTACGGAACGCGTGCACCGCCGCCGCGGCGCAGGGCCAGGTACGCCGCCCGCACACCGACCGCCCGCTCGAGCTCGTGGGTGATCTCGTGGAAGAACTGCTCGCGGTAGGTGGCGTCGGTGACGGCGTACACGGTGAAGTAGAGACCGGAGAAGGCGGCCAGGAAGATCGAGACCTGCAGCAGCTCCCGGGAGAAGCCGAGGTCGCCGAGCAGCCGCGGGAAGTGTGGCGCTCCGTTGCCGACCCAGCTGCTCACGACGCTGTCGTCGATGGCGACCCGGCCGAAGACGAGGAAGAAAGCCCAGACCGCGACGGAGAGGACGAGCACCTGGGCGGCCTGGGTGATCAGCAGCACGAGGAGCAGGTTGGTCCGTTGCCGCCGGTCCAGCGGCTCGGCACGCACGTCCCCGAGGTCGTCGAGGTGCGGCTCCAGCGGCGTCCCCCGGACAGCACGACGCACGACCGCCGGGTCGAGGTCGTCGTTGACCGCCGCCACCTCCTCGGGCAACCGGGTCAGCAGGAAGCTGAGCCCGAGCAGGCCGAAGAAGGCCACTGCGAGCCAGAGCACCGGCCGGGACAGGGCCGAGGACACCTGCCACACCTCGGTGTTGATGAACAGGAAGGTCATGAACAGCAGCAGCATCGGCAACGCTCTGGTGACCAGGCGCAGCAGCGAGCCCAGCTCGGAGAAGGTCCGGACCAGGGCCCAGCGCGCGATCGGCGTCACGTCGAGGACCTCGGCAGCGGCGACCACGACGAGGACGGTCAGGTCGGCCAGGAGCACGGTCAAGGTGAGGCCGGCGTCCTGGCGCAGCACGGCCACCAGCGTGGCCGGGCCGAGGGCGAACAGGGTCACTTCGACGACCCCCACCCGACGGGGCCGCTCGAGGGCGCGCTGCCGGCGGGCGAGGTTGGCCAACGCCCACACGGCCACCAGCGCGAGCAGCCCCACCGCGGCCAGCCCCAGGCGGGCCGGCCACGAGCGGTCCGGCGGCGCCGCGACCAGCAACGACCCGGCGTACGCCGTCGCGAGGACTGCGACCGAGCGGCCGCGGGTCAGGTCGTCGACGGTGATCCGGCGGCCCTCGACGAAGAACGGCAGCCCGTGGCCGAGGAACCAGTCCTCGGTGGCACGGGTGGCCTCGGCGGCATCGGCGGCACGGGTGTGCTCCTCGGCCGTCATGGAAGGGGTGACCGGGTCAGCTCGCGGGACCGGGCCACGTCGTCGGCCATCTGGACGAGAAGCGGCCCGACACCGTCGAACTTCACCGTCTCGCGCAGCCGCGCCAGGAAGTCGACGCAGACGTGCTCGCCGTAGAGCTCCAGGTCGTCCCGGTCCAGGACGTAGGCCTCGACCCGGCGCGCGGTGCCGTCGAACGTCGGGTTGGTGCCGATCGAGATGGCCGCCGGCAGCCGGGTGCCGTCGGCGCGAGTCAGCCAGCCGGCGTACACGCCGTCGGCGGGGACGGCGGCGCCCGGGGGCAGGTCGAGGTTCGCGGTCGGGTAGCCCATCTCGCGACCGCGCTTGTCGCCCTCGACCACCGGTCCCTCGACCCGGTGCAGCCGGCCCAGCGCGGCGGCCGCACTCGCCACGTCACCCTCGGCCAGGCACTGCCGCACGTACGTCGAGGACCACCGGGTCGTGTCACCTGCCAGGGGCAGCGCCACGACGTCGAAGCCGCCCCGGACCCCCTCGGCCCGCAGGGTCGTCACGTCGCCCGCGGCTCGGTGTCCGAACCGGAAGTTCTCGCCGACGTGCACCTCGCTGGCGCGCAGGCCGTCGACGAGCACCCGCTGCACGAACTCCTCGGGCTCCCACCGGGAGAGCTCGGCGGTGAAGGGCAGCACCAGCGTCGCGTCGACGCCGCACTGGGCCAGCAGCGAGAGCCGGTGCTCCATCGTCGCGAGCCGCGGCGGTGCCGACTCCGGGTGGATCACGGTCATCGGGTGCGGGTCGAACGTCGTGACCACCGATCGCGCGCCGGTCTCGGCCGCCCGTGCCACGACTCCGGCGAGCAGGTGCCGGTGCCCGAGGTGGACGCCGTCGAAGTTGCCGATCGTGACGACCGCGTGCGCGGCGTCACCACTGTCGCCACCGACCTCGTCGAGACCTCGCCACACCAGCACGCGGCCAGGGTAGAGGCGCCCGCCTACCGTGGACGCATGGACGTGGTGGAGCGGCTGCGCTCGGCGGTAGCGGGGGGCCTCGCGGACGAAGCCGGGGACCCCGTCGTGCTGGCCCTGCGACCGGGTGTCGACGATGCCGGCATCGCCGCGGTGCAGGCCGGGTACCCGGTGCCGCTGCCGGCCGAGCTGGTGCGGCTCCTGCGGGTGACGGGCGGGGTCGACGGGCTGCTCGACCTCGACCTCACCGGGGGCTCCCACGACGTCGAGCTGCCGGAGCTGCTGCCGGCCGGTCACCCGGTGGCGGCCGACGGCGCCGGCAACTTCTGGCTGCTGGACCTCACGCCGGACACGACCGAGGTCGCCCCGGTCTTCTTCTTCTGCCGCGACGCTCCCGTGCTGCTGTACCAGGCCCCGGACCTCGCCACGTTCCTCGACGAGGCGCTGCGGACGCACGAGCCGCCGCACACGTCGCTGGTGGCCGACGTCCGCGAGGACCGGCTGCACGACGTGTGGGGCAGCCGGCCGGGCGCACTGTCCTTCCGGGCCGCCATGGCCGACGGCGACCAGGCGCTGCGCGACTTCGCCGGTCCGCTCGGCAGCGCCTGGACCTTCGTCGACCTCCGGCACCGCGCGGTCGGCGAGGGGGTCGCGTGGGGCCGGTTCGGCCCGCGTACCAGGCTGGCGAGGCACGGCTGGGAGCGGATCTTCGCCTACGCGCCGTACGAGAAGCCGCCGAGCCGGTGGCGTGGCGTCGGGTTCGCGAGCCTGCGCAGGGCCGTCAGGTGACCGCCTCGCGACGGCTCCAGCGGGCGTCGAGGTGCTCGCCCGCAGCGACGGCCGCCGCCGTCGCCTCCACCGCGCGCACGACGTCGAGGTGTCGCACGTAGAGCGGCGCGAAACCGAGCCGCACGAGGTCCGGCTCGCGGTAGTCGCCGACCACACCGCGCGCCACGAGCGCCTGCACCACGCCGTACGCGGACTCGTGCCGCAGCGACACCTGGCTGCCCCGCTCGTCCGGGTCGCGCGGCGTCACGGTCTGGAAGCCCAGCGGCGCGAGCACCTCGTCGGCGAGGTCGAGGAACAGCGACGTGAGTGACAGGCTCTTTGCCCGGACGTCGGTCATCTCCAACCCGTCGAACGCGCTCAGCGCAGCCTCCAGCGCCAGCAGCGAGAGCATCGGTGGCGTCCCGTTGCGCATCCGGTCGATGCCCGGGGCCGGCTGGTAGCTGTCCTCCATCGCGAACGGGCGGGCATGGCCGGTCCACCCCGTGAGCGGTGACCGCACGTCCGCCTGGTGCCGGCGGGCGACGTAGACGTACGCCGGAGCGCCGGGGCCGCCGTTGAGGTACTTGTAGCCGCAGCCCACTGCGAGGTCGACGCCGCAACCCCCGAGGTCGACGGACAGGGCGCCGGCCGAGTGCGACAGGTCCCAGACGGCGAGCGCGCCGGCGGCGTGCACGGCGGCGGTCACACCGGCCATGTCGTGGGCCCGGCCGGTCCGGTAGTCGACGTGTGAGAAGCAGACCGCGGCCAGGTCCTCGCCGAGCGCGGTGGCGACCTCGGTCGGCTCGACGCGCAGCAGCCGCAGGCCCAGCAGCTCGCTGACCGACTCGGCCACGTAGAGGTCGGCCGGGAAGTTGCCGGGCTCCACGACGAGGGTGTCGCGGCCCGGGCGCAGCCGAGCGGCCGCCACCAGCACCTTGAACAGGTTGGCCGACGTCGAGTCGGCCACGATGACCTCGTCGTCCTGCGCGCCCACCAGCCGGGCCAGCCGGGCACCGACGCGGCGCGGGGCCGCCCACCAGTCGTGGACGTTCCAGGACGTGATGAGGTCTCGGCCCCACTGGCGCTCAACGACGTCGCGGACCACCTCCTGGACCCCCGCGGGGAGGGCGCCCAGCGAGTTGCCGTCGAGGTAGACGACTCCCTCGGGCAGGACGAAGCGGTCGCGCACAGTGCGCAGCGGGTCCGCCTCGTCGAGGTCAGCGGCGAGGGTGCGGGCGGTGACGAGGTCCACGGCCGCACCCTACGCAGCCGCCCGGAAGGCCATGATGTCGTCGTGGCGGAGGGGTCCTGTTCGGTGGTGCCGAGACGACGAAGCCTGCCGCCGTCGGCATACGTCGCGGCAGCCGGGGTCACTCTCGTCCTGGTCGCGCTGTCCGGCAGGTACGGGCCGCACCGGGACGAGCTCTACTTCGTCGTCGCCGGCCGGCACCCGCAGTGGGGCTACCCGGACCAGCCGCCGCTGACGCCGCTGGTCGCGGCCGCCGCCGACGCGGTCGCGCCGGGCTCACTGGTCGCCCTGCGGCTGGTGCCGGCACTGGTCGTCGGCGTCGTGGTCCTGGTGACGGCCGACCTGGCGCGCACCCTGAGCGGCGGGCGAGGGGCGCAGGTGCTCGCCGCGGTCGCGACGGCGACCGGTGCGGGGCTGCTCGCGATCGGCCACCTGCTCTCCACGGCGACGCTCGACCTGCTCGTCTGGACGCTGGTGGTGCGGCTGGTCGTGGCAGTCCTCCAGCGCGACCGCCAGCGGCTCTGGCTGGTGGTCGGTGCGGCGCTCGGCGTCGGGCTGGAGAACAAGAACCTCGTGGGGTTCCTCGCGTTCGGGCTGGTGGCCGGCATCGTCGTGACCCCTTCGGCACGCCATCACCTCCGGTCGCCGTGGGCCTGGGGCGGGGCGCTGATCGCCCTTGCGCTGTGGCTCCCGAACCTGGTCTGGCAGGCGCAGCACGGCTGGCCGCAGATCGAGCTCGCCGGGGACATCCGCGCCGAGTTCGGCACTCCGGGTGGCCTCGCGGAGCTGGTCCTCCTCCAGACCGTGATGATCAACCCGCTCGGCTTCGTGCTGGCCGTGATGGGCGGCCGGGCGGCGCTCCGGAGGCCCGAGTGGGCGTTCTTCCGGCCGGTGCCTGTCGCCTACCTGCTGCTGCTCGTGGTGTTCGCCGTCACGGGCGGCAAGAACTACTACCTGCTCGGGCTGCTGCCACCGCTCGCAGCTGCCGGATCCGTGGTCGCGGCCGAGCAGTGGTCGGCCGGTCGGCTGCGGCGGTTCGGCGTCTGGGTGGTCGCCACCGCGCTGTTCCCGCTGCCCGCCCTGCTCCCCGTGCTCCCGGCCCGGACGCTGGCCGACTCGTTCTGGCCGGCCATCAACGAGGACCAGCTCGAGACGGTCGGCTGGCCGGGTGTCGTGTCGCAGGTCCGCGAGGTGGTGGACACGCTGCCCGCGAACGACCGGCGGACCGCCGTGGTGGTCGCGCAGAACTACGGCGAGGCCGGCGCCCTGGAGTGGTACGGCGACACTCCCCCGGCCTTCAGCGGCCACAACGGATTCGGTGACTGGGGGCCGCCGAGCTCGGCCGGGCCGGTCGTCTGGGTCGGTTTCGCCGCCCCCGCGGCCGACCAGCTGGAGGGCTGCCGGCGGGCTGCGACGCTGCGCACCGGGGTCGGCAACGAGGAGGACGGCAACGGCGTCTGGGTGTGCAACGGGCCGGCCGGCGGCTGGGCCGCGGCCTGGCCGCACCTGCGCCACCTCGACGCCTGACGGCTCACCGCCACGCCCGCCTCACGAGTTGTCCTCGATATACTGCGCCGGGTCCTTCGGGGTGGTGTCGACCCCGCGGCCGGCGGGGTGCGCGGCGTAGAACGCGATCCACTGCTGGGCCAGCTCGGCGCGCTGCTCGCGGGTGGCGTTCTTGCGGAAGTCCCGGAGCGGCCCGTCCTCCTCCTCCGCGAGGTGCTCGCTGTTCTCCTCCCGGGCCTTGTCCACGGCGGCGTACCAGTCATCCGACCCGACCTTCGCGGCCCGGGCCTTCTCGACGGCCTCGCGGATCTCGTTGTGGTCGTGCACCGCGTCCTCGGTCTCGTCCTTCGGGTCGTCCTCGCCCTGCAGCAGCAGCCGGGGGTAGAAGATCTGCTCTTCGGCGTCGGCGTGGGTGTCCAGCCGGGTCGCGAGCGGCTCCCAGACGGCGGACAGCTCCTCGGGGGTGCGCGCGTCGTCGAGCGCCGCGAACTGCCGCCGGAACCACTCGTGGTCGTCGAGGATCAGCGCGGTGATGTCCGCGGTGCCGATGTCGGGTGCGTCGTCTGCCATGGGACCTGCCTGCCCCGGCCACTGCGGTCCAACCGACCTCAGACGAAGACGGCGAGTGCCTTGGTGGTCGCGCCGTGGTCCTCGACGAGGGCGAGGAAGGTCCCGTCGGGACCGAAGACGGCCACCGGTCCGCGTGTGCCGCCCGCCGGCAGCGGACCGCCGTGCGAGATGACACCGGCGGCGTCGGCGTCCAGCTCGCGAGCCGGAAAGGCAGCCCGCGCGGCATCGGCGATGGGCAGCACGACGAGGTCGTCGGCGAGCTGCTCGAGGGTGTGCGCCACGTCGAGGGCGTAGGGGCCGACCCGGGTCCTGCGCAACGCGGTGAGGTGTCCCCCGACGCCGAGGCCGGCGCCCAGGTCGCGGGCCAGCGCCCGGACGTAGGTGCCGCTGGAGCACTCCACCCGCACGTCGAGGTCCAGGTAGCCGGCACCGCGCCGGATGCCCAGCACCTCGAACGTGCGCACCGTGATCGGTCGCGACGGCAGGACGACGTTTTCTCCCTCGCGCACCCGCTTGTACGCGCGCTTGCCGTCGATCTTCACCGCACTGACCGCGGAGGGAACCTGCGCGATCTGACCGGTCAGTGCGGCGACACCTGCCGCGACGGCGGCCTCGGCTACCCCGCTCGCGTCGGCAGTGGTCACGACGTCACCCTCGGCGTCGTCGGTGACCGTCGTGGCACCGAGCCGGATGGTGGCGTCGTACGCCTTCTCGGTGAGCGTCAGGTGCCCGAGCAGCCGGGTCGCACGGTTGACGCCGAGGACGAGCACGCCGGTGGCCATCGGGTCGAGGGTGCCGGCGTGGCCGACGCGCCGGGTGTCCGCGAGCCGCCGCACCCGGGCCACGACATCGTGCGAGGTGAGGCCGCCCGGCTTGTCGACGACGACCAGGCAGTCACCGCTCACACGGTCCCGTCGTCCTTCAGGGCTGCGCCGTCGCCCTCGGCGTCGTCCTCGTCGTCCTCGACGCGTGGCGCCTTGTAGGGGTCGGCGTCGCCGGCGTACGTCGCACCGGCGGCCGCGCGGTGCACCTCGGCGTCCGCGGCCGCGACCTTCGCGAGCAGGTCCTCGATGTGCGCGGCGTTCTCGGGCACGGCGTCGGCGACGAACGTCAGCGACGGGGTGTGCCGGACACCTGTCTGCTTGCCGACCTCGGAACGCAGGACGCCCTTGGCGCTCTCCAGCGCCGCGGCGGTGCCGGCCTGCTCGGCGTCATCGCCCATCACGGTGTAGAAGACGGTGGCCTGCTGGAGGTCACCGGTCATCCGCACGTCGGTGATGGTGATGAAGCCGAGCCGTGGGTCCTTGACCCGCATCTCCAGCGTCTCGGCGACCACGACCTTGATGCGGTCGGCCAGCTTGCGCGCCCGCGCGACGTCCACCACGGCTACTCGTCTCCCTCGATCGATGACTCGTCGTCGGTTCCGTTGAACAGGTGCCGCCGGGCCGACAGGAGGTCCATCTCCGGCCGGGACGCCACCAACCGCTCGCACGCGTCGAGGACGTCGACGCAGTGCGCACGGTCGGCGGCAACCACGGCCACCCCGACGAGAACGCGGCGGTGCAGGTCGAGGTGACCTGCCTCCGCCGCGCTCACGTCGTACTTCCGGCGCAGCTCGGCGACCAGGGGTCGCACGAGCGAACGCTTCTGCTTCAGCGACCGGACGTCGCCGAGCAGCAGATCCAGGGACAAGCTGCCCACGAACAACTCAGCACATCCGTCCCTGGACCCGGACTACGCGCGGGCCTTCTCGCGCATCTCGTAGGTCTCGACCACATCGTCGACCTTGATGTCGTTGAACGACCCCAGGCCGATACCGCACTCGTAACCTTCGCGGACCTCGGTCGCGTCGTCCTTGAACCGCTTGAGCGACTCGACGGTGAGGTTTTCGGCCACGACGGCGCCGTCGCGGATGAGGCGTGCCTTGGCGTTGCGGCGGATCTCTCCGCTGCGGACCAGGGCACCCGCGATGTTGCCGAACTTGCTGGACCGGAACACCTCGCGGATCTCGGCGGTGCCGAGCGAGGCCTCCTCGTACTCGGGCTTGAGCATGCCCTTGAGCGCAGCCTCGACCTCGTCGATCGCCTGGTAGATGACCGAGTAGTAGCGGACGTCGACACCCTCGCGGTCGATGAGGTCGTTGACGCGCTCGGCCGGGCGCACGTTGAAGCCGATGATGACGGCCTCGGACGCGACGGCCAGGTTGACGTCGTTCTGCGTGATGGCACCGACACCGCGGTCGATGACGCGCAGCTCGACCTCGTCGCCGACCTCGATGTTGAGCAGGGCGTCCTCGAGGGCCTCGACCGACCCGGACCCATCGCCCTTGAGGATGAGGTTGAGCGTGTCGACCTTGCTCTGCTCCAGCCAGTCCTCGAGCGAGACCCGCTTGCGGGCCTTGGCGAGCGCAGCGTTGCGCTGCATCGCCTGACGCTTCTCGGCGATCTGGCGTGCGATGCGGTCCTCGTCGGCGACGAGGAACTTGTCGCCGGCGCCGGGCACGGAGGTGAAGCCGAGCACCTGGACCGGACGGGACGGGAGCGCCACGTCGAGGTTCTCGCCGTGCTCGTCGAGCATGGCGCGGACCCGGCCGTAGGCGTCACCGGCGACGATCGAGTCGCCGACCGCCAGGGTGCCGCGCTGCACGAGAACGGTCGCGACCGGACCGCGGCCGCGGTCGAGGTGCGCCTCGATCGCGACACCACGGGCCGGGGCATCCGCGACGGCCCGGAGGTCGAGCGCGGCGTCGGCCGTGAGCAGGATCGACTCGAGCAGCTGGTCGATGTTCAGACCCTGCTTGGCCGACACGTCGACGAAGATCGTCTCGCCGCCGTACTCCTCGGCCACCAGGTTGTACTCGGTGAGCTGCTGGCGGACCTTGGCCGGGTTGGCGCCGTCGCTGTCGATCTTGTTGACGGCGACGACGATCGGGACGTCGGCTGCCTGGGCGTGGTTGAGCGCCTCGATGGTCTGCGGCATGACACCGTCGTCGGCCGCGACCACCAGCACGGCGATGTCGGTCACCTTGGCGCCCCGAGCACGCATGGCCGTGAAGGCCTCGTGACCCGGGGTGTCGATGAAGGTGATCGCCCGCTCGACGCCCTCCTGCGTGGTGTGGTGGATCTGGTAGGCACCGATCGACTGCGTGATGCCGCCGGCCTCGCCGGAGATCACGTCGGTCTTGCGGATCGCGTCGAGCAGGCGGGTCTTTCCGTGGTCGACGTGACCCATGACCGTGACGACCGGAGGACGCGCCTCGAGGTCGTCGTCGTCCCAGTCCTCACCGAGGAAGTCGATGTCGAACGAGTCGAGGAGCTCGCGGTCCTCGTCCTCCGGGCTGACGATCTGGATCTTGTAGCCCAGCTCCGAGCCGAGCAGCGCGAAGGTCTCCTCGTCCAGCGACTGGGTCGCGGTGGCCATCTCGCCCAGGTGGATCAGCACCGTCACGAGCGACGCCGGCACGGCGTCGATCTTGTCGGCGAAGTCCGTCAGCGAGGAGCCACGCGCGAGGCGGACGATCGTCTCGCCGTCGCCGTGCGGGACCTGGACGCCGCCGATGGTCGGCGCCGCCATGTTGTCGAACTCCTGGCGACGCTGCTTCTTCGACTTCCGGCCACGACGGGGCGGGCCGCCGGGACGCCCGAAGGCACCAGCGGTACCGCCGCGACGGGGACCGCCACCGCGACCGCCGCCGAAGCCGCCGCCACCGGGGCGACCGGCGCCGGGGGCGCCGCCGCCGTAGCCGCCGCCACCGCCACCACCGGGACGACCGGCGCCGCCGGGAGCACCCGGGCGACCGCGGCCGGCGGGAGCGCCGGGACGACCGCCGCCGGGACCGGCGGGACGACCGACACCGGGCGCGGGTCGCGCCGGCATCATGCCGGGGTTGGGACGCGATCCGCCGGGACCGGCCGGGCCGCCGGCGCCGCCGGGGCGCGGCGCCGGACGGGTGCCGCCGCCGGGGCGCGGCATGCCGGTCGTCCCACCCGTGGAGTACGGGTTGTTGCCCGGCCGGGGGGCGGCCGCGGGGCGGCCCATGCCGGTGGAGCCGCTGGACGAGAACGGGTTGTTGCCCGGCCGGGGACCGGCGGGGCGGGGGCCGGCGGGACGCGGCGGTGCGTCGGCTGACGCGGCGGCCGCTGCCGGGCTCTCGGCCGGCTGCGGCGGGGCCGGCTGCTCGGGCACGGGCGCCGGAGCAGGGGCCGGAGCCGCCGGGGCGGGTGCCGCCGGGGCGGGGGCCACGGCGGCCGGGGCGGCCGCCTCGACGGGCGCCGGGGCAGGAGCCGCGGGGGGGTCCTGCGGAGCGGCTGGGGTCGCCTTCTTGGCGGCAGCCTTCTTGACGGGAGCCTTCGTTGCGCCGGTCGCGCCATCTGCCGGAGCGGACGGTGCGGCAGCGGGAAGGGCGTCCCGGAGCTTGCGTACGACGGGGGGCTCGACCGTCGAGGAGGCCGACCGGACGAACTCACCGAGCTCGTTCAGCTTGGCCATGACGGTCTTGCTCTCGACACCGAGCTCCTTGGCGAGCTCGTAGACCCGGACCTTAGCCACATCTCTCCTGTCTGAGGCCCGGGCCGGATCAGGACCGGCGGCGGACCATCGTTACTGCACGGGGGCACTCATTGGTGCGTGCTCATCGGGTGCTCATGGCGTCTCGACTCGCTTCCGGACTGGGACGGCCTGACTGGCGCCGCGGGCGTGCGTCAACCGCGCCTGAGGCGCGGGTCTGCTCGCGGTCTTCGTCATCCTAACGCGCTGGGCCCGCCACAGCATCCCGGCAACCGCCGGCGACCGCTCCCAGGTGCACCGGGCGCGCTCAGACCACCACGTCGCGGGCGGGCACGCCGACCGGCGCACCGGGGAGGTCGGCCGAGACAGCAGCGAGCAGCGCCACCGCCTGCTCCAGCGTGGGGA
Organism: Actinomycetes bacterium; assembly: GCA_038246545.1. Taxonomy (GTDB): domain Bacteria; phylum Actinomycetota; class Actinomycetes; order JACCUZ01; family JACCUZ01; genus JBBRVW01. Next base: position 3,886 of record JBBRVW010000013.1, on the reverse strand, counting down.
CAGGCTGGGTGAACGGCAGCCGTAGCCGGTCTTCGAAGGCGTGACCGGTGCCGAACCGGGGACCGGCCGCCAGCGCCAGGCCGGCCGGTTCGGCGGCGGTGACCAGGGCCGAGGACCAGGGACCGGGCAACCGGCACCACAGCACCAGCCCGCCCGCCGGGGTGTGGACCTGCCACTCGGGCAGGGCGCGGCCGAGGGCAGCGACGAGGGCGTCCCGGGCCGTCCGGAGCGCGACCCGCCGCGGCGGCAGGATGGCGGTCTCCGCGTCCAGCAGGTGGCAGGCGGCGAGCTGCTCGAGCACCGGGCCGGAGAGCTGGCTGTGCCCGGCGGCCAGCGCCAGCCGGCGGACGACGTCGGGCTCGGCCCGCAGCCAGCCGATCCGGAGGCCACCCCAGACGCTCTTGCTCAGCGACCCGACGGTGACCACGGCCGCCGGCCGGGCCAGCGCGGCGAACGGCGGCCCCGGGTCCGCGTCCAGACCGAGGTCGACCAGCGTCTCGTCGACCAGGGCGACCGTGCCGGCCTGCTCGAGCCCGACCGCCAGGCGGCGCCGGTGGCCCTCGTCGAGCAGCAGCGCGGTCGGGTTCTGGAAGTCCGGCATGAGGTAGGCCATCGCCGGCGACGTGGCGCGGGCGGCCCGGGTGAGGTCGCGCACTGCCGCAGCCGGGTCGTCGGCGTCGACCGCCACCGGCACCGCCCGGCGGCCGCGGACCCGCACCGCGTCCAGCGCGTTCGGGTACGTCGGGTGCTCGACGAGGACCCGGCCGCCGCGTCGCGACAGCGCCTCGACCGCGACAGTCACGCCGTGCAGGGCGCCTGCGGTGACGAGGACGTGCTCGGGGGTCGTCGGCAGTCCGCGGTCGGCGTACCGCTGGGCGATGCGGGCGCGCAGCTCGGGCAGGCCCTGGGGGTGGTAGCCGTGCCCGGGCAGCAGTCGCGGCAGGTCGTCGAGCGCGGCGGCGAACGCGGCCGGGACCTCGGGTGGAGCCGGTGGCGCGGCGTGGGCGAGGTCGAGGACCCCGGGTCGCGGTGGCTCCGGCAGCCACGCGCCGCGGGCCGGGCCGGCCGGCAGGGTCGTCCAGGTGCCGGCCCCCTGCCGGGCGTCGGCCCAGCCCTGGTCGCGCAGCAGCCGGTACGACGCCGCCACCGTCGCCCGGCTCAGGTGCAGCGCGGCCGCCAGCTCGCGCTCGGCGGGCAGCCGGTCGCCCACGGGCAGCCGGCCGTCCGCGACGAGCAGGCGCAGCCGGCCGGCGAGGCTCACGTAGGCCGGGGACCGCTCGCTCGAGACGTCGCCGACCAGCTCGCGCACCCGCACCGTGCCCAGCGTGCTCACACCAGCCACCTTCCCGCGATTGGACTGGTCCGTCCAGTCCAATCATGCGCCAGGCTGGAGGCATGGCAGCCGACGTCGCCCCTCCGACCCCGGCCGCGCCGGCGGCGCCCACGTCGAGTCCGGCGTCGCGTCGCCTGGGCCGCCGGCTGGTGCAGCTGTACCTGGGCCTGGCGCTCTACGGCCTGTCGATGGCCCTGCTCGTGCGGGCCGGGCTCGGAGTCATGCCGTGGGACGTGCTGCACCAGGGCATCACCCGCAGCCTCGGCGGCTCGCTCGGACTGGTGTCCGCCCTCGTCGGTGCCCTCGTCCTGCTGCTCTGGATCCCGCTGCGGCAGCGACCCGGGGTCGGGACCGTCAGCAACGTCGTGGTCATCGGGCTCTCGGTCGACGCCGCTCTGGCGTTGATCCCGTCCGTGGACGCGATGGCGCTCCGGCTGCTGCTGGTGCCGGCCGGCATCGTGCTGAACGCCGTCGCGACCGCCGCCTACATCGGCGTGCGGCTCGGCCCCGGTCCGCGCGACGGCCTGATGACCGGTCTCGTCGCCCGCACCGGTGGCTCGGTGCGGCTGGTCCGCACCGGCATCGAGGTCGTCGTCGTCGCGAGCGGCTGGCTGCTCGGCGGCACGTTGGGCGTGGCGACGGTGCTGTACGCCGTGGCTATCGGCCCGCTGGTGCAGCCCCTGCTCCCCCGCCTCACCGTCGCCCCGCGCCACGCGGAGCCCGACGCCGGCGAGGGCGGGGCTCAGTAGGGCGCGACGTCGAGCGGGTCGTCGGTCGCGACCTCCGCGCCCGCACCGGCCCCACGGCCGGTCCGCGTCGTGGCTCGGCGGTCGGTGCGGTCGCCGGCCCGGGCATCGGCGCGGTGGTAGACACCGAGGCCGTCGACGGGGTCGTCGAGGACCGGGTCGGCGGGGCGGTGGTAGGTGCGGCCGGACGGATAGGTCACCCGCAGCCCGCCGCCGCCGTCGTCGGTGACCGTGGTGTCGGTGAGGGTCTTGTCCTCGTGGAAGGGCCGGCAGGCGGCATAGAGGTTGTCGGGCGAGGTCGGCCCTCGCGGGTGCGGGACCCGGTGGTCGAGATCGGTGCGGTCCGCGGCCATCCGGCAGCCGGGACCCCGGCAGGTGCGGTCGCGGGCGACGACATGGTCGCGCAGGTCCTGGGGCGGCTCGTAGGTGGCGACGGACATCTCGTCGAACCGACCGGTGCGGGGGTCGGTGAGGACCCGCCGCCAGGTGCCGTCGGCGGCGATCCGCCGGGCGACGTCGGCGGTGATCGGCCCGTAGCCAACCAGTTCGGCCGGGGCGTCGTCGAGCCCGAGCAGGGTGCCGGCACCGACCACGACCTGGATGTGCGGGCGACGACCGTGCCGGACAGGCAACCGACGGGGCCGACCGCGTCCGATCGGGAGAGCCGGGGTCGACGTCACCGCCGGATCGTGCCCCTGCTCGTCGCGCCCCGGCTCGAGCTGACCCGGCCCGGGGTGGCCCGGCTCGAGCTGACCCGGCTCGTCCCGCCCCTGCTCGTCACGCCCCGGCTCGTCCTGACCCTGCGTCTCCTGCGTCTCCTGCGTCTCCTGCGCCTGCTCGTCGTGGGTGTGCGCGGCGCAGCAGGCGGCGTCGGTGCCGTGGAGAAGGTCGGGGTGGGTGGTGTCGTCGTCGAGGCCGAGGCGGCCGAGGTCGCCGAGCACGTCGGCGCGGACCTGGTCGAGCGTGCGGTGGTCGCCCGCGCCCCGGGCGGCCTCCGCGGTGGCGGTCAGCCAGGTCCAGAACGAGTCGATCGTCTCGGCGGCGTGGGTCCACGTGATGCCGGCCATGCCGTCGGCCAGCGGGAAACGCTCGGCCGTGCGGTCGGCGACGCTGCGCCGGCGCCGCTCTGCCGCCGATGCGGGGTCGACCCGCAGCACAGCGCGTCGGAGCGTGTCGTGCAGCTGCGCCCAGGTCCGCCCGGCCGCACGGGGCAGCACCCGGTCCTCGACCTCGCGCGCAGCGTCGTCGTCGAGCACGCGGAGCGTGTCGGCGACCATCCGCGCCTTCGGCAGGTCGATCGCGCCCCCGGCGAGGGCAGCGCGGGTGACAGGGAGCCGGGCGAGGTCGAGCGCGAGATGCACCAGGTTGCCGGCCGATCGCGGCGAGAGGTCGAGGGCGGCAGCCAGCTCGTGGGCGGCGATCCGCGAGGCCGCCACGGTGCGGCCGGGAACCGACTGACCGTCGCGGGCGACGCCGCGCCACCCCGCCGCGCGCGCGACGAGCGCGGCCGCGGCGCTGAGCTTGCGGGCCGCGGCCCACGACTCGAGCCGGGCCGCCGCGACGGCAGCAGCGACGACCTGGTCGTCCTCGCAGCGATCCAGATCGGTGTCGTCCACCAGGGACGCCGACAGCGGCCCGGGCAGGGTCGACTCGAGGCCCGACCTGTCCACCAGCTGCTCGGGCACGTCGTCGGTCAGGTCGGTCAGGTCGGTCAGGTCGGTCAGGTCGGTCAGGTCGGTCAGGTCGGTCAGGTCGGTCAGGTCGGTCAGGTCGGTCAGGTCGGTCAGGTCGGTCAGGTCGGTCAGGT
>JBBRVW010000012.1:0-96781 GCA_038246545.1 Actinomycetes bacterium | reverse complement strand
CCGCGATCACCACGCTGCACCGAGCCTCAGAGAGGAGCAGGGTCGCGAGGCGCTGCGCTTCGGGCGCGATCTACAAGACTTCGCTGCCACCCTGGGGCCGCAGCATGCCCGCGCACATGCGGACGCACTGCGGCGGAAGCGTGTCATCCGCCTCTCGCTGCTCGTCTTCGTACTCGAGATCGAGGCCAGCATCGCCGTGGTCGGACAAGCTCTCGGTTGGTGGCCCACCTAACCGCCGGAAAGCTGCGCGCTGCGGCGCTTCTCATCGCCGGTTCCCACCAGCCCACAATTGGCGGCGCCGCGCGATCCCTGACCCCCCACGCGGGAGCGGAGCGCGGCGCCTGTCGCACATTTTCACCTGCACGGGCCGACCGTGCCAACACGCATCCGAGGGACATGCCATGCCGTAGCGCCAGGCGACACCCACGCTCCGTAACCGAACGGCACTCCCCCGCCGCGGCATCGCGGCCGGGCCCTCCCGGCGCCTGTCTTGGACGGCGGCCTCTCCCGGACTCACTCACAACGCGGGCGGGGTCACCCGGTACCAGCGCCGTCGCCGTGACGTCGGTGTCACCGCCCGGGTCGGTCGCCGGTTGCCCCCTGTAGAACCGCACGACGCCGCGGAACGGACCAGGACCTCGGCTTCAGCATGGGTCCGCCCTTCGACGCGCGGCTCGTCCCGTGAAGAAGCGGGCGACTACCGGGGCGCAGCCGATCTGTCGCCCTTCCCGATCTCCAAAGTCTGCAGGGACGTCTTGAGACGTCGTCGGGCGGCTCGGCTGCGGTGGCGGTCTTCGCGTGAGCCGTCGGTGGCAGCATGAGCGACATGACCTTCGAGGGCGGTCACATCGCTATCGTGACCGGGGCCAACCACGGGATCGGCGCCGCCACGGCGGTCACCCTGGCGAGGTCGGGCGTAGGCGTCGTGTGCACCTACCTGCGACTCGAGGATCCCATTGATGCCGGGACGCCCGAGGCATACCGCCAGCGCCGCTCCCAAGACGCCGACCTGGTGATCGCAGAAATCACGGCCCACGGTGGCACGGCGATCGCCATCGAGGCCGATCTGAGCGACCCCGCGACGCCGGCCAGCCTGTTCGACGCTGCGGAAGAACAGCTGGGACCCGTCGACATCTTGATCAACAACGCGACCGGTTGGGTTCAGGACAGCTTCACACCACGCGACCGAGACAGATTCGGTCGCGCACTGGCGCCGGTAAGCCCCCGTTCATGGGAGCAGCAGTTCGCCGTGGACGCAAGGGCGCCGGCCCTCATGATCGGCGAGTTCGCTAGACGCCACGGGGACCGCGCGGCCGGCTGGGGCCGGATCATCGGGCTGACCTCCGGTGGCGACCTCGGCTTTCCCGAAGAGGTCTCCTATGGCGCGGCGAAGGCAGCGCAGACCAACTACACGATGTCCGCCGCCGCAGAGCTTGCGGACCTGGGCATCACGGCCAACATGGTTCACCCGCCGGTGACCGACACCGGCTGGGTCACCGAGGAAGTCCGACGCGCGGTCGCGACAAGTCCGACACACGTCCACGTGGCCACACCGCAAGAGGTAGCCGAGGTGATCGCCTTCCTCGTCTCCGACAACGCCCAGCTCATCACCGGCAATGTCATCACCCTGCGCTGACGTCTCCCGAGAACACCACACTCGATACCGACATCTCAGCGTGCGGCGTCGCCCACGCAGCCGCACAGCAGGTGAGTGCGTCAGACGCTGCCCTGGGTACTGGACCTGCGCCGGAGCCGGAGAAGGTGCCCGCCGGAGTACCATTGACGTTGCCCTTGGCACGTCGTTCGGACGAAGATCCGATCGGCACGCAAGCCAATGCCGGTACCACGAGCCACGACGAGAGACGACCGATCCCGTGATCATTTCGGCCCGGCCCGCGCGGGCGCGAAACACGCTCGCGGCGCACAATGGGTCATGGCCGAATCCCGCGCTGCGGTGGTGGCCGTCGACGGGTCGCGCGACAGTGCCCGAGCCGTCGCCTGGGGGATGTCGGAGGCCCGTGGTCTTCAGGCCCCCCTGCTCTTGGTGCACTGCGTCCCACGGGTCTCGCGCGTCGACGACGTCACCGTTGTCCGCGACCAGCGTGACCGGGTGGAAGAACTGGTACGCGAGGCGCGGGCGCGGGCGGCCGAGGAGCCGGTCGTCGGGCTCGCTGTCCGGCGGGTCGAGCCGCTCGGTCTCGACATAGGAGGCACGCTCGTCCAGATGACCGGCGCGGCCGAGACCCTCGTGATCGGCGCTCACGGAACGGCACGATCACCACCTGGGTTCTGGGCTCCGTCAGTCACTACGCCGTCCGGCACGCTCGTGGTCCAGTGGTCGTCATGCGGGACAGCCATGACAGCGCGGCCACGCGCACCGTGGTCGGGGTCGACGGCTCGGCCGGCGCCGATCGGGCCCTGGACTGGGGACTGGCCCGCGCCGCCGTTCATGGCGAGGACGTGGTCGCGCTCCGGGCCTGGCACGGCCACCTCCGGCACGACGCGGATGGGCAGCCGCGGTCGCAGCCGACCGTGGCCGACTGGCGACATGAGCATGAGCTGGCAGTGCTCCGGTCTCACCTTCAGCCGGGGCGGGACAGGCATCCCGACGTGCGCCTGGTACCCGATGCCGTGCACGGGCACCCCGGTCATCTGCTGTCCGTGGCGTCGCAGCACGCCGCACTGCTGGTGATCGGAGTCGGCCACCGTGGCCCGGTGGCGGAGGTGTTGCTCGGGTCGGTCGCCCAGTCGGTCCTGCACCACTCCCGCTGCCCGGTCGCCGTGGTCCGGTGAGCGGTGGGTGAGCGGGTGGTGACGCGAGCGGGGGTGCCACCGAGGTCCGGTGGCACCCTCGCCGGCGGCGAGCAGGGGCGGCGCCCGCTGTCAGGCCGCGGGCGACGCCGCCGGCAGCCGGACGACGACGCGCAGGCCCGGCGCGGCGTCCTCAAGCACGATGCTGCCGTGGTGCGACTGCACGAGCTGCCGGACGATGGCCAGCCCGAGCCCGCTCCCGCCGGAGCCCTGGGCGCGCGAGGCGTCCAGCCGGGTGAAGCGCTCGAAGACCCTCGCCCGCGCCTCGGCAGGGATCCCCGGCCCGTCATCGGTCACCGCCAACGTGGCGGACCCGCCGTCCCGGCGAACGGTCACGACGACCCGCGTCGCCGCGTGGCGGTCGGCATTGCTCACGAGGTTGTCCAGGACGCGCACCACCACGTCCTGATCGATCGTGGCGACGACGGGATCGGGGTCGGCGACCAGCTCCACCGGGTGGGTGCGTCCCGGCCGCCGTACTGCCGTCTCGGCCAGCACCCTCAGGTCGACCGGTGGCGCCGCCCGGGGCGCACCGTGGTCGTCGTCCAGCCGGGCCAGCAGCAGCAGGTCGTCGACCAGCCGGGACAGCCGGCCCACGTCCACCAGCACGTCGTCGGCGGTGTCGGCCCAGTCCGCGCCCTCAGGGTGCGCCAGCGCCACCTCGAGCTGGGTGCGGATCGAGGCGAGCGGGCTGCGCAGCTCGTGAGCAGCGTCGGCGACGAACGCCTGCTGCCGGGCGCCGCCGGCTGCCAGCCGGTCGAGCATGTCGTTGAGCGTCCGGGCGAGCCGAGCCACCTCGTCGCGGGTCGGCGGCACCGGGAGCCGCGCCGACGTGCCGGTCTCGGTGACGGACTCGGCGCCCCGCCGCAGCTCGGCCACGGGGCGCAGGGCCGCGCCCACGAGCAGCCAGCAGGCGACCGCGAAGCCGCCGATCAGGACCGGCGCCCCCACCCCCAGCACCAGCGCGACAACCCGCAGGCTCCGCGCCGCCTCGGTGCCGGAGACCGCCACGAGCACGGTCTGCCGGTCCGCGGCGCCGGCCCGCACGGCCACCACCCGCAGCCGGTCGGACCCGCCGATCCGCGAGCCGGGCAGCGATCTGGTCTCCCCGCGCCGGACGGCGGCGAGCGCCCGCCCGGACAGCAGGGGCACCAGCGCGTCACCGCCGGGTGACGCGCCCCGGACCCGCCCCTGGCCGTCGACCACCTGCACCAGGACCGTTTCGCCGGCTGCGGGCACGACGCGCGGGAGGTTGCTGCTGTCGACGAGTGCCGCCACGACCTGAGCCCGCTGCCGGGCGGTGTCGTCGAGAGTGGTGAGCAGGGTGTGCCGCAGGACGGTGACGAGGACCGCGGCGCCGGCCGCGAGACCGACGGCCACGAGGGCGGTGGCCGCGAGCGTGAGACGGCCCTGGACGCCGATACGACGCCGGGCGGTCGGCACGCCCGCGCCGTCCGCCGGCTCAGCCACCGTCCGCGGCCAGCCGGTAGCCGACGCCCCGCACGGTCTCCAGGGCCCTTCGGTCGAACGGCGCATCCACCTTGCGCCGCAGGTATCCGACGTACACCTCGACGACGTTCGGGTCGCCGTTGTAGTTGGTGTCCCACACGTGCTGCAGGATCTCCGTCTTGGGCACGACCTGGCCGGCGCGTCGCATCAGCAGCTCGAGCAAGGCGAACTCCCGGGGCGTCAGGGTGAGGTCCACGTCCCCGCGGGCCACGAGGTGACTCGCGGGGTCAAGGGTCAGGTCGCCGGCAACGAGCACCGCGGGACGGCTCGGGGCACCCCGCCGCAACAGGGCATGCAGCCGCGCGACGAGCACGACGTAGGAGAACGGCTTGGTGAGGTAGTCGTCGGCGCCGAGGTCGAGACCGTCGGCCTGGTCGTGCTCACCGTCCTTCGCGGAGAGCATGAGCACCGGCAGCCACCGCCCCGCGGCGCGCAGCTCCTGGCAGACGCGGTAGCCGGACAGCCGCGGGAGCATGACGTCGAGCACCAGGGCGTCGTAGCCGCCCGAAAGGGCCAGGTGCAGGCCGGTCTCGCCGTCGTGGGCGACGTCGACGGCGAACCCCTCGGCCCGCAGCCCCCGTCGGAGCGACTCGGCGAGGCGCACCTCGTCCTCCACCACCAGCACCTTCACCCGCCCCAGCCTGCCGTGTCCCGCCTTGCCGTCGCGGAGGGACCCGCCGCGGCGCCCTACCCGAGCCCAGCGGCCGACCGGTGCGGGGCGCGCGCTCAGCGTCTCTCAGGGTCGTCACAGGACCCCCGAGGCATGCTGAGGTCATGACCGAACGACCTGTGCAGACCGACCGGACCGAGCCGACCGACCGGCCCCTGCTGAGCCACCGTCCCCTGCTCGCCTGGGCGGTTCCCGCCGCTGTCGTCGTGGTGGTCGCAGTGGCAGTGGCGATCCCCATGGTCGCGAGCGCAGCGCCCACGCTTCCGCAGCGATCGGCGGCGCAGCTCCTCGTCGACGTCTCGAAGTCGGCGGGCACCCCGCTGTCGGGCACGGTGGTCGAGACGGCCCGCCTCGGCCTGCCTGACCTCCCGCGGACCGGCGGCGCGTCGATCTCGCCGACCGACCTGCTGTCGGGCTCGCACACGGCGCAGGTCTGGTACGACGGCGGCAACAAGGCGCGGGTCGCGGTCGTCGGCGACCTCGCGGAGACCGACCTGGTGCGCAACGGGCGCGACGTGTGGCTCTGGACCAGTGGCGCGAACACCGCGCAGCACGCGAGGCTCCCGGCGCAGCAGGGCGCGGGAACCGCAGCGCCGGGCACGGCGGAGTCGATCACCCCGCAGCAGGCGGCGCAGCGGGCGCTCGCCGCAGTCGATCCGACGACCCGGGTCACCGTGGACGGCACAGCCTCGGTCGCGGGCCGATCGGCGTACGAGCTCGTGCTGCAACCGCGCGACACCCGGTCCCTGGTCGGTGACGTCCGGATCGCCGTCGACAGCGCGACCGGCGTGCCACTGCGGGTGCAGGTGCACGCCGCGGGCAGCACGGGCAGGCCCGCCTTCGAGACCGCGTTCACCTCGGTCACCTTCGGCACGCCGTCGGCCGACGTCTTCCGGTTCGCCCCCGCGAAGGGCGCGAAGGTCACCGAGCTGTCCGGCCGGTCCGGCCGGACCCGCGACGGCGGCTCCCAGCAGGGCAAGCCCCACGCGACGTCCACCGGTCCGACGGTCGTCGGCGCCGGCTGGACTTCGGTCCTCGAGCTGACGGGGAGCGCCGCAACGACCGGGTCGACCGGGTCGACCGGGTCCTCCCGGCCGCAGGACACTTCCGGTCAGCTCGCGGCGCTCACCCGGGCGATGACCCCGGTCCAGGGCGCCTACGGCAGCGGCAAGGTCCTGCGCACGGCGCTGGTGTCCGTGCTGCTGCTCGACGACGGCCGGATGTACCTCGGTGCGGTGCCGCCCTCGGTGCTGGAGCAGGCGGCCTCACGGTGACCGCCCCCGCCGACCTCGCCGAACGCACCGCGGAGCGGCCCGGGGACCGGGAAGCGGGCCCCGCGATCCGCACGCAGGGGCTGACCAAGCGGTTCCCGGGCGGTCAGGTCGCGGTCGACGCCGTGGACCTCGACGTCCCGCGCGGCGCGGTCTACGGCTTCCTCGGCCCGAACGGGTCGGGCAAGACCACGACGATCCGCATGCTCCTCGGTCTGGTGACGCCGACCGCCGGCAGCCATGAGCTGCTGGGCCGGCCGATGCCGCGCGGTGCCGCAGCCGTGCTGCCGCGGGTGGGTGCCCTGGTCGAGGGTCCGGCATTCCACCCGTACCTCACCGGCTGGGACAACCTGCTGCGGCTCGACGCGGGCGACCGCACCGTCGGGGGGTCCGGCTCGCGGGCGCGCGTCGGCAGCGCACTGGAGCGGGTGGGGCTCACCGCGGCCGCGGGCAAGCGCTACCGCAAGTACTCCCTCGGCATGCGGCAGCGGCTCGGTCTGGCCGCGGCCCTGCTGCGGCCGCGCGACCTGCTCGTGCTGGACGAACCGACCAACGGCCTGGACCCGCAGGGCACCCGCGAGGTGCGGCACCTGCTGCGCAAGGCGGCAGCCGAGGGATCGACGGTGTTCGTCTCCTCGCACCTGCTCAGCGAGATCGAGCAGGTGTGCACCGACGTGGGCGTGATGAGCCACGGGCGGCTGGTGTTCCAGGGATCGCTGCCGGAGCTGCGGGCTGCCGCCGGTGTGCGGGTCCGGGTCGAGACCACGCGCGCCGAGGCCGCGGCCGAGGTGCTGTCCCGGCTGGGCACCGGACCGGTCGAGCTGCGGTCCGACGGGGTGGTTGCCGACCTCGGGCCGGTGGCGAGCGACCACGTGACGGCCGCGCTCGTCGACGCCGGCATCGACGTGCGACAGCTCGTCGTCGAACGCCCCGACCTCGAGGAGATGTTCGTGGCGATGACCGGGGAGGGCTTCGATGTCGACGAGTGACACCAAGGACCGCCCGGTGGCGCCCGTTCTGCTGTCCGCGGACGAGGAGCACCGGGTCCGGCGAGGCGCCGACCTGCGGCTGTTCCGCTCCGAGCTGCGCCTCGTGCTCGGGCGGCGCCGCAACCTCGCGCTCGTCGCCGTCCTGTGCTGCTTCCCGGTCCTCATCGGCGTGGCGGTCAGGGTGTCGGCCCCGAGCGACGGCGAAGGGCCGCCGTTCCTGAACCAGGTGACCGGCAACGGGCTGTTCCTCGCGTTCACCTCCCTGACCGTGCTGTTGCCGTTCTTCCTGCCGCTCGCGGTGTCGGTCGCGTCCGGCGAGGCCATCGCCGGCGAGGCCAACATCGGCACCCTGCGGAACCTGTTGGTCGTCCCCGTCTCGCGGACCCGACTGCTGCTGGTGAAGTACGCCGGGTGCGTGGTCTTCGCGATGCTGTGCACCACCGCTGTGGCGGTCGTGGGCGTGCTCGTCGGGCTCCTGCTGTTCCCGCACGGCGCCGTGACGCTGCTCTCCGGAACCACCGTCCCCTACGGTCAGGCGCTCGGGCGCGCGCTGCTCGTGGTGCTGTACGTGACGGTGATGCTGGCCGGGCTGTGCGCGGTCGGGATGTTCGTGTCGACGCTGACCGAGGTGCCCATCGGTGCGATGGCTGCCACTGCGGTCCTCGCGATCGTCAGCCAGATCGCCGACGCCATCCCGCAGATCAGCTGGATGCACCCGTACCTGTTCTCGCACCCCTGGCTGGCGTTCGGCGACCTGCTGCGCTCACCGGTCCACTGGCACGGGCTGCAGACCGGGCTGCTGACCCAGCTGGTCTACATCGCCGTCTTCCTGCCCGCGGCCTGGGCCCGGCTGCAGACGAAGGACATCACCGCCTGATGCGGGTCAGAGCCGGGGCATCAGCACGTCGCTGATCCCGTGAACGACGGCGTTGTCGGTGGCGCTGAGCTCCACCCATGAGGCGGTGCGGCAGATCGTCCCCTGGCGGCGCTGCAGGAAGGAGCACGCCGCGGACGTCCCGCCGACCCGAGGCTCGCTCGACCGGTAGGCTCGACCAACATCGGGAGCGATCGGGGCGGCATGCTCGTGAGCCGTGCTGGATCCGCAGATGAGGTGCTTACATGCGCAAATTGACACGAGCGACCGACGCGGACGAGGGCAAGCCAGCCGACCCATACCGCAGGCTGCCTGAGCAGATCCGGGTCGAGGACATGGCCACGACCCAGGCGGTCGGTCCCGTTCCAGACCCCACGATGGGTCGGGATGCTGAGCGAGATTTCATGTTGCGCAATGCCGGGGGCTGACCCGTCGTGCGTGCCCACAGCGGGCCTGGTCAACCAGGCAGCCACTTCTAGGTGCAGCTACTTTGAGGGCTGAGGGACGCTGCACTTGATCTTCGGGTTGACGCCGACGTAGTTCAGCGGCCCGGCAACCACGGTCAGCACGATCCTGCCCGTCTTGGCGCAGTTGGTATCCGAGCCCGAGAAGTAGTCCCGCTGAGCTGCCGCCACGACCCCGATCAGCAGCCAGATCACCAACAGGACGGAGCCGATCCTCACGAACAACCTCCTGGGCCAGAAGCACGTACACCCCTTGGCATACCCACCGGTGTCTTGGCCAAGCCCTCGCCCGGGACTGGTGGTCCGTGTCCGGAGACGAACGTCTCGACCAAGGCGGACAGCCCCCGGTTGCCCGCCTGGTTGCCTCTCTCAGTCGACTCCAGGAATTGCCCGAGATCACTCTCCAGACGATCCTCTGAAGGTCACCCCAGCTCGTCCCCCTCGGTCAGCCACCGGGAGGACCGGCGCAGCGCGAAGTGCCGCGGCTGCACGACGCCGACTCCGGGGGTGCCGGGCACCGCACCGACCGCACGACCCGGCCCAGCTCGTCGACGACCCCTGCCGAGATCTTCAGCCGCTCACGTCGACGCCGATCGTGAGCCCACGGCTCCCCCTGACGGACCGGTCAGCGCAGCGTGCCTTCGGTGATCCCGTTGATCACCTGGCGATGGAAGATGACGTAGATCGCGACCATCGGGATGGTGACGATCGAGAGCGCGGCGAACAGCAGGGGGTAGTCCGTCGAGTACTTGCCGGTGAAGGCCAGCAGTCCAACCGGGATGGTCTTGAACTCGTCGCTCTGGATGTACAAAGTCGCGAGCAGGAACTCGTTCCAGGCGCTCAGGATCGAGAACACCGCCACCGTGGCGAGTCCCGGCTTGATGAGCGGGAACACGAGCGCGAAGTACATGCGGACGTCGCCGCACCCGTCCATGCGCGCGCACTCGAATAGCTCCTTGGGGAGCGAGTCGAGGTAGGCCTTGAGCAGGTACACGGCGAGTGAGAGCCCGAGCCCGATATAGGGCACGATCAACGCCCAGCGGGTGTCGTTGATCCGCAGCCGATCGAGCAGGGTGCTCTGCGCCACGAAGTAGGCCTGGACGGGCAGGAGAAGTCCGAGCGCCAGGAACACGAGGAAGAAGCCGCGCAGGCGGAACTTCAACCGGCTCAACGCGAATGCCGCCATCGAGCCGAACAGCAGGATGGCGACGACGGAGATCGTCGTGACGAAGATGCTGTTCACGACGTAGGTCCCGAGGCCGCCGCGCCGCCACGCCTCGCCGATGATCGAGAAGTCGAACGACGTCGGCAGCGACCATGGCGAGTCGAAGATCTGGCCCTGGGTCTTGAACGCGGACAGCACCATCCACACGAGCGGGATGAGGTAGACCAACGAGATGGCGGTCATGACCGTGTAGAAGAGCACGCTCGACGTGGTCGAACGACTACTGCGCCGCACTCTGCGCGACGCTGGAACGCGCGTATCACGGTCGATGGTGGCGTCAGTACTCAAGGCCGACATCCCCTTCGCGTCGGAACTTGGCGTAGATCAGCCCGAGACCCACGACGACGACCGTCATGATGACCGACAACGCAGCGCCGTAGCCGACCTCGTGGTCGATGAACACGGTCGACACGAGATAGGTGGTGATGATCTCCGTCGTGTGGTCGGGACCGCCTTTGGTCATGACGAAGAACAGGTCGAAGCTCTGGAAGGCGCCGGTGATGCAGAGCAATACCGAGACCTCGGTCATTCCGCGCACCAGCGGTGCCTTGATCCTGAAGAACAGGTCCCACTCGGACGCGCCGTCGAGGCGGGCTGCCTCGAGCAAGGCCTTCGGCACCCGCTGGAGCCCGGCGTAGAAGATGGCCATGTAGAACCCGGCGTAGATCCAGCCCGACACCACGCTGATGGCCAGCAGCGCCGTCCCCGGATCGCCGAGCCACACCCGGCGCAGGTCGCTGCGGCCGATGCCGGTGAGGAACGAGTTGATGAGCCCACCGTCGTCGCTGTAGATGAACGACCAGAGCACGGCGATGACCACCATAGGCAGCATGACCGGGATGAAGAAGGTGATGCGGTACCACAGGGTGCGCTTGCCCTGGATCGAGACGAGCCCGGCGAGGGCGAACCCGACCGCGACCTCGAGGACCAGGGTCGCGGCGATGTAGACAAGAGTGTTGAGGTATGCCCGCTGATAGACGGTGTCGTGGATCGCCCGGTTGAAGTTTTCGATCCCGATGAACCGCATGCGGTTGGTGCCCGACCATCTCGTGAAGCTCATCGCGATCGTGCCGAGCAACGGCAGCCCGACCACGAATGCGAAAAAGAGGACGGCCGGCCCGACGAGCAAGTACGGCGTCCATCGGCTGCTTGGCTTCACCGCACTTCCAGGAACTCGATGCTCAGGGTCGGTCCGGCGGTGTCACACCGAACCAGACCCTGAAGGTCCATGCACATTCGGGACGTCAGCTCTCCGGGAGCGCCTCGACCCTCTTCTGCGCCGCGTCGAGTGCCTCCTGCGGGGACTTGAGCCCGCCGATCACCGCGGCCGCGGCGCCGTAAAACTCGTCGGCGCGCTTGACGTCGATGTTGTCAGCAGGCGTCACCTTGGTCGGGGCCGAGCTGAGCAGATTCGCCAGGCTCACGGTGTTCGGGTCGGCCGTGACGCCGGCGAACGGGTCCACCGTCATCGGAGTGAGACCCGCCTCGGCGAAGAGCTTGGACGCTTCGGGAGCGCTCATCAGGGCCAGAAAGTCCGTGCCGGCGCTGACGTGCTCGCTCTTGGCGTTGACCACGAAGCCGGTCGAGACCCCAAGGACGCTGTTCTGGTCGCCGGAGCCCGGGACGGTCGGCAGGTTGAAGTAGCCGATCTGCAGCTTCGGCGCCTGGCTGATCTGGTCGCTCACCAGCCAGCTGCCGATGCCGAGCATCGCGGCCTTGCCCAACAGGAACTGCGTGGTCGCCTGGTCGTCAGGAAGGGCGGCGACGCTCTTGTTGATGTAGTCGTTGTCCGCAAGCGTCTTGAGGTCGTCGAACGCCGCGACCATGCCGGCCGAGTTCATCGGCTGATCGCCCTTGATGGTGGCGACGTAGGTGTCATTGCCGAGCGCGCGCTCGGCGAGGTGGGATGCGATGCTGCCGACCGGCCACTTGTCCTTGTTACCGTCGACGAGCGGCGTGATCCCCGCTGCCTTTAGCTTGGAGCACAGCGCGAGAAACTCGTCCCAGGTGGTGGGCGACGTGAGGCCATTGTCCGCGAAGATCGCCTTGTTGTACCAGAAGACGTTGGTGACGTCGCCGCTCCACGGGACCATGTAGGTCTTCCCACCGATCTGCATGCCAGAGTACGCCGCAGAGTCGAAGCGACCGGCGAAGCCGGGTCCGTTGACCGCGTCCGTGATGTCCGCGGCGTATCCGTCATCAAACCTGGTAGACAGGCGGGTCCCGGGGCGCTCGAAGTAGACGTCCGGCGCGTTGCGCGAGGTGAGCAGAGTGTTGAGTCCGATGGTTTCGTAGGTATCGTTCTCCTGGATCACGATTTCAACCGTGCGACCCGGGTACTTCGCCTCGTACGCCGCCTTGAGCTTGGTGAAGACGCCGTCGACGACCTCACCCGTGGAGCCCATCGCCACGCGGATCGCGAACGGACCGCTGCTCGTCGAGCCCGACGGGGTCCCGCTGCCGCTACCCGTGCAGGCCGTCAACGCCAGGCTCGCCACGGCGACGGCAACGACGCCCGTCAACCGATTGAAGGATCGCACTCTCCGCATGGTCCGCCTCTTTCAGCTCACTGTCGGACGACAACCAGGACCGACGACGTGAATGGTTAGTTGACTTTACTCTTGTCCATGGCGAGTACATCGTCCGTCGATGCCACTGTCAATGCTCGGCGAGCCGCATCTGAGCCCCGTAACCGAGATGTCATCTCGCACCTCCGCTGCCGGGGTCGACCAGCACGCGCTCGCGGGTCTGCCACGACCGGGTGAGCGAATCCAATACGGCTGCCCCCCGGACCGGGTCGTCGTCGGGATAGCGCAGCGTCGCCCCCTGGAGCACGCCGGCGGCGAACTGTTGCGCCTGCATGGCGTAGTGAGTCACGTCCGCCACCGTCTCGGTCCGCGCACCCGATCGTGTGTGCACGACGAAGCCCCCACTCCCCGCCGCGCAGAAGAAGGCGCTTGGCACCTCGATCCGCCCGGTCGAGCCCAGGATGCGGAGCGAGTCCTCGTCGGCCGCCCACATGCCGCACTGCAGCAGGAGCGACACGTCACCCGGGAACTCGACGAGCGCGCTCGTCATCATGTCGATGTCCCCATGGGGTATGGAGACCTGAGCGGACGCCGTGACCGCCTGCGGCTCGGTCCTCAGCAGTCGACGGGCCGCGTGGACGACGTAGCAACCGACGTCGTACACCGCGCCGCTTCCAGGGTGCCCCGCGAACGCGCTCAGCCCCATCTCCTCACTGGCGTCGAACGTGAACGTCCCGCTGATGCTGCGCACGTCGCCGATCTCACCTGCGGCCACGATCGCGTGCAGTCGGTCGTAGCGCGGGTGGTGCTCGTACATGAACGCCTCGGCGAGCAGAACGCCGGCGAACCGGGCGGCGTCGACCATCTGCTGCGCGTCGCGCGCTGTGATCGCCATCGGCTTCTCGCACAACACGTGCTTGCCGGCTGCGACAGCCGCGAGAACCCACTCGAGGTGAAGGAAGTTGGGCAGCGAGAGGTAGATCGCGTCGATCTCAGGGTCGGCGAGCAGCGCCTCGTAGGACCCGTACGAGCGCGGTAGTCCGAGCGCGTCGGCCTCCAGCCGCGCGCGCTCCGGCGTGCGGCTGGCGATGGCCACGACCTCGCAGCCATCAGCAGCCCTGATGGCCGGGACGACGTCATGGTTGATCCCCGCCGTGCCGAGGACGCCCCAGCGCAGGACAGCTGACGCGGTCACGCCGAGACCTGGTCCCAGTCAAGGAACACGCCGAGGAAGCCGGACCTGTCGCGCTGCAGTGCGTCGTACACGTCAGCGGCGCGGTCGGGGGTGAAGCGGTGCGTCGTGAGCGCGTCGACGTCCATGCGCCCCGACTCGACGAGATGGAAGAACAGGTCAGCCATGGCCGCCCCGGACCACGGGTCGCGCCGCGTCGCGACCTCGGGGGCCGACGACGCGTGCACGCCGAGCACCGACACCGAGTCCGCGACAATCCGAGGTCCGAGCACCTGGCGGCTGGGAGTGGGGGTGTCGCCGAGGAGAACAATTCTCCCGAGCGGGCGCACCAGCCTGGTCGTGGGAGCAAGTACGGCTGGATGACCGGTGATGTCGAACGCCACGTCGAGCAACCGGCCGTCGGTGAGTTCACGGACGACGTCGAGCGCGGTCGCGGCATCGGCCTCGATCGTGTGGGTCGCACCGCCGGCGACAGCTAGATCGAGCCTTGACCGGGTCGTGTCGATGGCCACGATCCGACGTGCGCCACTGATCGCCAGGTAGCGCACGACGAGCTGCCCGAGCGCGCCGAGACCCACGACGGCCACGCTCTCACCAAGTTCGAGCGCGGCTCGACGAATCCCGAGCTGGGTCGTGCAGGCGAGCGACGTCCAGCATGCCTGGTCATCGCTCACGCCGTCGGGCACGAGGAGGCATTCCGCGGCCTGGACCAGGAACACGCTGCTGTGTGGGGTGCTGGTCGCGACGCGGTCACCGACGGACACCTGCGTCACGCCGGGACCGACGTCGACGACGTCGGACGTCATGCTGTAGCCAGGAGCGAACGGATACTCGACCCACTCCTCCCAGAACGTGTCGGGGTCGAAGACCCCGTCGAGGCAAAAACTCTCCGTCCCCGTGCTGACGAGCGACGTGCGAGCCCGGCATCGCACCTCGCCCTCCCCCGGCTCGGGGACGTCGGAATCGACCAGAGCGACGGACCGAGCCTCGGGGAACATGACGTCCAGCGACCTCACGACGACTCCTTGATGTCGATCTGGTGCTGCGCATCCGTCAGCAGCCGGAGCACTGTTCGTCCTGTCGCCAGGTCGGAGGGGTGGGCCCTCTCGCCGACGGCCACAAGCCGGACGAGCTCCTGCACCGCCACGGTCAGCGCTGCGCGTGAGTCCACGTCGTCGACGGGCAGGTGTGCGCGACCGCGCGGCCCCCACAGCATGAACGTGAAGCCGTCCGCCGGGTCCGGCGCCGAGAGTGTCAGGGTCGCCGTGCTGGTCGCCCCGCTCTCGTGATGGATCACGAGGTGCGTCGTGTGCGTCCCACCGGGCTCCGCCACCAGGCGCACCACCGGTCCGAGGGTACGCATGAGGTCAACCAACGCGTGCGGTCCCACGTCCCAGAGACCGCCGTACTCGTGTCGCCACGGGGTGTTGAACGGGTTGTCGTCGGTCAGCGCCGAGCCGAGCCACAGCGCCCCGCCGCCGAGCCACGATCCGTCGGTGACGTCGTCGAACCACTCCAGGACCGGTGGGGAGAACAGATGGGTGAAGAACACCAGCGCGGCCACCCCGCTCTCAGCGACCGCGGCGACCAGCCTGTCGCCGTCGGTCCCGTCGAGCGCGATGGGCTTCTCGAGCAGGAGGTGCTTGCCGGCCTCGGCTGCGCGCACCGCCAACGGCGCCTGCACGTGCGGCGGCACCGCGAACGACACGGCGTCCACGTGGGTGAGGAGCTCGTCGTAGTCGGAGCAGGCTACGGCGTCGTGGCGGGCGGCCAGCTCCCCAGCTGCCGACGCGTCACGCCCCCACACCGCCACGAGCGAGGCGCGTTCTGCGTCGGCGATGCCGGCCGCGTGAGTCTCACGCGCCCAGTAGCCCGTGCCGACGAGGCCGAACCGGAGCGGATCCTGCGATGTCATCACTGTGAGCCCCTAGCCGCCGCCGCTGCGACAGCGGCGGAACGCTCGTGGCTGCGGGCGTCACGGATACTGAGCCGCGCCCAGTCCAGCGCGGTGGACGGATCGGTCGGCGAGAGCTCCGGGTGCCGTTCCCAGGCCCGTTCGAGACCCATCAGCGCGGCACCCACCACGGGCGGGTCGCGGAGGAGAAGCAGGTGGGCGTGCGGTGCGGCAGCGCGCAACGCGTCGGTGATCGGCACCATGAGCAGCGGGTCCTCGGAGGCGAGGATTCCGCCACCGAGCACGATGTCGACGTCGGCCGCGACGAGGCCCAGACGTCGCAGCGTCGACATCACCAGCGCGACGATCTCATCGGCCTGCTGCCGCACGATCCACGCGGCGATCTCGTCCCCCTCGGCAGCTACGTCGAACAGCAGGGTGACGATCTCGTTGAGCCGCACCGGGTCCAGTCGCCTCAGGTGGAACATCTCGGCGACGTTCGTCGCGCTCACGCGGTCGAAGTGCGCCGCGACGCGCGCTGCGAGCGCGGTCGCTTGCCCACGGCCGTCCTCGGCGCGGACCGCCCACCACATCGCCTCCTCAGCGAGGCCGAGCCCGCCGCCCCAGTCCCCCGTGATCCGGCCGAGAGCGGGGAAACGCACGTGCCGGCCGTCGAGACCGACCCCGACGCAGTTGATGCCGGCGCCGCACACGACGGCCACGCCGAACCCCCGGTCGGTCCCGGTCCGCAGCACCGCCATGGTGTCGTTCTCGACCGTGACGTGCTCGCCCCAACCGTGACGTGAGAACGCGGTCTCGATGGCTTGGGTCTCCTCGGGAAGGTCGGCGTTGGCCATGTAGGCGCTCACCTCGAGCACCCGCGGCGGACCGGCGTCCTGCAGCACGGCATCGATGCCCGCTGCCAGCGACTCGACCGCCGCCTCGGCGCCGACGAGGTGCGGATGGAACGGTCCTGCGCGACAGCTGGCGAGGACCTGGCCGTCGGTCCCGAGCACCACGAGGTCGGTCTTGCTGTTGCCCCCATCGATTGCCAGCACTGCGGCATCACCCATCATGACGAGTCCGCCCAGGGAAGCCACGGGCGGTTGTTCTCGAGCAGGAGGTCCGTGAGCAACCGGGCTTCGTCCGCCTGGCCGACGAGCGGGTGGGCGAGCAGCGCGGTGAAGACGCGGTGCCGGCCACCGTGGCGGGCCGCGTCGAGCGCGAGCGCCTCGTAGGCGCTCACATGCGCGATCAGCCCGGAGTAGAGGGGTGGTACTTCCGGGACGGGGAGCGGGACCGCGCCGGACGTCGACACCTCGACCAGCGTCTCGATCACCGCGTCGTCGGGAAGGAACGGCAGGGTGCCGCCGTTGCGCCCGTTGACGACCTGCGAACGCGTCGCGCCATCACTCCCCAGCAGACCCGCCAGCAGGTCCACCGCCGCCTCGGAGTAGTAGGCACCACCGCGCTCCGCGAGCAGTGCGGGCTTGTGGTGAAGCTCCGGGTCGGCGTACAGATCCAGCAGCCGAGCCTCCAGCAGCGAGACCTCGTGCGCCCGGGTCGGGCGGCCACGGTTCTCGCGCACCACGTTGTCGTGCTCGTAGAAGTAGCGCAGGTAGTACGACGGCAGCACGCCGAGCTCACGGACCAGGTCCCACGGCAGCCCGAGCTCCTCCTCAAGTACCGGTCCGAATTCGGCGATGACCCGGTCGAGCACCGAGACGCGCGCGGTTCCGTCTGCGGACAGCAGCGCGACGTCGAGCTCCCACGAGAGGTGGTTGAGCCCGACGTGTGCGAGCTCAACGCGCGCTGGTTCCACCCCGAGCTGAGCCGCGAGCAGCCGCTGGAGGCCTATGGCGACGTTGCACAACCCGATGACGCGGTGGCCGTCGTCGAGAAGCGCGCGGGTGACGATGCCGACCGGGTTGGTGAAGTTGACGAGCCAGGCGTCGGGAGCCACCGTCCGCACGCGCTCCGCGATCGCCGTGACCACGGGGACCGTGCGCAGGGCCTTCGCGAGCCCGCCGGCTCCCGTCGTCTCCTGGCCGACGCACCCACAGCTCATCGGCCAGGTCTCGTCACGGTCGCGCGCGCCCTGGCCGCCGACGCGGATCTGCAGGAGCACGGCGGTCGCTCCCGCCGCAGCGTCCGCGAGGTCGTCGGTGGCGCGGACAACAGTGGAGCTGCCGTGCGCGGCCAGGATGCGGCGGCAGACGCCACCGACGGCCTCGAGTCGACCCAGGTCCGGGTCCATGAGGACCAGCTCGGTCACCGGCAGAAGGTGGCCGAGGCGACCGATACCGTCGGCCAGCTCGGGGGTGTAGGTGGAGCCGCCGCCCACCACGGTCACCTTCATGCCGCACCGAACACGGCGGCGCGCGCGTGGTCGAGGGCGGTACACATCGCACCCACGAGCACCGGGTTGCCGCTGACGGTGCCGCGAATGAAGGGCGGGCTCGTGATTGCCATCGTGCTGAGGTGGTGACCGATCAGGGCACGCAGCGGCTCGCCGCCGGCGGCAAGGACCGGGCCGGCCAGGACGATGGCCCCGGGGTCGAGGACGGCGATCACCGAGGAGAGGCCCTGGGCGTAGCGCCGGGCCAGCCCGTCGAGGAAGCCTGCTCCGTCGTCACCGGCGGCGACCGCCGCCGTCACGAGCGCGACGGCCTCCCTGCCGTGCAGCCCGTTCTCCCTGGCGAGGTCGGCGAGCGCGGCACCGCCGGCCCAGAGCTCCATCGCGCCCGCACCGCTTCGCTGAGGGCGGTGCACCGTCTCTGCCCCGGACGGCTGTAGGAAGGCGATCTCGCCCGCGCCTCCGGTGGCACCGCGACGGAGCCGGTCATCCAGCAGCAGCGCGCCGCCGATACCGTCCCCCACCCAGAAAAGGAAGAAGTCCGAGATCTCCTGCGCTGCACCGACTCGCCGCTCCGCGACGGCAGCGAGGTTCACGTCGTTCTCGATGAAGACCGGGACCCTGGTCGCACGCTGGAGCGTGGTCACCAGTCGTTCGTCGCTCCAGCCCGGCAGGTCGCGGGCATAGCGCAACCGGTCCCCGACGACGTCGTAGGACCCGGTTGCCGCGATGACGATGCTGCTCAACCGTCGGCGATGCAGCCTCGCCTCGGCGAGCGCAGGGTAGAGCGCGAGGAGCGCGTTGGCCGGCCCGCTGCCCGCCGTGCGCGGCGGTCGTCGCAGCACGTGCTCGCCGACGATCTTCCCGGTGATGTCGGCCACCTGCGCGTGGATTCGGTGCGGGGTCACGTCGAGCGCAGCGGCGTGGCCGGACGCGGGATCGAGCTCGAACAGGACGGCCGAACGGCCCGGGCCACCGGTGGACCTGCCCACCGCGCGGACGAGCCCGGCCCCCTCGAGCCGCGCGAGCAGCTGGGACGCCGTGGGCTTGGAGATTCCGGTGAGCCGCACCATGTCGACGCGGCTGAGAGCACCGTGCGCCAGCAGGAGTCGCAGCGCGGTTGCGTCGTTGAGCGAGCGCAGCAGGGCCGGGCGGGCGGGCTCGGGCGGCGGAACCGAGCTGCGACCCGCGGTTGGCGCCACCCGGCCGCCCCTTAAGTTAGTTGACCTTATTTTCGCGTCAACCTAGGCGTTGGCCTGTCGGCTGTCAATCCATCCGGACGTCGATCGCACGAACATGTCGAGGACGTCGCCGAACACCGTCGGAGGCTCCTCGGCGCCGTGCTCCTCGGCGACCTCGACGCAACCGTCGACCACGCTGCGCAGCTGCCGCGCACCGCGTCCGAATGCCGCCACCCAAGGGCGCACCTCGGCGGCGAGGACAGGGTTCACCACGTCCGGACCGAGCAGGCGGTCGGCCGCGCCGACGTATGCGTCGGCCAGCGCCGCCAGCAGTTCGCGACCCGCCGCCGGGTCGCCGAACTCCTCCTCGAACTCCAGCCGTGCGAGCGCGTCTGCGAGCATCGGCGAGTCCGATTCCTCCAGGCACGACGTGCGCACGTTGTCGGCGAAGAGCCGGAACGCGGCGGCGTCCTCCTCGCCGGCAACCTCGCGGATCGCCTTCTCCCAGCTGAGGTCCGAGTCGTAGCCGACGGGGTCCCAGAGATAGTCGGCGATCGTCGCGAGCGCAATCTTCGAGCTCTCCGGACGATCCATAGGGTTCGCAATGATGCCCCGACTGAAGCGGTAGAGGTGCGGGTCGCGACCGCGGTAGGCACCCACGTGCAGCTCCGCGGTCATGGCCACGTCATTGACCGGGTAGTTGTCCCAGTAGAGGACCGGGCGCGACGTCGTGCGCAGGAACAGTGCGGCGTCAGCGAGGTCGAGCTCAGGTGAGCAGATCTCCCGCCCGGTCCACGTCAGGTCGACGCGCGGGTCGGTCCCCGCGCCCATCGCCGCGAGCGTCGGCTCGTCGCCGCGGCCGTGGTAGGTCGTGGGACAGACCGCCAGGTGCAGCCGCGGGTCCAACTCGTCGAGGCGGCGACGCACCTCGGCGACGACGTGCACGTGCGCCGCGACGAGATCGGGAAACGTGTCGCGATCCGACGGGTACTGCAGGGTCGTCGGTATGTCGTCGAGCAGCAACCAGAACGAGCGCACGCCGAGCGCCGCCACCTGGGCGAAGCGGGCGAGCAGACGGTCGACCTCGGCCGGGTCGCCGTAACGGATCGAGAGCCCGGGTGAGAGGCCGTAGGACACCTCGATCGATAGGTCGCGTGCGACCTCCACGAGCTCGGCGAGCGCCGCGCGCTCGGGCGGGGGCAGGTCGTCGCGCCAGCGGCGGCGGGTGAAGACGTCGTCCTTCGGCGAGTACACGAAGGTGTTCATCCGGTGCGCCCCGAGGAAGCGCACCATGTCGAGGCGTTGCTCGTGGGTCCACGGCCGGCCGTAGAAGCCCTCGATGATCCCGCGCACGGCGAACCGCGGGTGCTCGTCGAGGACTCCTGCGACGAGAGGGCCTTCACCGACGAGGCGGCGTGCGTGCGCTGTACCCCGTTGCCGCCCGCGCTCGCTGCTGTGCACGACCGTGACGACGTCGGGATCCGTGCGGATCTCCAGCACGTAGCGCTCGTCGGTGACACGGGGTGGCGTGCCGACCACGTCGAAGCGGGGGTCGTCGGAGAGACGGTGCTCGATGACGGGGGCGGTCACAGCGAGCGCACCCGGGACGAGTACCGCGCGATGAGATCGGCGTTGACGTCATCACCGCCCGTGACGTTGCTGCTGGCGAACACGTCCGGCGATCCGCCCCGCTCGAGCACCAGGCGCACCGCTTCGACCACCACGGCGTTGAGGATGGCGGCGCCGACGGCCGTCGACGTCGGCCCGACCGCGACGTCGAGCCCCTCGAGGTCGGCACAGGCGTCGCCTGGGCGACCCCGGTTGTCCAGCACGACGTCGGCGATGTCGTGCAGCCGCGGGCCGGACCCGCTCCGGGCGGCCGCCGCGGTCGCGTGCTGCAGGCTGGTGAGCGCGATGGTGGGGATGCCGCGGGCGATCGCAGCCCGGGCCATCTCCACGCAGGCCGCGTTACCGCCGGAGTTCGAGATGACGACGAGCACGTCGTTAGGTCCGATCGGCTCGTCGTCGAGGATCGCCTCGCCCAGCCCGGAGAGCGGTTCGAGACGCGTGCCGCGCGCGGCACCGGCGTGGAGCATCAGCGCGTCAACCAGGATCGGGTTCACCTGCGCCAACCCACCTGCGCGGTAGAACAGTTCTTCCGCCAGCAGGTGCGAGTGACCCGTGCCGAACACGTGGACGAGTCCGCCGGTCACCACCGCTCCTGCCACGAGCTCAGCCGCCTGCTCGAGCGCCGACCACTGCTCGTCGCGCACCGCGGTGAGAAGCGCGATCACCTCTTCGAGATACGTACGACCCGTGCTGCTCACGGTGCTGCCCTTCGACGCGGTGTGGTGGGGTGCAGTCTGTCGAACCGCGCACGACCGGCACCAGCACCGTCGGCTTTAATGTCGAGCGAGCGGTCGCTGGACCGATCCGGCCGAGCGTGGAGGCATGTCGTGACCACCGTCCGAGACGCCCTCCCGTCGGACATCGACAACCTCTACGACGTGTGCCTGCGCACCGGCGACGAGGGCAGGGACGCCTCCGGCTGGATGAGTCGCCCGCGCCTGCTCGGCGACATCTTCGTCGGGCCTTACCTGCGCTTCGCACCCGAGCTCGCACTCACGGCCGACGACGGCGTGCGCGCGGCGGGCTACGCCCTCGCCGTCCTCGACACCGAGCGTTTCGAGGCGACGCTCGAGGACGAGTGGTGGCCCGCCCTGTGCGACACCTACCCGATTCCGGGACCCGGTCCGCTCGCCGCGGAGGACGGGCTGCTCGCGCTCGTACACGACTCCGCGCTGCGCCGGCGCCCTGTGCTCCCCGGATTCCCGTCGCACCTGCACATCGACCTTCTCGAGCACCTCCGCGGCGAGGGGCTCGGCGAGCGCATGATGCAGGAGTTGTTCGTGCGGCTGCGCTCCGCAGGCTCGCCCGGGGTGCACCTGGGAGTGGCCGCCGCGAACACCGGTGCGCAGCGGTTCTACGCACGTCTCGGTTTCGTCGAGCTGCAGCGTGGCGACGACGAGATCTACCTCGGACTCTCCTGGCGCTGAATGCCGCACGGCCTCATCACTCAGCCGCCGCAGGCGTGCCCCGATCAAGGTCTGCTACCCCTCGAGCGAGCCAAGATCCTCCCCCTGTGGCGGGGTGATAGTGATCGACCAGCCGCGTCGACGTACTCGAACAGCTTCGGTCCGGTGACGGCCGACGGAGTTGCCGCACCGGCCGCAGAGCAGCAGGACACTGCGATCCGGCAAGCCACTGCTCACAGGTCGCCGAGGCTGAGGCGTTGGGCCTCCTCCGCGGCGCGCTGGGAGGCCTAGGCCCGGGTGTAGCGCAGCAGCATGTCGGGCCTGGTCCAGCCGGCTACCGCCCATCGGGCCACGTTCGGAGCCGCCGGCTGTGAGCCAACGGTGGGCGGCTGTGTGCCGGAGCAGGTGCGGGATGGAAGCCGGCTACGCCGGCGCATGTCTTCAGGGCGGCGTGCAGGCCGTCGTAGCTGAACTCCTTGCCGCGGTCGCCGAGCCAGAGCGCCGTGGTGTCGACAAGCCGGTGGCCGCGGCGGGCTCGGAGGTACCGGTCCAAGGCGCGTCCCGCGTGCGGACCGATGGGGGCGGTGCGGTCCTCGCCGCCCTTGCCGCGGCGGATCAGCACCGTGCCGCCGGCCAGATCGACGTCGGCCAGCAGCGGGGCCACGACCTCGCCTGCCCGGGCGCCGGTCTCGAGCATCAGCCAGAGGATCGCGTCGTCCCGGCGGACCCGCAGGTCGGGTCCCCTGCAGGCGGTCAGCGATGCCTTGAGTTGGTCAGAGGCACATTCGGGCGTGTCGCGGGGCGGACCTCAATCCAGGTAGTCGCGCAGGACCTGCGAGCGTGACGGGTGGCGGAGCTTCGACATGGTCTTCGACTCGATTTGGCGGATCCGCTCGCGGGTGACGCCGTAGACCTTGCCGATCTCGTCCAGCGTCTTGGGCTGCCCGTCGGTCAGGCCGAAGCGCATCGACACGACACCGGCCTCGCGCTCGGAGAGGGTGTCCAGGACCGAGTGCAGCTGCTCCTGGAGCAGCGTGAAGGACACGGCATCGGCCGGGACCACGGCCTCGGAGTCCTCGATGAGATCGCCGAACTCGCTGTCGCCGTCCTCGCCGAGGGGCGTGTGCAGGGAGATCGGCTCACGGCCGTACTTCTGGACCTCGACGACCTTCTCCGGGGTCATGTCGAGCTCCTTGGCGAGCTCCTCCGGGGTGGGTTCGCGGCCCAAGTCCTGCAGCATCTGGCGCTGGACGCGGGCCAGCTTGTTGATGACCTCGACCATGTGCACCGGGATGCGGATGGTGCGGGCCTGGTCAGCCATGGCGCGGGTGATGGCCTGCCGGATCCACCAGGTGGCGTACGTCGAGAACTTGTAGCCCTTGGTGTAGTCGAACTTCTCGACGGCCCGGATCAGGCCCAGGTTGCCCTCCTGGATCAGGTCCAGGAAGAGCATGCCGCGGCCGGTGTAGCGCTTGGCCAGCGAGACGACCAGGCGGAGGTTGGCCTCGAGCAGGTGGTTCTTGGCCCGGCGCCCGTCCTCGGCGATCCAGTCCAGCTCCTTCTTCATCTTCGGAGCGAACTTCTCCGTGGAGTTGATCTTCTCCTCGGCGAACAGGCCGGCCTCGATCCGCTTCGCCAGCTCGACCTCCTGCTCGGCGTTGAGCAGGGCGACCTTGCCGATCTGCTTGAGGTAGTCCTTGACCGGGTCGGCGGTGGCGCCGGCGGTGGCCACCTGCTGCGCGGGCGCGTCCTCCTCGTCCTCGTCGGACAGGGTGAAGGACTCGCCCTCCTCGCCCTCGGGCGCGTCGGTGGGCTCCTCGGTCGAGCCCCTGGCCGCCTCGCCCTCGACGGGTGCGCCCTTGGCCGCGTCGGCGGCGGCCTTCTTGGTCGCAGCCGGGCCGGTGGCCTTCGTGTCGGCGGTCTTCGCCTCGGGAGCGGCGGCCTTCTTGGCCGCGGCCGCCGGCGTCGCGGACTTCTTGGAGGCAGCAGCCTTAGCCGGCCCCGCGGCAGGCGCCTTCTCGGCGGCCTTCACGGCCTTGTCCGGGGCCTTCTTCGCCGCGGCCTTCTTGGCCGGGGCCACGGTCTTCGTGGTGGTGGCGCGCTTTGCGGCGGTGGCCGCGGCGACCGCCCTCTTGTGCGTCGCAGCCGAACCGTCGGCCTCGACCATCACGTTCACTCCTTCGTCGCTGAGGCTGCGGAGCAGCGTCTTCATCCGGGCCGGTCGGATGCCAGCCCCCGCGAAGACGGTCCGGACGTCACGTGCGGTGACGTACCCACGGTCCTTTGCCTTCTCGAGCAGATCCTGCAGGGCAGGATCGAGGAACTCCGGCGGGAGTGGGCGAACCGAGTCCGACACGTACTACCTCTCGTCAGGCCCGAGCACGCAGCAGCAGGGCATGCACCAGGTGGATGGGATGGCTGGTCTATGGGCTGCGCCGCCGGGACCGGGCTGGCGTGGCGACGCAACGCAACATTGTGACACGCGGCCGGTCCCTCGCGCAGATCCGGGCGCGTCGCGGCAGCCGCGCACCTGTGGTGTCAGCGGGCGAACCGGACCGCCAGCACCGTGGCGTCGTCGCGTCCCGGCGAGTCGGGCAGCAGGTCGGCGGCCACCCGGTCGACCAGCGCGGCCAACGGCTCCTCGGCGGTCCCGACCACCGTCAGCAGGTCGGCCAGCCCCTCGTCCAGGTGGCGGCCGCGGCGCTCGACCAGCCCGTCGGTCAGCCCGAGCAGCAGGTCGCCCGGTCCGAGCTCGAGGGTCCGCTGCACGCGTGGCTCGGGCCAGCCCAGCGGTGTCGACCCCGACCCGGCGTCGACCAGCTCGGGCACCCCGCCCGACCGGCGCAGCAGCAGCGGCAGGTGGCCGGCGGCGCCCACCGCAGCCCGCCTGGCCACCGGGTTGACCAGCAGGTAGACGAGGGTGGCGATCTGGTCCGGCCCCTCGGTCGCCGAGAACACCCGGTCCAGGCCGGTGAGCACGGCCTCGGGCAGCGGGTTGGCGTGCGCCAGGGCCCGGAGCGCCGACCGGAGCCGGCCCATGCCGGCCGCGGCCCGCACCCCCTTGCCCATCACGTCGCCCACGACGAGCACCAGCCGGCCGTCGGGCAGCGAGAAGACGTCGTACCAGTCGCCGCCCACCTCGGCCTCGGCCGAACCCGCCCGGAAGCTGGCTGCCAGCTCGACGCCGGGGACGTCGGGCAACCGGTCCGGCAGCAGGCTGCGCTGCAGGGTCACGGCCGTGGACCGCTCGCGCTCGTAGAGCCGGGACCGCTCCAGCGCGATCGCGCACTGACCCGCGAGCGCGCCGAGGAAGGCCTCGTCACCCTCGGGCACCGAGGAGTCGAAGTCCAGCACCAGCACACCGGTGAGCCCGCCCGCGATGACCAGCTCGACCTCGACCCGGACCGGCGCGTCGCGCGGTGGCTGCGGGTCGCCCGGAAGCACCAGCACCGCCCGCTGTGCCCCGCTCGCGGGCGGCGCCGTCTCTGCCACCACGCGTCGTACGTCGGCGACGGTGAGGGCACCGCCCAGCGCCGCGGTGACCCGCTGGAGCTGCTCGGTGCGCAGGACGCCCCGCCGCAGGGCCTCGTCGGAGCGGCGCCGGTCGGTGACGTCGGTGACCAGCACGGCGACGCCGATGACCTCGCCCTCCGCGCGGGCGGGGAACCACTGCGACTGGTAGTGCCGCAGCTCGCCGGTGGCGGGCGACGGCGCGGTGAAGTCGTCGTCGGTGACGACGCTCCCGCTGTCGAAGACCTCGCGCAGCCGCTCCTCGACCGCGACACCCAGCGCACCCAGCAGCTCGCTGGGCCGACGACCGAGGTGCTCGGCCATCGGCAGGCCGTTGATGTCGGCCAGCATCCGGTTGATCCGCCGGTAGCGCATGTCGGGGCCGTAGAAGGCGAAGGCCACCGGCGCCTGCAGGATGAGGGTCTCCAGCAGCGCGGTGTCGGCGGGAGCGAGCAGCTCGCCCGCGTGGCCGGCCACGTCGTCGGCATCGGCGGAGGTGGCACCCAGCGACGGGTCGTGCACAGACCCCTCCGCGATGTGTCGGCCTACTCTGGACGTACAGATGACGCCGAGGTTAACGGCACACGGAGCGTTACGGCGCGGTGTACCCAGAGTGTCGACGCACAGGGGAGCTCCGCCCCCGTGAGCCCCAGGAACCCTGCACCCGACCGCCCAAGGACTCCGGCCGCCCCGGGCCCTAGCGACCGACCAGCCGGCGGGGCTCCGCCGGCTGGGAAGCCCGTCAGCGGGTCTTGGCGGCCGCCTTCTGCTCCTGCTTGAAGGCGCGGACCTTGAGCAGGCTCGCCGGGTCGACGACGTCGGCCACCGACCGGTAGGAACCCGGGTCGGCGTAGGAGCCCGCGGCCTTCTCCCAGCCGTCGGGCCGCACCCCGCGCTGCTTGCCGAGCAGCGCGACGAAGATCTTGGCCTTGGCGTCGCCGAAACCGGGGAGCGCCTTGAGCCGGGCCAGCAGCTCGGACCCGCTGCCCGCGGTCGCCCAGAGGGAGGTGGTGTCGCCGGCGTACTGGTCCACGACGACCCCGGCGAGGGCCTGCACCCGGGCGGCCATGCTGCCGGGGTAGCGGTGCACGGCCGGCGGCGTCGCGCACAGCGCGGCGAACGCCTCGGGATCGTGGGCGGCGACCGCGGCCGGGTCGAGGTGGTCGACGCCGAGCCGCTCGGCGATCTTGGCCGGGCCCGCGAAGGCGCGTTCCATCGGGAACTGCTGGTCGAGGAGCATCCCGACGAGGAGGCTGAACGGGTCGCGGTCGAGCAGGGCGTCGGCGTCGGGCTCGCCGGTGATGTTCGCGGCCACCGCGTCAGTCGTCCTCGTCGGCCTTGACGGCGAGGACGGGGCACGGGGCCTCGAGCAGGATGCGTTGGGCGTTCGACCCGAGGATGAGCTTGCCCACCGGGGTGCGGCGGCGCAGGCCGATGACGATGAAGTCGGCGCCGGTCTCGGCCGCGACGCCGATGAGGTCCTCGGCGGGGTCGAGGCCACGGACCAGCTGGCGCACCTCGTTCTCGATGCCCTCGACGTCGAGGGCGGCGCGCACGTCGGCGAGTTCCTGCTCGTGCTGGGTGTTGTCCTCCTCGTCGTACCCGGCGCCCCCGCGCGCAGAGTTGACGACGACCAGCCGAACTCGCCGGAGCCGGGCCTCCTCGGCGGCGCGGCGCAGCGCGGCACGTCCCTCGGCCCGCGGCACGTAGCCCACGACGATCGTCATCAGACCTCCTCGTCCGAACCCCAGCGGCACGGACGTTACACCGAACGCGGGGCGGGCCCGACCCGCCGTCACAGTCAGGGCCGGTCGGCGGGCCGGACCGTCGGCCCGTCGGCCCGCGCCGCTAGCGTCGCCCGGCATGGGAGAACCGCAGCGAACCGACTGGGTCGCCTGGCACCGGCCGTACGCCGACCCGGTCTCGTCGCTGTCGCGGCGCCGCCGCCTGGTGCAGCGCCACGTCAGTGCCTGGCTCGACGCCCTGCCGGGCTCAGGGCTGCCACCGCGAGTCGTCAGCGCGTGCGCCGGTGACGGTCGCGACGTCCTCGAGGTCCTCGCGGGCCACCCCCACGTGGCGTCGGTCGACGTCCTGCTCGTCGAGCGGGACGAGCGGCTGGCGGCCATGGCGTCGTCGTGCGCCCGGGAGCACGCTCTCGACCGGGTACGGGTCCGGGTGGCCGACGCCGGGAGCACCGACGCCTTCGCGGACGCGGTCCCGGCCGGCCTCGTTCTCTTCTGCGGCGTCTTCGGCAACGTCGCCGATGAGGACGTGCGAGCGACCGTGCAGCACCTGTCGATGCTCTGCGCACCCGGTGCGCTGGTCCTCTGGACCCGTGGCCGGGCCCAGGTCGGGCCAGGCGGCGACGGCGCCGACCTCACCTCTAGCCTGCGCGGCTGGTTCGACGAGGCCGGATTCGCCGAGACCTCCTTCGACGCACCCGAGGACGCCACCTTCTCGGTCGGGGCCACCCGCCTCGTGGTCGAGCCGGCCCCGATGGCGCCGGGGACCCGACTTTTCACCTTCCTGCGCTGAGCCGGCGCCCGCCCGTCGGTCAGCGGGCCAGCCGCTGCGCCAGCCAGCTGAGCGCCATCGGGTAGCGGTAGTCGATGCCGGCATGGGTGCCGGGGAAGAGCTCGAACCGCACCCTCGTGTCGTCGACCCCGACGCGAGCCAGCCCGTCGCGGAAAGCCTGCGCGCCGAGGTCGAGGTGGTAGTCGTCGGCGTCGCCGGCATCGATCCAGATCGCGCGCAGGCTGCGCATGGCGTCGGCGTACCGGTCGACCATCCGCACCGGGTCCCAGGCCAGCCAGCGCTGCCACACCTCGTCGAGCACGACCCCGCTGCGGGTGTCGAAGGGCAGCACCGGCGTCCCGTCCTCGGCCGCCGAGAACGCCGCCGAGCAGCCGAGAGCTGCGAGGAGCGACTCGTCCTCCGGGCGGCTCAGCGCGGGCCGGGTGCCGAAGCCGTCCCACCAGCGCGCGATGTCGCCGTCGTAGGCGCGCAGGTGCCGTGTCGCCCGGGCGAAGTCCGGCAGGTAGCAGTGCTCGTAGAGCGTGTCGCCGGCGTGGGTCGCGAGCGCACCGAACAGGTCCGGCCGCAGCATCGGCGTGATCATCGCACCGAAGCCGCCGCTCGACTTGCCGCTGATCGCGCGGGAGTCCCGGTCGGCGATGGTGCGGTAGCGCGCGTCGACCCAGGGCACCACCTCGTCGCAGAGGTACGAGTGGTAGCGGCCGGTGCCTGGCGAGTCGACGAACTGCGAGCCGCCGTACGACGTCCACGCGTCGACGTAGACGACGACGCAGGGCGGAGCCGTGCCGTCGGCGAAGACCTGGTCGGCGGTCTCGAGGAACGGCTGCCGGAACGGCGACCGGTTAGCCCACATAGCGACGTGGCCGGTGTACCCCTGGATGACGTAGACGCTCGGGTAGCGGTCGTGGGTGTCGTCGTAGCCCGGCGGCAGGTAGACCCACACCGGCCGCTCGTGCGGATCACCGAGCACGTTTCCGCGCAGCACCGTCGAGTCGACGACGCCTTCCTCGATGCGTCCGGCCAGGTCCCCGCGCCACGGCAGCATGGGGTCAGTCAACCAGTGCGGCGCCGTCGAGCAGCAACGCCATCTCCAGCTCCGACGTCGTCGGGTCCAGCGGGTACGGCTCGCGGAAGCCGGTCTCGGTGAGCCCGCACCGCCGGTAGAAGGCGCGGGCCCGGTCGTTTCGCTCGTGCACGAACAGGTGCAGCCGGTTCAGTCCCGCCTCGGCGACGGCCCACCGGCGTACGGCGTCGAACAGCTCCGCCGCGACGCCGGTGCCGCGGTGCGACGGCGCCACGTAGACGCTCACCACGTGACCCTGCCCCGGCGCGTCGACGAAGCACGCGAGGTAGCCCACCCACTCCCCCGGCGAACCCGCCGGCTCGGCGGCGAGACCGAGGTTGGTGGTGCCGCTCGACCCGCGGTGGGCGCGGGAGCGCCACTCCCGCTCATCGCGCGTCTCGGCGTCGGCGACGGTCTCCAGGTACGCCATCGGCGTGTCGGCCAGCATCTCCAGCCGGAGCGCGCGCAGCGTCGCCCAGTCGTCCTCGGCCACCCGACGCACGACCACATCGTCCGGCACCCGCCGCACCCTGCCATACGGTCGGGGCGTGCCTCCCGACCCGACGAGCCACCGGCTGCCCGGCCTGGTGGTCACCGACCACGAGGTCGAGGTGCCGCTGGACCACGCCGACCCGGGCGGGCAGCGCATCACCGTCTTCGCCCGCGAGGTGTTGGCGCCGCGCAAGCGCGACGCCGACCTCCCCTGGCTGCTGTTCCTCCAGGGTGGGCCGGGGGCGCGATCGCCACGCCCGACCGGGCGGTCCGGCTGGCTGGGGCGGGCCTTGGCCGACCACCGCGTGCTGCTGCTGGACCAGCGCGGCACGGGGCGCTCGACACCGGCGACCCGGCAGACGCTGCTGGCGCACGGTACGGCGGCCGAGCAGGCGGCGTACCTCACCCACTTCCGCGCGGATGCGATCGTCCGCGACGCCGAGCTGCTGCGGGCAGCCCTGGGCGGGGGTCGGGCGTGGACGGTGCTCGGGCAGAGCTATGGCGGCTTCGTCGCCATGACCTACCTCTCGCTGGCACCCGAGGGCCTCGACCGGGTGCTCGTGGCGGGTGGCCTCCCACCGCTGGACCGCGGCGCCGAGGAGGTCTACCGCGCCACGTTCCCACGCGTCCGGCAGCGGTACGACGGCTGGCTCGAACGCTACCCAGGCGACGGCGACCTGCTCGACGCGGTCGCCGACCACGTGGCGCTGCACGACGTACGGCTGCCCGGCGGCGACCGGCTGACGGTGCCCCGGCTGCAGTCGACCGGCCTGGCGCTCGGCTGGTCCGACGGGTACGAGCGGCTGCACTACCTGCTCGAGACGGCCTGGGTGGACTCCTGGCGCCGAGAGCTGTCAGACGAGTTCCTCACCGCCGTCGAGACCGCCACCACGTTCGTCGACCGGCCGCTCTACGCCGTCATGCACGAGTCGATCTACTGCCAGGGCTTCGCGTCGCGGTGGGCGGCCGAGCGGGTCGCCGGCACGCTGCCGGAGTTCGCCCCCACCGCCCGGCCCCTGCTGCCCACCGGCGAGATGCTGCTCCCCGCGCTGGTACGCGACGACCGCGCGGTGGCACCGCTCGCCGAGACCGCCGAGCTGCTGGCGGCCCACGACGGGTGGCCGGCGCTCTACGACACCGGGCGGCTCGCCACCAACACCGTGCCCGTCGCGGCGGCGGTCTACCACGAGGACATGTACGTCGACCACGCACTGTCGATGGAGACGGCGGAACGGGTCGGCAGCCTGCGTACCTGGTCGACCAGCCGGCTCGGGCACGACGGCCTGCGCAGCGACGACCGCGTCCTGGACCGACTGCTGGAGATGACCCATGAGTGATCGGACCCGGATCGTCGCGCCCGAAGATCCTTTGTGCGCCGACACACCAGACACGCCGGCGTTCCGGTGTGTCGGCGCACATTCCTGGGGCGAGGATGCAGCGCGTGGGCGTGGGTGAGGATGCAGGGCGTGGGTGACGGTGCGGGGAAGGTCGCGTTCGTGCTCGGCGGCGGCGGGCTGCTGGGCGCCGGTGAGGTCGGCATGCTCGCCGCCCTGCTCGACGCCGGCGTGCGGCCGGACGTCGTGGTCGGGACGTCGGTCGGTGCCATCAACGGGGCCGCCGTCGCCGCCGACCCCACGCCGGACGCGGTGGGTGAGCTGCGCGACCTGTGGCTCGGCCTGTCCGGCAGCAGCCTCTACGCCGGTGGGGCGCTGCGCCGGGTCGGGCACTTCGCCCGCACCCGCACCCATGTCCATCCCAACGAGCCGCTGCGCGCGCTGCTCGTCGAGCACCTGGGCGAGCGGACCATCGAGTCGCTCCCGGTGACCTTCCAGTGCGTCGCCGCCAGCATCGAGCGGGCCGCCGAGCACTGGTTCACCACCGGCCCGCTCGTCGACGCCGTCCTCGCGAGCAGCGCGGTGCCCGGCGTCCTGCCGCCTGTTCGGGTGGGCGACCAGACCTACCTCGACGGCGGTCTGGTCAACTCCATCCCGGTCGAGCGCGCACTGACCCTGGGCGCCAGCACGGTGTACGTGCTGCAGGTCGGCCGCGTCGACCGGCCGCTGCGCGTCCCGACCCAGCCGTGGCAGGTGGCCTCGGTGGCCTTCGAGATCGCCCGCCGGCACCGCTTCGCCCGCGACATGGCGGCGCTGCCCGACGACGTACGTGTGCACGTGCTGCCTACCGGAGCCGAGGAGCCGCCGCGCTACGGCGACCTGTCGTCACTGCGCTACCGCGACTTCCGCGCGGTCCAACGCCGCATCGACGAGGCGCAGCGCGCCACCGCCGACTTCCTCGTGCACGCGCCGGAGCGCGGCGCCTGATGCTGCCCCCGGTGTGGCTACGACGCCTCGTCCTCGGTCCCGCGGTCCTTGCGCTGTCGGTGCTCGCGATCACCAGCCTGCCGGTGCTGCTGGTGATCGGCGTCCTCCTGTCGACGTTCCTGCCCGGACGGTGGCGAGCGTTCCGCCTGCTCTGGATGGCGCTGCTCTACCTGTTCCTCGAGGCCGCGGCGCTGGTCGTCCTGCTCGCGCTGTGGGTCGGCAGCGGCTTCGGCTGGCGGATCAGGTCGCCCCGGTTCCAGCGGGCGCACTACGTGCTGGTCAAGTGGTTCCTCCGGGTGCTGTTCTGGGAGTGCCAGCGGGTGCTGCACGTGCGGGTCACCGTCGAAGGACCGCCACCCACGTCGTACGACGGGAAGCCGCTGCTCATCCTCAGCCGCCATGCCGGCCCCGGCGACTCGTTGCTCGTCGTGCACGCGCTGCTCAACTGGTACGACCGCGAGCCGCGCATCGTCCTCAAGGACACCCTGCAGTGGGACCCCGCGATCGACGTGGTCCTCAATCGGCTCCCCAACCTCTTCGTCCGGCCGGGCCGTGGGTCGGACCAGCTGCTGGCCGAGGTCGGCGAGCTGAGCCGCAACCTCGACGACAACGATGCGTTCGTCATCTTCCCCGAGGGCGGCAACGTCACCGAGCACCGGCGCAAGCGGGCGATCGAGCGGCTGCGGCGCCAGGGGCACATCGACGAGGCCCAGAAGGCCGAGCAGCTCAAGCACGTCATGGCACCCAAGCCTGGTGGCGTCCTGGCCGCGCTCACCCAGGCAGGCGACGCAGACGTCGTCCTCGTCGCGCACACCGGCATCGAGCACATGGTCACCGTCCTCGACATCTGGCGCGAGCTGCCGATGGACCGTGAGATCCAGATGCGCTGGTGGATCGTCCCGGCGGCCGAGGTGCCCACCGGCGAGGAGCAGCGGATCGACTGGCTCTTCGCGTGGTGGGCGCGCATCGACGCCTGGATCGACGAGTGCCAGGCCCAGGCCGGCCAGCCCACCCCCCGCTGACGATCGCCCGCCGGGGTCAGCCGGGGTGGGTGGTGGAGCCGCCGCTGAGATCGCCCGCCGGGGTCAGCCGTGGTGGGTGGTGGAGCTGCCGCGCGGAGGCTCGCGAACCTCGCACGGCCAACAGTCGCCTTGCATGGCCTGCAACCCGTGCAAGGCGACGGTCGATCACGTTTACGTGATCGCCGGACGGGGCGGGACGGGCTGGGGGGGTGGAGGGGAGGGGGGTCAGCCGGGGTGGCCGGCTGAGCGGGCCCGCGCCACGAGCGCGTCGAGCAGCGGGTGCAGCTCCGGTGGCACGGCGGTCTCGCCGAACTCGAGGTCGTGCGTCACGCCGTCGTCGGCGCGCACCGACAGGGCGTAGCGGTAGCGGTCGGGCTGCGGCTCCCCAGGTGCGGCGGCCGCGAGGGCCGGCAGGTCGAGGACCGCCAGCTGCTCGGCGTACCAGCCGGCCTCGCTGTCGAGGGTCGGATCGGCCGCGGTGTCGACCGCCGCGCGCAGGGACATCCCGGCGAAGCCGCCGCTGCGGACGAGCTCGATACGTGCCACCGACCGACCTCCCTGCGCCTCACCACGAATCACACCACGCCGACGGCCTCCCAGGCCGTACGGACCGTCTGCTGCTCGTCCGAGCCGAACCGCGCCGCCGCCTGCACCGTCGCGGCGGCGAATGCCGCGAAGTCGGTCGACGGCGCGAGCCGGCCGCCGACCAGGGTGTCGTACCAGATGCGGCCCGACACCTCCCAGGCCGCGCCACCGATCGCGGTCGCCGCCAGGTAGAAGGCGTGGTTGGGGATGCCGGAGTTGATGTGGACGCCGCCGTTGTCGTCGGTGGTCTCCACCAGGTCGCGCAGGTGGGCCGGCTGCGGGTCGCGGCCGAGGACGCCGTCGTCGTAGGCCGTGCCGGGCGCCTTCATCGACCGCAGCGCGACGCCCTGGACCTGGTCGGTGAACAGCCCCGCCCCGATCAGCCAGTCGGCATCGGCCGCGTCCTGGCCGAGCGTCCGCTGCTTGACAAGCGAGCCGAAGACGTCGGACACGGACTCGTTCAGGGCACCGGGCTGACCCTGGTAGACCAGGCGCGCGGTCTTCTCCGTGACGGCGTGGGTCAGCTCGTGACCGATCACGTCGACCGCGATCGTGAAGCGCTGGAAGAGCTCGCCGTCACCGTCGCCGAACACCATGCGCTCCCCGTTCCAGAACGCGTTGTCGTAGTCACGTCCATAGTGCACCGTCGCGGGCAGCGGCAGACCGGCGTCGTCGACCGAGTGCCGGTCGTAGGCGTCGAGGTAGAGGGAATAGGTCTCACCCAGGCCGTCGTAGGCCTCATCGACGGCTGCGTCGCCGCTCGGGTCGTCTCCCTCGCCGCGGACGGGACGCCCGGGCAGCGACTCGGTGCCGCCGGCGCTCGAGACCGTGCGCTGCAGCCCGTCGCCGGTGACCTGCTCGGCGAGGACCGTGACGGTGGCCCGCTCGGCGCGCTGCACGACGTCGATGCCCAGCGAGCGGGCCGCGACCGCACGCTGCCGCTCTGTTCCGCGTCGGGCGATGTTCTCGAGCAGGTACGGGGGGACGATGTGGCACCCGGCCGCACGGATCACTCGCATCCGGACAGCGTGCCACCGACCCCGGACACGACACAGGCTCGCGCCAGCCGCCGGCTCACCCGCCCGGTGTTGTGGCACCGCGGACCCGGGTAGGTCCCCCTCGTGCAGCCCGTCCCCTCGTCGTCCCTGGCAGTCTCGACGCCGTGACCGATGGACCCGACGGCCGTGGCGACGGCGACGGCTGGATCGACTGCGAGCTCGGCCACCGGCACTGGGGGCTGGTCGGGGCCGCCGGCCTGCTGCTGCACCGGCCGGCGGGCACCGGGCGCCAGGTGCTGCTCCAGCACCGGGCCACGTGGAGCCATCACGGCGGCACCTGGGGCCTCCTCGGGGGCGCGCGGCACCGGGGCGAGCCTGCGGTGGCGGCCGCCCTGCGCGAGGCCGCCGAGGAGGGTGGGCTCTCCGCCGACGGGCTCGAGGTGCAGGGCCGTTACGACGACGACCACGGCGGCTGGTCCTACGCGACGGTGCTCGTGAGCGGATCCGCGGCGACGGCGGCGCGCCCGACGGGCGGCGAGAGCATCGACGTGGCCTGGGTGGACGCCGACGACGTGGCCGGCACCGACCTGCACCCCGGCTTCGCGGCCTCGTGGCCGGTGCTGCGGCCGCTGCTGCACCCGCTCACGCTGGTCGTCGACGCGGCCAACGTGGTCGGGTCGCGGCCGGACGGGTGGTGGCGCGACCGGCCGGGAGCCGCCCGCCGGCTGGTGGCCGCCTGCGGCAGCCTCGCGTCCGCGGGTGTCCCGGCTGCCGACGTCCCCGACGAGGCCGGGATGACGGCGCTCAGCCACCTGTGGCCGCGCGTCGTCGTCGTGCTCGAGGGCGCCGCCCGGGTGGCCACCGACACCCCCGCGCCGGGGGTGACGGTGGTCGCCGCCGCGGCTTCCGGCGACGACTCTGTGGTGGTGGTCGCCGGAGACCGCGTCGCAGACGGCCCGGTCCTCGTGGTCACCGCCGACCGCCCGCTGCGAGCGCGCGTGGCCGCGGTGGGAGCACAGGCGGTCGGCCCACGATGGCTCACCGACCGCCTCTCACCCTGAGCGCCGGCGACGACGGAACGCCGCTGGCGAGCCCAACGGGCGCGCCTTCCGCCCGTCGTCGGCGCCGCCTGCAGTCGCGGTCAGGCCGTCGGCTGTCCTCCGGGTCCGTAGCCATAGCCGCCCTGGGTGCTGGTCTCGGCGGCGCGGAGCCGGAAGTAGCCCAGCGTCAGCACGAGAGCGACGAACGGCGCGACCAGCGTCCCGGAGACGATGCCGCCGATGAAGTCGCTGGCCGCCTGCGGCAGCGGCGACAGCAGCAGCCCGAGGACGATGCTGGCGACGATGAGCAGGAGGAACACCAGGACCAGGGTGCCGAAGACCTGCCAGCCGTGGCCGCGCACCAGCTGGCGGCTCCGCTCGAAGGCGGAGAACGCGCCGACCCCCTCCAGCACGATCACGGGGACGATGAGGCACCAGATCGTCAGCAGGAACAGGCCGGGCACGATGAACAGGACGAGCCCGATCGCGATGGCGATGCCGGCGAGGATCGAGGCGACGGCGACGCTGCCCACCGCCGGGCGCGCCGCCTGCAGGGTCTCGCTGAAGGACAGGTCGACGCGGCCGTCGCGAACGTCCTCGACCGCCTTGACCAGGGCGGCCTGCAACAGGAACGCGGCAACGATGCCGACGATGCCGGCGAGCAGCGCCCCCAGCACCCCGAGCAGGCCGAGCACAGCCTCGACGACGGCAGCTGCGAGGTAGACGACCAGGGCGATCATGAGCAGGTGGCGGGCGTGAGCGCGGTACATCGCCCAGGCCTCGGACAGGACGCCAGCAAGAGGGTTCACGCCTGGAGGCTAGTGCCACGCAGCTCCGGAGCGCTCGATCGCGACAGATTCGCCCCCGCCCCCCCCCGGCTGCCCGGACCCCGGGGGCGGCGGGTCAGGCGCGGCGGCCGTAGCGGCCGAGGAGCCTGGTCTGCAGGTCGGCGTGGACGGGCACCGCGACCGGGGCGTCGAACAGCCCGGGAGCCGACCCCAGCGCCCCCGGGTCCTGCTCGAGCGGGGCGTAGATGCGGCGTACCAGCTCGGGGTCCAGCCGCTCGTCGGCACCGATCGCCCTCGCCAGGTCCCACGCATGCACAGCGAGGTCGCAGGTGAGCTCCCACAGGTAGTCCCGCGCACTCGTCTCGCCGCGCGACAGCGTCACGGAGTGGTCCAGGGCGCCGTCGGCGTGCAGTGCCTCGCTCGCCTGCTGCCACTGCGTGCGCCAGGCGCCCTGCGGGTCGTCGCCGAGGGGGTCACCGTCGAAACGGTCGCCGACGTCCCGTGGGCTGCCGCCGCCGAGGAGGTACGGCACCCAGCGCGCCTCGTCGACGAGATGGCCGACGAGTGCGCGGACGTCCCAGTCGCGGCACGGCGTCGGGGCCGACCACTGGTCGGCGGCGACCTGGGACACCCTCGTGCCGAACTCCGCGCGGGCCTGGTCGAACTGCTTGAGCAAGGTGGACATCACCTCACCCTGTCAGCCGTCGGGGCCGCGGCCAACCCCGTGGCTACTCTCGGCGGGTGTCGACGTCCGGACAGCTGCTCGTCCTGCTCGTCATGCTCGTCGGCGTGGTGGGGGTCGTCGTCCCGGTCCTTCCAGGGCTGCTGCTCGCGTGGACGGCCGGCCTGGTCTGGGTCTGGCAGGACGGCGGCGGCCCGACGCGCGTGGTCGTCGGCGTCCTGCTCACGGTGCTGCTCGTCGTCGGAGCCGGCGCGAAGTACGTCCTCCCGGCGCGGTCCGCCACCGGCGGCGGCGCCCCCCGGTCGACCCTCGTCCTCGGTGCCGCCGGCGCCGCCATCGGGTTCTTCATGATCCCCGTGGTCGGGGTCGTGGTCGGCGGCGTCGGCGCCGTCTACGCCGCCGAGCTGCGCCGGCTGCACGACGGTGGCGCTGCGGGGCGCTCCACGTGGGCGGTGCTCAAGGCGGTCGGCATCGGCATGCTGGTCGAGCTGCTGGCCGCCGTGCTCATGCTCGGCACCTGGCTGGTCGGCGTCGTTCTGACATGATCCGACGGTGTCAGGCCCGCGGGACGTCAGCCGCCGGCTGACGCTGCCCGCGGCCTGCTACGTCGCGGCGGTCGGCCTCTGCGCCGCGTGGGGGTTCGCCGTCGGTTCGCCGTGGCCGGTGGTCCTCGCTGCGGCCGCCGCCGTCCCGGCGAGCCTGGTGGCCGCCCCGCTCTACTACGTGATGTACGGCCTGCTGGCCCTGGTCCCCGGCGCCAACCCCTCGAGCAGCGCCGGTTCCGGCTCGTCCTCCGCCGCCGGCGGCACCGACAGCTCCTACGTCACCGGTGAGCCGGCAGCCTGGTTCACCGTGACCACTCACACGCTGGGGGTCGTCACCCTGATGCTCGCGGCGACCACCGACGTTCTGCTGGTGCGCGCGCTCGTCGCCCGGCACCGCACCGGGTCGGCCCGGCTCGGCGGAGGTCCGCCCGGTCAGCCCGTGTAGGCCTCGGCGAGGCCACCGGTGGCGTCGCCGATGCGGTGCACGCGCATCGCGTTCGTCGAGCCGGGGATGCCGGGCGGGCTGCCGGCGACGATGACGACGAGGTCACCCTTCGCGACGCGGCCGGCGCCGAGCAGCGCGGAGTCGACCTGCCGGACCATGTCGTCGGTGTGCTTGACGTACTCCGTGAGGAACGCCTCGACACCCCACAGCAGCGACAGCTGGCTGCGCACCGCCTGCTCCGGCGTGAACGCCAGCAGCGGGATCGACGACCGGAGCCGGGACAGCCG
The DNA here is from genome assembly GCA_038246545.1 of Actinomycetes bacterium. Classification (GTDB taxonomy): domain Bacteria; phylum Actinomycetota; class Actinomycetes; order JACCUZ01; family JACCUZ01; genus JBBRVW01. The sequence goes on along the minus strand of JBBRVW010000012.1, from coordinate 58,469 downwards.
CCGCGCGGAGTCACCGCTCTGCGTGAACGCCACCAGGAAGCGCGCGCCGAGCAGCTCGCCGACCTCCGCCGCCGCACGGGTGATCGCGCCACCCTTCGTCCGGGGCAGACCGCCCAGCGGCGGGATCGAGTCCAGCGCGTTCTCCTCCATCTTCACGATGATGCGCGCCATCGTCTCCACCGCGACGATCGGGAACTTCCCGACGCTCGTCTCCCCCGACAGCATCAGCGCGTCGGCTCCGTCGAGCACGGCGTTCGCGACGTCGGACGCCTCGGCCCGCGTCGGACGCGACGTCTCGATCATCGACTCCAGCATCTGCGTCGCGACGATGACCGGCTTCGCCGCCCGGCGGGCGAGGGTGATCGCCTGCGTCTGCACCAGCGGGACGTCCTCGAGGGGCAGCTCGACACCGAGGTCCCCGCGGGCGACCATGATGCCGTCGAACGCCTCGACGATCTCGGCCAGGTTGTCGACGGCCTGCGGTTTCTCGATCTTCGCCAGCACGGGGAGGTGCACGCCCTCCTCGTCCATGATGTCGCGCACGTCCCTGGCGTCGCCGGCGTTGCGCACGAACGACAACGCGATGAGGTCGGCCTGCAGGTGCAGGGCCCAGCGCAGGTCCTCCTTGTCCTTCTCGGACAGGGCGGGAACGCTGACCGCGACGCCGGGGAGGTTGATCCCCTTGTTGTTGGAGACCCGGCCACCCTCGATCACCTTGGTGAACACGCGCGTGCCCTCGACCTTGATGCACTCCAGCGCGACCTTGCCGTCGTCGATGAGCAGCCGGTCGCCCGGCTGCACGTCACCCGGCAGCCCGTCGTAGGTCGTGCCGACCTCGTGGACGTCTCCGGGCACGTCATCGGTGGTGATGGTGAACTCGGCCCCGTTGACGAGCATGACCGGGCCGGACGCGAACGTCCCCACCCGGATCTTCGGGCCCTGGAGGTCGACCAGGACGGCGACGCCGCGCCCGGTCTCGTCGGAGGCCCGGCGGACCGCGCGGTAGACCTTCTCGTGGTCGGCGTAGTCGCCGTGCGAGAGGTTCAGCCGGGCGACGTCCATGCCGGCGTCAACCAGAGCTCGCACCTGCGAGGTGCTGGACGTGGCGGGGCCGAGGGTGCAGACGATCTTTGCGCGACGCACGTGCCGAGCCTAGTCCGGCGCCCCGGGTCCCCTGCGCGTGCGGTCCAGTCGTTGGACCGCACCCGGGGACCCCGGGCCGTCCGGTGTCGGGCCTGCGCCGCCACCCGCTGGACGAGCCGGCCGCAGAACGCCGGCCGGACCCGGTCGGTCACCGGGTCCGGCCGCCGCCGGTGCTGGGGTCAGTACGACTTGCCGCCGGTCACCGCCGCGTAGGCGTCGACGATCCCGGCGCCGTAGAACCCGTTGAACTCGGTGCCGCCCTCGCACAGGGCATCGAACTCGGCCGGCCGGGCTTCCAGCTGGTAGCTCTGCAGCGGCGGGGTCGGGCAGGCGTGGGCGGCCGCTGACCCGACCAGGATCCGCTCGGTCTTGCGCGGCGCGAGTCTCAGTCCGCCGCGACGACCGTCCCTGGTGCCGAACTGGCTGACGATCAGCGCTGCCACCCCGGTGACGTGGGGAGAGGCCATCGAGGTGCCCTGGAGCCAGTTGTAGTACCCGCACCTGGTGTAGTCGGTCTCACCCGCGGGGCAGTCCTTCTGGATGCCGGCGTCGGTCCCTGCGGAGGTCACATTCCCGTCGGCGTCGACCCGGCCCTGTTCCTGGAGGACGTTCACCGGGTAGGTGGACAGGATCTCGTTCTGCAGGGTGCGGTACGACGGCGTGCCATAGCCGTCACGGAACCAGCCGCCCGGCGCTGCGACCGAGATCTGCTCCACTCCGTAGTTGGAGTAGTCGGCCTTCTTCTGCGACGGGCCCAGGGCGGACACGCCGATGACGTGCGGCCCCTCGACCGGGAGGTCGACGCAGTCGCTGTTGTCGATCGGCCGGTCGTAGGCAGAGTCGGCCGGGTAGTCCGGGCTCGAGGCGTCGGCGCGCGGCTTGCCGAGGTCCTCGTGGTTGTTGCCGAGCGAGCCGACCAACGTGACCCCGTGGGCGTCCGCGTAGTCCAGTGCCCGGTTCACGGTGGCGATGATCGTGCGCTGCTCGGCCTGCGCCGCCGGCGAGTCCGCCGGGTTCGCCGTGCAGTTGTAGAGCCACGGGTCGATGTAGAACGACATGTTGATGACGTCGAGACCGATGTCGGCACCGTAGGTGAGCGCGTTGACGACCGGCTCGAGGAACAGGTAGCCGCTGTCCTGGCCGCCGCGGATCTCCACCAGTGTCACGTTCGGTGCGACACCGGAGACTCCGATGCCGTTGGCTGCGGCACCGACCGTGCCCGCGACGTGGGTGCCGTGGCCGGAGTCGTCCCAGCCCACCGGGTCCTTGCAGCCGGAGAACTCGCACGGTCCGTCGATGTCCGGGATGTCGGTGACGAAGTTGCGAGACTTCCCTGCGTCGAAGTTCGGCGCCAGGTCCGGGTTGCGGGCGTCGATGCCGGAGTCGAGGATCCCGACGGTCACCCCCTTGCTGCCTGGCTGCACGGTGCGCGCGCTGTCCGACCGCACCATCCGGAGACCCCAGAGGTTCGCGTCCAGCGGATCCATCCCCGCGGTGGTCGCTCCCTTGGCCCGGGCCCCGACCGCGCTGCCGTGGTGGCCGGAGCGCTGTCCCTCGGTCTCTACCAGGTCCTTCACCGGCGCCGCGCCCGGCGTGCGGCCGATGACCGTGGCGCGAGCCGCGCCGACCACAGCGTCCTGGCCGGCCATTGCGAGGACGAACCCGTCGCGGGGGGCGGTGACGGTGAGGAGCCCGACGTCGTCGTTGGTCCGGACCACCGTGCCGCCCTCGGAGCGGACCACACGCGCCGCGTCGGCCCGGCTGGCGCCGTCGGCGACGAGCACGTTGTAGGTGGTGGACGGGCCGGACGGGGTGGCCGTCGTGTCGGTGGCGTCGGCGCCGGCGGGTGACGTCAGCACGCCGGTCACCAACACGGCGGCGGTGGCCGCGGCGCCGGCGAACAGTCTGGTCGATCGCACGGAAATGCCTCCTATGGCATATGTCAGGTTTGTGACCGCGGTCACCCTAGACCCGACCATGCCCCGGGGCCTAGTGCCGCCCCGCCGGAGCGCCCGTCCTGGGAGGTGGCGCGAGCGGGACCGCCCTCGCCCGCGTCGGTCAGACGGTCAGGGGGCGCGCCGTGGGGGGGATCGGGCGCGGCAGCGTGGAGCGTCCGTGCCTCAGCCAGCCGTCCACGCCCGCGGCCGCGGCCCGGCCCTCGGCGATCGCCCAGACGATGAGCGACTGCCCACGGCCGGCGTCACCGGCGACGAACACCCCCGGCACCGAGGACATGAAGTCGTCGTCCCGGGCGATGGTGCCGCGCGCGTCGAGCTCGACACCGAGGCGCTCCAGCAGGCCAGGCTGCTGCGGTCCGGTGAACCCCATGGCGAGCAGCACGAGCTGCGCCGGGATGGTCCGCTCGCTGCCCTCGACCGGCTCGAACCGGCCCCCCGTCATGGTCACCTCGATCAGCTCCAGTGCGGCCACCTGCCCGTCGTCGTCGCCGACCAGGCGGTTCGTGCTGACGGCGTAGACCCGATCACCGCCCTCCTCGTGGGCGCTGGACGTGCGGTAGATCAACGGCCAGGTCGGCCAGGGACTGGTCTCGGGACGGGTGTCGGCCGGCCGCGGCATGATCTCGAGCTGGGTCACCGAGGCGGCACCCTGCCGGTGCGCGGTGCCGAGGCAGTCGGCGCCGGTGTCGCCGCCGCCGATGATGACGACGTCCTTGCCCTCGGCACTGACCGGGACGTCGTACGACGTGTCCAGCGCGTGCCGGTTGGCGTGCGGCAGGTACTCCATCGCCTGCAGGACCCCACCGAGCCCCCGGCCGGGCACCGGAAGGTCGCGCGCAGCGGTGGCGCCCAGGGCGAGGACCACGGCGTCGTACCGGGCCCGCAGCGCCGTGGTGTCGAGGTCGGCGCCGACGTCGACGCCGGTCTTGAACCGGGTGCCCTCGGCCCGCATCTGGTCGAGGCGGCGGTCCAGCTGTCGCTTCTCCATCTTGAACTCGGGGATGCCGTAGCGGAGCAGTCCACCGATCGCGTCGGCGCGCTCCAGCACGACGACGGTGTGCCCGGCCCGGGTCAGCTGCTGGGCGGCGGCCAGCCCGGCCGGCCCCGACCCGACGACGGCGATCGTCTTGCCGGTCAGCCGCTCGGGCGGCTGGGGCTGCACCCAGCCCTCGTCCCACGCCCGGTCGACGATGGACACCTCGACCTGCTTGATGGTGACCGGGTCGGAGTTGATGCCGAGCACGCACGACCCCTCGCACGGAGCGGGGCACAGCCGGCCGGTGAACTCCGGGAAGTTGTTCGTGGCGTGCAGCCGCTCGATCGCTGCCTGCCAGTCGTCACGCCAGGCAAGGTCGTTCCACTCCGGGATGAGGTTGCCCAACGGGCAGCCGTCGTGACAGAACGGGATGCCGCAGTCCATGCACCGGCCCGCCTGCTTGTGCAGCTGTTCGTGGTCCTGCTTCTCGTAGACCTCGCGGTAGTCGAGGATGCGCACGTCGACCGGCCGCCGGCCGGGCAGCTCACGCTGCGGAGAGCTCAGGAAACCCTTCGGGTCAGCCACGGGAGGCCTCCATGATCGCGTCGAGCGTCTCCTTGCTGTCCTCGGCGAAGCCCGCCTCCAGCGCCCGGGAGCGGGCCACGAGGACTGCCTTGTAGTCCCGCGGCATCACCTTGGTGAAGCGGCCGGCCGAGGCCTGCCAGTCCTCGAGCAGCGCGGCGCCGACGGCGGAGCCGGTGTGGTCCACGTGTCGCCGGACCAGCATGTGGAGAAGGTCGACGTCCTCGCCGTCGAGCGGCTCGAGGTCGACCATCTCGGTGTTGACCCGCCGTTCGTGCAGATCGAGAACGTACGCCGTGCCGCCGCTCATGCCGGCGGCGAAGTTGCGACCCACGCCGCCGAGGACGACGACCTGACCGCCCGTCATGTACTCGCAGCCGTGGTCGCCCACACCCTCGACGACCGCGGTGGCGCCGCTGTTGCGCACCGCGAACCGCTCCCCCACCAGTCCCCGCACGAACACCTCGCCGTCGGTCGCGCCGTACAGCAGCACGTTGCCGGCGATCACGTTGCGCTCGGCCACCAGTGACGCGGACGGCGACGGCCGGACCGACAGCCGGCCGCCGGACAGGCCCTTGCCGAGGTAGTCGTTCGCGTCGCCGACCAGGCGCAGCGTGACGCCCCGCGGCAGGAACGCTCCGAAAGACTGGCCGGCCGAGCCGGAGAGGGTGATGTCGATCGTGCCGTCGGCCAGCCCGGCACCGCCGTGGCGCCGCGTGACCTCGGAGCCGAGCATGGTGCCCACGGTCCGGTTGACGTTGCGGATCGGCACGTCGAACCGGACCGGTTGCCCGTGCTCCAGGGCGTCGGCCGACTTGGCGATGAGCTCGTTGTCCAGCGCCTTCTCCAGGCCGTGGTCCTGCACCGTGGTGCGCCTGCGCGGGGTGCCCTCGGGCAGCTCGGGCACGTGCAGCACCGGACCGAGGTCGAGGCCGTGGGCCTTCCAGTGCGCGACCGCGCGACCGGTGTCCAGCGACTCCGCCTGACCGATCGCCTCGTCCAGGCTGCGGAAGCCGAGCGCGGCGAGGTGCTCGCGCACCTCCTCGGCGATGTAGGTGAAGAACGTCTCGACGAACTCCGGCTTCCCGGAGAACTTCTTGCGCAGCTCCGGGTTCTGCGTGGCGACGCCGACGGGGCAGGTGTCGAGGTGGCAGACGCGCATCATGATGCACCCGCTCACCACGAGTGGCGCGGTCGCGAAGCCGAACTCCTCGGCCCCCAGCAGCGCGGCCACCACGACGTCGCGGCCGGTCTTGAGCTGGCCATCGGTCTGTACGACGATCCGGTCTCGCAACCCGTTGAGCAGCAGGGTCTGCTGGGTCTCAGCGAGGCCGAGCTCCCACGGGGCACCGGCGTGCTTGAGGCTGGTGAGCGGCGCCGCGCCCGTGCCGCCGTCGTGACCCGAGATGAGCACCACGTCGGCGTGCGCCTTGCTGACTCCCGCGGCGACGGTCCCGACGCCGACCTCGGCGACGAGCTTGACGTGCACCCGGGCGCGGTCGTTGGCGTTCTTCAGGTCGTGGATGAGCTGGGCGAGGTCCTCGATCGAGTAGATGTCGTGGTGCGGCGGGGGCGAGATGAGGCCGACGCCGGGGGTGGAGTGGCGGGTGCGCGCGATCCACGGGTAGACCTTCTGGCCCGGCAGCTGGCCGCCCTCGCCGGGCTTGGCGCCCTGGGCCATCTTGATCTGCAGGTCGTCGGCGTTGACGAGGTACTCGCTGGTGACCCCGAAGCGGCCGCTGGCCACCTGCTTGATCGCCGAGCGCCGCTCGTCGTAAAGCCGCTCGCTGTCCTCGCCGCCCTCGCCGGTGTTGGACTTCCCGCCCAGGCGGTTCATGGCCACCGCGAGGTTCTCGTGGGCCTCCTGCGAGATCGAGCCGTAGGACATGGCTCCGGTCGAGAAGCGCTTGACGATGTCCTCGACCGGCTCGACGTCGTCGAGCCTCACGGGGCTGCGCCCGGTGGCGTCGGCGTCCTTGAACCCGAACAGTCCCCGCAGCGTCATCAGTCGCTCGGACTGGGCGTCCACCGCCGCCGTGTACTGCTTGAACACGTCGTAGCGGCGCGCACGGGTAGCGTGCTGGAGGCGGAAGACGGTCTCGGGGTTGAACAGGTGCAGCTCGCCCTCGCGGCGCCACTGGTACTCGCCGCCGACGTCGAGGCTGCGGTGCGCGGGCGCCGGGGCCCCGCCGCGCGGGTAGGCGATGGCGTGCCGGCGCGCGACCTCCTCGGCGACCACCTCGAGGCCGATGCCGCCGAGCTTGGACGACGTGCCCGTGAAGTAGCGCTCCACGAACTGCTGGTCGAGCCCGACCGCCTCGAAGACCTGCGCGCCGTGGTAGCTCGCGACAGTCGAGATGCCCATCTTCGACATCACCTTGAGCACGCCCTTGCCCAAGGCCTTGATGAGGTTCGCGACCGCCTTCTCCGGGGTCACCGGTACGGCGCCCCGGGCGGCCAGGTCCTCGACGGACTCCATCGCCAGGTAGGGGTTGACCGCGCTGGCGCCGTAGCCCACGAGCAGTGCGACGTGGTGCACCTCGCGCACGTCGCCCGCCTCGACGACGAGCCCGACCTGGGTGCGGGTCTTCTCGCGGATCAGGTGGTGGTGCACGGCGCTGGTCAGCAGCAGCGAGGGGATCGGGGCCCACTCGGAGTCCGAGTCGCGGTCGGAGAGCACGATGAACCGCGCACCGGCGGCCACCGCGTCGCTGACCTCGGCAAAGATGTCCTCGAGCACCGACTGCAGCGCCGGGCCGCCGCCCGCGACCGGGTAGAGCCCGCGGATCTTCACGGCCGAGAAGCCCGGCAGGTCGCCGTCCCGGTTGATCTGCAGGATCTTCGACAGCTGGTCGTTGTCGATGACGGGGAAGTCGAGGACGACCTGGCGGCTGTGCGCCGGGGTCGCGGTCAGCAGGTTCTGGTCCGGGCCGATGGCGGTGCCGAGACTGGTGACGAGCTCCTCCCGGATCGCGTCCAGCGGCGGGTTGGTGACCTGGGCGAACAGCTGGCTGAAGTAGTCGAACAGCAGCCGTGGCCGGGCGGACAGCACGGCGATGGGGGTGTCGGTGCCCATCGACCCGATCGGCTCGGTGCCGGCCCGCGCCATCGGGCTGAGCAGCACCCGCAGCTCCTCCTCGGTGTAGCCGAAGGCCTGCTGCCGCCGCGTCACGCTGGCGTGCGTGTGGACCACGTGCTCGCGCTCGGGAAGGTCGGCCAGGTGGATGCGGCCGGCGTGCAGCCACTCGTCGTACGGCGCCTCGGCGGCCAGCTCGGCCTTGATCTCGGCGTCGTCGACGATCCGGCCGCGGTCGGTGTCGACGAGGAACATCCGGCCCGGCTGCAGGCGGCCCTTGCGCACCACCGTCGCCGGGTCGAGGTCGAGGACCCCGACCTCGCTGGCCAGCACGACGAGGCCGTCCTGGGTGACCCAGTACCGGCTGGGGCGCAGGCCGTTGCGGTCCAGCACCGCGCCGATCAGGCTGCCGTCGGTGAAGGTGATGCAGGCCGGACCGTCCCACGGCTCCATCAGCGCCGCGTGGAACTCGTAGAACGCCCGGCGGGCCGGGTCCATCTCGGCGTGGTTCTCCCACGCCTCGGGGATCATCATGAGCACCGCGTGCGGCAGCGACCGCCCGCCCAGGTGGAGCAGCTCGAGCACCTCGTCGAAGGACGCAGAGTCGCTTGCCCCCGGGGTGCAGATCGGGGTGAGCCGCGACATGTCGCCGGGGATGACGTCGCTGGTCAGCTGGCTCTCGCGGGCGGCCATCCAGTTGCGGTTGCCGCGGACGGTGTTGATCTCGCCGTTGTGCGCGATCAGCCGGTAGGGGTGCGCCAGCGGCCACGACGGGAAGGTGTTGGTCGAGAACCGGGAGTGCACGAGGGCGAGCTCGCTGACGAACCTGCGGTCGGAGAGGTCGGGGTAGAACGGCTCGAGCTGCGACGTCGTGAGCATGCCCTTGTAGACCAGGGTGCGGCAGGACAGCGACGGCAGGTAGACCCCGACCTCGCGCTCGACCCGCTTCCGCAGGCAGAACGCCATCCGCTCGAGACCCATCCCGAACACCCGCCCGCTCGAGGCGGCGACGAACAGCTGCCGGAACCTCGGCATGACGCTGCCGGCGGTGTGCCCGAGCAGCGCCGGGGTCGTGGGCACCTCGCGCCAGCCGAGGACCTGGAGTCCCTCTTCCTCGGCGATCGCCGCGACGCGCGTCCGCGCCGCCGCCTCCTCGGTGTCGTCGTCGGGCAGGAACGCCGTGCCCACGGCGTACGCCCCCTTGTCGGGGAGCGGGAACGGGGCGACCGCGCGCAGGAACGCGTCCGGCACCTGCGTGAGGATGCCGGCGCCGTCGCCGGAGTCCGGCTCGGCACCCGAGGCGCCGCGGTGGTCCAGGTTGCGCAGGGCGGTCAGCGCCTGGTCGACGATGTCGTGGCTCGGGATGCCCGACAGGGTGGCCACGAACGCGACGCCACAGGCGTCGTGCTCGTAGGCCGGGTCGTAGAGACCCTGGGCCGGGCGGCCGGTGCTGGGCAGTGCGGACACGGTGAGCGCCACCTTCCTCGTCGAGTGCGGCCGGCACCCGAGGTGCGGGCGCCAGGTGCATCGACCGAGGGACGCCGTCGGCCCTGCGGTACGGCGGCCAGCATATCCGGGAGACCTCCCGGGGGGTGGGACATGTTTCCGGCATGTAAGACGGACCACCGCCCCACTCGCCCGCCCACCCAAGATCCTTTGTGCGCCGACACACCACCCGGCCGGCGCGTCCGGTGCGGGAGCGCACAACCTCGGCGGACGCCGCCGGGTCCCGGTGTCAGGTGAGGCCGGAGGCTCCGACGAGAGCGCCGACGGCGTACGTGACGGCCGCGGCGACGGCACCGAGAGCGGTCTGCCGCAGGCCGCCGTACCACCAGGTACGCGGGGTGAGCTTGGTGACGAAGGCGCCGCAGAGGAACAGGCCGGCGACGGTCAGGACCAGCCCGGGCAGGATCGAGGTGGCACCGAACAGGTACGGCAGCACGGGAAGCAGCGCGCCGATCGCGAAGGACGTGAACGACGACCCGGCGGCGAGCCCGGCCGAGGGCAGGTCGCCCTGGGTGATGCCGAGCTCCTCGCGCACGTGCACGTCGAGCGCCGTGCGGGGGTCGCGGGACAGCTGGGCGGCCACCTCGCGGGCGAGCTCGGGCTCCAGGCCCTTGGCGACGTACATCTGCGCCAGCTCGAGCTGCTCACCCGCCGGGTTCCGCTCCAGCTCGCGCCGCTCGAGCTCGATCTCCGCGAGCGCCTGCTCGGCCTGCGAACGCACCGAGATGTACTCCCCCGCCGCCATCGAGAACGCGCCGGCGGCGAGGCCGGCGAGCCCGGCGAGCAGCACGGCGTTGCTGTCGCTGGTGCCACCGGTGACACCGGCGATCAGCGCGAAGTTGGACACCAGCCCGTCGGAGGCGCCGAAGACGGCGGGTCGCAGCCAGCCACCGGTGACGTCGGAGTGCTCGTGCTTGATCCGCAGCGCTTCCTGCTCGGCCTTCGTGCGCGCGCGCTCCTCGCCCGGCTGCTCGGCCCGCGGTGCGTCCTGGGCGGTCACGGCGTGCTCTCCCTGCTGGTGTCGGCGGTGGTGGCGGGGGGCTCGGCGGCCGGACCGTCGTCAGGCACCTCGGCGGGCTCGGCGTCCGCGCGTCGCGGGACCGGGTCGCGCCGCAGCGTCTCGAGCTCCTCGGGTGTCTCGCGGCCGGGGTGCCGGCGTGCGCTCAGGACGAGGTAGGTCACCGCACCGAGAAAGACCAGCAGTGCAACCCAGTCGTTGAGCCGCAGCCCGAGGACGTGGTGCGCGTCGTCGATGCGCAGCGCCTCGATCCAGCCGCGGCCCACGGTGTAGGCGGCGACGTACAGCGCGAACGCCCGGCCATGGCCGAGCCGGAAGCGCCGGTCGGCCCAGATGACCAGGGCGGCGACGCCGACGTTCCACAGCAGCTCGTAGAGGAACGTCGGGTGGTAGGTCGCCTGGTCGGCGTAGCCGGCCGGCCGGTGGACGGCGTCGATCGCGACCGCCCACGGCAGGTCGGTCGGCCGCCCGAAGAGCTCCTGGTTGAAGTAGTTGCCCAGGCGGCCGACGGCCTGCGCGAGCACGATGCCCGGCGCGATCGCGTCGGCGAAGGGCGGCAGCGGGATGCCGCGCCGGCGGCAGCCGATCCAGGCGCCGACACCGCCGAGCGTGACGGCGCCCCAGATGCCCAGGCCGCCCTCCCAGATGAACAGGGCGTGCAGCGGTCGCCCGCCGTCCGCGAAGTAGGCCTCCGGCGAGGTGACGACGTGGTAGATCCGGCCGCCGACGATGCCGAACGGCACCATCCAGGTCGCGAGCTCGGTGACGTCACCGGCGCGGCCGCCCCGGGCCACCCACCGGCGCTCGCCGAGCCAGACGGCGACGACGATCCCCGCGATGATGCACAGCGCGTAGGCACGCAGCGGCACCGGGCCCAGGTGCCAGACGCCCTCGGCCGGGCTGGGGAACGAGTAGGGGATCACGACACCTCAGGCTATGCCCGACAGGCGGGTGAGGTCGGCGCGGAGGTCCGCCACCGCCGTGGTGTCGGACCACACGACCCTCGCCCTCCCGTCGACGAAGGCGGTCGTGTAGGTCCCGTGGTCGACCTCGTAGGCGCCGCCGGTGCTGCCGTCGGGCTTCTCGTAGCTGATGTAGAGAGCCTTCGCGGCCCGCTCGACCTGGCCCACCGGCCCGACCAGCCCCTCGAAGCGTGGGTCGAACCGGTCGAGGTACTCGCGCACGACGGTGGTGGTGTCGCGCTGCGGATCGGTGCTGACGAAGACGAGCCGGACGTCCGTGCGGACTGCCGGGGTCGCACCCCGAAGAGCCGAGGCCATGTTGGCGAGGACGACGTTGCAGATGTCCGGGCAGTGCGTGTAGCCGAAGAACACCAGGGTCACCGGCGTGGTCGCCGCGTCGGCCAGCGACACCGGCCGCCCGGCCGTGTCGGTGAACGGCACCGACGGAAGCGGGTAGCCGTCCGGCACGGCGGTGCCGTGCCACCCCTTCTCGCCGTTGACGACGACAGCGCCGTCCTGCTGGCCGCTGCTCGCGCACCCGGCGAGCAGGACCACCCCCACCACGGCGACGAGGAGTCGGTACGCCGGGCTCATCGGCCGCGCCGGACCCCGTCAGCCAGGTCGGCGGCGAGCTTCTCCACCGCCACCAGGCCGTCGGCGGGCGACCCCGCGTCCAGCAGGGCACGGACGAACGCCGAGCCGACGATGACCCCGTCGGCGAAGGACGCCACTTCGGCAGCCTGGTCACCGCTCGAGACGCCGAGCCCCACGCACACCGGAAGTGCGGTCTGGGCCCGCACCCGGGCCACCAGGGTGCCGGCGGCGTCACCGACGGAGGCACGGGCGCCGGTGACGCCCATGGTCGAGGCGGCGTAGACGAAACCGCGGCAGTGCTCGGCCGTCCAGCGGATCCGCTCGTCGGTCGAGGACGGCGCGACGAGGAAGACCCGGTCCAGCCCCGTCGCGTCGGTGGCGCCCAGCCAGTCGGACGGCTCGGTGCCGGCCTCGTCGGGCGTGAGGTCGGGGGTGATGGTGCCCACGCCGCCGGCGGCTACGAGCCCGTCGGCGAACCGCCGCGTGCCGTACCGCTCGAGGGGGTTCCAGTAGCTCATCACCAGGGTCGGCGCCCCTGTGGCGGCGACCCCGCGCACCGTCGTGAGGACGTCGTCGGTGGTGGTGTGCTGCTCCAGCGCCACCTCGACCGCGCGCTGGATCGTGGGGCCGTCCATCAGCGGGTCGGAGTAGGGCAGGCCGACCTCGACGACGTCGACACCGCCGCGGACCATCGCAGCCATGGCGTCGATGCCGCCCTCCACCGAGGGGTAGCCGGCCGGCAGGTAGCCGACCAGCGCGGCGCGGCCCTCGGCCGCCGCCGCCGCGAGGACGTCGGAGAGCGCGCTCATCTACCAGCCCTTGCCGGTCGAGTCCTGCGGGTCGGAGTCGACGGCAGCAGTCGCCGACTCGACGATCTCCTCGTCGCTCACGACACCGAACCAGGCCGCCGCGGTGTCGACGTCCTTGTCGCCGCGGCCGGACAGGTTGACCAGCACCGTGGCATCCGGGCCGAGGTCGCGACCGACGCGGAGCGCCCCGGCCAGGGCGTGGGCGCTCTCGATGGCCGGGATGATGCCCTCGGTGCGGCACAGCAGGGCGAACGCGTCCATCGCCTCGCTGTCGACCACCGGCGCGTAGGTCGCGCGCCCGGTGTCGTGCAGCCAGGCGTGCTGCGGACCGACGCCGGGGTAGTCCAGGCCGGCGGACACCGAGTGCGACGGGACGGTCTGGCCGTTCTCGTCCTGCAGGACGTAGGTGCGCGTGCCGTGCAGCACGCCGGGCGAACCGCCTGCCATCCGCGCCGCGTGGCGACCGCTGTCGACTCCCTCTCCACCGGCCTCGAAGCCGTAGAGACGGACGTCGGCGTCGTCGAGGAACGCCGTGAAGATGCCCATCGCGTTGGACCCGCCGCCGACGCACGCGACGACCGCGTCCGGCAGCCGACCGGTCAGCTCCAGCACCTGCTGCTTGGCCTCGTCGCCGATGATCCGCTGGAAGTCGCGCACCATCGCCGGGAAGGGGTGCGGGCCGGTGACCGTGCCGAGGATGTAGTGGGTGTGGTCGACGTTGGTGACCCAGTCGCGCATCGCCTCGTTGATGGCGTCCTTGAGGGTCTGGCTGCCGGCGTCGACCGCGACCACCTCGGCACCGAGCAGGCGCATCCGCGCCACGTTGAGAGCCTGCCGGCGGGTGTCCTCGGACCCCATGTAGACCAGGCACTCGAGACCGAGCAGCGCCGCCGCCGTGGCGGTGGCCACGCCGTGCTGACCCGCTCCCGTCTCGGCGATGACGCGGCGCTTGCCCATGTCACGGGCGAGCAGGGCCTGGCCCAGCACGTTGTTGATCTTGTGCGAACCCGTGTGGTTGAGGTCCTCGCGCTTCAGCAGCACGCGCGCGCCGCCGGCGTGCTCGGCGAAGCGGCGCGCCTCGGTCACCGGGCTCGGCCTGCCGACGTACGACGACAGCAGGCCGGCCAGCTCGGCCTGGAACGCCTCGTCGTGGCGCGCCTTCTCGTACGCCGCCGTCAGCTGGTCGAGGGCCGCGACCAGCGCCTCGGGGACGAACCGGCCGCCGTAGGGACCGAAGTGACCGGTGGCGTCGGGGACGTCGGAGTGCTGGCTGGTCATCTGCTGTCGGCTCACCTGTCGTGCTTGAGGGCCGGGTGCGCGCCGGCCGCCACGAGGTCGGCGACGGCCGAGCGGGGGTCACGTCCGGTGACGAGCGACTCACCGACAAGGACGGCGTCGGCTCCGTCGCGGGCGTACTCGAGGACGTCGTGCGGACCGCGCACGCCGGACTCGGCGATGCGGACCACGTGGTCGGGCACGTGCGGGGCGACGCGGGAGAACACGGCGCGGTCGACCTGCAGGGTGCGCAGGTCGCGGGCGTTGATGCCGATGACCTCGGCGCCGGCGTCGACGGCGCGCCCGACCTCGTCGACGGTGTGGCACTCGACCAGCGGTGTGAGGCCGAGCGACGTGGCGCGCTCGACCAGTGACACGAGGGCGTTCTGGTCCATGGCCGCCACGATGAGCAGTGCGAGGTCGGCGCCGTGGACCCGCGCCTCCCACAGCTGGTAGCTGGAGACGATGAAGTCCTTGCACAAGACGGGCACGTCGACCGCCCGGCGCACTGCGACGAGGTCGTCGAGACTGCCGCCGAAGCGGTGCTTCTCGGTGAGGACACTGATGACCGCAGCGCCACCTGCCTCGTAGTCGGCGGCGAGCGAGGCGGGGTCGGCGATCGCCGCGAGCGCGCCCTTCGACGGGCTGGAACGCTTCACCTCGGCGATGACCGCGACTCCGCCGGCACGCAGCACCGGGAGCGGGTTCCGGCAGTCGGGTCGGCCTTCGGCCCTCGCCTTGAGCTCGTCGAGGCTGACCCGCGCCTGGCGCTCGGCCAGGTCGGCGCGCACGTCGACCAGGATGTCGTCGAGCACACTCACGCGCCGGATCCCCTCACCTGACTCCGCGGTCGCACCGCGACCACCCAGTCCGCCCAGGGTAACCGGGGCAGGCGCGGGGTCTGACCACGCGCCCGGTGCGATGGCCTCCTCCTGGCCGGTCAGGGTGCCAGGACCGCGGCGAACGGCAGGTTGCGCGCCACGCCGAAGACCAGGACCGCGACGCCCAGCGCCGGCCACACCCCCGCCGGAACGGTGACGCCGCTCGCCACCCCCCTCGCGCGACGCGCGACCCAGCCCACCCACAGCACCGCGAGCACGACGCCGCCGGCGACGGTAAGGGCGTTGCGTCCGATCGCCCCCGGCAGGTCGCCCCGGACAAGGGCGTGCACCGCGCGCAGGGAGCCGCAGAACGGGCAGTACAGCCCGGTCAGCGCGAGGAACGGGCAGCCGGGGTAGTGGCCGGCTTCACCCGGGTCGACCACACCGACGTACGTCGTCGCGGCGGCAACGACGCCCAGCACGGCCAGCGGCGCCCGCAGCGCTACGGCGCGGCTGGCGGCGTACGACGGCGCAGCGGTCATGATGCTCCCGGCGGAGTGGTCCGTCCCGTGAGCGTACGGCGCTCGCCGGGCCGGAGACCGGCGGTACGCCGGTGCGAGCAGCTGCCGGTGACCGCCGTGTCAGCTCGAGGGGCCGCTGTCGTACTCGGGGTGGTGGTCGTCCTTGTAGGTCACGGCACTGCCCATGCCCATCATCGACATCACCTTGCCGGCGACCGCTCCGAGGGCGACGACCGCGAGTCCGACGAAGAACAGCCACGGCAGCTCGAACGGCAGGGCGATACCGCTGATCAGGAAGCCGACGAACATGATGCCGACCGCGGTCCAGGCGGCCGGCGTGCTGCCGTGGCTTGCTGACATCGTTCCTCCGCGGTGGGGTGTCGGCTGGTGCGCGACAGATTGTGCCAGTCCCGGGACCAGATCGGGGTCAGGCGGTCGGGTCCTCACCTCGGTCGAGGGCGTCCCACGCGTCCCGCGGGGTGCCGGTAGACCGTGGCGGGCGGGTCTCGTAGCGGCCGCGGGGCTGCGGCCAGCGGCGCGCCCGCAGCACGACGAGCAGGCCACCGAGGCCGACGAGGACCGCGCCCCCGAGCGCGGTCCCACGGGTCGGTGTCGTGCCGACCGCGGCCAGCGCAGCGGCGACCCCGGCCAGCGCCACACCGAGCACCATGCGCGCGCGGTTGCGCAGGAGCAGCACGGCGCCCGCACCGGCGAGCGCGACCAGCGCCAGCGACGCGGTGCCGGCGTCCCGTGAGCCGGCGCCCGGCGCCGAGGGCACGCCGGGGCTGACGCCGCTCGACCGCCCGCCGCCGAGCAGCGCCACGGCCGCACCGAGCGCCACCAGACCCACGGCCAGGGCGAGCTCGCGCCGTGCCGGGCGTCGAACGCCGTCCGGGACGTCCGGCTCGCCCGTCGTGCGGGTCCCGCTGGGGCTGCCCGGCTCGGCGTCGGGTTCCGACCGTTCCGGTCCCGCGGGCGTCACGGCGACCGGCGCAGCGACTGGGCCGCCGCGACCGCCCGCAGCACCGCCATCGCCTTGTTGCGGCACTCGTCGTCCTCGGCAGCGGGGTCGGAGTCGGCGACGATGCCCGCGCCGGCCTGCACGTAGGCGGTGCCGTCCCTGAGGTACGCCGTGCGGATGGCGATCGCGGTGTCGGCGTCGCCGGCGAAGTCGAGGTAGCCGACGCAGCCGCCGTACACACCGCGCCGGGTGGGCTCGAGCTGCTCGATGAGCTCCATCGCGCGCGGCTTCGGCGCCCCGGAGAGCGTGCCGGCCGGAAAGCAGGAGGTGAGGACGTCGAAGGCGGTGCGGCCCTCGGCGACCTCGCCGACCACGGTGCTCACGATGTGCATGACGTGGCTGAACCGCTCGACCGACATGAAGTCGACGACCTCGACGGTGCCCGAGGCACAGACGCGGCCGAGGTCGTTGCGGCCGAGGTCGACGAGCATCAGGTGCTCGGCCCGCTCCTTGGGATCCGCGAGGAGCTCCGCCGCCATCGCCGCGTCCTGCTGCGGCGTCGCGCCGCGCGGCCGGGTGCCCGCAATCGGGTGCATCATCGCCCGACCTCCGGTGACCTTGACCAGCGCCTCGGGGCTGGACCCGACGATGTCGAAGCCGTCGAACCGCAGCAGGTACATGTAGGGGCTGGGGTTGGTGGCCCGCAGCATCCGGTAGACGTCCAGGGGGTCGGCCGCGTTGGTCATCGAGAAGCGCTGGCTGACGACGACCTGGAACGCCTCACCGGCCCGGATCTCCTCCTTGGCCTGCTCGACCGCGGCGCGGTAGTCGTCGCTGGTGCGAGCGCGGTCGTACTCCGGCTCCGCCGCCGTGAAGGCCGCGACGGCCGCGGGGGCCGGGACGTTCAGCTCGGCGGTCATCCGGTCCAGCCGCTCGACCGCGTCCGTGTGGGCCCAGTCGACGCGGTCGTCGGTGTCGTCGTAGTTGACGGCGTTGGCGATGAGCAGGACCGACCCGTCGGAGTGGTCGAGGACGGCCAGGTCGGTGGCCAGCATCATGGCGAGCTCGGGCACGTGCAGGTCGTCGGTGGTGAGCTCGGGCAGCCGTTCGAGCCGGCGCACGACGTCGTAGCCCAGCACCCCGACCAGTCCGCCGGTGAGCGGCGGCAGCCCCGGGAGCGGCTCGGTGTGCAGGGCTTCGACCGTGGCTCGCAACGCCTCGAGCGGGTCGCCGTCGGTGGGCACGCCGACCGGCGGCTGCCCCAGCCAGTGCGCCCGACCGTCGCGCTCGGTGAGCGTGGCGTGCGAGTGGGCTCCGACGAAGGAGTAGCGGGACCACACCCCGCCGAGCTCCGCCGACTCGAGCAGGAAGGTGCCGGGTCGGCCGCCGGCCAGCTTGCGGTAGACGCTCAGGGGCGTCTCCGCGTCGGCGAGCAGGCGTCGGGTCACCGGGATGACCCGTCGGTCGCCGGCGAGCGCGCGGAACGTCTCGAGGTCCGGCGCGTGGTCGCTGGGCATGGCCGCCATTGTGCTGGGTGGCCGGCGCCCGGAGTGGACCGGCTCAGGACTGGTCAGGACCGCAGCAGGACGTCGGCGTCGAAGCAGGACCGGTCGCCCGTGTGACAGGCGACGCCGACCTGGTCGACGACGACCAGCAACGCGTCGCCGTCGCAGTCCAGCCGGACCTCGCGGACGTGCTGCTCGTGGCCGGAGGTGTCGCCCTTGCGCCAGTACTCGCCGCGGCTGCGGCTCCAGTAGGTCGCACGGCCGGTGGTGAGGGTGCGGTGCAGCGCCTCGTCGTCCATCCAGCCGACCATGAGCACCTCGCCGGTGCCGTGCTGCTGGACGACGGCGGCGACCAGGCCCTGCGCGTCGCGCTGGAGCCTGCCCGCGACCGCGGGGTCGAGTGCGGAGACGGTCACCCGCCCATCGTCGCAGCCCGTCAGGTGCGCTGCTGGGCCGCCCAGGAGACGTGCAGGCGGGAGTAGACACCGCCGGCGGCGACCAGGTCGGCGTGCCGCCCGCGCTCGACGACCCGGCCCGCGTCGAACACCAGCACGTCGTCGGCGGCCTCGGCGGTCGAGAGCCGGTGAGCGATCGTCAACGCCGTCCGGCCACGGGTGAGGCCCTCGAGCGCACGCGCGAGCCGTACCTCGGTCGCCGGGTCGACAGCCGACGTGGCCTCGTCGAGGACGAGCAGGTCGGGGTCGGCCAGGTAGGCCCGGGCCAGGGCCACCAGCTGGCGCTCGCCGGCCGAGAGCTGCTCGCCGCGCTGGCCCACGTCGGTGACCAGGCCGTGCGGCAGGCCGCCGAGCCAGTCCATGAGCCCGAGCTCGGTCATCGCCAGCTCGACGTCGTCGTCACCGGCGGACGGCAGGCCGAAGCGGACGTTGTCGAGGATGCTGCCCTCGAACAGGAACCCGTCCTGGGGCACCATCACGATCCGCGACCGGAGCGAGGCGAAGGACAGCTCGCGCAGGTCGACGTCGTCGACGAGCACCCGTCCCTCGACCGGGTCCATCAGCCGGGTGAGCAGCTTGGCGAAGGTGGTCTTTCCCGACCCGGTCTCGCCGACGACGGCGATCCGCGACCGGGGTGCGAGCGCGAGGTCGACGTCCGCGAGCACCGTGGGGCCGCCGGGGTAGGCGAAGCTGACGTGCTCGAACCGCACGTCGATCGGGCCCCGCGGGAGGGTGCGTCCGCCGTCGCCCGGGTCGGCCACGTCCGCCGGGGTGTCGAGGACGCCGAGGACTCGGCGCCAGCCGGCGATCGCGTTCTGCGCCTCGTTGAGCACCTCGGTGCCGATCTGCACCGGGCCGACGAACAGCTGGACGAGGAAGAGGAAGGCCAGCAGCTCGCCCAGGCTGAGGTCGCCGTCGATCCCGAGCAGCACGCCGACGACCACGACCCCGGCGTTGGCCAGGCCGGCCACGACCTCGCCCGTCGAGAAGGTGAGGGCCACGAGCGCCTGCGCCCGCGTCGCCGCTGACCGGTGCCGTTCGATCGCCTCGTCGATCCGCTGCCCGGTGCGCGCCTCGATGCCGTACGCGCGGACCGTCGACGCGCCGACGACGGACTCGGACACGGCACCGAGCAGGTCACCGACCCGCTCGCGCACAGCGCCGTACGCCGTCGACACCCGCTTCTGGAAGGTGCGCATCAGCAGGAAGAGCGGCAGGAAGCACACCCACACCAGCACCGTGAGCTGCCACGAGTAGAACGCCATCAGCGCAGTGGCCACGAGCAGCTGCCCGAAGCTCACGACCATGAGCAGTCCACCCCACTGCATGAATGTCGAGATGGTGTCGACGTCGCTGGTGACGCGCGAGACCAGGGACCCGCGGCGCTCGGCGTTCTGGGTGAGGACCGACAGGTCGTGCACGTGCCGGAAGGCCCGCACCCGCAGCGAGGCCAGACCGCTCTCCGTGGTGCGGAACAGCCGGACGTTGAGCCGGTACGCGCACAGGGCAGTGCCCAGCACGGCGACGCCCGCCAGCAGGACCGCCTCGCGGACCCGCGCGACGTCCGGGCCGCCGGAACCGAGCAGGCCGTCGTCGATCGTCTGCTGCACGGCGATGGGCACGAGGACCCGGCCCACCGTGGCGCCGAGCGCCAGCAGCAGCGTCACGGTGAGGCCGGCGGTGAACTCCGGCGACAGCGCGAGGCCGCGGCGCAGCGTGGTCCAGGCGGACTGCTGGTCGCGACCGGACTCGGTGATCGTCGCCATCACGGGCCACTCTGCCGCACCGCTCCGACACCCCGCGCCACGCGGTACTTGACGCCGATATTGACCCTCAGCGGGACGAACTGGACGGTGCGGTGACTACCCTGGTCTCCCATGAGCGGTCAGGAAGCGTCCTCCGGGCATCGCCGCGGGCTGTTCGACACCGGCCTCGAGGCCGACCTCGACGGCTGGCACGACGCGCCCGAACCGTCGTGGCTCACCGAGGACGAGGACGACCCGTCGTCCACGTCGAGCATTCCGGCATACGACCTGGGGCCGGGCACCGAGTCGGTCGTCGTGGACCTCACCGGTCCGCTGCCCAGCCTCTCGGTCCCGGACGAGGTCGCCGCCGCGCCCGCCGACGACGCCGCCCGCACCGCCCTCGTCGAGCCTCCCGGCGGTGTACCCGTGAGCCCGGCACCGGTCGGCGAGCCGCTCGTCCCGATGTTCGACGAGCTGCCGGACATGACGGAGGTCCCCGCGCCGGGGCGCCACCTGGGTGCTCCCGAGGCGTCGCCCGCTACCCCGCCGCAGCCGCTCGTGCGCGAGCAGGTCGAGCCCACCGTCTTCGCCATCCCGCCGGTGCCGCACGTCACCGGCCGCAACCAGGCCGAGACGCTCACCGCCGCGACCGTGCTCCGCACCCGCAAGGCACGCCCGCAGTCGGGCTGGCGCAAGGCCGTGCTGCACATGTCCGCGGGCCGCATCAACCTCGGCCTGTCGCCGAGCGACCGTCGTCGCGCCGACCTCGTGACGCGGGCCCGCACGCCCGTCGTCGGCTGCCACCGGGTCGCGATCATCAGCCTCAAGGGTGGGGTCGGCAAGACCACGACCACGGCAGCGCTCGGCGCGATGTTCGCCAACCTGCGCGGCGACCGGGTCATCGCGGTCGACGCCAACCCTGATCGCGGCACGCTCATCGAGCGGGTGCCGCGGGAGTCCGGTGCCACGATCCGCCACCTGCTGGAGCAGCGGGACCGCGTCACGCGGTACGGCGACGTCCGCGCGTTCACCTCGCAGTCGCCGACCCGGCTCGAGGTGCTCGCCTCGGACGCCGACCCCGGCGCGTCCTCGGCGTTGAGCGAGCAGAACTACCGCGACACGGTCGACACGCTGGAGCGGTTCTACAACCTGATCCTCACCGACTGCGGCACCGGACTGCTGCACGACGCGATGCGTGGCGTGCTCGGCCTGGCGTCGTCGCTCGTCGTGGTGTCGTCCGCCAGCCTCGACGGCGCGCGCAGCGCCAGCGCGACGCTCGACTGGCTCGAGGCCCACGGCCTGCAGGACATCGCGAAGAGCGCCGTCGTGGTCATCTCGTCGGTGCGACCCGGCGGTGGCATCGTCGACGTCATGCAGCTCGAGGACCACTTCGCGGCCCGCTGCCGCGCCGTCGTCACCATCCCGTACGACCCGCACCTCGAGGCCGGCGGCGTGCTCGACATCGACGAGCTGCACGACGACACGCTCGACGCCTACAAGGAGCTGGCCGCCGCCGTCGGCGAGGGCTTCTCCAGCCGCTGACCTACTCAGGTGGGCGCACCGCTAGCCGCCGACCAGGCCGGAGTGGGCTTCGCGCACGGGGACCGCGATCGGACCGACGGTCTTCGTGATCGCCGGTCCCGGCACGGTGTACGGGCCGCCGCCGTCGATGGTGAACGTCGCGTCCCAGCTGGTCATCAGGCTGACGTCACGGTCGCCGGCGCTGGGGTAGGTGTAGGCCACGTCGTCGTTCGGGTAGGCGCCGCCGGGCCGGTCGAAGCCCTGCTGCACGCCGTGATCGAAGGTCCAGTCCCATTGTGCGGTCGCCGTCACCACGATGTCGAAACCGAGCACCCGGAACGGCTCGGTCGTGATCGACTCCGGCTCCCCCGCTGCGAACAGCGTCGGCAGGTTGACCAGCCCGCCCTGCGCCGGCTGGAACGACGGGGCGGCATCCGGCAGGTAGGTCGCCACCACGTCGCGGACCTTGTCGCCGACGTCCGCCGCGGGCACCGGCCCCTCCTCCGGTCCCAGGCAGATCGAGTCGACGACCGACCACGGACCGGTCCCGTGCCGCAGATAGATGCGCAAGAAGATCCCCGGCGGCGGACACGCCGTGACGGCGTTCAGGCACAGCGCGTCGTCGCCCGGACCGTTGTTCAGGCAGACCGGCGCCAGGCTCCACTCACAGTCGGTGCACCCCGCGCTCGCCGCCGTGGCCTGCCCGAGCTTGCTGTCCCGGCCCGTGTGCGGCCACAGCACACCCTTGGTCAGCACCCGCCCCCGCTCCTGATCAGCCTGGGACTGCGGCGGTGGAGGCGGACTGCCCTGCTGCGTTCCGCAGAAGGAGCACCCGTCCCCGTCGGCGATGGCCGATCCTTGCACCGAAGCCAGCAGTGCGATCACCGCTGTCATGACAGCAACGACGGCGGCTAGCGAAGGTCGATGGCGTTTCCGATGATCCATCTGTCGCCACTCCTCACCAGCGAGTAGTCGGTGTGTAGTTGTCCACCCTTGGAGTTCTCCGTGACCTCGCCGGCTCCGTTGAAGACCTTGTAAGGCGGCAAGCTCGCCTTGACCTCAGCAGCGGCCGTTTCTGCTGCCACGTTGTGTACGCGGATGGAGATCACGTTGTACTGAATGCCCTCGAAGTGGCCACCTGAGGCGATCGTCGTCGCGATGGTGTTGGTCGCTCGCCGACAGGGACAGGCACTGGTGCTGAAAGCGCGGAGTTCTGCGACGTCTCCAGTCTTGAAAGCCTCATTCGTCACCTCGAAGTAGCGGGCCATCGCCGCCTCGATCTGCTGCTCAGGGGTCGTCGCTGACGGGGAGGGACTGGTCGCGGACGCAGAGGTCGGGCTCGGGGTGACGGTGACGCGACCGGCCTTCGGCTCGCTGCCGGAGCAGGCGGTGAGGACCCCGACAGCGACAAGCAGGGTCGCCCCCATGCGCGCCGCAGTCCCCGTCCGCATGGCCCGAGAGCATATCCACGCGTCCGGTCCGCGCCCGAGCCTCGATCCACAGGCCGGCACCAGCTGGGACCCGAGGTGCCGACGTGACGAGTGGTGCGACATCGCTCCGCTCGCGGCAGATCGTGTCGCGCGCGATCTGGGGTGGCGGGCGGGGGCGGGTGGTGCGGGCGCGTCAGACGGAAGTCGGTGTCCCGTCGGCGGCGAGGGAGGCACGCTCGGCGTCCTCGCGCTCGTACGCCGTGATGAGCCGCCGGTAGCCGGCGCACCGGCCGAGCAGCTCGGGGTGCGGCCCGCGGTCGACCACACGTCCCTGTTCGACGTAGACGACCTCGTCGGCGAGCGCGATGGTCGCCTTTCGGTAGGCCACGACCACGACGGTGGGCGCCACCTCGTCGCCGGCGCCCGTCGACCGCAGCCCCGCCAGGATCGCGGCCTCGACCCGGGGGTCCACCGACGACGTCGCGTCGTCCATCACCAGCAGCCGTGGCGAGCGCACCAGTGCCCGGGCCAGGGCCAGCCGCTGCCGCTGACCGCCGGAGAGCGACATGCCGCGCTCACCGATGCGGGTGTCGAGCCCGTCGGGCAGCGCGTCGACGAACCGGTCCGCCTGCGCGACCTCGAGCGCGCGGCGTACCACGGTGTCCGGCACGTCGAGGCCGAGGGTCACGTTGCCGCGGACGGTGTCGTCGAAGAGGAACGTCTGCTGCGGTACCACCGCCGCGGCTCCCGCGACCCCGCCGCGCACGACGGCACGGAGGTCGACGCCGTCGAGCACCACCTCGCCACTGGCGGGGTCGACCAGGCGGACGAGCAGCATCGTCAGGGTCGACTTGCCCGACCCTGTGGGGCCGACGACCGCGATCGTGCGGCCGGCGTCGACGGTGAACGTGACGTCGTGCAGCACGGGGGCGTCGGCGTAGCCGAACTGCACGGACTGCACGTCGAGCGTGGCCGGTGCCGCGACGTCGGCCAGCTCGACCGCGCCGTAGGCCAGGCCGCCGCGGGCGTCCAGCACGTGCCGCACCCGGTCCCAGCCGACGACCGACCGGGGCAGCTCGCCGAGCACCCAGCCGATCGCGCGTACCGGGAAGGCGAGCAGGGTGAACAGGTACGCCACCTGGACCAGGTCGCCGGCGTCGATCGCGCCGCGCTGGATGCGGACGGTGCCGACGAGCAGGACGGCCAGGACGCCGATCTGCGGCAACGCCTCCAGAGCCGGGTCGAACAGGCCACGCACCCGGCCGACGCGGATCTGGGCGTCGCGCAGCTCCTCGGCGGCGGCACGGAAGCGGCTCGTCTCCTCGGGCTCGCGGCCCAGGGTCTTCACGACCAGGGCACCCTCGAACGACTCGTGCGCGACCCCGCTGACCTCGGCGCGCAGCTGCTGCGCGCGGGTGGCCAGGGGTGACAGGCGCCGCTGGTAGAGGATGTTGAGGATGAAGATCGCCGGGAAGATGGCGAAGCCGACGAGCGACAGCACCGGGTCGGTCAGCACGAGGGCGACGGCGGCCACCGCGAGCATGACCAGCACGCCGACAGCCATCGGCATCGGGGCGATCGAGAACCACATGGCCTCGACGTCGGCGTTCGCGTTGGACAGCAGCTGGCCCGTGGGGTGCTTCTGGTGCCACGCCAGCGGGAGGTGCAGGTACTGCTTGGTCACGGCGCGCCGGTAGCGGGCCTGCAGCCGGTACTGCATGATCCCCGCGCCCAGCCGCCGGCCGACGATCCCCGCGGACTTCAGCAGCGCCACCGCGATGATCGCCAGCGCCGCACCCACGAGCGACCCGGTCGTCGTCTCGCCCTGGCGGAACGCCGGGGCGATCACCTCGTCGGTCACGCGTCCGAGCACCAGGGCGGCGCCCACGGTCATCACGCCGTAGACGGCGCTGCCACCGACAGCCAGCGCGAAGATGTGCGGCTCGTGGCGCACAGCGCGGCCCAGCAGGCCGAACCCGCGCCTGAGGGTGTCGTCCCGGCCGGTCACCGGACCACCCTACGATCATGCGGTGACGACACTTGCCCGCACCGAGCGCCTGGCTCTCGCCGACCTGCTCGACGAGATCGGGCCCGACGCGCCCACGCTGTGCGGCGACTGGACGACCCGCGACCTCGCCGCGCACCTGGTCGTCCGGGAACGCCGTCCCGACGCCACCCCTGGCGTCGCGGTGAAGGCGCTGTCCGGCTGGACCGCGCAGGTCCAGGACTCCTACGCCGAGCGGCCGTACGCCGACCTCGTCGAGCTGGTGCGCACCGGTCCCGGCCGGTTGTCCGCGTTCAACCTGCCCGGTGTCGACACGCTCCTCAACACCGCGGAGTACCTCGTGCACCACGAGGACGTCCGGCGTGCGCAGCGCGGCTGGACCCCGCGCGAGCTCCCCGTCCGGGTCCACGACTCGATCTGGAAGGCGGTCACCGCGCGGGCTCCGCTGAGCCTCCGTGGCGTCGACGCCACGGTCGAGCTGCGGCGGTCCGACAAGCCGCGCGCCCAGCCGAGCTCGCAGGGCCGCGGCGACACGACTGTCGTCGTCACCGGCGAGCCGATGGAGCTGCTGCTCTACCTCTTCGGCCGACGGCAGCACGCGCAGGTCGTGCTCACCGGCGACCCGGAGGCGGTGCAGGCGCTGGAGCAGCACTCGCTGTCCGTCTGACCGGCGTCGGTGCCCCGCGCGTCAGCGCGGTCCGCGCCCGACCCCGAGCCGCACCTGGGTGCCCATGTCGTCGCGCTCGTGGTGGCACCGCTGGCAGTGCAGGTAGTAGCCGTCGGGGCTCTCCGGGTAGCGTCGCTGGTCGTACCGGTGACCAATCACCAGGCACAGCAGGTAGGTCGTGTTCATCCGATCCTCCCTCACCGCTCCGTGCCGCGACCTGGCCACCAGTCTGGACCCTCGCCCGGACGTCTGCCAGCCGGCGCATGAGGGCAGCGGCGCAGGACGACGGCGCCGGGGTCTCGGGAGCGGCCCCCCAGGGGAGGCTCAGCGCACCGACCGTCCGGCGGCGCGCAGGGAGTCCTTGACCTCGCCGATCCGCAGCTGACCGAAGTGGAAGACGCTCGCGGCGAGGACCGCGTCGGCGCCGGCGTCGACCGCCGGCTCGAAGTGCTGGACCGCACCCGCGCCCCCGGAGGCGACCAGCGGCACGTCGACGACCGCCCGGACAGCGGCGATCAGGTCCAGGTCGAACCCCGCCCTGGTCCCGTCGGCGTCCATCGAGTTGAGCAGGATCTCACCGGCCCCCAGGTGCACGCCGCGCGCCGCCCACTCGACCGCGTCGAGTCCGGCCGACCTGCGACCGCCGTGCGTGGTCACCTCGAAGCCGCTCGGCTGGTCGGGCGACCGGCGCGCGTCGACCGACAGCACGAGCACCTGCGAGCCGAACCGGCGCGCGACCTCCCCCACCAGCTCGGGTCGCGCGATCGCCCCGGTGTTGACGCCGACCTTGTCCGCGCCGGCGCGGAGCAGCCGGTCGACGTCCTCGACGGCGCGAACTCCCCCGCCGACCGTCAGCGGGATGAACACCTGCTCGGCGGTCCGACGCACGACGTCGTAGGTCGTCTCGCGGTCGTCGCTCGACGCAGTGATGTCGAGGA
The DNA here is from genome assembly GCA_038246545.1 of Actinomycetes bacterium. Taxonomy (GTDB): domain Bacteria; phylum Actinomycetota; class Actinomycetes; order JACCUZ01; family JACCUZ01; genus JBBRVW01. Next base: position 32,001 of record JBBRVW010000012.1, on the reverse strand, counting down.
ACGTCAGCTCGTCGGCTCCCTCGGCGTCGTAGACCTTGGCCATCTCGACGGGGTCGCCGGCATCGCGCAGGTCGGTGAAGTTGACTCCCTTGACGACGCGGCCGGCGTCGACGTCGAGGCAGGGGATGACCCGCACCGCTACCGTCACCAGCTCGACCCGGTCTTGTAGGCGACGGCCTCCACCTCGACCAGCATCCGCGGGTCGATCAGGGCCACCACCTGCACCATCGAGGTCGCGGGCAGCACGTCGCGGAAGGCCTCGCCGTGCGCCCGGCCGTACTCCTCCCAGCGGGTGATGTCGGTGACGTAGATGCGGGTGCGCACGACGTCGGCCAGCGTCGCGTCGAGCTGCTCCAGCGCCCACGCGACGTTGCGGATCGCCTGCTTGGTCTGCCGGTAGGGGTCGCCCTCGTGCACGACCTCGCCGTCGACGATCGACGTGCAGCCGGTCACCCAGACGTTGTCGCCGGCCGCAACAGCCCGCGAGTAGCCGACCACCGACTCCCAGGGCGCTCCGCTGGACACCTTGCGCGTCATGTGAGGGTCACCTCCATCTCCGCGAGTGCCTGCTCCAAGGTGAACGCACCGGCGTACAGCGCCTTGCCCACGATCGCACCTTCGACGCCGTCGGGCACCAGGGCCGCGATGGCGCGCAGGTCGGCCAGCGACGACACCCCACCGCTGGCCACCACCGGCCGGTCGGTCGCTGCGCACACCGACCGCAGCAGGTCGAGGTTGGGCCCGCCCATGGTGCCGTCGCGGCCGACGTCGGTCACGACGTAGCGCGCGCAGCCGTCGCGGTCGAGCCGGGCCAGCACGTCGAACAGCTCCCCGCCCTCCTGGGTCCAGCCGCGCGCGGCCAGCGTCGTCCCCCGCACGTCCAGACCCACGGCCACCCGGTCGCCGTAGCGCGTGATCGCCGACGCGCACCACCCCGGGTCCTCCAGCGCGGCCGTGCCGAGATTGACCCGGGCGCAGCCGGTGGCCAGGGCCGCGTCGAGCGACTCGTCGTCGCGGATGCCACCGCTCATCTCGACCGCGACGTCCAGCCGTCCGACGACCTCGGCGAGCAGCTCGCGGTTGGAGCCGCGCCCGAAGGCAGCGTCCAGGTCGACGAGGTGCACCCATTCCGCCCCCGCCTGCTGCCAGGCCAGCGCGGCCGCCAGCGGCTCGCCGTAGGACGTCTCGCTGCCGGCCGCGCCCTGCACGAGCCGCACGGCCCGGCCGTCGGCCACGTCGACGGCGGGCAGCAGCTCGAGACGGCTGCGGGGTGTCGGGGTCATCCGCGGGTCCTCCGGTCCAGGGTGAGGGTGACGAGCACGGGCAGGGCGAGGACCCCGAGCAGCAGGGCCGCGCCGCGGACCCACGGGTCGTAGAAGAGCAGCCACACCAGCCCTTCGGCGGCGAGCCAGAGCACCGCGATGACGCCGTTCTCGACGCGCCGGCGCCGCGCCCGCAGGCCCTGCTGGCGACGCCACCGGGTACGGCGGGGCAGGCGCGCTCGGAGGGCGGCAGCGTTCCCCCGGCGGTTGGCCTTGGTGGCGCGGCGCTCGCGCCCGGCCCGGGCGGCCGCGGCGACGCGCTCGCGCTCGGCCCGGCGCCGGGCCCGCTCCCTACTCATCCGGGGTCCTCACAGCGACCGCACCCAGTGCTCGAGCAGTGCCGCGCCAGCGTCTCCGGACTTCTCCGGGTGGAACTGGGTCGCGCACAGCGGACCGTTCTCGACCGCCGCGACGAAGCGCTCGCCGTGCTCGGACCAGGTCACCAGCGGCGCGGCCATCGTCGGTGTCGGCTGCAGGCTCCACTGCCGCACGGCGTAGGAGTGCACGAAGTAGAACCGCTCGTCCTCGAGACCGGCGAGCAACCGCGACCCGGCGGGGACCTCGACGGTGTTCCACCCCATGTGCGGCAGCACGTCGGCGTGCAACTGCTGGACCGTGCCGGGCCACTCGCCGCAGCCCTCGGTGACGACGCCGTGCTCGTCGCCCGAGTCGAACAGCACCTGCATGCCGACGCAGATGCCGAGCACGGGGCGCCCGCCGGCGAGCCGCCGACCCACGATCTCCGGACCGCGCACGTCGCGCAGTCCGGCCATGCAGGCTGCGAACGCGCCGACTCCGGGGACGACCAGCCCGTCGCACTCCGCCGCGGCCCGGCGCTCGCCGGTGACGACCACGTCGGCGCCGACCCGGGCCAGCGCGCGCTCGGCCGAGCGCAGGTTCCCGGAGCCGTGGTCGAGGACGACGACGCGCGGGCTGGGCACCCGTCGAGGCTACGTGACGAGGCCGGCGGTCGCCCCGGCGTTCCACGCCGACGGCCCCACCACCAGACGCGTGGCGGGGCCGTCGGTGCTCAGCGCGGTCAGACCCTGCCGATCGCCGTCCCCCAGTTCGCGAGGAAGGGCGGGTACCCGAACGTGCCGGGGATGTACTCCGCGGCCGTCCAGATGAAGCCGTCCGGGCCGGCAACAGCGGCGGAGTAGTCGCCCCAGCGCTCGACCCCGTTGCCGCCGTACTGCGGATAGCCGGTGAAACCGTCGGCTGGCTTCTGTCCCGCGCCGTAGACGCTCACCGGGCCGGTGACGGTCCCGCCGGAGGTGAGGCTGACGTAGGCCGTGGACGGGTAGTAGCCCGGTCCAGCCAGGGTGAAGACCATGGCTGCCCGCGCTGCCCCGGCGGTGACGCCGATGGACGGGAACATCACCGAGTTGCGGTTCACCGCGACGTACCCCTGCTTCGTGATCGCCGCCGCGACGCCGGTCGCCGAGGCCTCTGGTGCGACCACGAAGTAGGCGATGCCCGTCGTGGTCGGCCCGTTGTCGGTCTTGACCACGGTGTTGAGGCCGCTCCACATCCGCCCACCGCTGTAGACGACCTGCTGCATCCGGTCGTCGTTGGAGTTGAGCAGGTTCAGCTTGTCCTTGAGGCTCTGCCCCAGCGGGTAGGGCCCCGGCTTCTGCTGAACCGCCGGCGGCTGGCCGTAGACCTCGCTCGACAGGATCGCGCTGCTGACCTGGACGTTCGGGCTGGGACCGGTCAGGCTCGCGGTGTTGGTGAACGCCCAGGCCGCGATCCGGTTGTCGAGCTTGGCGGTGAAGTCCAGCGCCGACAGCGCGTACTCGGTACCGCTGGCGGCGCTCGACCACTCGGTAGCGGCCGGAGACGTCGCCGGCTGGATGCTGTAGGCGATGCCCTCCGCCAGCGGGGTCGCCGGGCTCTCGATGCGCTGCACCTTGACGCTGCCAGTGGCCAGACGCGCCTTGTCGAACGCGTAGACCTGTGCGCCGTTGAAGCCGTCCTGGAAGATCGGGAACTCGTTGGTGCTGACGAAGAACCCGTTCTGGTCGGCGCCGATCAGCGGCTGGTCCCCCAGGCAGGGGCAGCCGGGGTGGGTGGCGAGACGTCCACCGGCGGACCCCGTGGTGGTGTCGGTCCCGCCGTCGTTGGCGACGTCCAGCTTGTACACGTACCAGGTCGAGGAGTCGGTCGTGGGCGTGCCGGTGCGGCTCACCGCGATGTCGACGTAGCTGTCACCGGTGAAGTTGCCGGTGGCCGAGTCGGTGCCCAGCTCGAGCACCGTGAGGAAGAACCGGTCGAGCTGCGGGTCCCAGTAGCACTTCGGGTCGGACACGAACGGGCCGTACGGGTTGGTCGCGCCCGGCGTCCGGTCGATCTCCGGGACGCCGTTGAAGAACTGGTCCAGGGACGTCGGGGCGCTGCCTGTTCCGGTCACCTTGTCGTGGATTGCGAACACGGTGTTCACGCCCTCGATGACCTGGCTGCTGCCGACACACAGCGCCTGGTCCGGCGGCTCGAGAGAGAACTGGTTCCCGCCGTTCGCGGTGCGCTGGTCCCGCAGGTTCAGGCCCTCGAAGGCCTTCGCCGCACCGTTCGCGGCCACCGGCAGGGTGGCTGGCCGGGGCACATGGGCCGAGGGCACCCGCGATGGCGAGTTGGACCTGGAATGGGCCTCCGCACCGACCATGCCCTCCTCGCCGGGCTCGAAGGGCCGGGTCTCGTTGCCGGCGATGCCCGGCGTTCCCGATGCGGCATCGGCGTGCGGCTGGGCCAGCCCGCCGAGCCCCACGGCCACCGCGAGCGCAGCCAGGGCGGCTGCCGCCCGTCGTCGCCGGTCGAACAGTCTTGTGTTGATCATGGATGGATTCCCCTCGCGCACACAGTTGACCTCGGCAACGACGTCGCAGCCGATGTGACGCTACGTCCGCATCCGGCGCGCCACAAGGGGTAACCGGCCGCGTGGTCGCTCGGTCGCTACGCGTGAAGGGCGCCCTGCTCATCGGGCGCCGAACAGCCGGGCCGGGGGCTGCGGTGACGGCTGCGCGTCGGCGTCGCCGACCGGTCGCGCCCCGGTCGCGAACTGCACCAGCTCCGACCCGGAGACCACCCGAGCAGACACCGGGTCGCCGGCACACCGCCGGGTGAGGGCGGCGACCGGCAGCGACGCGGCCGACCCCAGCAGCACCAGGTTGCCGAAGCGGCGGCCGCGCCAGACCCCCGACTCGGCCACCAGCAGCAGGTGCTCGAAGACCTCGGCGTACGTCGCCACCTGACCTCGGGCGAACGCGAGGCCAGGCCCGTCGGCGACGTTCACCGCCACCGCGCCGGCCGGCCCGACGACCCGGCGCACATCGGTGACGAAACCGACCGACGTGAGGTGCGCCGGCGTGCGCGCGCCGGCGAACACGTCGACCACCACGAGGTCGGACGACGCGGGCCGCATGCGGGACAGTGCCTCCCGGGCGTCGGCCACCTGCACCGGGACCTTGACCCCGCGCCCCAGGGGCAACGACGTACGGACGGCCGCGGCCACGTCCTCGGACACCTCCACGGCGCGCTGCCGAGACGTCGGCCGGGTGGCGGCGACGTATCGCGCGAGGGTCAGCCCGCCGGCACCGAGGTGCACGACGGCAAGGGGCTCCCCCGGCGCGGCGAGCGCGTCAACCACGTGCCCGAGCCGGCGCACGTACTCGAACGCGAGGTAGGTCGGGTCGTCGAGGTCGACGTGCGACTGCGGCGTTCCGTCGACCGTGAGCTGGTACGCCGAGGCGCGGTCGCGGTCGGGCTCGACGACGACGTCCATGGCGGCGGCCCGCGACCCGGCCTAGAGCGAACCCTTGGTCGACGGGACGCCCGCGACCCGCGGGTCCAGCGCGACCGCGTCGCGCAACGCCCTGGCCACCGCCTTGAACTGCGCCTCGACCACGTGGTGCGCGTTGCGTCCGGCCAGGACCCGCACGTGCAGGCACACCTGCGCGGACGCCGTGAACGACTCCCAGATGTGCCGCGTGAGGGTCGTGTCGTAGGAGCCGATCAGCTCGACGATCTCGGGCTCCTCGTGCACGACGTACGGCCGGCCGGAGAGGTCGACGGCGGCCTGCACGAGGGTCTCGTCGAGCGGCACGAGCGCGTCGCCGAAACGCCGGATGCCGGCCTTGTCGCCGAGTGCCTCGCGCAGCGCCTGGCCGAGGGCGATGGACGTGTCCTCGACGGTGTGGTGCGCGTCGACCTCGAGGTCGCCGACGGTGCGGACCACGAGGTCGAAGCCGCCGTGCTTGCCGAGCTGGTTGACCATGTGGTCGAAGAACGGCACGCCGGTCTCGACCTCCGCGCGCCCGGTGCCGTCGAGCTCCAGCTCCACCAGCACCGACGACTCCTTGGTCGCCCGTTCGACCTTCGCGTACCTGCTCACCGCTCCACCTCTCGGCCTTCCCGAAATGATCACGGAACCGTGATCGTTTCGGGTCGACAGCGGCCTGCATGCCACTGTCGGCACCAGTTGATCACGGGCCCGTGATCAACTTTCGACGCCCCGCTCGTGCTCCGAGGGCTCGGCGGCCGCCGGCTCGGCCGCCGCCAGTCCCTCGCGTACCGCGTCGAGGAACGCGGAGGTCTCGGCCTCGGTGCCGGCCGTGACGCGCAGCCAGCCGGCCAGGCCGACGTCGCGCACCAGGACACCGCGGTCCAGCAGAGCCTGCCAGGTCGCGTGCTGGTCGCCGAACTCGCCGAACAGCACGAAGTTCGCGTCCGACTCGACCACCTCGAGCCCGAGTGCCGGCAGCTCGCGCAGCAGACGGTCGCGCTGCTCCACCACCGCGGCGACGGACGCGAGCAGCTCGTCGGCTCGCGCCAGCGCTGCCCGGGCGGCGGCCTGGGTGAGCACCGACAGGTGGTACGGCAGCCGCACCAGCTGCAGGGACTGCACGACGCGGGGGTCGGCAGCGAGGTACCCCAGCCGGGCCGCGGCGAACGCGAACGCCTTGGACATCGTCCGCGTGACCACCAGCCGCGGCCGGCCGGGGAGCAGCCCCACCGCGGACGGGCGGGTCGAGAACTCGGCATAGGCCTCGTCGACCACGACCAGGCCGCTCGCGGCCTCGTAGACCGCCTCGACGACATCAAGGTCGACGGCGGTGCCGGTCGGGTTGTTCGGCGAGCACAGGAAGACGACGTCCGGCGCGTGCTCTCGCACGACCAGCCCCGCCTGCTCCGGCTCGAGCCGGAACCCGGGCAGCCGCGGCACCGGCAGCCAGCCGGTGCCGGTGCCCTGGGCGATGAGCTGGTGCATCGAGTACGTCGGGTCGAAGCCGAGGGCCGTGCGGCCGGCGCCGCCGAAGGCCTGCAGCAGCTGCTGCAGGACCTCGTTGGAGCCGTTGGCTGCCCACACCATGTCGGTGGAGACGGAGTGACCGGTCGACCGGCTGAGGTAGCTGCCGAGGTCGGCACGCAGTGCCTCCGCGTCGCGGTCCGGGTCGCGGTTCATGAGCCGGGCCGACTCCCCCACCGCGGCGGCGAGCTCGGCCACCAGCTCGGGCGACGGAGCGTACGGGTTCTCGTTGGTGTTGAGCCGCACCGGGACGTCGAGCTGCGGCGCGCCGTACGGCGTCCGCCCGCGCAGGTCGGCGCGGAGCAGCCCGTCGATCTCGTCGGTCGGCGCCATGCGCGGCTACCGCGGGACGCGGGCGCGGACCGCGTCGACGTGCGCAGCCAGGTCCTCGGCTCCGCCGAGCGCGTCGACGTGCGGAGCGACCTCGGCGAGGGCGTCGCGGTCGTACTCCACCACGTGCACGCTGCGCAGGAACGACTGCACCGACAGGCCGCCGGTGTGCCGCGCGGTGCCGCCGGTGGGCAGCACGTGGTTGGAGCCCGCGAGGTAGTCGCCGAGCGACACCGGCGACCACGGCCCGACGAAGACCGCACCGGCATTGGTGACGCGATCGGCCCAGCGGCGCGCGTCGCGCGTCACGACCTCGAGGTGCTCCGCGGCCCACTCGTCGACGACGGCGAGGCCCTGCTCGAGGTCGTCGACAAGCACGTACGCCGACTGCGACCCGAGCGCGGCCTCGACCCGCTCACGGTGGCGGGTGGCCGGCACCTGCAGCGCGAGCTCGGCGTCGACCTTGTCGAGCAGCGCCTCGTCGGTCGTGACGAGCAGGCACGAGGCGTTGGCGTCGTGCTCCGCCTGCGCGACGAGGTCCGCCGCCACGAACCGGGGGTCGGCGGTGTCGTCGGCAAGAATGCCGATCTCGGTCGGGCCGGCCTCGGAGTCGATGCCGACGACGCCACGGAGGAACCGCTTCGCCGAGGCCACGTAGACGTTGCCCGGCCCCATCACGAGGTCGGTCGGCGGGCAGTCGGCGGTGCCGTGCGCGAACATCGCCACCGCCTGCGCGCCGCCGACCGCGTGCACCTCGTCGATCCCCAGCAGCGCGCAGGCCGCGAGCACCACCGGGTGCGGCAGGCCGCCGTTGTCCCGCTGCGGCGGGCTGGCGACGGCGAGCGACCGGACCCCCGCGACCTGGGCCGGCACGACGTCCATCACGACGGACGAGGGGTAGGCGACCAGGCCGCCAGGGACGTAGAGCCCCACCCGGCGCACGGGTACCCAGCGCTCGGTGACGGTGCCGCCCGGGGCGACCTCGACCCGGGCGTCCTCGCGACGCTGGGCCTCGTGCACGCGGCGGGCCCGGCGCGCCGCCTCCTCGAGGGCGCTGCGCACCGCGGGGTCGAGCGCGTCCAGCGACGCGGCCAGGGCGGCGGACGGCACCCGGGTGGACTCGAGGTCGACGCCGTCGAGGCGATGGGTCCACTCGCGGACCGCTGCCGAACCGCGCAGGCGGACGTCCTCGCAGATCGGACGGACCACGTCGAGGGCGACCTCGACGTCGAGCGCGGCACGCGGCAGCACGCCGCGGTAGGTCGAGCCGGGCGCCGACCCCCGCAGGTCGACCCGGCTGATCACTGTCGTCACGCGAGGAGTCTACGAACGCCGTCCCGCCAGACCGGGCGGCGTTCCACCCAGCGGTCTCGCGACGCCCGGTGTCACCGTGCCGGTGCGGCTCTCTCGGCCCGGTCGCCGGGGAGCAGGCGTCCCGGTTCCGCGACGGTCACGTGGGACGGACGCCGGTGCCCTCGGCGGCCTAGGCTCGGACCTCGTGAGCCGGCTCCCGCTGTTCCCGCTGGGCACGGTGCTGTTCCCCGGCGTCCTGCTCCCGCTGCACGTCTTCGAGGAGCGGTACCGGGAGCTCGTCCGCGACCTGCTGGTCGCGCCGCACGACGACCGGGAGTTCGGCGTCGTCGCCATCCGCGAGGGCCGTGAGGTCGGTGCCGACGGCGTCCGGGCACTGCACACGGTCGGTTGCGTGGCCCGGCTGTACCGCGCGGAGCCCTACAGCGACGGGCGGTTCGACATCGTCACCACCGGCGCGCAGCGCTTCCGCCTCGACGCGCTCGACGACTCCCTCCCCTACCTCCGGGGCGAGGTCACCGTGCTCGACGAGCCGGACGGGCCCGACGTCGGGCGCCTCGCGGAGCAGGTCGGGGTCGCCTGGGCCGACTACCGCGAGGGCCTCGGTTCGACCGGCGACGAGACCCCCGACGACGCCCGCGCCCTGTCCTACCTGGTGGCCGCCGGCGCCGTCCTCGACCTCGGTGAGAAGCAGCGCCTGCTCGAGGCGTCCGACACTGCGGGCCGGCTGCGCTCCGAGCTGACCCTGCTCCGCCGGGAGACTGCGCTGCTGGCGCTGCTGCCGTCCCTGCCCGCGGTCGAGCTGACCCGTGCCCCGGTGAGCCCCAACTGAGCGGGAAGTCCGCCGGCACCGGTGGCACCCCGGCCACCGTCGCGCTGACGAAGGCGGGCGTCGAGTTCAGCCTGCACCCGTACGAGCACGCCGACGGCGCGCCGTCGTACGGCGGCGAGGCCGCCGACGGGCTCGGGCTGTCCCACGACGAGGTATTCAAGACGCTGGTCGCGCGGGTCGACGGCGCCCTGGTCACCGCGGTCGTGCCGGTCGCCGGCAGTCTCGACCTCAAGGCCCTGGCGGCCGCGCTGGGCGCCAAGAAGGCAGCCATGGCGGAGCCGGCCGACGCCGAGCGGGCGACCGGCTACGTCGTCGGCGGGATCAGCCCGCTGGGGCAGCGCAGCCGGCTCACCACCGTCGTCGACGAGTCCGTGGACGAGCTCCCGGCCGTCTACGTGTCAGCCGGCCGCCGCGGGCTGCAGCTGCGCCTCGCGCCGGCGGACCTGCTGCGCGTCAGCGGGGCTCGGACCGCTCGCCTGCGCCGGGACTGACCGATCCGGAGTGCGCAGGCTCCCCCGGCATCGCCGGGCCACGCTCGTCGCGCTCGCCGGCCTCGGCCCCGGCAGCGACCGCGAAGTAAGTGATGACGGTCGCCATCGGCCAGGCCAGCAGCACGCCGTATGCCGTCACGTCCAGCGGTCCGTGGAAGCGGGCGCCCACGCGGAGACCCGCTGCGGTGCTCTCGAGGTCGCTCGGGCCCAGCAGGTGCCCGACCTGCCAGGCGACGACACCGCCGAGCACTCCGCCCACGACGAGGGCCACCAGCGGCCCCACCCGACCGGGCTGCGTCCTGAGGTAGGCGATGAGGGCGACCACGATGCCCGCCACCAGGGTGACGGCGGCGAACCAGCCGTCTGCGGCGACGGCCGACTCGTCGCCCTCGCCCCCGGCGCGGTACAGACCGTCGGCGCGCCTCTCCACCAGGCTCAGCGGGGCGAGCAGCCGCCACGTCACACCGGCCGGCAGCCCCGCCAGGGTGGAGCAGACCACGACGAGGAGGCCGGTGCGCACCTCGTCCCGGAAGGTCCGCGGACTCAGTGCGCCACCAGCCGCAGACGGAACGTGGCGGCACCCGGGCCGGTGCTGCCGACCGTGACACCGAGCCCGTCCAGCGCTGCGATATCGGGGTCCGGGTCACCCAGCCCGATGACCGCCTCGACACCGGACGGGTCCACCCAGAGAGCGAGCGACGCGCTGTCGAGGTCGGGCAGGGCGTCCCGGAACACCGCGACGTCGCCGAGGGCTCCGTCGGTGGCCATCCGGTCGGCCTGTGCCTTCGTCGCCGCGACGACCAGGTCACCGCCGACCGTGCGGCGCTGCAGCGGGACGTCCGGCAGGTGCACTCCGAGCGACCGCCGCTCCAGCGTGTCCAGCACCCGCCCGGCGGCGACGACGTCGGTGGTGATCCGGGCGCCCAGCTGCAGCCCGCGGGACTTCCCGCCGTCCAGGGCCACCAGCAGGTTCGTCCCCAGCAGGGTCGCCAGGTCGTCGGGCATGGTGAGACCGAGCTCGTCCTCCACGTCCGGTGCCCCGTCGCCCATGACGCCGAGGAACTCCCGCGCGGCGTCCCACGCCTTGGCCGCGAGCACGTCGCCGTCGGCCATGCCGACGGCCACCGCGGTCGTGTTCGGCAGGGCGGCCATCCCGTGCACCTGGTGCGTGGCCCAGCCGGCCGACGCCACCCCGGTCGTCGTCCCGGAGACCTCGAAGACGTCGGGGCCGTCGAAGCGGGCCACCAGCGTCGTGCGGCCGGTCTGCGCCTCCCCGGCCAGCGAGCCCGGCACCGTGAAGGTGTCACCGAGGACGTCGCCGGCCCGGCCGAGGTCGGCCCAGGCGAGCACGACGCCGTCGTCGACTCCGTCGGTGTCGGAGGCGAAGTGCGCGTCACCGGCGAGCGGCGAGGCCGCCGCCTGCGTCGCGAAGTCCTTGGCGAGCATCGAGTTCTCCGCCACGAGGGCGTAGTCGCCGGAGAAGGCCCAGCCGACCTGTGCCGCGCCACCGCCGGCGGAGCGCGCGGCCCGCGCCAGCTTCGCCAGTCCGGCGTCGGCCTTGCCGGTGTCCGTGACCTGCAGCGCCACCACGACGAAGGGCTCGGAGGCGTCACCTGCCGGCGGGTACGCCGCCACCGCGAGCCGCTTGCCCAGCCACGAGGACACGTCGCGGTCGAAGTCGACCTGTGCCCACCCGGCCTCGTCGGCGATGGCGTCGAAGACCACCTCGCGGGCGTCCCCGTCGAGCGGGACGTGCTCCCGCAGCGTGGGGAACTTGCGGAGGAAGCGGAACCCGTCGATCTTCTGGCCGGCCGGCGGGTCGAGGTCGACCGACACCAGGCCGAGTGCCCCGGCCGGCAGTGCCTCGGCAGCCTGCTGGCCGCCGCCGGACAGGGCACCGACGGCGTAGGTCACCCCGCCGACCAGGGCGAGGACCAGCGCCGCCGCGCCGGCCACCAGCGGCCACGGCGCGCGCCTCCCCGCGGGGGCTGCGGCGTCCGCACCGAGGAGGTCCGGCAGGACGTCGGACGTCCTGCTGGGCGCGGACCAGCCCGGCGTCGGGTCGTCCGGCGGGTGGTTGCTCACGTGCGTGCCCCCCAAGGCAGCTGCGACGGCGGGTGCCGACGACTCGTGCAGGATATCGGCGGGACCGCGGGCATGGCTTGAGCCTGCGGGCTCAGGCGTTGGTCGAGTCGTGGGCCGGGAGGACGGTCGCGGCGCGGGCGCCCGGCGCGGACGCCACGCCGGGACCCCGGTCCCGGCGCCGTCCGCACCGTCAGCCGGGAGATCCCCGACGCCGGCCGGACCGGTGCGCGGTGCCGGCCGCCAGGCCGGCACCAGGCGGGAGCGGCAGATGCGGTGAGCACCCCAGGCGACCCCCAGCACGATGACCACGTCGCCCGCGGAGAAGACGTTCGACAGCGGCAGCCCCGCCGGGATCGCGAACACGTCACCCAGGAAACCGAGACGCGGGTGCTCGAGCACCCCGGAGTTGAGGAACTCGCCCGGGACCAGGTGCACTCCTGCCCGTTCCAGCGCGGACCGCGACGCCGGCAGCGTGCCGCCGTTCAGGGCGATCGTGACGCCGTTGCTGGCGGCGCCGGCTGCGACGACCAGCACCCCGGGGATGCGCCGGTTGAGCCAGACGAACACCCCAGCGGCGGCGTACGTCGCGAGGTGCACGCCCGACAGGACCGTGTGGTTGGCCCCGGGCAGCACCGAGATGGCCACCACCTGGGCGGCAAGGGCGACGAGGACGATCCAGGTGTGCCGGAAGCGGACGTCCGCGAGGCGGCGCAACGAGCCGCCGGCGAGGGCCGGCGACAGCACCGCGAGCAGACCGAGCAACGGGATGATCACGCGAACCCCCCGAACTGGTCGACGAGACCGTCGGCCATGCGCTCCGCGGCGATCCGGCGGCGCTCGTTGAGCCACGCCTCCATGGCCGGTGCCGGCAGGGGGCGGGAGTGGTAGTAGCCCTGGACCCGGTCGCAGCCGAGACGCTGGAGCGTGTCGTGGGTCGCGCGGTCCTCGACGCCCTCGGCGGTGACCGAGAGGCCAAGGCTGTGGCCCAGCTCGATCGTCGAGCGCACGATGATCGCGCTGTTGTCGTCCAGGCCCATCTGCATGACGAAGGACTTGTCGATCTTCAGCTCGTCGGCCTCGATCCGGCGCAGGTACGACAGCGACGAGTAACCCGTGCCGTAGTCGTCGATCGCCAGGCTGACGCCGAGGGCCCGCAGTGCCCCGAGCACCTCGAGGGCGCGCTTGGGGTCGGCCATGATCGTGCTCTCGGTCACCTCGACGGTCAGGCGGGTCGCCGGGACACCGTGCCGCGCCAGGACGTCGGCGACGAACGTCGGCAGGTCGAGGTCGGTGAGCAGCCGCGCGGAGACGTTGACCGCCATCGAGATGTCGTGCCCGATGTCGTGCCACCGGCGCAGCGTGATGACGGCCTGCTCGATGCCCCACCTGCTGAGTAGGCCGATGAGGCCGCTGTTCTCGGCGAGCGGGATGAACACGTCCGGGTTGACGAGCCCGTGCCGTGGGTGCAGCCAGCGGCTGAGCGCCTCGACGGACAGCACGTCACCCGTCAGCGCGCTCACCTGCGGCTGGAAGACGAGCACGAACTCGTCGTTCTCCACGGCGCCGTGGAGGTCGCCCAGCAGGGAGAGCCGCTCGATCGTGTACCCGTCGATCTCGGGCCGGTAGCTCTGGATCTCGCCGCGGTTGGACTTCGCGCGGTACAGGGCGATGTCGGCCCGCTTGAGGAGGGTCTCGAACGAGTCGGCGTCCTGGGGCGCCAGTGCGATGCCCAGGCTGGCCTGTACCCAGAGACGCACGCTGTCGACGATGACCGGCTCACGGAGCCTGGCGGCCAGCTCGGTGGCGAACCTCGAGGCGTCGAGCGGACCCTCGACGTCGGTGAGCAGCACGGCGAACTCGTCGCCGCCCAACCGAGCGACCGTCACCGAGTCGCTGGCGACCGCCTCGAGCCGCTTCGCGACCTCGCGGATGACCTGGTCACCGACGTGGTGACCCATCGTGTCGTTGATCTCCTTGAAGTGATCGAGGTCGATGAGCATCACGGCGACCGGGTGCTGGGCGTCGGCGAGCTCCAGCGCCTTGGACGCCCGCCGGCGCAGCAGCTCGCGGTTCGGCAGGTCGGTCAGGGAGTCGTGCATCGCCTCGTGCTGCCGGCGCAGCGACATCTGCGCGTTGCGGTGCACACCGAGGATCGGGAGCACGAGGAGGGGGAGCATCGCGACGGAGAAGGTTCCGACGTGGGCGGCGACCGGCGCCAGGCCCAGCAGGATGCTCGACGTCGCGAGCTGGAAGCGGACGTCCTCACCGAGGACCTTGAGCACCGGGATGCCGCCGTCCAGGGCGACGACGGTGGCGACCAGCCCGTTGTTCACGCAGAAGTACACCGCGCAGGCCAGCAGCGCAGCGGGGATGTCAGCCGGCGAGAAGGGCGTGCTGAGGCTGAAGAGCTCGTGGCCCGAGGCCATCGAGTAGGCGACCCGCGTCGCGGCCAGCGTCAACAGGTACTGCCCGATGTTGAAGACCATCACCCGGCGCGGCATGTCGCTGATCCGGTCGGAGAGGGCGACGGCGAGGGCCTGGACGAGCAGCGCGAAGCTGAGCGGGCCGATGAACACCAGCGCCGTGGCGAACGTCGACGAGACGGTGATCTGGTCGGTCGTGTCGTCACCGCGCGGTACCGGGATGGCGCGCAGCTCGCCCACGAAGAGCATCAGCCCGAGCAGGTAGCACTGCGGCCCCACCCCGGCCCAGTCCCCGGGCGCCTGGACGACCACGGTGAGGGCGAAGCAGAGCAGGCCGCAGACCAGGATGAACCCGATCATCGGGTACAGGAACGGCGAACGCCGCGAGCCCGTGGCCGCTGGTGCGGCCACGGGCTCGGGAGCGTGCTCGTCGGTCAGCATCCCCACTTACGTCCGGGGACGTGCGCCTCGATGGAGCCGGCGTGAACGGTGTCCATGCTCAGCCCCACTTCGTGCCGGCGCCGACCACGGCGACGAGCGAGCCGAAGCTGCCCAGTGCCGTCATCAGACGAAACACCTGAATGCGCGTCATGTCCCCTCCTCAGGAATCTGCTGTGAGTAGCTATGTCATTACCCTTCGTAATGACTTGCTTGACCTTCCCATGACTCTCCGCATCCGCATAGATGCAAGACGTGATGTTCATCCGAACGGCCCACGCTCGCGCCCGGATATGGGTGGGGCTCGGCTCGTTCGTCCGGATCGGGTGGTCCTCCCCGGCCGGGCCGGCACCGTCGGCAGTGGGCCGGACGGGTGACGCGCCGGTGGCAGCACGATGGTCGACTCGGGTGCTCACCCCAAGGCGGTCGGCGTCATCGCCCGCGACCTTGAGCCCGACCCGGGCCCGAGCCCGACCGGGTCAGCCGAGGCAGGCGGGGCCGAGCAGCGCCTTGAGGTCGCCCATGAGGGCGGGGCCGGGGTTGACCCGGAGCCCGTCGTCGATGCGCAGCACGGTGGTACGCGAGGCAGCCTGCAGCCGCAGGTGCACCTCGGTCGCCCCGGGGTGGGTCGCCAGCACCTCCTTGAGCCGCTCGACGACCGGTGGCGTGCAGCGCACGGTCGGCAGCGAGATGACCACCGGGCCCCGTGGGCCCTCCGAGAGGTCCGGGAGGGTGAGCTCCATCGCCACGAGCTTCGGCACGTCCTCGCGGCGGTCCAGACGGCCGCGGACGACCACGACCGCGTCCTCGGCCAGCGTGGTGGCGTACAGCTGGTAGGTCTGCGGGAAGAACATCGTCTCGATCGCGCCCTCGAGGTCCTCGATGGTCGCGATGGCCCACACGTCGCCCTTCTTGGTGACCTTGCGCTGCAGCCCGGAGACCAGGCCGCCGATGGTCACCTGCGAGCCGTCGGCTCGCTCCTCGGAGCCGGTGAGCGAGGCGATGCTGCAGTCGGTGGCCGAGCTCAGGAGGTGCTCGACGCCGAAGAGCGGGTGGTCGGACACGTACAGACCCAGCATCTCGCGCTCGTACTGGAGCAGGACCGACTTCTCCCACTCCCCCAGCGGGATCGGCGGAGTGACGACCAGCCCGTCGTCGGGCGCGCCGTCGTCGTCGCCGCCACTGAGCCCGTTCTCAGCTCCGCCGAAGAGGTCGAACTGCCCGTGCGCCTCGTTGCGCTTGGTGGCCATGAACGAGTCGATGGCGTCGGCGTGCACGTTGAGCAGGCCGCGTCGCGGGTCGCCGAGCGAGTCGAAGGCGCCGGCCTTGATCAGCGACTCGACGGTCTTCTTGTTGCAGGCGACCGGCTCGACCTTCTTGAGGAAGTCGTAGAAGCCCGTGAACCGCCCCTTCGAGGTGCGGGTCGCGGCGATCGAGGCGACGACGTTCGCGCCCACGTTGCGGATGGCGGACAGGCCGAAGCGGATGTCGGTGCCGCGCGGGGTGTAGTCGGCGTCGGACTCGTTGACGTCCGGCGGGAGCACCTTGATGCCCATCCGTCGGCACTCGTTGAGGTAGAGCGCCGACTTGTCCTTGTCGTCCTTGACCGACGTGAGCAGCGCAGCCATGTACTCGGCCGGGTAGTTGGCCTTGAGGAACGCCGTCCAGTAGGAGACCAGCCCGTAGCCGGCCGTGTGCGCCTTGTTGAACGCGTAGTCGGAGAAGGGGACGAGGGTGTCCCAGAGCTTCTTGATCGCCGCCTCGGAGTAGCCGCGCTCCTTCATCCCGGTGGAGAAGGGGACGTACTCCTTGTCGAGGATCTCCTTCTTCTTCTTGCCCATGGCCCGCCGCAGCAGGTCGGCCTGGCCCAGCGTGTAGCCCGCGAGCTGCTGGGCGATCGCCATGACCTGCTCCTGGTAGACGATCAGCCCGTAGGTGTCGCCCAGGATCTCGGCCAGCGGCTCGGCGAGCTCGGGGTGCATCGGCACGACCGGCTTGCGGTTGTTCTTGCGGTCGGCGTACTCGGTGTGGGCGTTGACGCCCATCGGACCGGGCCGGTAGAGCGCGAGGACCGCGGAGATGTCCTCGAAGTTGTCCGGCCGCATCGAGCGGAGCAGCGAGCGCATCGGGCCGCCGTCGAGCTGGAAGACGCCGAGGGTGTCGCCGCGGGCCAGCAGCTCGTACGCCTTGAGGTCGTCGAGGCCGAGGGTCTCGAGCTCGATCGTCTCGCCGCGGTTGCTGGTGATGTTGCGCAGGCAGTCGTCGAGGACGGTGAGGTTGCGCAGGCCGAGGAAGTCCATCTTCAGCAGCCCGAGCGTCTCGCAGGCGCCCATGTCGAACTGCGTGATGATCGCGCCGTCCTGCTCGCGCCGCATGATCGGGACGACGTCGATGAGCGGCTGGCTGGACATGATGACGCCGGCCGCGTGGACGCCCCACTGGCGCTTGAGCCCCTCGAGGCCGCGGGCGTTGTCGACGACCCGCTTCACCTCGGGGTCGTTCTCGTACAGCGTCCGGAACTCGCCGGCCTCGCCGTACCGCGCGTGGCCCTTGTCGAAGATGCCGGCGAGCGGGACGTCCTTGCCCATGACGGCCGGTGGCATCGCCTTGGTGATGCGGTCGCCCATCGCGAACGGGAACCCCAGCACCCGGGCCGAGTCCTTGACGGCCTGCTTCGCCTTGATGGTGCCGAACGTGATGATCTGGCTGACGCGGTCCTCGCCGTACTTCTCGGTGGCGTAGCGGATCATGTCGCCACGCCGGCGCTCGTCGAAGTCGAGGTCGATGTCCGGCATCGAGACGCGCTCGGGGTTGAGGAAGCGCTCGAACAGCAGCCCGTGCGGGATCGGGTCGAGGTCGGTGATGCCCAAGGCGTACGCCACCAGGCTGCCCGCCGCGCTGCCGCGGCCGGGGCCGACCCGGATGCCGTTGCTCTTCGCGTGCTGGACCAGGTCGGCGGTCACCAGGAAGTAGCCCGGGAAGCCCATCTGGACCATGACCCCGACCTCGTACTCGGCCTGCGCGCGATGGCCCTCGGGGACCCCGCCCGCGACGGTCGCGAACCGCTTCCGGAGGCCGACCTCGACCTCCTTGACCAGCCAGGACTCCTCCGACTCCCCTGTCGGCACCTCGAAGCGCGGCATGAGGTTGGCACCCTCGGTGAAAGCGACCTCGCAGCGCTCGGCGATGGCCAGGGTGTTGTCGCACGCCTCGGGCAGCTCGGCCCAGGTACGGCGCATCTCCTCGGCGCACTTGAGGTAGAAGTCCTGGGCCTCGAACTTGAACCGCTTGGGGTCGGCCAGGGTCGACCCGGACTGCACGCAGAGCAGCACGGCGTGCGCCTCATGGTCCTGCGGGAAGGTGTAGTGCAGGTCGTTGGTGGCGACCAGCGGCAGTCCGAGATCCTTGGCCAGCCGCAGGAGGTCGGCCTTGACCCGCTGCTCGATCGGCAGGCCGTGGTCCATGACCTCGCAGTAGAAGTTGCCCTCGCCGAAGATGTCGCGGAACTCGGCCGCCGACCGGACGGCGTCGGCGTAGCGGCCGATGCGCAGCAGGGTCTGCACCTCGCCGCCGGGGCAGCCGGTGGTGGCGATCAGCCCCTGGGAGTAGGTCTGCAGCAGCTCGCGGTCCATCCGGGGCTTGTAGTACTGCCCCTCGAGGCTGGCCAGGCTGGAGAGCCGGAACAGGTTGTGCATGCCCGGGGTGTTCTCGGCCCACATCGTCATGTGGGTGTAGGCGCCGCCGCCGGACACGTCGTCGTCGCCGCCGTCGTTCCACCGGACCCGGGTCTTGTCCGATCGGTGGGTGCCCGGCGTGAGGTAGGCCTCGGTGCCGATGATCGGCTTGACCCCGGCGGCGGTGGCCTTCTTCCAGAAGTCGTAGGCGCCGAACACGTTCCCGTGGTCGGTCATGGCCAGCGCCGGCATCTCCATCCGGGCGGCCTCGGCGAAGAGGTCGTCGAGCCGGGCCGCGCCGTCGAGCATGGAGTACTCGGTGTGCGTGTGCAGGTGCACGAACGAGTCGGTGGATCCCATGCGGTGCTGGCGCCTCGGCTCTGTCGGAAGGGTCGGTGGGAGGGGTCCTGAGGTCGCCGAGTCTAGGTGCCGGGACGGACGTCGACCGGCCGGTCCGGAAGCACCCCAGCCCCCTCGGCGTGTCGCACGCCAGCCTCAAGATCGTTCGCTCCCGACACGCCGAGACATCCCGGGTGTCGCGACCATGTCGCGAGCTAATGATCTTGGTCGAGATATCCACAGACCATGAGGCGGCGACAGCAGCCGTCCACAGATGGCTCGATGGGGCCCACCCGACGGCCGGGCCGCCGAAGGCTGGTCGGATGCGCGCTCTGCCCGATCCGGCAGCCTCCCGACCATGGAGCGGCCCCGATCTGCGTGACCTCGGCGTGAGCCGCCGCGAGCGGGAGGGTCCGCTGTGGCAGTCCCTGCGTCGCGGCGTCCACGCGTGGCACGGGCTGGACGCTTCCGATCCCGACGTACGGATCGCCGCGGCCCTCGTCGACCGGCCCGAGGCCGTCCTCGGCGGGTGGGCGAGCCTTCGGACCCAGGGCGTCGACCGCGTCGACGGACGGACCGGGCCCGGCGGGTCCTCGCTGGTGCCGGTGCTCCTGCACGTCGGTCCGTCGGGCCGGACCCGGCCCACCGTCGGCCTGGACGTCGACCGCGGCCGCCTCGACCCGCGCGACGTGCTGGAGGTCAGCGGGGTCCGGGTGACGGGCGCCTCCCTGGCGGTGCTCACCGTTGCCGCGCAGCACGGCGCCGAAGAGGGGCTGGTCGCTGCCGACGCCGCCGTCCGCTGCGGCCTCACCAGCCCCGCCGCCCTGGCCGACCGGGTCGGGTCGATGGGCCGCACTCGGGGCGTTCCGGCTGCGCGCGTGGTAGCGGCACTGGTCGACCGGCGCGCCGCCTCCGCGCCGGAGAGCCGGCTGCGCTACGTGTGGGTGGTCGAGGCAGGTCTGGCGAGACCCGAGGTCAACCCGATGCTGGTCGACCGGGACGGGCTCGTCGTCGCCTCACCGGACCTGTTGGACACCGAGGCCGCCATGGCCGGCGAGTACGACGGCAGCCACCATCGCGAGCTGCGTCAGCACACGGCGGACAACGAGCGTGAGGAGGACATCGAACGGCTCGGGGTGGCGGTGGTGCGAGCGACGTCCGTCGACTTGTGGCCTCGCCGCCAGCACCTTGTCCGACGACTCGTCGACGCCCACGGCCGTGGCCTGACCCGCGACCGGTCGCGGGATAACTGGGGCTGGGTCGCATGATCATGAGCTCGCGAGAGGCACACGAAACGCCGATGGCTTGTCCGTGTCGCGAGCGAATGATCTTGAGCGGGTCAGGTGGCGGGATAGGCGGTGAAGACGCGGGCCAGGCGGGAGGGGGCGGCGGGGGTGACGGTGCCGGCGCCGAGCGCGCTGAGCTCGAGATCGGTCGCGACCCCGGTCAGCGGGAGGGCCCGGAGGGCCTGGAAGGCGAGCAGCACCCGCCGGGTCCGGGCGTCGAAGGTCCCGGTGACGTACTGCGGCTGCAGGTGCAGCCCGCGCTGCAGGGTCGCGATCTCGGGACCCGTCTGCCCCGGCCCGTACGTCGAGCCGAGCAGTGCTGTGAGCGGGTGCGCCACCTCCCGGCGGCCGTGCAGCAGCGGGCAGGTGACGTCGCGGTCGCGGGCGTCCTGCACCCACTGCGCCAGCCAGACCGGTCCGCCGGAGAACGACGGCACCGCGCAGCGGGCCGACGCGCGGGCCGTCCCGTGTGCCACCGGCCCCACCGGCACCCAGGTCGGATGGCGCGGCTTGCGCCAGGAGCCGACCACGGCCCGCCACCCGCCGTCGTAGGAGTAGAAGCCGACCTGGTGGCCGTTGTCCTCGTAGGCCCGCACGACGCCGCGCACGACCTGGCGGTTCGCGAGCACGTCCGAGGGCCAGGGGTGCGTCGGGTACGGCTCCACGTCGACCCAGACGAACGGCACGTCCAGCCCCGCCGTCGCCATCGACGCCACGTTGAACATCGCCTGCTGGTAGCCGGCGTTGCGCAGCCGGCCCGCCCGGGTGGTCGGTGCCCACGGGCCGGTCGAGCCGTAGGACCGCCGCTGGGCCGCCGTCGGGAACGTCGTCATCGAGTACGCCGACGTCCACGCACCGCGCGCCTTCGCCCACGCCACGTGATCGGCCAGGCACGGGTTCGGGTACCAGCCGGGTCCGTTGGTCAGGCCGATCACCACGAACGACGCCGACGTCAACGGCATCGGGTTGCCGGGCGAGCGGCGGGCCGGGATGCCCACCCCCCTGGGGCAGTTCGGCCACGACACGTCGCCACCGGCGAGCCGCACGCCCACGACCGGCTCGACAGCGGCGGCCACCGGTCCGGCGGAGGCCACGGTGGCGGCGAGCGTCAGCAGGGCAGCGAGCAGGCGGAGCGGGCGGGGTAGGCGGCGGTGCACGATCGGGTCCCCCAGGCGGTACGGCGGTGCGGATCCTCATGCTCGACGCCCGGGACGCCCGTCCTGAGCGCGACCGGCCGGACTTGGCGGAACCGTGACCCGGCCCCGGCCGGCGCGCTCAGGAGACGGCGCGGACCTCGCGCGGCAGCGGCCAGGAGTTCGGCCGGCAGCCCTGCATCCCCTTCGACTGCTGCTGCATGACCGGCGCCGGTGCACCCGGCCGCGGGCAGGAGGCGTGCCCGAGGCCGAGCCAGTGACCCGTCTCGTGGTCCACCAGGTAGCGGCGGTAGGTCTCCAGCGTCCCGGTGAAGTACGGCGACCCGTGCGCCCACCGGCTCGCGTTGACGACCACGTAGCGGCCGGTCTGGCAGCTGTACGACGTGGAGCAGACCCGCGAGAACCGGGGCAGGTAGGCCGCCCGCGCGAGGACGACCGCGAAGTCCCCGCCGGTCGGCACCTCGCGGAACCGGTCGTGCGCTCGGATCCAGCCGCGCGGGTCGGCGTAGGTCGCCGCGACAGCGGTCCGGAAAGCGGTGCCACCCTTGCCCGCCGCGCCGCCGGTACGCAGGCCCCGGGTCCGCAGCGAGTAGGTGTGCATCCGGAACGCGTCCAGCCGCGGCAGCGCTGCCACGAGCCGCCGCGACGCCGGGCAGGTCTCGCAGGCGTCGCGGACCACCCGCCAGCGCCAGAAGCCCGGCGCCCCCGGTGTCACGGCGAACGAGTACGACTGGTCCACGGCGGTGCGGGTCCGGCCGGCCGGCACCCAGCGGTCACCCTCCTGGCGCTCGAGGTGCAGCACCGTGCCCGGGTCGGTCACCAGGGTCCCGGTGACCTCGACCGGCCGGCCGGCGCGGACGGCGTCGCGGGAGTAGGCGGCGGTCAGCTCGGTGAGGCGCACCCGCAGCTTCGGGCCGGTCGACTCCCCGAGGCCGCCCGGGTCGACATGGTGCAGCCGGTAGGACGCGGTGCGCGCCGGTGTAACGCTCGCCGCGAGAGCGCCGTCCCCGCTGGTCACCAGGTCCCGGACGAGGTCCCAGGTGCCCGTCTCCGGGGCGAAGACCTCCAGCCGCACCGGGAGGCCGGACAGGCCGGCGCCGCTCGCAGGGTCGCTGAGCCTCCCGGCGAACGACACCTGGCGGGACACGGCGACGACGAGCGGGTCGGCGGTGAGGTCCAGCGCAGTCGGGTCGCCCGGTGCCCAGGCCGCCGACCCGCCAGCGGCGCCGAGCCCGGCATGGGTTCGCGCAGCCAGCGCACCGCCCGCCCCCGGACCGAGGAGCACCACCAGTACGGCCGGTACGGCCAGCACCGCCAACCAGCTCGCCGGCAGGGCAGTGGCACCGCGCCCGGTCGTCGTCCCCCGCGTCCGCAGCTGCGCCGTCACTCCGCCCCCGGCAGGTCCACGGCACCACCGTAAGCGCCTCCAGGTCCGAGGACGCGCCGCCACGCCACCGGTCCGCGACGGGCCCCGGAGAGCGGGTCCGCGCAGCCGGTCAGGCCGGGTCGAGCGGCCGGCTCATCCAGCGGTGCGGCAGCCCGGCGTCGTCGAACTCCGGCCCGTGCGCCGAGTAGCCCAGCCGCTCGTAGAAGCCCAGCGCGTGGGTCTGGGCCGACAGCGCCACCACCCGCAGCCCACGCTCGACGGCGCGGGCCTCGATCGCCCGGACCAGGTCGACCCCCAGGCCGGTGCCGCGGGTCTCGGGGCGGACCGCCAGCCGGCCGAGGTGCCCGACCTGGCCGAGCGCGGGGTCGGCGCCTTCGAAGCCCGGGTCCTCGACGACCAGGCGGCCGGCTCCGACCGCCCGCTGCAGGCCCTGGTCGTCGTAGGCGACGAAGTGGTCGGCGGCCTCGTCCAGCTCGTCGAGCTCGAGATCGGCCGGCACCCCCTGCTCGGTCACGAACACGTCGGTCCGCACGAGGAAGGCCACCGCTCGCTCGGCCTCGTCGGTGGCCAGCCGGATGGTCCTCATGCCTCGGCCCGCAGCACCTCGAGCGCGTGCTCCAGGTCGTCGGGGTAGGCGCTGGCGAGCTCGAGCCGCTCGCCGGTGCCGGGGTGCTCGAAGCCGAGCCGTGCGGCGTGCAGCCACTGCCGCGACAGTCCGAGCCGGGCCGACAGCGTCGGGTCGGCACCGTAGGTGAGGTCGCCGACGCACGGGTGCCGCAGCGCGGCCATGTGCACGCGGATCTGGTGGGTGCGGCCGGTCTCGAGGGAGATCTCGAGCAGGCTGGCCGCGCGGTGCGCCTCGAGGGTCTCGTAGTGGGTGACGCTGGGCTTGCCGCTCGCGACCACCGCCCAGCGGTAGTCGTGGCTGGGGTGCCGGTCGATGGGCGCGTCGACGGTCCCCCGGAGCGGGTCCGGGTGCCCCTGGACGAGGGCGTGGTAGGTCTTGTCGACCGCGCGCTCCTTGAACGCGCGCTTGAGCAGCGTGTAGGCCCGCTCCGACTTCGCCACGACCATCAGCCCGCTCGTGCCGACGTCCAGCCGGTGCACGACGCCCTGCCGCTCGGCGGAACCGCTGGTCGAGATCCGGTAGCCGGCGCCGGCGAGGCCACCGACCACCGTCGGGCCGGTCCAGCCGGGACTCGGGTGCGCCGCGACCCCGACCGGCTTGTCGACGACGACGAGGTCGTCGTCGTCGTGGACCACGACCATGCCCTCGACCAGCTCGGCGACCACCCGCGGTGCGCCCGGGGGCGGCGGGATGGTGACGTCGAGCCACGCGCCTGCGTGCACGCGGTCGGACTTGGCGCCGGGCGCGCCGTCGACCAGCACGTCGCCCGCACCGACCAGCTCGGCGGCCCGCGTGCGGGAGAAGCCGAAGAGGCGGGACAAGGCGGCGTCGAGGCGCTCGCCCGCCAGACCCTCAGGCACGGGCAGCCGCCGCTGGTCCGGGGTGCCCGCGAGGTCGTGAGCCATCAGCGGGCCGGCCCGGATCTCTCGGTGCTGCGAAGAAGTTCGTGGGCGGACATGGCTCGAGTATCGCCGACTACCGGAGGCGCACCCGACGAGCCGCCTGCCTCAGTAGGCCCCACGGGCCCGCACGACGGCGGCCACGGTCTTCCAGAGGATCTGGATGTCGCCGGCGAAGGACCAGTTCTCCACGTAGTACAGGTCCAGCCGGACGCTGTCCTCCCACGTGAGGTCGGACCGGCCACTGACCTGCCAGAGCCCGGTGATGCCGGGCTTCACCAGGAGCCGGCGGGCAGTGGAGCGGCCGTAGCGCTCGGCCTCGGTGGGGAGCGCGGGCCGCGGCCCCACCAGGCTCATGGTGCCGGTGACGACGTTCCACAGCTGCGGCAGCTCGTCGAAGCTGACCCGGCGCAGCAGCCGCCCGAACGGCGTGACGCGCGGGTCGTCCTTGAGCTTGAAGAGGACGCCGTTGCCCTCGGAGAGCTCCCAGAGGGCCTCGAGGTGCTTCTCGGCATCGACGACCATGGTGCGGAACTTGAAGACCGTGAAGACCTCGCCGTCGCGGCCGACGCGGACCTGGCGGAAGATCACCGGGCCGGGGCTGCTGAGCCGGACACCGAGGGCGATGAGCAGCATCACCGGCGACAGCAGTGTGAGGGCGAGGGCGGCGAGGACGCGGTCGAAGGCCTCCTTCATCGCCCACGTGGGTCCGGTGAACTCAGGCTGCTCGACGTAGAGCAGCTGCAGGCCGGAGACCGGCCGGACGTGGACGCGCGGGCCGGCGATGTCGGTGAGGGCGGGGGCGACGACCAGGTCGACGCCGGCGCCCTCGAGGTCCCAGCCCAGGCGCTTGAGGACGCCGCTGGTCAGGCCGCGGGAGGCAGTGACGGCGACGGTGTCGACGCCCAGGCGGGCCACGGCGTCCGGGACGCTGGTGAGCGAGCCGACCACCGGGACCGACGACCCCTCGGTCTCGTCGCCGGGCGGCATGCACGCGCCGACGACCTTGAGACCGGCATAGGGCTCGCGCTCGAGCTCGGCGACCAGGGCGTCGACCTCGGCGCGCCCCCCGACGGCGAGAACCCGGTGCGACCAGTCGCTGGAGCGGCGACGAGCCCGGTGCAGGAACTTGCGTGCGGTCCAGCGACCCAGCATCAGGAGGAAGGTGCCGATCGCGAACGCGACGGCGAGCAGGAACCGGGACAGCTCGAAGTGCGTCATGTAGCTGGCGATCGCCACCAGGCCCCAGAAGTAGACACTGGCGCGGGCGACCCGGCGGTACTCGTCGCCGCCGACCCCGAGCACGCGGGCGTCGTAGGTGCGGGTGGCCATGAGCATGGCCACCCAGGCGATGCCGAGCAGCGGGCCGATGACGAGGTACGACGAGTAGTCGAGCTCGCTGATGCTCGCGGGCAGCGAGATCCGCGATCGGTCACGGCCGAAGCGCTCGGCCAGCGCGGTGAACCGGACGACCAGCGACAGGGCGATGCTGATCGCGACGACCAGGGCGTCGAGCAGGAGCAGCCGGCGGCTGAGGCGACGCAGCCAGCGCGTGTCGGCGACCAGCGCGGGCTTGGTCCCCAGCCGGGACGCGGCCGAGACCTCGAGGGAGCGCACGAGGGTGCGCTCGGGCACTACCGACGTCATGCTCCCCCTCCCTCGTTCCGATCGACGGGCCGCGCGGCATCCCGCCACGCCGACCACGGGGCCACCGCAGGGTAGCGGTCAGGTCCCGCGACGGCACAACCTAGATCGACCGGAATATACTGGTCTGACCGTATCTGTACTGCTCTTGAGTCGGCCCGTGACCTCACACCTACTCAAGACGCGCCGGGGGGCCGTTTGGTTACCTCGAGTTCTGACGAGCCCGGCGCCCGGGGCCGGCGGACAGCGGTGCGCGCGGTCAGGACGGGGTGCGCGCTCCGTCGTAGGTGATGCCGCGGGCCGACAGGACCACGAGGAGCACACCGGCGCAGACGATGGCCGAGTCGGCGAGGTTGAACACCGGCCAGTGCGGCAGCCCGAGGAAGTCGACGACGTGGCCGCGCCCCGGGGAGGGCGCGCGGAAGACCCGGTCGACGAGGTTGCCGACGGCCCCGCCCAGCACCAGCCCGAGCGCGACGGCCCAGGGGAGGCTCGCCAGCCGGCGGGACAGCCGCAGGATGACCACCACGACACCGGCTGCCACGACCGTGAGCACGACGGTGAGGCCCTGGGCCGCGCCGAACGCGGCGCCGCCGTTGCGCACCAGCCGGAGGGTCAGGAGTCCGCCGAGCAGCTCGACCGGCTCGCGGTCGCCGAGCTCGCGGACGGCGAGCCACTTCGTGACCATGTCGGCCGCGAGGACCAGCCCCGCCACCGCGAGCAGCAGCGGCAGCCGGGACCGGGTGCCGACCGGCCGCTCGCCGTCGCTCAGCGGCGCTCCTCCCGCTGCTTGCACGTCATGCACAGCGTCGCCCGCGGGAACACCTGGAGCCGAGCCTTGCCGATCGGGTTGCCACAGTTCTCGCAGACTCCGTAGGTGCGGTTGTCGATGCGGGCCAGCGCTCGCTCCGCCTGCACCAGCATGTCACGGGTGTTGTTGGCGAGGGACATCTCGTGCTCGCGCTCGAACGTCTTGCTGCCGGCGTCGGCGGCGTCGTCGCCGGCTCCGTCACCGGAGTCGCGCAGCATGTCGTCGATCTCGTGCTCGGCCATGTCCAGCTCGTCGCGCAGACGGCGGACCTCGGCCTTGAGCTCGCCCCGCACCTCGGCCAGCTCGCCCTTCGTCCACGGGTCCTCATCGGCCCGGACGACGAGGGCGCGCGGCTCGGCCGAGGTGGTCGGCCCGGGCGCCTTGCGCGCAGCGGGTACGTCCGACTGGGGCGTGCGGACCACCGGCTCCGGAGCCTTGGCGTTCCCCTTCTTCCGGGCGGGAGCGGTCTTCGCGGCGGCTGCGAGGGTGGCGGGAGGCGCGGTCCCGGCGGCCCCCGCCGCCGACGTCGCGGCAGCCGTCGGTGCGGCCTTGCCGGCCTTGCTGGCCGGTGCAGCCTTGGGCGCCGGGCTGGTCCTCGCGGGGGCAGCCTTCGTCGCGACCATCTTCTTGGCGACCGGCGTCGTCGCAGCAGCCTTCTTGACGACCGTCTTCTTCGCGGCGGCCTTCGTCGCAGGGGCCTTCCTCGCGACCGGCTTCTTCGCAGGAGCCTTCTTGGCGACCGGCTTCTTCGCAGGAGCCTTCTTGGCGACCGTCTTCTTCGCGGCGGCCTTCGTCGCAGGAGCCTTTGTCGCGACCGGCTTCCTCGTCGGGGCCTTCTTGGCGACCGGTTTCCCCGTCGGGGCCTTCTTGGCGACCGTCTTCTTCGCGGCGGACTTCGTCGCGACCGTCTTCTTGGCCGGCGGCCTCTTGCCGACCGCCTTCCTGGCCACCGTCTTCTTGGCCACCGTCTTCTTGGCCACCGTCTTCTTGGCCACCGCCTTCTTGGCCACCGCCTTCTTGGCCACCGCCTTCTTGGCCACCGCCTTCTTGGCCACCGGCCTCCTCGCGACCGTCTTCTTCGCGGGAGCCCGCTTCGCGGCCGCCTTCGTGGGCGGAGCCGTCTTCGCGGGCGCCTTGGTCGCCGCGGCGGACGTGCTGCCCGCCCGCCTGGCGGCGGAGCTCACCGGCGCCGACGTGCGCCGCCGAACGGCCTCCCGGGCCGCCGCCACCGCGTGCCGCACCCGCCCACCGACCCCGGTGGTGCCCTTCTCGGCACTGCCACTCGTCGGCTCGCCAGCCATCTCGGTCCCCTCGCCTGCCAGATCGCGGTCACGGAGCGTGACCACCTCGCCGGGGTGATCGTCACGCATGGTGGCGGCAGGATAGGACCAGGCTGAGCGCCCGACAAACCGGCGCGCCGCTCGGCAGCCCCATGACCTGCGGCGGACCGCCCCCGGGATCAGCCCGCCCGCAGTGCCGCGGCGAAGGCCCGTGCCACCACGCGGTGACCGCGCGTGCTCGGGTGGAAGCCGTCGTCGCTGGTCAGGGCGGCCAGGTCGCGCTGGCTGGAGAGGTCGACCAGGACCGCGCCGTCGCGCTCGACCACCCGGGCGATCGCGGCGTTGAAGGCCGCCACCGTCGCGCGCACCTCCGCCGGGCCCGGCACCAACGGCAGGGGGCACGGGACGTCGGTGACCCCCGGGCCCGGCAGGCACGCGCGGTAGGCCGGCAGCTGGTCCAGCGGCGGGACGTTGCCGACGAGGACCTCGGTCCGGCCGCCCTGCCGCAGCGCGTGGACCAGGCTGCCGAGCAGCTGCTCGTAGTCCGGGACCGGCACCAGGCTCAGTGCGTCGTTGACGGCCAGCCAGACCGTCACGACGTCCGGGTCCTCGGCCAGTGCCCGGGCCAGCTGGCCGGCCAGGGCGTCCCGGACAGTGGCGCCGGACACCCCCACGTCGACGAACCGGGTGCCCGGGAGTGCCCGGTCGTGCAGGACGCGCGGCCAGGACTGCGTCTCGGGGTCGTCGGCGCCGACGCCGACCGTCTCGCTGGCTCCGATGGCGACGTACACCTCCGGCTCGGCCGGAGCGCCGGACGACGCCACGGGCGGTGCCGACCCCGGTGTCCGGGCCGCCGGCGGCGCGTCGGACGCCCCACCGGCGCACCCCGCCGCACCGGCCAGGAGGAGGCCGGCGACGGTGACGGCGAGTGCCGTGCGGCGCGGGGAGCGGAGCATGTGGCGAGCCTAGGCAGGCCGTGGGTGCCAGCACCCCTCAGGCGTGGTGCTCACCCCGCTGGCAGGACGTCGCGACTCTCCGAGATTTCTGACTGCCGGGACCGAGCCCGGCACCACCCCCAGGAGCCCACCGTGTTCAACAACGCACTCGCAGGCCAGCTCGTCACCCACCTCACCGAGAACGACCGTCGTCGCAGTCGTCGCGCCCGCCTCAAGGCACATCGCACCTGACGACCGGCACCTCCGGCATGCGCGATCCGCCCCCGCCCGCGGGAGCGGGTCGCGCATGCCGCCGTTCCCCGTTGCGAGGGTCGGTAGAGTCGGAGCCGTACCTGCAGAGGCGACGACGGGGCCATCACCCCCAAGCCGCCGGAAGAAAGCCCACCGCACCCGGCGGCGGGGCGACTAGACCCGGCAGCAGGACGAACCGAGCGGGCCGCGCCCGCACCGCCCCGGCGGTGCGCACCGGCCAAGGAGGGTGGTACCGCGGGGCCTGGCACGACGGGCCTCGTCCCTTCGGCAGCGACCGACAGTCGAGCACCGCCGAAGGAGCGCCCGCCGTGAGCAGCGACCGCCGCTACACCCCCGTCCCGCCGCAGGTCGACCTGCCGGCGATGGAGCGCGACGTCCTCGCCCTCTGGGAGGACGCGAAGACGTTCGACACCAGCCTGCGCCAGACCGACGGCGGTCCCCGCTGGACGTTCTACGAGGGACCGCCCACCGCCAACGGCCAGCCGGGCGTCCACCACGTCGAGGCCCGGGTCTTCAAGGACGTCTTCCCCCGTTTCAAGACGATGCAGGGCTACCACGTGGTCCGGAAGGCCGGCTGGGACTGCCACGGCCTGCCCGTCGAGATCGCGGTGGAGAAGGAGCTCGGCTTCACCGGCAAGGGCGACATCGAGGCGTACGGCGTCGCGGAGTTCAACGCGAAGTGCCGCGAGTCGGTGCTGCGGCACGTCGACGAGTTCGAGGCCATGACCCGCCGGCTCGGGTTCTGGGTCGACGCCGACGACCCCTACCGCACGATGGACCCCGACTACGTGCAGAGCGTGTGGTGGTCGCTCAAGCAGGTCTACGACAAGGGACTGCTCGTCGAGGCCTACCGCGTCGCCCCCTACTGCCCGCGATGCGGCACCGGCTTGTCCGACCACGAGCTGGCCCAGGGGTACGAGACCGTCGTCGACCCGTCGGTCTACGTGCGGTTCCCGCTCACCAGCGGGCCGTACGCCGGCACAGCGGCACTGCTCGTCTGGACCACCACGCCGTGGACGCTGGTCTCCAACACCGCCGTGGCCGTCCGGCCGGACGTCACCTACGTCACGGCGACCAACGGCACGGAGACCCTCGTCGTCTCGGAGCCGCTGGTCGCGCAGGCACTGGGCGAGGGCTGGACCGTGCAGGACCGGTTCACCGGCGCCGAGATGGAGCGCTGGGACTACCAGCGCCCGCTGGACCTGCTCGACTGGCCCGAGGGCGCGCCCGGCCACTTCGTCGTGCTGGCCGACTACGTCACCACCGACGACGGCACCGGTCTCGTGCACCAGTCCCCCGCCTTCGGCGCCGAGGACCTCCTCGTCTGCCGTGAGTACGGCCTGCCGGTGGTCCGGCCGGTCACCCCGGACGGCCACTTCGAGGAGTCGGTGCGGCTGGTCGGCGGCGAGTTCTTCAAGCACGCCGACCGCGCGCTGGTGAAGCACCTGGACGAGACCGGGGTGCTCTTCCGGCACCAGGCCTACGAGCACGCCTACCCGCACTGCTGGCGGTGCCACACCGCGCTGCTCTACTACGCGCAGCCGTCCTGGTACGTCCGGACCACGGAGATCAAGGACGCGCTGCTCGCCGAGAACGAGCGCACCACCTGGTACCCCGGGAACATCAAGTGGGGCCGCTACGGCGACTGGCTGCACAACAACATCGACTGGGCGCTCTCGCGCAGCCGGTTCTGGGGCACGCCGCTGCCGATCTGGCGCTGCACCGACGACGACAGCCACCTGGTCTGCGTCGGCTCGCTGGCAGAGCTCGGCGGGCTGGCGGGCCAGGACGTCACCGCACTGGACCCGCACCGGCCGTACGTCGACGACGTCACGCTGCCGTGCACGGCCGACGGCTGCACGGGGACCATGCGACGGGTCCCCGAGGTGATCGACGCCTGGTACGACTCCGGCTCGATGCCCTTCGCCCAGTGGGGCTACCCGCACGTCCCCGGCTCGGTGGCGAAGTTCGAGAACGCCTTCCCGGCGCAGTTCATCTGCGAGGCGATCGACCAGACGCGCGGCTGGTTCTACACGCTGATGGCGGTCAGCACGCTCGTGCACGGCCGGTCGTCCTACGAGAACGTGCTGTGCCTCGGCCACATCGTGGCCGAGGACGGCCGCAAGATGAGCAAGCACCTGGGCAACATCCTGCTGCCCATGCCCCTCATGGAGGAGCACGGGGCCGACTCGCTGCGCTGGTTCATGGCAGCGTCCGGGTCGCCGTGGCTGCAGCGCCGGGTCGGGCACGCCGTGCTGCAGGAGGTCGTGCGCAAGACGCTGCTGACCTACTGGAACACCGCGTCCTTCCTCACGCTCTACGCCGGGGCCAACGACTGGGCGCCGGGCGACGGCGACCCGGCGGTGGCCGAGCGCGCCGACCTCGACCGCTGGGCGCTGTCCGCGCTGCACCGGCTGGTCGGCGACGTGACCGCGGCCTACGAGTCCTTCGACACCCCGAAGGTCGGCCGGCTGCTGTCGACGTTCGTCGACGACCTGTCCAACTGGTACGTGCGGCGGTCCCGGCGACGGTTCTGGGACGGCGACGCCGGTGCACTCGCGACGCTGCACGAGTGCCTGCGGGTGCTGACCCTGCTGCTCGCCCCGGTCGTGCCGTTCATCACCGAGCGGGTCTGGCAGGACGTCGTCCGGCCGGTGAGCGACGTGGACGCGCCGCCGTCGGTGCACCTGGCTTCCTGGCCGGAGCCGGACCTGTCGCTGGTCGACGACGCGTTGGCTGTGCAGGTCGCCCTGGTCCGGCGGGTGGTCGAGCTCGGCCGCTCGGCGCGCGCCACCTCCAAGGTGCGCAACCGGCAACCGCTGGGCCGGGCCCTGGTGGCGGCCGCCGGCTGGTCCGAGCTGCCCGACGCCCTGCGCCAGGAAGTCGCCGACGAGCTGAACGTCGTGGGCTTCGGCGAGCTCGCCGGTGAGCTGGTCGACCGCAGCGCCAAGGGCAACTTCCGCGCCCTCGGCAAGCGCTTCGGCAAGGACACCCCGACCGTCGCGGCCGCCGTGGGGGGGCGGCCCCGCCCCGGCCCGGGCCCCCCCCCCCCCCCGCCGGGGGCCGGGCGCGCGGCGCAGGCGGCCGCCCCCCCCCCCCCGGCGGCCGCGACGGTCGGGGTGTCCTTGCCGAAGCGCTTGCCGAGGGCGCGGAAGTT
>JBBRVW010000011.1:0-99224 GCA_038246545.1 Actinomycetes bacterium | reverse complement strand
TCTCGCCGGCCGGCCCGGGGGGGGGGGGGCGGGGTGGGGGGTCCACGACGGCGTCGTGCGCCGCTGGGCGGTTGTCAGCCGAGGGCCCCGACGGCGGTCGCGACCTTGGTGGCCACCTCGTCGGGGAGCGGCGCGTAGCCGATCTCCTCGAGGGTGGCCTGGGTGTCGGCTGCGGAGAAGTAGGTCAGGAACTTCTTGACCGCGTCGGCCTTGTCGGCCGCCAGGCCCTTCGAGCAGGCGATCTCGTAGGTGACCAGGTCGATCGGGTAGGCGCCCGCGGTCTTGGTCGCGTAGTCGAGCTCGAGCCGCAGGTCGTTGCCGGTGCCGACCGACTTGGCCGACGCGATCGCCTTGCCGACGGCCTCGCCGGTCAGCTCGACCGGGCCGGAGCCGTTGTCGACCTGCGCGATGCCCAGACCGTTGTCCCGGGCGTAGGACCACTCGACGTAGGTGACGGACCCCTCGGTGGTCTTCACGCCGTCAGCGACGCCCGAGGACTTCTCGCGGCCCTCGCCGGCACCCGGCCACACCTTCGACGGCTCGTCGGTCCACGCACCCCCGCCGGCACCGGCGAGGTACTTCTGGAAGTTCTCGGTGGTACCCGACTCGTCCGAGCGGAAGAACACCTTGATGGCACTGCTGGGCAGCTTGGCGTCCTTGTTCAGAGCCGCGATGGCCGGGTCGTCCCAGTTCTTGATCTTGCCGTTGAACAGGTTCGACGCGACCTCGGGGGTGAGCACCAGCGAGTCGACGCCGGGCAGGTTGTAGGCCATGGCGATCGGGCCCACGACCATCGGGATGTTCCAGGCGTCGTTGCCGCCGCAGCGCTTGTTGGCGGCGGCAACCTCACCCTCGGCGTCCTTGAGCGCAGAGTCCGAGCCGGCGAAGTCGACCTGGCCGTTGGTGAACTGCTCGACACCCGCGCCGGAGCCGGTCGGGTTGTAGTTGATGGTCGCGTCGGCGCAGGTCGCTGTGTAGCTCGCGATGACCTCGTCGATGGCGTTCTGCTGGGCGGACGAGCCCTCGGCGTTCAGCGTGCCGCTGAAGCAGGCGCTGTCGCTCGGCGCTGCGGCCGCGGTGGTGTTGTCGCCGCCCGAGCCGGCGGTGTTGTTGTCGCTGCCGCAGGCGGACAGCAGGAGCGCACCCGCGGCGAGCGCCACAGCGGTGCTGGAGAAGCGGTTGAGCTTCACTGTCGAGTCCTCCAAGGACGTGGGCATCTGTCGGCGGAGCCGACGCGTGTGTCGTCGTCGTGCGACGTGGGTCGCCATCTGTTGACGCTGCGGACGCTAGGGACGCGAGGTGACGTGATGCCCGGGTCGTGGTGAACGCGAGGTGAACAGGCGCCCAGCCCTTGGCGCGGGGACGGGTTGCCGCGCGCCCGGCGTGACGGGGGTCACGCGACTGGCTCAGGCCCGATGGCCCTTCCGGAACATCACGTCGGTCTCCCACCGGGTGAAGCCCAGGGCCGTGTAGACCGCGATCGCGGCGGCGTTGTCGGCGTCGACGTAGAGCATCGCGTCGGGCAGCCCCCGCTGCCGCAGGTGCCGCAGCCCCACCAGGGTGAGGGCGCGGCCCAGGCCGTTGCCCTGCTCGGCGGGGTCGACGCCGACGACGTACACCTCGCCGATCGGGTCGTGGCCGTGGCTGCCGGTCAGGCCCTCGTGGGCGTGCGGCTGGTCGTGCTCCGCCGGCCGTTCGTGCGAGTTTCCCCCGCCGCCGTGGACCTTGGTCCAGTGGAAGCCGACCAGCCGGTCGCCTCGATCGAGGTCGTGCCGCTCGGCGAGGAAGAACCCGGCCGGGTCGAACCACGGCTCGGCCACCCGGCGGTGCAGGTCGTCCAGCGACCGCGAGCCCTGCTCCGGGTGCCCGGCGAACACGGCGGAGTTGAGGGCCACCCAGGCCTCGTCGTCCGGCCCGGGGACGAAGGTGCGGACCGTCACGCCGGCCGGGAGCTCGACCTGGGGGAGGGCGGCGTAGAGCGAGCGGCGCAGCTGCCACAGGGCGCGCGTCTCGACGAACCCCAGCGATCTCGCGAGGGCGGCCGCGCCGGGGTGCCCGCCGTGCGACCAGAGCCGGAGCCGGCCGTCCGGCGTCTCGGCGACGGTGGCCTCGACCAGCCGCCGTCCCACGCCTCGGCCGCGGTGCGCCGGGGCGACGACCAGCTCGGCGCTGGCGCCCTCGACCTCGTCGGTCACGTCGAGGTGGGCGTAGCCGGCCAGCTCGTCGCCGGCCCAGGTCAGCACGTTGCGGACCCGGTCGTCGCCGCCGTAACGCAGGTGCAGCACCACGTGCTCGGACAGCGGGCGGACGCCGTCGGCCTCGGTGGCCGCCTCGACCACCCCGCTCACCGCGCGGACCTCGGCAGCATCCAGCTGGCCGACCACCTCGACGCTCACCACCGGGGCAGCCTAAGCCGCAGCCAGAACCGGGACGGATGCGGACGAGAGATTCCGAACCACCCTCCCGCAGCCGGTGCGGCTGCACTAGGTTCCTGGGATCCCACGTCCTAGCACCGAGGAGCCCCATGTCTCGACCAGGCCTGCTCAACAGGCGCCTCACCGTTGCTCTCGGCGTCGCGGCCGCGGCTGCGCTCGCGCTCGTTCCGGCCACCGGAGCGATCGCCGGCACCGTCAAGCCGGCGACCTTCAACAAGCACAAGATCCCCGTGCAGCTCCTGTCCTTCAACGACTACCACGGCCATATCGAGCAGGACGCGGGCACCAGCTCCGACGGCTCGGTCACCTTCGAGGGCAACCGGGTGCCGGCCGGCGGTGCCGCCTACCTGTCGACCCACCTGAAGAACCTCCGCAAAGGTCACCCGACGAGCTTCACCGTCGCCGCGGGTGACCTCATCGGAGGCTCCACCTTCACCTCCGGCGTCTTCCACGACGAGCCCGCGGTCGAGACCCTCAACGCGATGGGCCTGGACGTCTCGAGCGTGGGCAACCACGAGTTCGACGAGGGGATCACCGAGCTCAAGCGCATGCAGTACGGCGGCTGCCACCCGACCGACGGCTGCTTCCAGCAGGACGCCACCGGCAAGGACATCGCCTACCCGGGTGCCAGCTGGCAGTACCTCGCGGCCAACGTCGTGCAGACCTCCAGCAACAAGACCGTCCTCCCCCGCTGGTGGATCAAGAAGGTCGGCAACATCAAGGTCGGCTTCATCGGCATGACCCTGGAGGGCACCGACACGCTGGTGTCGCCGTCCGGCGTCGCGGGCTACGACTTCCTCGACGAGGTGCAGGCCGGCAACGCGGCCGCGAAGATCCTGCAGAAGAAGAAGCACGTCAAGGCGATCGTGGTCATGATCCACGAGGGCGGCTTCCAGACCGGCTCCTACAGCGGCTGCACCGGCATCTCCGGACCGATCGTCGACATCGCCAAGGGGCTCGCACCGAAGATCGACATGGTGATCACGGGGCACACCCACCAGCCGTACGTCTGCAACATCCCGGACCCGAAGGGTCAGCGCCGCCTGGTGACCAGCGCGATGTCGTACGGCAAGATCATCACCGAGACGAACTTCAAGCTCGACACCCGGACCAAGGACGTCATCCGGAAGTCGGAGAAGGCCGTCAACCACCTCGTCACCCGCGACGTGCCGCAGGACCCGCGGGTCGTGAGCATCGTCGACAAGTGGGTCACGAAGGCCGCTGGGCCGGGCAACCGGATCGTCGGCTCCATCGCTCAGGACATCAAGCGGGCCACCTCGGCCGGCAAGGAGGACCGCAGCGCCGAGTCGGCACTGTCGAACCTCATCGCCGACGCCCAGCGGGACTCGACCGGGGCGAAGGTCGCGTTCATGAACCCGGGCGGTGTGCGCGCCGACCTGCTGGTCGCCAACTCGCCGGCCGGTGAGGCAGCCGGGCAGATCACCTACCGGGAGCTGTTCAACGTCCAGCCGTTCAGCAACATCCTGCAGAGCTACCACATGACCGGTGCACAGATCGACGCCCTGCTCGAGCAGCAGTGGTACACGAACCGTCCCGGCGGTGCCGAGATCCTGCGGCTGGGCATCAGCTCTGGCTTCACCTACACCTGGTCCGCGAGCGCGCCGAACGGGAGCAAGGTCGACCCCGCGTCCATCAAGCTCAACGGCGTGACCCTGGACCCGGCGGCCACCTACCGCGTCACGACGAACAACTTCATGGCCGACGGCGGAGACAGCTACACCGCACTCGTCAACGGTGCCGCGCGCACCGGTGGCAAGGTCGACCTGGACGCGCTCGTCGACTACTTCCTGGCACACCCGGCGCTGACCGCCCCGGCCACGCCGCGCAGCACGCAGGCGCCGTGACCCACCTGGGATAGCAGCACGCAGCACGACGGCGCCCCCGCGAGCAGAAGCTCGCGGGGGCGCCGTGCGTACGACCCGGCGAGGGTCAGCGGTCGGTGCCCAGGGTCAGCGCGGTGACCATCCCGTAGGCGACGTGCGGGACGACGTCGCTCACCCAGTCGGTGGTGCCCCAGGTGCGCGGGTCGGTGATCCCGAGCGCGGTCATCGGGCCGTTCGACCCGGCGAGCGCGGCGACGGTCGTGACCAGCGCGCCGACCAGGACCGGAGGCCGGCGCCGGGCTGTCAGGGCGCCGTAGACGAGACCGACTCCCACGCCGGTGGCGATGCCTGTCAGGGCGCCGAGCGCCGAGACCCGGTTGTCCCGGTCCTCGCCCGCACCGGGGATCGAGACGCCGGCCAGCTCGGCCGACTTCTCGACCGTCGCCTCCGGCGTGCTGCTGGCAGGACGCGCCCTGAGCAGCATGTCGAGAGAGGTGACGCCGTTCAGTGCGGTCGTTCCGGCGGCGCCGGCAGCGGCCCCGCGGACGAGGGAGGTGAGCATGCCCGACCCGTCCCCGCAGCCACGGGGCCGAAACGGCGCGGCGGTGTGACCTGTGCCGGGGCTCAGGCAGGCAACGGCGCGGGCGCGGGGGCGGGGGCCGGCGCCTGGACGGCGGCCTCCTGGGGGTCGCGCGGGAGCACGAACCGGTAGCCCACGTTGCGTACGGTGCCGATCAGCGTCTCGTGGTCGGAGCCGAGCTTGGCCCGGAGCCGGCGGACGTGCACGTCGACCGTGCGGGTGCCGCCGTAGTAGTCGTAGCCCCAGACCTCCTGCAGCAGCTGGGCCCGGCTGAAGACCCGGCCCGGGTGCTGCGCGAGGTACTTGAGCAGCTCGAACTCCTTGTACGTCAGGTCGAGCACCCGGCCCTTGACCTTCGCCGTGTACGTCGCCTCGTCGATGCTCACGTCGCCGCGACGGATCTCGGTGGCCTCGGCGTCGCCGCCGGAGCGCCCGGCGAGCCGGCCGATGGCCAGTCGCAGCCGCGCCTCCACCTCGGCGGGGCCGGCCGTGTCGAGGATGACGTCGTCGATGCCCCAGTCGGCGGTCATGGCCGCCAGCCCGCCCTCGGTGGCCACGAGCAGGACGGGGCAGTCCACGCCGGTGGTCCGCAGCACCCGGCACAGCGAGCGCACGTGCGGCAGGTCGCGGCGGCCGTCGACCAGCAGCGCATCGGCCGGCGGGGCGTCCAGCAGGGCCGACGCCTCGGCCGGGGCGACGCGCAGCGAGTGCGAGAGCAGGCCGAGCGCGGGCAGCACCTCGGTCGACGGCTGCAACGTGTTCGTCAGCAGCAACAGCTGGCTCATCGCGTCCCCACTCCCCTCGGCTGCGGCCCAGTTCACCATGATGGTGCTCTCCCGACACCTGCTGTCCGGTCGGCGAGAAGGCTTTTACGCAGGCGAAACATCGGTGACACACGAGGCCCGGCAGGGCCGATCGACGACGAGGAGGCAGGGCGTGGCGGAGGGAACGCTGCGGTACTGGGCCGCCGCCCGGGCCGCCGCCGGCGTGGCCGAGGAGCCGTTCGCCGGCGCCACGCTCGGCGAGGTGCTCGACCGGGCGGCGCAGGCGCACGGCCCCGAGCTGGCCCGGGTCCTCGGCGTCGCGAGCTTCCTCGTCGACGGTGTGCGCACCGGCCGCGACAGCGCGCTGGCCGACGGCGTGACCGTCGAGGTGCTGCCACCCTTCGCCGGCGGCAGCCGGTGAGCGCGGCCCTGGCGGCCGGTCTCGCGCTCCTCCTCGTGCTCGGCGGTGCCACCGACCCGGTCGTCCTGCTGCTCGCCGTGGCGCTGGTCCAGGTGCTCACGGCCGCGGCCTGGTTCGCCGCGCTGGGCGTCGCGCGGACGACGCCGGGACAGGTCCTGGTCGCGGCGGCCGCGGTGGCCGCGGACGTCGCGGTGCTCCGGTCCGACGAGACGCGTCCCCTGGCGCACGTCGGTCCGGTGCTCGCGGTGGCCCTGCTCGGCTCGCTCGTGCTCCAGCTGGTCCGGCGGGACGGGCGCGACGGGCTGACCGGGTCGCTCACGGCCACCGGGTCCGCGCTGGTCCTGACGGGTCTGGGGTCGGCATGGCTGGCGGTCGACGCCTACCGGGACGGGGCCGGGCTGCTCGTCGTGGCCGCGGTGGCGACGGCCGCGGCACCGGCCGCCGACCTCGCGGGCAGCCGGCTGCACCTGCCGCGCGGGGCCTCGGCCTTAGCGGCGGCGGTCGTGACCGGGGTCGCGGCGCTGGTCGTGGCCGCGCAGTCGGCGCTCGACCTGCCGGCTGCCCTCGTCGCGGCGGCCGGTTCCGCCGTCGCCGCCCGGCTCGGGACCGTGCTGGCGAACCGGGTCGCAGCACCGCACCCGCTGCTGCCGGCCGTGCTGCCGGCACTGCTCGTGGCGCCGACGACGTACGTGCTGGCCCGGGTCCTGCTCGGCTGACGGCTGACCGGCGCGCCCGGCTCGCGGGAACACGGGGCGGGCACAGGTGGTTGGCCGTTGACGTGGGAGGACTGGTGGCCGTTGCCGTGACCCTGGTGGTCGCCTCGGCGCTCGGCGTCTGGCTGCAGCGCTCCGGCCGCCGTCTCGGTCGCTCGACGCGCCCGGTCCGTCCCGGCGGCGGCACGAGCTCCGACGGCGGGACCGTGCTAGCGGCAGCCGACCTTGGCACCGACCTGGGGGAGCGCGCCACCCTGGTGCAGTTCTCCTCCGCCTTCTGCCAGCCCTGCCGCGCCACCCGCCGGATCCTGGACGAGGTCAGCTCGATGCTCCCCGGTGTCGCGCACGTGGAGGTCGACGCCGAGAGCCACCTCGAGCTGGTCCGCCGG
Organism: Actinomycetes bacterium; assembly: GCA_038246545.1. GTDB lineage: Bacteria > Actinomycetota > Actinomycetes > JACCUZ01 > JACCUZ01 > JBBRVW01. The sequence continues at coordinate 92,078 of JBBRVW010000011.1, read as the reverse complement.
CTCGACGTCCGGCGCACCCCCACGGTGCTGGTCCTCGACGCCTCCGGTGCCGTCGTACGCCGGGCCAGCGGGCAGCCCCGCAAGGCCGACGTGCTGGCGGCGCTGGGCGAGGCGGTCGGATGACGGGTCTCAGAAGGTGGACATGGTCGTGCCGAGGCGTGGACAGGTCTAGCATCGACGGCGTGAGCACAGAGCTGACCCGGCGACGCGCAGTGGACCTGCTGCGTGTCGCTGCCGCGCTCTGTCCTGCTTCCTGACACCAGACGACCCGTCCGTCCCGCTTCCGTCAGGAGCACCTCATGCCGTCCTCGGCACTTCCTTCGCTGGTCGACCCGCGCGGTCCGCGCGTCGGCGCCGCCCTCACCACGCTGGTCCTCGCCGTCGCGCTCGCGACCGGCTGGTCGTGGCTGCTCGTCGCCCAGGCCGCCGTCTTCGCTCTCGGCGTCGCCGGCCGCTCGCCGTACGGCGTCGCCTACGGCCGGCTCGTCCGGCCCCGTCTCGCGCCGCCGGCCGAGCTCGAGGACGCCCGGCCGCTCCGGTTCGCCCAGACGGTCGGGCTCCTCTTCACCCTCGTCGCGCTCGCCGGGCTGGCACTTCCGACGGCGGGCGTGACCCTGGTCGCCACCGCCGCGGCGCTGGCAGCGGCTTTCCTCAACGCCGCCTTTGGCGTCTGCCTCGGTTGCGAGGCCTACCTGCTGCTGCGTCGCAGCAACCCCATCGCACGCACGGTCCCCAACCCGCGGGCCGCCACAGCAATCCGTTCGGAGGTCCACGCATGAGCCGGGACACAGCACTGGTCGACGCCGACTGGGTGGAGAGCAAGCTCGACGACCCGACGACCGTCCTCGTCGAGGTCGACGAGGACACGGCGGCCTACGACAAGAACCACATCAGGGGCGCGGTTCGCCTCGACTGGAAGAAGGACCTGCAAGACCCGGTCCGTCGCGACTTCGTGAGCAAGGAGCAGTTCGAGGCGCTGCTGTCGGCCAAGGGCATCGGCAACGACCAGACCGTCGTCCTCTACGGCGGCAACAACAACTGGTTCGCCTCCTACGCCTACTGGTACTTCACGCTCTACGGCCACCGCGACGTCCGGCTGCTCGACGGCGGTCGCAAGAAGTGGGAGCTGGACTCCCGCGAGCTCGTCGACGAGACCGTCGACCGGCCGGCGACGACGTACACAGCGCAGGAGCAGGACCGCTCGATCCGCGCGTTCCGCGACGAGGTCGAGGCGGCCATCGGCCAGAAGAACCTGGTCGACGTGCGCAGCCCCGACGAGTTCTCCGGCAAGCTGCTCGCCCCTGCGCACCTGCCGCAGGAGCAGTCGCAGCGGCCCGGCCACATCCCGACCGCGGCGAACATCCCGTGGTCGCAGGCCGCGAACGACGACGGCACGTTCAAGACCGACGACGAGCTCACGACGCTCTACGCCGACAAGGGTGTCGACCTGTCGAAGGACACCATCGCCTACTGCCGCATCGGCGAGCGGTCGGCGCACACCTGGTTCGTCCTGCACGAGCTGCTCGGCCAGCCGAACGTCAAGAACTACGACGGCTCGTGGACCGAGTGGGGCTCCCTGGTCGGCGTGCCGATCGCGCTCGGCGAGCAGTCCTGATGTGCGGCGCCAAGGCCGGCGGCCCTTCCACCGAGGGGCTCGACCTGACCGACGAGGCCGTTGTGCAGGGCGTCGTGCTGCGTGACGGCTCGCCCGTCTCGGGCGCGTACGTGCGGCTGCTCGACGGCGGCGGCGAGTTCACCGCCGAGGTGCCGACCTCCGCGACCGGGCAGTTCCGCTTCTTCGCGGCGCCCGGCACCTGGACGCTGCGCACCCTGGCACCGAAGGCACAGCCCGTCGACCGCACCGTCGTCGCCCAGCGCGGTGAGGTGGCCGAGGTCGAGGTTGCGCTCGTCTGAGCGCGTCGCTGAAGAACGTGCCGGCCCCCGCCGATGATGACCGTATGAGTCGTCGGCGGGGGCTGGTTCTTGTCGGGATGGTGCTGGCCCTGGTGGGCTGCGCCGGCACGTCGGCGTCGTACGCCGCGCCGACGGGGATCGCCGCCCCGGCAGGGGCGTTCCACGCGCGCGTCGACCGCGTCGTCGACGGCGACACCCTCATCGCGGTGCGGGCGGGCGAGCGCCTGCGGGTCCGGCTGATCGGCGTCGACGCACCCGAGTCGGTGCGGCCCGACTACCCGGTCGAGTGCTGGGGCCCCGAGTCGTCGGCGTTGCTCACGCGGCTGCTCCCCGCCGGGACCCGGGTCACCGCGGCGTACCAGGCCGGCGGCCGGCGCGACCGGTACGACCGCGAGCTCTGGGACGTCTGGCTGCCGGACGGCCGCTTCGTCCAGGGCGTCCTCGTCCGGCGCGGTGCAGCCACGGCCTACCCGTACCGGCCGCAGGTAGCGCACGCGGCGTACCTCCAGCGGGCCGAGGACGTTGCGCAGGCCCGTGACCGGGGCCTCTGGCGGCATTGCCCGGTCACCGGCTGACCGCCAGGGTGGCGGCATGACCGACCAAGGCTGCTGGAGGGGGACAACAGTGCTCTCGACCGAGCGGCTGCTGCTGCGCACCTGGCGGGCCGACGACCTCGAGCCCTTCGCCGCGCTGAACGCCGACCCGGAGGTCGTCGAGTTCCTGGGTGGCGTGGCGGTGCCGCGCGCGGAGTCGGACGCGATCGCGGCGTACGCCGACGGGCTGTGGGAGGAGGAACGGCTCGGGCTGCTCGCGGTGGAGCGCCGGTCGGACGGCGCCTTCCTGGGTTTCTGCGGGCTGCACCGGCTGCCCGACTGGTACCCCGACGACGTCGAGATCGCCTGGCGGCTCGCCCGCGAGCACTGGGGGCACGGCTACGCCACCGAGGCGGCCCGGGCCTGGCTGGACCACGGGTTCGGCACGCTGGGCCTCGACCGGGTGATCTCCACCACCGACCGCGACCCGCCCAACGTCCGCAGCATCGCCGTCATGCGACGCCTCGGCATGGTGTGGGACCACGACGCCGAGCTGGCCGAGGACGGCGTGACGTTCCCGGCCGTCGTGCACAGCATCACCGCCGACCGGTGGCGTGCGCAGGTTCCGGGGCGGGGCACGCCGGCGACGTAGAGTGGTCGGGTGCTCGCCTCCGTCGTGACCCTGGTCCTCGTGGCGGCGTTCGTCCTCGTGGCGGGCGTCGCGGGATGGGTCGTTCAGAAGCTCTGGACCGCCACCGGCGACCGGGCGACGCCGAGCGCGCAGGAGGACTGACCCCCCGTGGAGATCCGCGCGGACATGCCGCTGCAGGTTGTGCCGGTGTCGTGGCTGCTCGGCACCTGGCGCGGCGTCGGAGTCGGCGGCTACCCGTCCGTGCCGGAGTTCCGGTTCAGCCAGGAGGTCACCTTCAGCGAGCTGCCGGGCAAGCCGTTCGTGCACCACCTGAGCCGCAGCTGGCTGCTCGACGACGACGGCGCCGAGGTACGACCGCTCGCGCAGGAGACCGGCTACTGGCGGCCCGAGGCCGACGGCTCGCTCGAGGTGCTCCTCGCGCACCCCACGGGGTACGTCGAGATCTGGGTCGGCACCGCCGACGGCGCGAAGATCGAGCTGAGCACCGACGCGGTCGCGCGGACGCAGACCGCCAAGGACTACACCGCCGGCCACCGGCTGTACGGCCTGGTGAAGGGCGACCTGCTGTGGGCCTACGACATGGCCGCCATGGGTCAACCGCTGCAGCCGCACCTGTCCGCCACGCTGAAGCGCACGTGACCGGCGTGGGCGCCCCCGACCTGCCCGCGACGCTGCGCGCCAAGGGCTACCGCATCACCCCGCAGCGACAGCTGGTGCTCGACGCCGTGACCCGGCTCGCGCACTGCACGCCGGACGAGATCTGCGCCGAGGTGCAGGCCACCGCCACGGGCGTGAACCTGTCGACCGTCTACCGCACCCTCGAGCTGCTCGAGGCGCTCGGCCTCGTCACCCACGCGCACCTCGGCCACGGTGCGCCGACGTACCACGCAGCGGGCGACATCGACCACCTGCACCTGGTGTGCCGCGACTGCGGCGCGGTCATCGAGACCGATGTCGCGCTCGCCGACCACCTGGTCGCGTCACTGGCCGACCGGCACGGCTTCCAGACCGACGTCGCGCACTTCGCCGTGTACGGCCGCTGCAAGGGATGTGCGTCATGACCAGCCCGCTGCTGTCACGGCCCGGCGCCGTCGAGGCCGACCCGCCGGACGCGGGTGTCGCCGCGCACTACGGTGACCCGTTCCGCGAGCAGCGAGCGCTCGTCGCGGGCGAGGCGTCGGTCGACCTGTCGCACCGGCCGGTCGTGCGGATCTCGGGTCCCGACCGTCTCACCTGGCTGCACTCGCTCACGTCGCAGCACCTCGAGACGCTCGCGCCGGGAGTCGCCACCGAGGCGCTCCTTCTCTCGCCACACGGCCACGTCGAGCACGACCTGCAGCTCGTCGACGACGGCTCGGCGGTCTGGCTGCACGTGGAGCCGGGCACGGCCACCGCGCTCGTGACGTGGCTGGAGACGATGAAGTTCTGGTCGCAGGTCGAGGTCGAGGACCTCTCGTCGTCCTACGCCGTGGTGCTGTGCCCGACCGGTGTGCCCGGCGCCCCGGCGCGCGTCGTCGCGCACGGTGTCGAGTCGTTCGTGCCGCGCGCCGACCTGGACGCCGTGCTGGCGGGGCCGCTCGCCGGAGTCTGGGCGCTCGAGGCCCTGCGGATCGCCGACGGGAAGCCGCGGTTCGGCCTCGAGACCGACCACCGCACCATCCCGCACGAGGTCGGATGGATCGAGACCGCCGTCCATCTCGACAAGGGCTGCTACCGCGGGCAGGAGACGGTTGCCCGGGTGCACAACCTCGGCCGCCCCCCGCGCCGCCTGGTGCTGCTGCACCTCGACGGCTCGGAGTCGGTGCTGCCCGCCCACGGCGAGCCGGTGCTGCCCGTGGACGGCGAGCGTCCCGTCGGCACGGTGACGTCGTCGGCCCGCCACTACGAGCTCGGCCCGATCGCCCTGGCGGTCGTGAAGCGCTCGACGCCCGCTGACGCCCCGCTCGTCACCGCCGGCGTTGCCGCCGCCCAAGAGGTGCTCGTCCCCGCCTGACGCTCACCCGCCCCCCCGCCCCCCGCCCCCCCGGGCCCCCCCCGGCCCCGCCCGCGCCCTCTCGACCCCCCAGCCCCCGCCCCGCCCCGCCGCCGCCCTCCCGCCCCACGTCCCGCCGCGCCGCCCTCTCGAATGTGCGCCGACACACCGGACCGTCGGCGTGTCTGGTGTGTCGTCGCACAAAGGATCTTGTGGGTGGGGGGGGGCGGGGCGGGGCGGGGGCGGGGTCGGCGTGGGTCAGACCTCGACGAGGAGGGTGACGGGGCCGTCGTTGACGAGCGCCAGCTGCATGTCGGCCCCGAAGCGGCCGGTCTCGACGTGCGCCCCGCGCCCGCGCAGCACCGCCACGACGTGGTCGACCAGCGGCTCCGCGACAGGTGCGGGCGCGGCGGCGTTCCACGTGGGGCGCCGGCCCTTGCGGGTGTCGCCGTAGAGCGTGAACTGCGAGACGACGAGCAGCGGCGCGCCGGCCTCGGCGGCCGAGCGCTCGTCGTCGAGGATCCGCAGGTCGTGCACCTTGGCCGCCAGCCGGGCCGCGGTCGCCTCGGTGTCGTCGTGGGTCACGCCGACGAGGACGCAGAGCCCCTGGCCGGTGCCGTCGCCGATGCGGCCGACGACCTCGCCGTCGACGGTGACGCTGGCCGTACGGACCCGCTGGACGACAGCACGCATGCCGTCATGATCCCGGACCGCCGACGCGTCGGGGGCGTGGGCGGGTCAGCCGCGGCCGAACAGTCCCTTGCGCTTCTTCTTGTCCGCGCCGGGCGCCTGGCGCGGAGCCGACGGCGCTGACGGTGCGGACGGCGTGGACGGGCCGTCGTCCATCCCGAAGCCGAGGCTGGACAGCTCCCGCAGCAGCATGGCCGTGTCGGCCTGGTCGCGGGCGACCATCGGGGCCGGCCCGTCGTCGACGACCTCCGGCTTGACCTCCTCCTCGACCGGCGCCGCCGGGGCGACCTCGAGCGGCGCCTGGGTGGGTGCCGTGAGGGTGAGCTCGGTGAGCAGGTTGGCGGCGGACGCGGCCAGCGCGGCGGAGTCCTCGTCCTGCGGACCGGCCGGCTCCGGCAGGGGCGCGGCCGCCAGGCGGGCAGCCTGCTCGGCGGCCAGCCGCTCGGCGTCGGCGTACTCGGCGGTGAGTCGCTCGGCCTCCGTCTGCTCGGCGTCGGCCTGCTCGGCGGCGATGCGCTCGGCTTCGGCCTGCTCGGTGGCAGCCTGCTCGGCGGCGGCCTGCTCGGCCTCCGCCTGCTCGGCGGCAACGCGCTCGGCTTCGGCCTGCTCGGCGGCAACGCGCTCGGCTTCGGCCTGCTCGGCAGCAACGCGCTCGGCCTCGGCCTGCTCGGCGGCAGCCTGCTCGGCGGCGGCCTGCTCGGCAGCAACGCGCTCGGCTTCGGCCTGCTCGGCGGCAGCCTGCTCGGCGGCAGCCTGCTCGGCGGCGGCCTGCTCGGCAGCAACGCGCTCGGCTTCGGCCTGCTCGGTGGCCACGCGCTCGGCCTCGGCCTGCTCGGTGGCCATTCGCTCCGCCTCGGCCTGTTCGGCGGCGGCCTGCTCGGCGGCGACGCGCTGCGCCTCGACCTGCTCGGCGGCGACGCGCTCGGCCTCGACCTGCTCGGCGGCGACCCGCTCCGCCTCGGCGGCGGCGATCGCCTCCGCGGCCTCGGCGGCCATCCGGTCGGTCGCCTCGCGCTCGCTGCGCTCGGCCTCGAGGCGGGCGATCCGCTCGGCCTCGCGCTGGGTCTTCGCGTCGGCGGCCTTGCGGGCCCGGCGGGCAGCCTCCTCGGCCAGCTCGCGCTCGGCCTGCTCGCGGGCAGCGCGCAGCTCGGCCTTGCGGGCGGCGGCCTCGGCGGCCCGCTCGGCGAGCCAGGCCTCGTGGTCGGACCAGGCCGGCTCCTCGGCAGCTGCGCGCTCGGCGGCTACCCACTGCGCGTGCTCGGCCCAGGCGGCGTCCTCGACGGCGGCCCGCTGCGCGGTCAGCCACTCGGCGTGCTCGGCCCAGGCGGCGGCCTCGACGGCGGCGCGCTCGGCCTCCAGGGCGGCGCGCGCCTCGAGCCAGTCGGCGTGGTCGGCCCAGGCCTGCGCCTCGACGGCGGCGCGCTCGGCCTCGAGCCAGGCGGCATGGTCGGTCCAGGCGGTGTCCTCGGCGGCGGCGCGCTCGGCGTCCAGCCAGGTGCGGTGGTCGTCCCAGGCGGGGCCTTCGGCCGCGGTGCGGGCGTGGCGCAGCCAGTCGGCGTGGTCGGCCCAGGCCTGCGCCTCGACGGCGGCGCGCTCGGCCTCGAGCCAGGCGGCGTGGTCGGTCCAGGCGGTGTCCTCGGCGGCGGCGCGCTCGGCGTCCAGCCACGCGCGGTGGTCGTCCCAGGCGGGGCCCTCGGCCTCGACCCGCTCGGCCGTCTCGCGGTCCAGCCGGGCCTGCTCCTCGGCGGCCTCGGCCAGCGCGCGGGCCTCGGTCTCGGCCGCCTCGCGGTCCAGCCGGGCCTGCTCCTCGGCTGCCCGGGCCTCGGCCTCGGCGGCCTCGGCCAACGCGCGAGCCTCGGCCTCGGCGGCCTCGGCCAACGCGCGGGCCTCGGCCTCGGCGGCCTCGCCCAACGTGCGAGCCTCGGCCTCGGCGAGCGCGCGGGCCTCGGCCTCGGCGGCCTCGGCGAAGGCCTGCTCCTCGGCCTTGACGCGGCGTCGGGCCTCCTGCCGCTCGGCGCGGGCAGCCGCCTCCTTCTGGGCGAGCGCCTCGAGCTCGCGGTGCAGGATCTCCGCCTCCTGCAGGCGCTTGGTCTCCGAGATGACCCTGCGCTGCTCGGCCTCGCGGGCCACGTCCTCCTCAGCCACCCGGCGCGCCTCGGCCTCGGCCGCACGCTCGGCGGCCAGCCGGGCCGACTCCTCGGCCGCAGCCTGCTCGGACGCCAGCAGCTCGTTCGCCAGCTCCTCGGACTCGGTGCGCGCAGCCTCCGCGCGCTCGGCGGCCTCGCGGGCTGCCAGCTCCTCGACTGGGACGACGGGCAGCACCAGCTCGGCGCCGGGCCGGTTGACGCTGTCGAGCTCGCCGGCCGTCTCCTGCTCCAGGACGAGGTCCTCGACCGCAGCGGTGCTGGTCGCTGCGCCGGCCACGGCGTCGGCATCGAACCCGGGCACGGAGACCAGCCCGGCCTCGACGAGGCGCATGACGACCTGGCCGGCCTCGAACAGCGTGAACCCGCACTCGACCGCCAGCTCGGCGACGTCCCGGCTGCCGTCGACCTTGCACAGCAGGGCCCACTCGTTCGGGCCGAGGGCGACCTCGTCGGAGGGCGAGGCGTTGTCGAGCGTCGGGACGGCGGCGGGGCCGCCGGTCGCGGCGACGATGGTCTCCCACGTGGTGGCCCGGAGGCGGAGGTGGTCCAGCAGCTCGGCGACCGGGGTGGGGGGTGCGACGTCCTGGCGGGTCTTCTTGTTCTTGCGGAACTTCCAGGCGGCCACCGGCCAGCCCAGCAGGTCGGTGAGCGCGTCCTTGAGCTGCTCGACGACGAACTCCTCGACCACCTCGATCTCGACGTAGCCCAGGTGCACCAGCAGCTCGCCCAGCCGCCAGCCCTGCAGCTCGGTGCGCTGGATCTCCAGCGCCTCGGCGAGGGCCTCGGGCGTCAGAGCGCCGCGGGACATCAGTCGGACGCCGAGCAGCACGCGGCGGCCCGGGACGCCGACGGCGTACACCTGCCCGTCGCGCAGGAAGACCTCGGCCTCGTCGCCCTCCGGGTCTCGGACGAGGAGGCAGCCGGTGGCCCGCGAGTCGGCCAGGTCACGCAGCACGGACTCGACGGTGTGGGTGAGGAGGGCACCCTCAGGCACGAGCCGCCTCCCTTCCCCGAGTCATGGACGTGCTGGGCCGGACCTGGCGGCTTCCCGCTGGGGGACGGTCCGGCCGGTCCCTGTTCGCATCGGCAGGAGCGGACGGAGTGTTGAGCGCGGCACGGGCACCAATGTGCGGTACAACCCCTCGTCCGGACGGCCGGGTTCGCCCGAGTCCGTTCCGGGGCGTGCCCGGGACGTGACACGATGCCCGCGTGGCACCCGCACGGACCCTGATCACGGTCGCCCCCACCGGGGCCGAGACCGCAAAGTCGGACGCTCCCGCGCTGCCCGTCACGCTGGACGAGCTGGTGTCCGCGGCCAAGGCGTGCGAGGCGGCGGGCGCCGCCATGGTCCACGTCCACATCCGCGACGACGACGCCCGACCCACGCTCGACGTCGGCCGGCTGCGGGCCACCGTCCAGGCGCTGCGCGAGTCGACCTCCCTCGTGGTCCAGCTCAGCACCGGCGGAGCGGTCACCGACCCGCTCGAGGCCCGGCTGCGGGTGCTCGAGGCCGAGCCCGACTCCTGCTCGCTGACCTGCGGCACGACGAACTTCGGCGACGACGTCTTCCTGAACCCCTGGCCGTTCATGGCCGAGCTGTACCAGCAGAGCCAGGCGGCCGGCGTCGTCCCCGAGTTCGAGCTGTTCGACCTCGGGCACGTCGCGTCGATGAACCGTCTCCTCGACACCTACGGCGCGCCGTACGGCGGCCACGTGCACTGCGACCTCGTGATGGGCGTCCCCGGCGGGATGCCCGGCACGACTCATGCCCTGGTGGCCGCGGTGGCGGCGCTGCCGGCGGGCTGCTCCTGGAGCGCCACCGGCATCGGCCGTACCTCGCTGGCCGTGGCCATGGCTGCGCTCTCGGCCGGTGGGCACCTGCGGGTCGGCATGGAGGACACCCTCACCTTCGGCAAGGGGCGCCCGGTGACCGGCAACGACGAGCTGGTGGCGCGTGCCGCCCAGCTGGCCGAGATCGCCCAGCGGCCGGTCATGACCACCGACGAGGCGCGCGCGCTGCTGCGCGTCAAGGACCGCACGACACCCGAGACGACGGGGGACACCCGATGACCACCAGCCACGAGCCCTACCCCAACGGCCGGCGCCGCATCGACCTGGTGCTGGCCGACGGGTTCGCCAGCGACCTGGACGGCCTCGACATGGACGAGCTGCGGTCCCGCCGTCGCGAGGCCGAGCAGGAGGAGGCCGACCTCTCCTACGTGCGCCGCATGCTGCAGGGCCGGATGGACATCCTGCGGGCAGAGCTGGCCCGTCGCTCCGGCGGCGGCGACAAGATCGTCGAGCACCTGTCAGCGGTCCTGGCCGACACCGGCCGCAGCGACCACGGCCTGGGCCGCTTCCTTCGGGTCGAGCCGTCGCGCGTCGACGAGCACCGCCGGCGGGTCGAACAGGTCATCGCCGACGTCGGTGTCTCCGACGTCGAGGACCGCTCCGACGACGACCTGCGGGCGGCCCTCGGCCGGCTGGAGGAGTTCGAGCACGGCATCTCCGAGGACCGCCGCGCGGTGCAGACCGTGATGGACGCGCTCACTGCCGAGGTCGCCGCCCGCTACAAGAGCGGCAGCGCCACCGTCGACGACCTGCTCGCCGAGAAGTAGGGGCGCGCTCGTAGGGTCACGGGGTGACCGACACCCCGCAGCCCTCGCCCGTCGTCGTCGCCGAGGTGGTCCGGTCCGGCTTCGTCGAGGGCCACCACCACGGCTCGGTCCTCGCCCTGGCGGCCGACGGCAGCCGGGTGCTCGCCCTCGGCGCGCCCGACGTCCCTGTCTTCCCGCGCTCGTCGAACAAGCCGCTGCAGGCGGTCGCCATGCTCGAGGCGGGCCTCGACCTCGACGGTGAGCTGCTGGCGCTGGCCTGCGCGAGCCACTCCGGGGAGCCTTTCCACATCGAGGGCGTCCGCCGGGTGCTGGCCGGCGCCGGGCTCGACGAGTCCGCGCTGCAGACGCCGCCGGACTGGCCGGTCGACGAGGTCGAGAAGCTGGCGTTCGCGGCGGGAGGCGGGCACCCGGCCCGGGTCCTCATGAACTGCTCCGGCAAGCACGCCGCGATGCTCGCCACCTGCGCCGCGAACAGCTGGCCCGTCGAGACCTACCTCGAGCCAGGGCACCCGCTGCAGCGGCAGCTGCGGGCGACCGTCGAGCGGCTGGCCGGCGAGCAGGTCGCCGCCACCGGGGTCGACGGCTGCGGCGCCCCGCTCCTCGCGCTCACCCTCGCCGGGCTGGCGCGGGCGTTCGTCGCTCTCGCCACGGCCGGGCCCGGCACGCCGGAGCACCGGGTCGCCGAGGCCGTCCGGGCCCACCCGCAGTGGCTCGGTGGCACCCGCCGCGACGTCACGGCGCTGGTGGCCGGCGTCCCCGGACTCGTCGCGAAGGACGGCGCCGAGGGTGTCTACGCCGCCGCGCTCCCCGACGGCCGCGCCGTCGCCCTCAAGATCGAGGACGGCGGCCAGCGGGCCCGGCCGCCGGTGATGGCCGCGGCGCTGCGCGCCCTCGGTGTCGAGGCCGCTGTCCTCGGCGAGCAGGCGGAGACGCCGCTGCTCGGCGGCGGCGTGCCGGTCGGCGCCGTCCGCGCGACGTTCTAGCCCTCGGTGGCGGGGGAGGCTGGCGGCGTGACGGAGCAGCAGCACAGCGAGCGGACCGCCGAGGTCGTGGTGGTGGGCGCCGGGTCCGGCGGGCAGCCGGTGGCCGAGGCGCTGGCCGCCGAGGGGGTCGACGTCGTGGTCGTCGAGGCCTTCCGGGTGGGCGGCGAGTGCCCCTACGTCGCCTGCATCCCGAGCAAGGCGCTGCTCGTCTCGGCCGCCGAGGGCGTCGGCTGGGACGAGGCCGTACGCCGTCGCGACGAGGCCGCCGAGCACCGCAACGACACCTCGACCGCGGCCTCCATGGTGGACGGCGGCGTCCGGCTGCTCCGCGGGACGGCCACCGTCACGGCACCCGGGGTGCTGACCGTCGTAGGGCCCGACGGCGCGCACGTGGCCCTGCGATGGACCCGCGCCCTGGTGCTCGGAACGGGCAGCGAGCCGGTCGTGCCGCTGGTCGACGGGATCGACGGCGTGCAGACCTGGGGAAGTGCCGACGCGCTGTCCGCCACGGACCGTCCGGACCGGCTGCTGGTGCTCGGCGGTGGCGCGGTGGGCTGCGAGCTCGGCCAGGCGTACGCCCGGCTCGGCAGCACGGTGACCCTCGTCGAGGTGGCGCCCCGGCTGCTGGCGGCGGAGCAGCCGTGGGTCGGCGACCTGGTCGCCGACGCCCTGCGGCACCACGGGGTCGAGGTGCACGTCGACGCCGAGGCATCGCGGGTGGAACGGACCGACGACGGGGGTGTCCGGCTGCACCTGGTGGGGGGCGACGTGCTCGAGGCCGACCGGCTGCTCGTGGCGGGCGGCCGGCGGCCGCGTGGTGACGGCCTCGGGCTCGAGTCCCTCGGGATCGAGCCGGAGGACGGCGCGCTGCGGGTCGACCCGCGGTGCCGGGTGCTCCGGCCCGACGGCAGTGCCGTGCCCGACGTCTTCGCGGTGGGTGACGTGACCGGCGTCGCCGCGTTCACGCACACCGCGAGCTACCAGGCCGAGATCGTGTCCGACGAGCTGCTCGGCCGCGGCCGGGACGCCGACTACCGGGCGGTGCCGCGGGTCGTCTACACCGACCCGGCGGTGTCGTGCGTCGGCATCACCGAGCAGACGGCCGACGGCGAGGTCGTGTCCGCCAGCGCCGACGTCGACGACACCGCTCGGGCCTTCATCGAGCGGCCGGCCCATGCCGGCCGGGTCGAGCTGCTCGCAGCCACCGACGGCACGCTGGTGGGTGCTGCCCTCGTGGCGCCGCACGCCGACTCCTGGGGTGCGGAGCTGGCCCTGGCAGTGCGCGCCGGCCTCCACGCCGACCTGCTCGCCGACCACGTCCACCCGCATCCGGGCTGGACCGAGGCACTGCATCCCGCCGCCCGCGAGCTGGCGAAGAGAGTCGCCGCCGTGGGCGGCTCCCACTAGGTTTCGGACGGACGTGAGCACCATCGAGCTGTACGACGACGAGGTCCGGCTGCCCGCGGGGCCGCGCCTGGCCCTGCGCCGCGCGGATGGTGAGGGCCGGCCGTTCCTGCTCGTGCACGGCCTGTCGTCCAACGCCCGCCTCTGGGACGGCGCCGCCCGGCGGCTGGCCGCCGCGGGGCACCAGGTGGTGGCCGTCGACCAGCGCGGCCACGGCCGGTCCGAGCAGGTGGCCGACGGCTACAGCACGCCGCAGTGCGCCGTCGACCTGGCCGCCCTGTGCCCCGCGCTCGGGCTCACCGGCGACCGGGCGCCGGTCGTGGCCGGCCAGTCGTGGGGCGGCAACGTGGCCCTGCACCTCGCGGCCGAGCACGGTGGTGTGGCGGCGGTGGCGTTCGTCGACGGCGGGTTCATCCGGCTCGGCGCCCGCTACCCGACGTTCGACCAGTGCTGGGCCGAGCTCGCGCCGCCGCAGCTCGACGGTGTCACGCTGGCCGACCTGACCGAGCGGTTCCGCGGCTGGTTCGCCGGCTTCCCGCCGGAGGGCGTCGAGGGGCAGCTCGCCAACCTCATCGAGGTCGACGGCGTGGCCCGTGCCCGGCTGACCCGAGAGCACCACCGCGAGATCCTCCGCTCCCTGTGGGAGATCGACCCGCGGCCGCTGCTCGGCAAGGTCGACGTGCCGGCCCTGGTCGCGGTCGCCGTGCCCGAGGACGGCGACGACCCCCGCGAGGGGCTCGCGGTGGCCGAGCAGCAGCTGCCCGACGTCGTCGTCTCGCGCTACGTCGGCGCGCACCACGACCTGCACGCCCAGCAGCCGGACCGGATGGCCGCCGACCTGCTCGCCCTGGCCGACCGCGCGGCGGCTGCCTCATGAGCCGCATCGTCGTCATGGGCTCCGGCGAGACCACGCCCACCATGGTCAAGGTGCACCGCGAGGTGTTCGAGGGGAGCCCGCCGGGGCCGGCCGTCATGCTCGACACCCCGTTCGCGTTCCAGATGAACCGCGACGAGCTCGTCACCCGTACCCGTGCCTACTTCGCGCAGAGCGTCGGCCGCGAGGTCGAGGTCGCCGTGTGGTCCGGCACCGAGGACGACGCCCGGCGCGAGAAGTCGCTCGCCCTGCTGGACCGCGCGGCCTGGGCGTTCGCCGGCCCCGGCAGCCCGACCTACGCCCTGCGCCGGTGGCGCGGCACGGGGGTGCCGGGCGCGCTGGCCGGAGTCGTGCGGCGCGGTGGCACCGTGGTGCTCGGCAGCGCCGCGGCGCTCACGCTCGGCAGCCACGCCGTCCCGGTCTACGAGATCTACAAGTGCGGGGCCGACCCTGCGTGGGTGGAGGGGCTCGACCTGCTGGGCGAGCTCACCGGCGTCGCCGCCGCGGTCGTGCCGCACTACGACAACAAGGAGGGTGCGACCCACGACACCCGGTTCTGCTACCTCGGCGAGGAGCGGTTGACGGCTCTGGAGGCGCAGCTGCCGGACGAGGTCGGCGTGCTGGGCGTCGACGAGCACACGGCGCTCGTCGTCGACGTCCGGGCCCGCACCGCCACGATCGCGGGCAACGGCCTCGTCAGCGTCCGGCGCCGCGGGACCACCACGACGTTCGCGGCAGGGGAGTCGCTCGGTCTCGACGAGCTGTCGGCGATGTTGCGCGGCGAGCAGGTGGTGGTGGCCGGTACGTCCACCGCGGCGGTTGCGCCGTCGGCGGAGCCTGCCTCGACCGACCAGGGCGGGCCGGCCATGTCGTTGCGGGACGAGGCCGACCGGGCGCGCGCCGACTTCGAGGCTGCCCTGGCGACACGTGACGCCGACGGCTGCGTCGCAGCCGTCCTGCGCCTCGAGCAGGCCATCGCGGCCTGGCAGGCCGACACCCTGCAGAGCGACGACGCCGACGAGGCGCGGCGGGTGCTGCGCGCCCTGGTCGTCCGCCTGGGCGAGCTGGCCGAGAGCGGCGCGGCCGACCCCGCACAAGCGGTCGGACCGTTCGTCGACGCGCTGATCGACGTCCGCCGGGCCGCGCGCGACGCGAAGGACTTCGCCACCTCCGACCTGGTGCGCGACCGGCTGGTCGCCGCCGGCGTCGAGGTGCGCGACACCGCTGACGGCACCGAGTGGACCCTCACGTCGTGACCGTGCCGCCGCCGGCGGCGGCCGCATGACCGACCCTCGCCTGACGGCTCTGAGGCGTCACTGGCGGGTCGCCACCCGTCGGCACCGCGACCCGTGGACGACGACGTCCGGTGGGCTGCAGCTGCACACCCGGCGACGGGATGTGGGGGCAGGTCGTCCTTCGCGGCCCGCGGGCCGAGCTGGGCGCCCTCCTGGCGGCCGCCGAACGTGCCTGGCTGGCCGAGCAGGAGCGATTGCGGGCGATGGGGCTGCCGCAGGTCGACCAGGACCGCCAGACGACGTACCCGCAGTCCTGGTCGCACCGGCGGTTCGTCCGACTGCTCGACGAGACCGTGCCCTGAGCGTGGCGCCGTGACGCCGCCCACACCCGTGTGAGCGAGGTCACCCCGATTGGTGCTTGCTGAGTGCTTGCCACAGTTAGCACCTGGGGTAAGACTCGAAGCATGGCAACGTTGAAGGTCGGCTCGCTGGGTGACTACATCCGCGAGCAGCGCGAGTCGGCGCAGGTATCCCTGCGCCAGCTGGCGCGGACCGCGGGCGTCTCGAACCCGTACCTGAGCCAGATCGAGCGCGGGGTGAAGAAGCCCAGCGCCGAGATCCTCGCCCAGATCGCCAAGGGGCTGCGGATCTCCGCCGAGACCCTCTACGTGCACGCCGGGATCCTCGACGAGCGCACCACCGGCGACGTCGTCGCCGCCGTGCTCGCCGACCCGGCACTCGGGGAGCGTCACAAACGCGTCCTGATCGACGTGTACGAGTCGTTCCGTGCCGAGCACGCCGCCGAGTCCGCGAGCGGCTCGACGGAGGTGCCGACCACGGTCCGTCGCACCACGAGGACGGCCGCGACGCGGGCAGCCCCGACGCGGGCGGCCTCGAAGAAGGCAGCCCCGAAGCGGGCGGCCCCGAAGAAGGCGGCCCCGAAGAAGGCGGCCCCGAAGAAGGCGGCCCCGAAGGCCGTCACCGCGAAGCCGACCGCGACGAAGCGGTCACCCACGACCACCACGAAGTCCACCACCACGAGGAGGAGCTCCAGATGAGCCCCATCACCACCATCACCCGCAGCAAGCCGTTCTACGTCGTCGCCGGTGCCACCGACCTGGCGGTGAAGAACCTCCGCGAGGTGCCGACCAAGCTCTCGACCCTTAAGATCGAGCGCCGGGACATCGAGAAGGCCGTCTCGTCCGCCCAGGTGCAGGTCGTCCAGCTCCCGGTGCGCGCGCAGTCCACCGCCGTCAGCGTCGTCGGCGAGGTCGTCGGCCGCACGGACGCGGTGTACGGCGAGCTGCTCGGCCGCGGCCGGTCTGTCGTCGGCCGGATCCGCCGCCAGAAGTCCACCCAGGACCTCCAGCAGCAGCTGGCCACCACGGTGCGCCGCACCAAGGCCACCCGCACCGTCGCCACCGAGTCGATCGCGCAGACCACTGCTGCCGCCAAGCGGGCCGCCACCGTTGCCCGCCGGACGACGGGTACCGCGCTGCTGGCCACCAAGGCCGGTGCCGAGAAGGTCGGCGCCGAGACCTCGGAGACCACTGCCTCCACCGCGGCCGCCCGGAAGACGGCGGGCCGCAAGGCCACCGCGGCCCGCAGGACCACTGCACGCAAGGCCACCACGGCCCGCAAGGTGACCGCGCGGAAGGCGACCACCGCCCGCAAGACCACCGCCCGCAAGACCACCGCCCGCAAGACCACCGCCCGCAAGACCACCGCCCGCAAGACCACCGCGCGCAAGGTCACCGCCCGCAAGACCACCGAAGCGCGCAAGGCCACCCCGGCGCGCAAGACCACCGCGCGGAAGACCACCTCGGCGCGCAAGACGGCGGCGCGCAAGACGACCGCCGGCTGACAGCTGACGGCGCGAGCGCCACGCACCACCGACCGGGCCCCGGTCGCGGACCCAGGTCCGCGGCCGGGGCCCGGTCGTTCGTCCGGGGGAACCGACCGGCGCCCGTCCCATTAGTCTGTGGCGGGTGAACATCGTCGGCAGCGTTCAGTCGTTCGTCCTGCTCGTGCTGGGTGTCGGCGCGCTGTGCCTGACCGCTTTCGCGCTGTTCGACGTGCTCCGGCGACCCGCAGGCCTCTTCCCGCACGCCGGGCGGCTCACCAAGCCGGTCTGGCTCGGCATCCTCGTCGCGGCGTTCCTCGTCGCGGTGGTGTCGCTCTTCGCGCCGCTGGGCATCCTCAACATCGCCGGCGTGATCGGCGCCGGTGTCTACCTGGCCGACATGCGGCCCAAGCTCAAGCAGCTCGGCGGCGGGCGAGGCGGCTCGTCGAACGGTCCCTACGGCCCGTACTGATGTCCGGGGACACGCACGGCCGCACCGGCCGGCTGGAGCTGGCCGACCAGTCGCTACGCGAGTGGGACGCCACCGTTCTCGGCTCCTCGCCCGAGGGCGTCGTCCTGGACCGGTCGGCGTTCTACCCGGGCGGAGGCGGGCAGCCGCCGGACCACGGCGTGCTGCTCTGGGGCGGCGTGCAGACCCGGGTCGTCGGGGTCCGCAAGGGCGACGACCTGGTGCTGCTGACGGCCGAGAACGACCCCGTCCCGCCGGTGGGCACCCCGGTACGCGGCGCGGTCGAGGACGACCGGCGGACCGCCCTCATGCGCACGCACTCGGGCCTGCACCTGCTGTCCGGTGTCGTGCTGCGCGACTTCGGCGCACTGGTCACCGGCGGCAACATGGAGCCGCTCGAGGCGCGGATGGACTTCAACCTCCCTGAGGTTCCGGAGGGCTTCAAGGAGCGGGTCGCCGAGGCCTGCAACCTCGAGGTCGCCGCCGACCGTGCGATCGAGGTCAGCACCCTGCCGCGGGACGAGGCGTTCGCCACCCACCCTGACCTGATCCGCACGGCCACCAACCTGCTGCCCGACGACCTCGAGGTCGTCCGCATCGTCGACATCGTCGGCCTCGACACCCAGGCCGACGGCGGCACGCACGTCGCCTCCACCGCGCAGGTCGGCCGGATCGAGGTCGTCAAGGTCGAGAGCAAGGGCAAGGGCTTCCGCCGCCTGCGCGTCCGCCTCGTCGACTGATCAGACCGGGCGGTGGCTGACCCAGACCATCAGCGGCTTGCCGTAGAACTCGTCGGACACCCCGCGGAGCGTGAGGCCGAGCCGGCGGCAGACCGCCTGCGACGCGATGTTCGCCTCGTCGGTCAGCGCCAGCACCTCGTGCAGGCCGGCGTGGTGCGCCCGGTCGAACGCACCGCGGGTCGCCTCCGTCGCGTAGCCGTGGCCCTGTGCGTCGGGGTGCAGGTGCCACGCCACCTCGACCTGCGCGGCCGGCTCGCGCGAGCCGTCGACGGGCACGAGCGCCACCGTGCCCGCCACCACGCCGGTCGCGCGCACCTCGACGGCCCAGAGCCCGCACGGCTGCCCGGCCCCGCGCTCCTGGTCGTTGCGGACGCGCCCCCGCTCGATCCGGGCGTACGCCGCCTCCAGCGACGGCATCGGCGTCGGCACCGAGCCGAGGAACCGCACGACGTTCTCGCGGGAGTACATGTCGAGCATCCGCTCGGCGTCGGCGTCCCTCCAGTCGCGCACGACCAGCCGCTCTGTCTCGAACGCGGCGGTCACCGGCGGTCGACCTTGTGCTGGGCGGCCTGGGCGAGCGGCTTCACGACGAGCAGGTCGATGTCGACGTGTGGCGGCCGGGTGACGCACCAGGCGACGCAGTCCGCGATGTCGTCGGCGGTGAGCGGCTCGGCCACGCCGGCGTAGACCCGCGCAGCCTTCTCCTCGTCGCCGTGGAACCGGTTCACGGCGAACTCGTCGGTGCGCACCATCCCCGGGGCGATCTCGGTGACCCGCACCGGCTGCCCGTTGAGCTCGAGCCGCAGCGTCTCGGCCAGCGCGGCCGCCCCGTGCTTCGCCGCGGTGTAGCCGCCGCCACCCTCGTAGACGATCCGCCCGGCGGTCGATCCCATCACCACGACGTGTCCCCGACCACTGGCCACCAGCGCCGGCAGCAGCGCCTGCGTCACCCGCAGGACGCCGACCACGTTCACCTCGTACATCGCCCGCCAGTCGTCCGGGTCGGCCCGGGCGACAGGGTCCATACCGATCGCCCCGCCGGCGTTGTTGACCAGCACCGTGACCTCCGGGACGGTCGCGGCGAACGCCGCGACCGACTCGGCGGACGTGACGTCCAGCGGCAGCGGTCTCAGGGCGTCGCCCAGCTCGGCCTGCAGCGCGGCGAGCCGGTCGGTACGCCGGGCGGCGGCGACGACCTCGAAGCCCTCCTGCACCAGGCGGCGGGCGGTGGCTGCGCCGATGCCGCTGCTCGCCCCGGTCACGACCGCTGTTCCCCTGCTCATGCGGCCATCCTCACCCACCCGACGGTCCGGGCGCCGGTCCGGGTCGGTGCGTCCGGGGCCGCAGGTCTCGGCGAAGGGGAATCAGGCAGGATCCCCCGGGGTTGTTCCCCGTGGTGGAGCGGGCGTGTGCCCGAAGACGAGCGCGGAGGTCGTGGGCGTGAGCATGGCGAGGATGCCGGCGCGTGGACGCGTCCCCCGGCGGGTCGCCATGGTGACGGTGCACACGTCGCCGCTGGACCAGCCCGGAACCGGCGATGCCGGCGGCATGAACGTCTACGTCGTCGAGCTGTCGCGCCGGCTGGCCGCGCTCGGCGTCGAGGTCGACCTCATCACCCGCTCGACCAGCTCCGACCTCCCCCCGGTGGTAGAGCTCGAGCCCGGGGTCGACGTCCGGCACGTGACGGCCGGGCCGTTCGAGGGCCTGGCCAAGGAGGACCTGCCGGCGCAGCTGTGCGCCTTCACGTCCGGCCTCATGCGCATCGAGGCGTCCCGCCCGCCCGGCTGGTACGACCTCGTGCACTCCCACTACTGGCTCTCTGGCCAGGTCGCGTGGCTGGCCGCCGAGCGGTGGGACGTCCCGCTGATCCACAGCATGCACACGATGGCCAAGGTCAAGAACCTCACGCTGGCCGACGACGACGCCCCCGAGCCGGCCGCGCGGGCGATCGGTGAGGCCCAGGTCGTGGCAGCCGCCGACCGTCTGGTCGCCAACACCGACGACGAGGCGCGCCAGCTCGTCGAGCTGTACGACGCCGACCCCTCGCAGGTCGCCGTCGTGCCGCCCGGCGTCGACCTCGACCTGTTCTCCCCGGGTCCCCGGAGCGCGGCGCGCCGGGAGCTCGGGTTGCCGGACGACGCCTACCTGCTGCTGTTCGTCGGCCGCATCCAGCCCCTCAAGGCGCCCGACGTCCTGCTGCGCGCCGCCGCGCACCTCGTCGAGCGCGAGCCGGCCCTGCGGGAGCGACTGGTCGTCGCCGTCGTCGGCGGGCCGTCGGGGAGTGGACTGGCCCGTCCCGAGTCGCTCCAGCGGCTCGCCTCCGAGCTGGGTCTGCTCGACTGCGTGCGGTTCGTCCCGCCGGTCCAGCAGGACCGGCTGCCGCAGTGGTACCGCGCGGCGGACGTCACGGTCGTCCCCTCCTACAGCGAGTCCTTCGGCCTGGTGGCCGTCGAGTCCCAGGCGTGCGGCACGCCGGTGGTCGCGGCCGCGGTCGGCGGCCTGCGCACGGCGGTCGCCGACGGCGTCTCCGGCGTGCTGGTCGACGGGCACGATCCGCGGCACTACGCCGACGTGCTCGGCGAGCTGGCCCGCGACCCGGCCCGCCGGGCGGCGCTGGCGCGCGGCGCCCTGCTGCACGCCGGCCGGTTCGGCTGGGCCGGCACCGCCGCCGGCATGCTCGAGGTCTACTCCCAGGCGCTGCTCGAGCGCGAGGGCCGGCCCGCGCTCGCGGTCGGCCGGTGACCCCGGAGCAGGACACCGCCGCTGCGGTCCTGCGCGCGGCCGTCGCCGACCTCGAGCACGAGGAGCCCACCCCCGGCACGCTCGCCGTGCAGCTGCCGGGCGAGAAGAAGCTGAAGACCACCGTCAGCCTGGTCGTCGGCGCGCACTCGCTGTCGGTCAACGCGTTCGTCGTACGGAACCCCGACGAGAACCACGAGGCCGTCCACCGGTGGCTGCTCGAGCGCAACACGAGGATGTACGGCGTCGCGTTTGCGGTCGACACCCTCGGCGACATCTTCCTGGTCGGCCGGCTGCCGCTGCACGCCGTGACCCCGGACGAGGTCGACCGGCTGCTGGGCAGCGTCCTCGAGGCGGCCGACTCGTCGTTCAACACCATCCTCGAGCTCGGGTTCGCCTCGGCGATCCGCAAGGAGTGGGCGTGGCGGATCTCCCGTGGCGAGCCGACCTGGAACCTGCAGGCCTTCCGTCACCTCGCACCCGAGGGCACCACCCCGGAGCAGCTCGACCCGCCAGCCGGCTAGGAGCGGGGCCGGCGGCAGTACTGGACGCCCCGACAACCCTCGACACCGTTTCTGGCAGGCTCGTCGGCATGAGCACGACGTACACGCTGGTCCTCCTCCGGCACGGCCAGAGCGACTGGAACCAGAAGAACCTGTTCACCGGCTGGGTCGACGTCGGACTCACCGCGCAGGGCGAGCAGGAGGCCCGACGCGGTGGCGAGCTGTTGCGCGAGCGCGACCTGCTGCCCGACGTCGTACATACCTCGGTGATGCGTCGCGCCATCCAGACCGCGCAGATCGCGCTCGACGCCGCCGACCGCATGTGGCTGCCGGTGCGCCGGTCGTGGCGCCTCAACGAGCGGCACTACGGCGCGTTGCAGGGCAAGGACAAGAAGCAGACGCTCGAGGAGTTCGGCGAGGAGCAGTTCATGCTCTGGCGCCGGTCCTACGACACCCCGCCGCCGCCGTTGGCCGACGACGACACGTTCTCGCAGGTCGGTGACCCGGCGTACGCCGCGCTCCCGGACGAGGTGCTGCCACGCACCGAGTGCCTGGCCGACGTCGTCGACCGGATGCTGCCGTACTGGTACGACGCGATCGTGCCGGACCTGCGGGCAGGGTCGACGGTGCTGGTCGCCGCCCACGGCAACTCGCTGCGGGCGCTGGTGAAGCACCTCGACGGCATCTCCGACGAGGACATCGCGGGCCTCAACATCCCGACCGGTATCCCGCTGCTCTACTCGCTGGACGCCGACCTGCACCCGACCGTCGGCGGCGGCGAGTACCTCGACCCCGACGCCGCGACGGCCTCGATCCAGGCCGTCAAGGACCAGGGCCGCTGAGACCGTCGGATCAACGTCTCCCGCCGTCGCTGGCCCGCCGCCGCTGGTGCGGGTCAGAGCGGCAGCGACGGGCGGAGGCAGTCGACGCCTCCCGCCGCCCGAGAGCTGGCCCGGATCACTCGGGAAACCGAAGTGGACCGGCTTCGCCCGGTGTGTTGCCTGGTCGGGCCGGTCCACTTCACTCCGGAGCAGTCGCGGACGGCGAGCCGGCCGGGTCTCGCGTCCAAAGCCGCCTTTGATTTGACGGATCCACCCACGGCGGGTCGGATGTGAACCGTTGGCGGCTCAGACGGACTCGGACGTGACGGGCTCGGGGTACTGGCCGGTCACCAGGTAGACCACCCGGTGCGCGACCGATACTGCATGGTCGGCGAACCGCTCGTAGAACCGCCCGATCTGCGTGACGTCGATCGCCTGCTCGACACCGTACGGCGAGTCCTTGTCGAGCAGCTCGGTGAACAGCGCGCGGTGCAGCTGGTCCATCTCGTCGTCGTCGCGCTCGAGCTCGAGGGCCTCGGCGACGTCGCGCTTGGCGATGACGCTGCCGGTCTTGGCGACGAGACGCTCGGCGACCTGGCTCATCTCCACGATGGTCGAGCGGAGCTCGGGCGGGATGGCCGACTCGGGGAATCGTCGCCGCGCGATGCGCGCGACGTGCCGGGCCAGGTCACCCATGCGCTCGAGGTCGGCGCTCATGCGCAGGCTGGTCACGATGGTCCGCAGGTCGCTCGCCACCGGCTGCTGGCGGGCGAGCAGGTCGAACGCCCGCCGGTCCAGCTCGTCGCGCAGCGCGTCGACGGCGTCGTCGGCCGCGATCACGCTCTCGGCGAGTGTGAGGTCCGCGTCCTGCAGGGCGATCGATGCCCGGTTGATCGCCGACCCGACGAGTCGGGTCATCTCGACCAACGAGTCGCTCAGGCCCTCGAGCTCCTCGTGGTACGCGTCACGCATGGGGTCACCCTCTCCTCGCCCGCACCAGGTGGTCCGGTCCGGTCTCCAGTCAAGCCTGCGCAATGTCGCAGGGTGGCATGAACGAGGGCCAGAGCCCAGGTGAACAGGCGGCGAACCCCCGCCGGAGAGGGCGCAGACAGCACGGCCGCGGCGTGCCCGCCACCTACCATCGGGGCGTGGACGTGTTGCTCATCGGCCTCGCGGCCGTCGTCGGCCTGCTTGTCGGCGCCGCCGCCGTGCTCGCGACCCGGGTCAGCGAGCGCGAGCAGCGCCGGCCGGCCGAGGACGACGCGCCGCCGCCGCTGCTGCCGCCCGGCGCGGCGGACGTCCTTGCCCTGCTGCGGTCCACGACCGTGGTCCTCGACTCGGAGGACCGGGTGGTCCGCGCCACCCCGGCGTCGTACTCGTACGGCCTGGTCCGCGAGAACCGGCTGCTCCAGGACGAGATGCTCGACATGGTGCGCCAGGTGCGCCGCGACGGCGAGATCCGGGAGCGCGAGCTCGAGCTGCCACGCGGCCCGATCGGTTCGGCGACCCTCGCCGTGCTGGCCAGGGTCGCCCCGCTCGGCTCGACCCTGGTCCTGCTCATGGTCGAGGACCGCACCGAGGCCCGCCGCGTCGACGAGGTGCGCCGCGACTTCGTGGCCAATGTCAGCCACGAGCTCAAGACGCCCGTCGGAGCGATGGCGCTGCTGGCCGAAGCACTGGTCGACGCCGCCGCCGACCCCGAGGCCGTGCGCCGGTTCGCCGGTCGGATGCAGCACGAGTCGGAGCGCCTGACGCGGCTCGTCCAGGACGTCATCGAGCTGTCGCGCCTGCAGGGCCACGACCCGCTCGAGGCGCCGACGATGGTCAGCCTCGACGACGTGGTGGCCGAGGCGGTCGACCGCAGCCGGCTCACCGCCGAGGCGCGCGAGATCTCGCTGGTCGGTGGCGGCGTCCGGGGACTCAAGGTCATGGGCGACTCGCGGCAGCTCGTGACGGCGCTGGGCAACCTCGTCGACAACGCGGTGCGCTACGGCCCGGCGGGCAGCCGGGTCGTCGTGTCGGTCGGCGAGGTCGACGGCCCGGCCGGGCCCGTCGCCGAGCTGTCGGTCACAGACGAGGGCCCCGGCATCGCCGAGGCCGAGCGCGACCGGATCTTCGAGCGGTTCTACCGGGTCGACGGCGCCCGCTCGCGCGAGACCGGCGGCACCGGGCTCGGTCTGTCGATCGTCAAGCACGTCGCCGCCGGTCACGGCGGCGAGGCCACGGTGTGGAGCGCCGAGGGGACCGGCTCCACCTTCACGCTGCGACTTCCTGTCGCGGCCGGTACGGACGGGCGTCGAGCGACGTCGGAAGGGCAACGATGACGCGGATCCTGGTCGTGGAGGACGAAGAGTCCTTCCGCGACGCCCTGTCCTACATGCTGCGGCGGGAGGGCTTCGAGGTGGACCTGGCCGCGAGCGGCCCGGCCGCGATCGAGCAGTTCGAGCGCAACGGAGCCGACCTGGTGCTGCTCGACCTCATGCTGCCCGGGCTGCCCGGCACCGAGGTGTTCCGGGCGCTGCGCGCCAAGGCGCCGGTGCCGGTGATCATGCTCACCGCCAAGGACGGCGAGGTCGACAAGGTGGTCGGCCTCGAGCTCGGCGCCGACGACTACGTCACCAAGCCCTACTCCGCGCGCGAGCTGGTGGCGCGGATCCGGGCGGTCCTGCGCCGACGCGGCGAGCCGGACGAGCTGGTACCCGCGACCGTCGAGGCCGGGCCGGTGCGGATGGACGTCGACCGGCACGTGGTCAGCGTCCGCGGCGAGTCGGTCAGCATGCCGCTGAAGGAGTTCGAGCTGCTCGAGCTGCTGCTGCGCAACGCGGGCCGGGTGCTGACCCGCGGCCAGCTGATCGACCGGGTCTGGGGCTCGGACTACGTCGGCGACACCAAGACCCTGGACGTGCACGTGAAGCGGCTGCGCTCGAAGGTCGAGCCGGACCCCGGCGCGCCGCAGCACATCGTCACCGTGCGCGGCCTGGGCTACAAGTTCGAGCCCTGACGGTGGCCTACTCCGGGGCCGCGGTGGGCGGCGGCGTGAGCGACGCGTAGCTGCCGCTCGCCGGTAGCACGAGGGTGCGGACCGTCAGCGGGTCGGCGCGGCGGAACTCGAGCTTCAGCGTGATCGTCTCGCCGGGCAGCTTGGTCAGCCCGGTGAGCGTCGCCGCGGGTGTGGTGCCTGCGGCGAGGCGGATCGCGTTCTTGCCCTTGATCCTGCCGTTGCCGGTGAAGTCGACAGTCCCGTCCGGGCTGGTGATCCCGGTGAGCGCGTCAGCGGTGCGACCGCGGTTGGCGATGGTCGTGCTCACGACCCCGGACGCGCCGGTGGAGACGACGAGCAGGTTGAGGATGCGCAGGTCGCCGGAGTTGGCGAGCACCCCGTCGCTCGGCGCGTAGGGCTTGATCGACGTCGCGCCGAACCCGCTCGAGCAGCCGGCCAGCACAGCGGTGGCGAGGGCCACCGAGCCGGCGGCGAGGACACGGGTCCGGCGGGTTCGCTCCACGGCCGGAAGAGTAGCGACAACCGCCGGCGCCTTGTCAGGTGCACCGCTCGCTCCGCGGGGTCAGCCCAGCTGCGGTGCGCGCGCGACGAGCAGGAGCACGGCGACCGCCGCGGTCACGACGGCGAGCAGGAACGGCGTACGCCGGGACGTGCCGGCCGCCCCGGCCGCGCCGGCCGCCGCGGCGGCGCCGCAGGCGACCGCAAGACCGGTCCACGCCCACCACGGCGGCCGGCCGGGGCCGAGCGTCACGACGACCACCGCGCTCGCGAGCAGCACCGCACCCGTGACCGCCGAGCGCGCGGCCCCGAGCCGCTGTGGCAGGCCGCAGATACCGGCGGCCAGGTCGTCGGCGACGTCCGGCACGACGTTGAGGAAGTGCGCGCCGGTACCGAGCAGCGCACCGCCCGTGAGCAGCCACCAGGGCGGACCGGGGTGCCCGGCCAGCCCGAGGGTGAGGAAGGCCGTGAGCAGGCCGAAGCTCACGGCGTAGGGGAGGAAGGACACCACCGTGCGCTTGAGCCCGAGGTCGTAGGCCCAGCCGCCGGCCACGCCCCCGAGGTGGGCGGCACCGGCGGCCGCGCCGCTGGCGAGGGACAGCGGCACGCAGGCCACGACGGCGACCGCGCACGCGACCGTGACGAGGCGCGGGGGGACGGTGCCGGCGGCCAGCGGCTTGTCGCGGCGGCCGGCCGCCCGGTCGCGGTCGCGGTCGAGGAGGTCGTTGAGCCAGCCGATCGACAGCTGCCCCGTCAGCACCGCCCCGGCGACGAGCAGGCAGCCCGCCGGGGAGCGCCCGGCAGCCCCGGCGACCGTCGTCGCGAAGGCGGTCACCGCGAAGCTGGGGAGGGGGTGCGAGGACGCCAGCAGTGCCCGGAGATGCATGGGGGCACCCTCTCTGTCAAGGCCGTGACCTGCGCAAACGGGTTGAAGATCGCGCTGAGTGACCTCGGTCACCGTGTTATTCTGGCGGTCACGAAAGGGGTCTGACACATATGACTTTCCAGGTCGGCGAGACGGTGGTCTACCCACATCACGGGGCAGCGCTCATCACGTCCATCGAGACCCGCCAGATCAAGGGTGAAGACAAGCTCTACCTGGTCCTCAAGGTCGCCCAGGGCGACCTGACCGTCCGGGTCCCTGCAGAGAACTGTGACCTGGTGGGCGTCCGCGACGTCGTCGGCCAGGAGGGTCTCGACCAGGTGTTCGAGGTCCTTCGGGCGCCGCACACCGAGGAGCCCACCAACTGGTCGCGACGCTACAAGGCCAACCTCGAGAAGCTCGCCTCCGGCGACGTGATCAAGGTGGCGGAGGTCGTCCGCGACCTCTGGCGTCGGGACAAGGACCGTGGCCTGTCGGCCGGCGAGAAGCGGATGCTCGCGAAGGCCCGGCAGATCCTCGTCAGCGAGCTCGCCCTCGCCGAGCACACCAACGAGGACAAGGCCGAGGCCATCCTCGACGAGGTGCTCGCCTCCTAGACCACCCGCACGACCAGCTCCGCTCGCGCCGCCGCTCCCCCCGGGGACGGCGGCGCGAGGCGTTGCGGGGGGGCTCTCGTGCCTGAGGCCAGATCACGATCAAGGTCACGAGCGCACGGACGCGGATGCTCCATGTGCCGGCCCCTCGCCGTCGGTCCCTGACCCGCCGTTGGTTCCTCGCGTGGCGCGCTGTTGCGGTCTTCAGGCCGCGGAACTGCAACAGCGCGTCACGCAACGAACCGATGCCTCGGTCGGCGCGGGTCCTCGAGCCGCGCCGACTAGGGTCTCTCGGGTGATGGCGCCCCGTCTGCGCCGCGTGCCCAGCGCGGTCGTCGAGCTGCTGCGGCTGTGCGTCGTGGTGTTCTTCGCCGGCGTCGGCTACTACGTGGCCGACGCGGTCGACGACTCCGGCGACAAAGTCCTCGGGGCTTTCACGATCGTCGGGGTCGGTGTGGTCCTCGGGTCGGCGCTGGGCTACGTGTTCGGCGGCGTCGTCGGGCGGGGGACTCTCGCCGCCGTCCGGCAGACCGAGGTCGGTCTGCGCAGCACGTCCGCGGAGCAGATCGTCGCCGGCGTCATAGGTGCCGTCGTGGGGGTGCTCGTCGCTGCCGGAGTCACGTGGCCCGTGCTGCTTCTCGGTCGCCCGCTGCTCACGTTCCCGATCTTCGTCTTCGTCCTCGTCGCGCTGGGTGCCCTGGGTTTCCGGCTCGGCACGGTCAAGCGCGAGGCGATGCTCGGCATCTTCGGCGGCCGGGTCGGCATGGCCGACCGGCCGGTCTCGGCGGCGTCGCTGCCCCGGGTGCTCGACACCTCGGTCGCGATCGACGGCCGGGTCATCGACGTCGTCCGGGCCGGCTTCCTGCACGGCCAGATGCTGGTGCCGGCGCCGGTGCTCGCCGAGCTCCAGGGCCTGGCGGACGCGGGTGACGACGGACGCCGGGCGAAGGGCCGCCGCGGGCTCGAGGTCCTCGAGACCCTCCGCCGCGAGCCGGCGGTGGAGGTCGAGGTCCTCGACAACGAGGTCCCGGGCGTCCACGAGGTGGACGCCAAGCTGGTGCGGATCTGCCTCGACAGCGGGGCCGCCCTGCTGACCCTCGACACCAACCTGGCGAAGGTCGCTGCCCTGGCCGGCGTTCGGGTGATGAACCTCCACTCGCTGGCACTCGCGCTGCGCCCGCCGGTCGGGGCGGGCGACGAGGTCAGCGTGCTGCTGCTCAAGACCGGGAAGGAGGCCGGCCAGGCGGTCGGCTACCTCGACGACGGCACCATGGTCGTCGCCGAGCGCTCCCGGGACGGCATCGGCGGCGAGGTGCTGCTGCGGGTGACCAGCGTGCTCACGACGGCCAACGGCCGGATGGTCTTCGCGAAGCCGGCGTCCGAGCCGCTGTGACCCGCCCGTGAGCCGACCGATGGTGGCCGCTGTCGTGCCCGCCGCCGGCCAGGGCGAACGGCTCGGGCGCGCCGAGGCCAAGGCTCTGCTGCCGCTCGGCGGCCGGCCGATGCTGGCCCACTCGGTGCGCACGCTGGCCGCCGGCCCCGTCGACCTCGTGGTGGTCGCGGCCCCGCCCGGCCGCTCGGACGAGGTCCGCAGCCTGCTCGCCGGCGAGCACGCCGGGGCCGAGCTGGTCGTGGTCGAGGGCGGCGCGCACCGCACGGCGTCGGTCCGCTGTTGCCTGGCGGTTCTCCCGGACTCCGTCGAGGTCGTCCTCGTGCATGACGCGGCCCGGCCACTGGTGCCGTCGGCTCTGGTGGCCGCTGTCGTGGCCGCTGTCGAGGGTGGTGCCGAGGCGGTGGTCCCGGGGCAGCCGGTGACCGACACCGTCAAGCAGGTCGACGCCGGCGGGCAGGTGGTCGCCACCGTCGACCGCAGCTCCCTGCGCACGGTGCAGACCCCGCAGGGCTTCCGGCGGTCGGTGCTGGACTCGGCGTACGCCGGGCCGGCCGACGCCGTCACCACCGACGACGCCGGGCTGGTCGAGCTGGCCGGCGGCCGCGTCCTCGTCGTGCCCGGCGCCGAGGAGGCGTTCAAGGTCACCCGGCCGCTGGACCTCGTGCTCGCCGAGGCGGTCCTGGCCCGCAGGGAGGTGACCCGTGACTGACCGGGCGCTGCCGCGGGTCGGCACCGGCGTCGACGTGCACCCGCTGGAGCCGGGACGGCCGATGCACCTTGTCGGGCTGTACTTCCCCGACGAGCCCGCGGGTTGCGCCGGGAACAGCGACGGCGACGTCGCCGCGCACGCCGCCTGCGACGCCCTGCTGTCCGCGGCCGGGCTCGGCGACCTGGGCGCCGTCTTCGGCACCGACGACCCCCGGTGGTCCGGTGCCGCCGGGGCGGTGCTGCTCGCGGAGGTGGCCCGCCGGGTCCGCGAGGCGGGCTTCGTGGTCGGCAACGTCTCGGTGCAAGTCATCGGGAACCGGCCCAGGATCGGCTCGCGCCGGGCCGAGGCCGAGGCCGTCCTGGGCGCGGCGGTCGGTGCCCCGGTGTCGGTCTCGGCGACGACCACCGACGGCCTGGGTCTCACCGGCCGTGGCGAGGGCCTCGCCGCGGTGGCGACCGCGTTGATCGCCCGCCGGTAACCTCTACCGGTGAGGCAGTCCGAGCGGCGACGTCCGGAGCGAGGAAGCGGGGTCCCCGCGGAGTCGCGAGCGCAGCGAGTGACTGCGTGGGGTGCAACGAGCAGAGGCGGAGCGCGACGGTGAAGCTTCGCCTGTACGACACCGCCACGAGGTCGGTGCGCGACTTCGTGCCGCTGGTCGAGGGCAGGGTCGGCATCTACCACTGCGGGCTCACGGTGCAGGGCGCCCCGCACATCGGGCACATCCGCAAGGAGGTCGTCTTCGACGTCCTGCGGCGCTGGCTGGAGCGCTCCGGTCTCGAGGTGTCCATCGTCGCCAACCTCACCGACATCGACGACAAGATCCTCGTCAAGGCCGACGAGCTCGGTACGGACTGGTTCGCCCTGGCCTACACCAACGAGCGGGCGCTGCACGCGGCGTACGACCTGCTGGGCTGCGTGTCCCCGACGTACGAGCCGCGTGCCACCGGGCACATCACCGAGATGGTCGAGCTGATGTCCGAGCTGGTCGACAATGGCCACGCGTACGCGGCCGAGGACGGCTCGGGCGACGTCTACTTCGACGTGCAGTCGTGGCCGGACTACGGCCGACTGTCGAACCAGAAGATCGACGACATGACCGCCGCCGAGGACGCCGACCCGCGCGGCAAGCGCGACCCGCGCGACTTCGCGATGTGGAAGGGCCACAAGGAGGGCGAGCCGGAGACGGCGTCCTGGCCGACGCCGTGGGGCCGCGGCCGCCCCGGCTGGCACCTCGAGTGCTCGGCGATGGTCGGCAAGTACCTCGGCCCCGAGTTCGACATCCACGGCGGCGGCCTCGACCTGCGCTTCCCGCACCACGAGAACGAGCTGGCGCAGTCGACCGCGGCCGGCCGCCCGTTCGCGCGCTGGTGGATGCACAACGCGATGCTCAACCTCGGCGGCTCGAAGATGAGCAAGTCGGTCGGCAACACGATGCTGGTGTCCGAGGTGGTGAAGCGGGTCCGGCCGATCGAGCTGCGCTACTACCTGCTGGCCTCGCACTACCGCTCGGTCGTGGAGTTCTCCTTCGAGGCGCTCGAGGAGGCCGGCTCGGCGTTCCGCCGGATCGAGGGCTTCGTGCGCCGTGCCGCCGAGGTGCTCGGCGAGACCGACGACGTCGACTCCGGGGGCGACGCCGCGGCGGCCGGCGGCATGCTCTGCACCGAGTTCGTCGAGGCGATGGACGACGACCTCTCGGTGCCGGCCGCGCTCGCCGCCCTGCAGGCCGTCCTGCGCGAGGGCAACACGCTGCTCGCCGCTGCCGACGGTGACCGGCGGGCGCTGCGCGGCACCTGGCTGTCGGTGCGGGCGATGCTCGACGTCCTGGGCCTCGACCCGTTCTCGCCGACCTGGACGTCCCGCAGCGCCGGCGGGCCGTCGTCCGACCTGACCGCGGTGGTCGACAAGCTCGTGCAGGTCGCCCTCCAGGAGCGTGCCGAGGCGCGCGCCCGCAAGGACTGGGCCGCGGCCGACCGGGTGCGCGACGCGCTCACCGCGTCGGGCGTGGTCGTCGAGGACACACCGTCCGGCCCACGCTGGACGCTCGCGGAAGAGGGAACCTGACCATGGCCGGCAACAGCGAGCGACGGGGTGCCAAGCGCACCCCCGGGTCCAAGAAGGGCCAGACCGTCGGGTCCGGGTCCCAGCGGCGCAAGCAGCTGAAGGGCAAGGGGCCTACCCCCAAGGCGACCGACCGCCCGAGCCACCCCGCGCACCGCAAGGCACGGTCGGCCACCAAGCGGGCGGCCGCCCCGGGTGGCCGGTCCGGTCCGCGCGCTGGCGGCACGCGGTCGAGCACCAACCGCACGACGCGCGACACCGGCGGCGGCCCGGAGTGGGTCGCCGGGCGCAACCCCGTGGTGGAGGCGCTGCGCGCGTCGGTGCCGGCCACGGCGCTGTGGGTCGCGGAGCGGATCGACTCCGACGACCGGGTCCGCGAGTCGATGAAGCTGGCCGGCAACCTGGGCATCCCGCTCATGGAGGCGTCCCGCACCGAGCTCGACCGGGTGGCCGGTGACCACCACCAGGGGCTGGCCCTGCAGGTGCCGGCGTACGAGTACGCGCACCCCGACGACCTGCTCGCGCGGGCCGACGAGGCCGGCGAGGCGGCGCTGCTCGTCGCGCTCGACGGCGTGACCGACCCCCGCAACCTCGGCGCCGTCCTGCGCTCGGCCGCGGCGTTCGGTGCGCACGGCGTCGTCGTGCCCACCCGCCGGGCGGCCGGCGTGACAGCCACGGCGTGGAAGGTCTCCGCCGGCGCGGCCGCGCGGGTCCCGGTGGCTCGCGCCACCAACCTCACCCGCGCGCTCGAGGCGTACAAGGCGGCCGGTCTCTACGTCGTCGGGCTCGACGGCGAGGCGCCGCTCGATCTCGCCGACGTACGGGTCACCACCGACCCGCTGGTGCTCGTGGTCGGGTCCGAGGGCAAGGGGCTGTCCCGGCTGGTGCGCGAGACCTGCGACCAGGTGGCCAGCATCCCCATCAGCTCGGCGGCCGAGTCGCTCAACGCCGGCGTCGCCACCGGCATCGCGCTGTATGAGACGGCGCGCCGCCGACGCGAGGGACGACCGTAGGAGGCCCCCCGAGATCCTTTGTGTGCGCTGCCGCACCAGACGCGCCGGTGGCGCGGTGTGTCGGCGCACAAAGGATCTCGGGGGTGGAGGGGGGCGCGCTACTCGTCGTCCGCGTCGGGGTCATAGGGCGACTCGACCGTCGGGCTTCCGATCCGCGAGCCCAGGACGGCCTGCTCGTCGGGCTTGTGCGTGAGCACGTCGGCGACGTACGACGCCGCGGCGGGGATCAGCCCGACGTCGCGACCCTCCCGCTCGGACAGGAACCACCGGTGCTCCAGCACCTCGTGGAAGATCTCGGCCGGCTCCAGCTTGCCGCGCAGCTGCTTCGGGACGGAGCGCACGACCGGCTCGAACGAGTCGGCGAGCCAGCGGTGCGCCACGATCTCCTCGGACTCGCCCTGCACGTTCTTCGCGGCGCGGTAGGCGTCGAGGTCGTTCAGCAACCGGCGGGCCTGGTTCTCCTCGACGTCGAGCCCGGTCAGCCGGAGCAGCCGGCGGCTGTGGTGGCCGGCGTCGACGACCTTCGGCTCGAGCTGCACGGTGCGCCCGTCGATGTCGGTGATGATGTTGAGCTCGGCCACGTCGAAGCCGAGGTCGTTGAGCCGCCGGATCCGCTGGTCGATGCGGTAGCGCTCGCCGGTGTCGAACGTCTCCGCGCCGAGCAGCTCCTGCCACAGGTCGTTGTAGCGCTCGACGACCTTGTCGGCGATCTGCACCGGGTCGATCGACGGGTGCATGAGGCCGCCCGAGTCGAGGTCGAGCAGCTCGCCGGCGATGTTGGTGCGGGCCAGGTCCACGTCGTAGTTGCGCTGACCGGGGCTGAGGCTGCCGTGCAGCTCACCGGTCTCGGCGTCCACGAGGTACGCCGCGAACGACCCGGCGTCGCGCCGGAACAGCGTGTTGGAGAACGAGCAGTCGCCCCAGTAGAACCCGGCGGTGTGCAGCCGGACCAGCAGGGCGGCGAGCGCGTCCAGCAACCGCATGGCGGTGTCGGGCCGCAGCGTGGACGAGAACAACGCCCGGTAGGGGAGTGAGAACTGCAGGTGCCGGGTGACGAGCGCCGGGTCCATCGGGTTGCCCTCGGTGTCCTCGCGGCCGGACACGACGGCCACCGCCTCGACCGCGGGCATCTCGCGACGTTCCAGCTGGCGCAGCAGCCCGTACTCGCGCATCGCCGCCTTCTCGGCGATCTCCTTCACGGCGAACACGGCCTCGCCGACACGGACGAAGCGCACGACGTGCCGGGAGATGCCGCGCGGGAGGGCGACCAGCTGGTCGGCCGGCCAGTCCTCGAGCGGGGTGTCCCA
Organism: Actinomycetes bacterium; assembly: GCA_038246545.1. GTDB lineage: Bacteria > Actinomycetota > Actinomycetes > JACCUZ01 > JACCUZ01 > JBBRVW01. The sequence continues at coordinate 58,486 of JBBRVW010000011.1, read as the reverse complement.
GGGGAGGTCGAGCAGCGCCGGGTCACTCGGAGCCGCGAGCAGCTGCAGGGGCATGGTCACATCGTGCCGGACGCGCCGAGGGCGCGCCTCCCGGAGTGGGAGACGCGCCCTCGGCGGTGGTCAGGGCAGGTCGGCTCAGGTGGGCAGCCGCTCGCCGCTCGTGGTCGAGAACAGGTGGATGTGGCCAGGCTTGGGTGCGAAGGCGACCGTCTCGCCCTTCTCCGGCGGCTTGCGGCCGTCGACCCGGGCGATCACGTCGAGCTGTTGGCCGTTGACGTCGGCCGTGCCGTAGACGTAGGCGTCGGCGCCGAGCTCCTCGACGAGGTTGATGACCGTCTTGAGGCCCTGGCCGTTGGCGACCGGCTCCATGTCCTCCGGGCGCACGCCGATGGTGACCTGGCGGTCGCCGGCGGCGGCCGCAACGGTCTCCCGCGGGACCTGGATCTGGCCGTCGCCGAACTTCACCGACTCGCCCTCGACCGGCACCGTCAGCAGGTTCATGGCGGGGGAGCCGATGAACCCGGCGACGAAGACATTCTTCGGGTTGTCGTACATGTTCCGCGGGGTGTCGACCTGCTGGAGGATGCCGTCCTTGAGCACCGCGACACGGTCGCCCATCGTCATGGCCTCGACCTGGTCGTGGGTGACGTAGACGGTCGTGACGCCGAGCCGGCGCTGGAGGGCCGCGATCTGGCTGCGGGTCTGCACCCGCAGCTTGGCGTCGAGGTTGGACAGCGGCTCGTCCATGAGGAACACCTGGGGCGACCGGACGATCGCGCGGCCCATGGCCACGCGCTGGCGCTGGCCGCCGGAGAGCGCTTTCGGCTTGCGGTCGAGGTACTCCTCGAGGTCGAGGATCTTGGCGGCTTCCTTGACCCGCTCCGCGATCTTGTCCTTCGACTCGCCGGCGATCTTCAGCGCGAAGCCCATGTTCTCGGCCACCGACATGTGCGGGTAGAGCGCGTAGTTCTGGAACACCATCGCGATGTCGCGGTCCTTGGGTGCCAGATTCGTGACGTCACGATCGCCGATGCGGATCGAACCGCCGTTGACGTCCTCGAGGCCGGCGAGCATCCGCAACGAGGTGGACTTGCCGCAGCCCGACGGGCCGACGAGGACGAGGAACTCGCCGTCGCCGATCTCGATGTCGAGTGCATCGACGGCGGGCCGTTCAGAGCCCGGGAACAGACGAGTGGCCTTGTCGAAGGTCACGGTGGCCATGGAGATGGCTCCCTTCACCGGCAGGAACGTGCCGGACGATCCGAGTAAAGGACGGGATGACGCACCGTGACCGTATGGGGGCGGGAGCGGTCCTGTCCATGCCCTGCCCGCAAACAGGCTGTTATCTGATCGTTACCCCTTCACCGGTTGCCGCGCGGTTGCGTAAACGTTTACATCGGGTTACCCGGGACGCGGATCCGTCAGGCCCTGCCGTGCGGTGTCCGGACCGGCTTTGGTGCGAGTAGAGGGAGCAGTGCGCATGCGATCAACGAAGGCACCTCGCGGTGCAGCCGCGCTCGCCGTCGTTCTGGGTGCCAGCCTCGCGCTCGCCGCCTGTGGCGGCAGCAGTGGTGGCAGTGGTGGCGCGAAGACGGCTGGCGGCTCGTCGCCGGGCAAGGGCAAGCCGGAGTGCGCGCAGCTGACGCAGTTCGGTGACCTGACGGGCAAGACCGTGAAGGTCTACACCTCGATCGTGGCGCCCGAGGACGCTCCCCACAAGGAGTCGTACAAGCTGTTCACGACCTGCACGGGCGCGGACGTCGCCTACGAGGGCTCGAAGGAGTTCGAGGCGCAGCTCATCGTCCGGGTCCGCTCGGGCAACCCGCCGGACATCGCCTACGTCCCGCAGCCCGGCCTGCTCAGCACGCTGGTCAAGGACACCGGCAAGGTCGTCGAGGTCCCGCAGCCCGTGTCGGACAACGTCGACGAGTGGTTCGGCAAGGACTGGCGCGGCTACGCCACCATCGACGGCAAGCTCTACGCCGCACCCCTGGGTGCGAACGTGAAGTCCTTCGTCTGGTACTCCCCGAAGATGTTCGCCGACAAGGGCTGGACCGTCCCGACCACGTGGGACGAGATGACCGCCCTGTCGGACAAGATCGCGGCCTCGGGCATCAAGCCCTGGTGCGCGGGGATCGAGTCCGGCGAGGCCACCGGCTGGGTGCTCACCGACTGGCTCGAGGACGTCATGCTCCGTGACGCCGGTGCCGACAAGTACGACGCGTGGGTCGACCACTCGATGCCGTTCAACGACCCGAGCGTCGCCGAGGCGCTCGACCGGGTCGGCGCCATCCTCAAGGACCCGAAGTACGTCAACGGCGGCATCGGCGACGTGAAGAGCATCGCCACCACGCCGTTCACCGACGGTGGGCTGCCGATCCTCAAGGGCGAGTGCGCCATGCACCGCCAGGCGAGCTTCTACGCGGCCAACTGGCCCGACGGCACCGACGTGTCGGAGAACGGGCAGGTCTTCGCGTTCTACCTGCCGCCCACCGACCCGGCAAACGGCAAGCCGGTCCTCGGCGGCGGCGAGTTCGTCGCGGCGTTCAACGACCGGCCCGAGGTGCAGGCGTTCCAGACCTACCTCTCCTCGGACACCTGGGCCAACGAGAAGGCCAAGGCCACCTCGGCCGGCGGCTGGGTCAGCGCCAACACGGGGCTCGACGTCGCCAACCTCGTCAGCCCGGTCGACAAGCTGTCGGCCACCATCCTCCAGGACCCCGAGGCGGTCTTCCGCTTCGACGGTTCCGACCTGATGCCGGGTGCCGTCGGTTCAGGGTCGTTCTGGAAGGAGATGACCGCCTGGATCACGGGCGAGAGCACGAAGGACGCGCTGGACAAGATCGAGAAGTCCTGGCCGGCGTCCTGACCTGAGGGAGGGGGTCCGGCCGCGAGGTCCGGACCTCCCACCAGCGGGTTGCTGGAACGGGGGCGAGGCTCGTCCCGCCCCCGTTCCAGCCCCTATGCCGGGCCGTCGTGCCCGGCACCCCCGAGGCGAGTCACGTCACGTGCCCGAGGAGGCTCGTTCGATGTCGTCAGGCGAGAAGTTTGCCCAGATGGTGTTCGCCGTCTTCTTGTTCGTCGCAGTGATGGGCGTCGTGCTGTTCGTCGCCGACCGGGTCCGGTCCCGCCGGGGCGAGCTCATCCAGACCATCGCGTTCGTCGTGCCGTCGGCCGTGCTCATCGCGGTGGGCCTGCTGTACCCGGCGCTGAAGACGATCTACCAGTCCTTCCAGAACGCCGCGAGCACGTCGTTCGTCGGCCTGGATAACTACAAGGCGATCTTCACCACCTCCGACGAGGTGACGGTCCTGCGCAACACCGCGCTCTGGGTGATCCTCACCCCGATCCTGGCGACGCTCATCGGCCTGGTCTACGCCGTCCTCATCGACAAGGCGCGCGTCGAGGCCCTCGCCAAGGCCCTGATCTTCCTGCCGATGGCCCTGTCGTTGGTCGGCGCCTCGCTGATCTGGAAGTTCGTCTACGACTACCGGTCGGCCGAGAACGACCAGATCGGTCTGGCCAACCAGATCCTCAAGTCGATCGGCCTGGACACCTACCGGTTCCTGCTCACGGAGCCCTGGAACACGCTGTTCCTCATCGTCATCATGATCTGGGTCCAGGCCGGTTTCGCCATGACGGTGCTCTCCGCCTCGATCAAGGCGATCCCCGACGACATCATCGAGGCCGCCCGGCTCGACGGTGTCTACGGCCTGCGGATGTTCCGCTTCATCACGGTGCCGAGCATCCGGCCGTCGCTGATCGTCGTTCTGACGACGATCAGCATCTCCACCCTGAAGGTCTTCGACATCGTCCGGACCGCGACCGGCGGAAACTTCCATACCAGCGTGCTCGCGTACGAGTTCTACGTGCAGAGCTTCCGGTCCTTCAACAACGGACTCGGCGCGGCGCTCGCCGTCCTGATCTTCATCCTGGTCATCCCGATCGTGGTGTACAACGTGCGCCAGCTCAAGGAGGTGGAGTCCCGATGACCACGACGACCCCGGAGATCCCGACCACCGGGACCGCCCCCGTCCGTACCCCGTCGGGAGAGGCGCACCAGAAGCTCACCAATCCATGGGCCTCCCTGGGGGCCGTCGTGATCGCGTTCCTGTGGACCATCCCCACCGCCGGACTGCTCATCTCGTCGTTCCGCCCCGAGGACGACGTCAAGGGCAACGGCTGGTGGAACGTCTTCCTCCACCCCAGCTTCACGCTGGACAACTACCGGGCCGTGCTGAAAGGTGACATCGGGCTGTCGACGTACTTCGTCAACACGATCGTCATCACGGTGCCGTCGGTGGTCATCCCGATCACCCTGGCGACCCTGGCGGCGTACGCGTTCGCGTGGATGAAGTTCCCCTTCCGGGACACCCTGTTCGTCGCGGTCTTCGCGATGCAGATCGTCCCCATCCAGGTGACGATGATCCCGCTCCTGTCGCTGTACGTGTCGCCGCCCTTCGGGCTGCCGAGTCTGGCTGGCGGCGACGCACCGGGCGGCGGCTTCTACACGATCTGGTTGTCGCACTCGATCTTCGCGCTGCCGCTGGCGATCTTCCTCATGCACAACTTCATGAAGGAGATCCCGGGCGAGTTGATCGAGGCGGCCCGCGTCGACGGCGCCGGGCACGTCCGGATCTTCACCCGGATCATGCTCCCGCTGATCACACCCGCCATCGCGGCGTTCGGGATCTTCCAGTTCCTGTGGGTCTGGAACGACCTGCTGGTCGCGCTGGTGTTCGGCGGCGGCAGCCTCGACGTCTCGCCGCTCACCGTCCGGCTGGCCGAGCTGTCCGGGACCAAGGGCCAGGACTGGCACCTGCTCTCGGCCGGCGCGTTCGTGTCGCTGATTGTCCCGCTGGTCGTCTTTCTCAGCCTGCAGCGCTTCTTCGTCCGCGGGCTGCTTGCGGGCAGCGTCAAGGGTTAGGCGGGAGCGTCGGTGGCGGGGAGGCCGACGTGGGCGAGGTTCGCGTACCACCGGTACGACGCCTTCGGAGTGCGGGTCTGGTCGTCGGGGGAGACCTCGACCAGACCGAACTTCTTGGTGTAGCCCTCGGCCCACTCGAAGTTGTCGAGCAGGGTCCAAGCGATGTAGGCGCGCACGTCGGCGCCTGCCTCCCTGGCCCGCTCGACGGCTGCGACGTGGTCGCGCAGGTAGGCGATGCGGTCCTGGTCGTCGACCGAGCCGTCGGGGGCGCGCACCTCGTCGTCGTACGCCGCGCCGTTCTCGGCGACGACGAGAGGGAGACCGGTGCGGCGGTGGGTGCTGACGAGCAGCTCCTCGAGGCCGCGCGGCTCGACCTCCCAGCCCATGGCCGTCCGCGGGCCGCGCGGCGCGAACTGCAGTCCGGCCACCCGCGGGTAGGCCAGCGTTTCCTGACCGACGGCGCTGCTCCCGGCGCCGTCGCCGACGTCGATCCGGGCGGGGGTGTAGTAGTTCACGCCGAGGTAGTCGGCCGAGCCCTGGACCAGCGCCAGGTCGCCGTCACGCACGACGCTGCTGTCGTCCAGCGGCGGGGCGAGCGCGCGCAGCCGCTCGTCGTACGCGCCGTCGACCAGTGGTCCGAGCCAGACCCGGTTGTGGATCGCGTCGACACCGTCGGCCGCCTCGGCGGCTTCCGGTCGCTCGGGCCACACCGGGGTGAGGTTGAGCACGATACCGACGGTGTCCGCGCCGGCCTCGTGCAGCCGCGCGGCGGCGAGGCCGTGCCCCAGCAGCAGGTGGTGCGCGGCGCGGTGCGCGGCGTCCGCCTCCTGCCGTCCCGGTGCGTGCTTGCCTGCGGCGTAGCCGAGATAGGCCGCGCACCACGGCTCGTTGTGCGTCGTCCACACCGCGACCCGGTCGCCGAGGTGCTCGTGCACGATCGCGGCGTAGTCGGCGAAGCGCTCGGCGGTGGCGCGTTCCGGCCACCCGCCAGCGTCCTCGAGCGCCTGCGGCAGGTCCCAGTGGTAGAGCGTTGCCATCGGGGCGATGCCGCGGGCCAGCAGGCCGTCGACCATCCGGTCGTAGTACGCGAGGCCGCGCGGCTCGACGGCCCCGCCGCCGGTCGGCTGGATCCGCGGCCACGCCACCGAGAAGCGGTAGTAGGCCACGCCGAGACCGCCGAGCAGGTCGAGGTCCTCGTCGAGTCGCTCGTAGGACGCGCACGCCACGGAGCCGTCGCTGGCGTCCTTGATGGTGCCGGGCGTCGCCGTGAACGTGTCCCAGATCGACGGGCCGCGGCCGTCGGTCGTCGTCGCCCCCTCGACCTGGTACGACGCGGTCGCTGTGCCGTAGACGAGGCGGTTGCCCTCGGGCAGGTGGCTGCTCATGACGGCCACCGTATGACGGCTCGCGCCACCTGGGCAGTGGCGGCCGGATGACGAGCATCAAGGACGTCGCCCGCGAGGTGGGGGTGTCGACGGCGACCGTCTCGCGTGCCCTGCGCGGCCTGCCGCGGGTGTCCGACGAGACGCGGGTTAAGGTGCTGCAGGTCGCCGCCCGGCTCGACTACGTCGCGTCCCCGCACGCCGCCAGTCTCGCCAGCGGGCAGACCATGGCGGTCGGCGTGATCGTGCCCTTCGTCACCCGGTGGTTCTACGGGTCGGTCATCCGGGGCGCCGAGCAGCTGCTGCGCGAGGCCGGCTACGACCTGCTGCTCTACAACCTGGCGGGTGACACCGCCGCGCGGCACCGGGTGTTCCGCACCCACCTCCTGCGCAAGCGGGTCGACGCGATCCTCCTCCTGAGCCTGACTCCGACGGACGAGGAGGTCGCCGCCCTGACCAGGCTCGACCGGCCGGTCGCGGTCGTCGGCGCCACGGTCCCCGGCTGGTCCTGCGTCCGCATCGACGACGTCGAGACGGCGCACATCGCGATGCGGCACCTGCTCGAGCTGGGGCACCGGCGGATCGGCTACGTCGGCGGCTCGCTGGAGGAGCAGCTCGACTTCGCCGCACCGCTCGACCGCCTCAACGGCTACCGATCGGCGATGTCTGGAGCCGGCCTGCCGCTCGAGCCCGGGCTGGAGGTCGTCGGCGACTTCACGGTCCGCGGCGGGCTTGCGGCGACCCGGTTGTTGCTCGGGGCGGAGCGGCGTCCGACCGCCGTGTTCGCCGCCTCCGACGAGATGGCGGTCGGCGCGGTGCACGCCGTGCGCGAGACCGGCTTGCGGGTGCCGGAGGACGTCTCCGTCATCGGCATCGACGACCACGAGATGGCCGAGTTCTTCGACCTGACCACGGTGGCGCAGCCGGTGCGTGAGCAGGGCGAGCTGGCGGCGCGGCTGCTCCTGGATGCGCTCGACGACGAGCTCGACGACCCGCCGACGCCGCCGTCGGTCACCGTCCCGACCCGGCTCGTCGTGCGACGCACCACGGCACCGCCGCGGTCCAGCTGCTGACTCGGCAGGTTCGAGGCCGCTCAGCAGGAGCAGGATCGAGGGCATGGACTATGTGCGGCTCGGATCGACCGGCCTCGAGGTGTCCCGGCTCTGCCTCGGCTGCATGAGCTTCGGCGAGCCGGACCGGGGCAACCACGAGTGGACGCTCGGCGAGGAGGCCAGCCGACCGTTCCTCGCCAAGGCGCTCGACCTCGGCGTCAACTTCTTCGACACGGCGAACGTCTACTCCGACGGCTCGAGCGAGGAGATCGTGGGGCGGGCACTCAACCGGCTCACCCGCCGCGAGGACGTCGTCATCGCCACGAAGGTGCACGGCCGGATGCGGCCCGGGCCCAACGGCGGCGGGCTCTCGCGCAAGGCGATCATGGCCGAGATCGACGCCAGCCTGGTCCGGCTCGGCACCGACTACGTCGACCTGTACCAGATCCACCGGTGGGACCCCGAGGTGCCGGTCGAGGAGACCCTCGAGGCGCTGCACGACGTGGTCAAGGCCGGCAAGGCGCGTTACCTGGGGGCGTCCTCCATGGCCGCGTGGCAGTTCGCGCAGGCGCTCTACGTGGCCGACCTCCACGGCTGGACGCGCTTCGCCACGATGCAGAACCACTACAACCTGCTCTACCGCGAGGAGGAGCGGGAGATGCTGCCGCTGTGCCTCGACGAGGGCGTCGGCGTGATCCCGTGGAGCCCGCTGGCGCGCGGCCGGCTGACCCGCGACTGGGACGAGTCCACCGCGCGCGGGGACACCGACGGCTTCGGCCGGACGCTGTACGACGACGGGGACCGCGAGGTCGCGTCCCGGGTCGCGCAGGTGGCCGAGGCGCGTGGTGTGCCCCGCGCACAGGTCGCGCTCGCCTGGGTCGCCAGCCGACCGAGTGTCGTCGCGCCGATCGTCGGTGCGACCAGGCCCGAGCACCTCGACGACGCCGTGGCGGCGCTCGACCTCGAGCTCACCGACGACGACGTCGCGGTGCTCGAGGAGCCCTACCGCCCGCACGACGTCCGCGGCTTCTGACCTGCACCGGCCCCGGCCCGCGCGGCCTCAACGACCGCCTGATGACGGTGGTCAGTCCTCGGTGACCCAGGCGTACGACCACGGCGGCAGCACCAGCCCGTCGTCGTGCAGCTCGACCCCGGGGCCGGCGAGGACCAGGTGTGCCGGGCCGGGGAAGCACGCCAGGGCGGACCGCCGCGGCAGCCGTACCGGCTGGTCGTTGAAGGCGGCCAGGGCGACCAGCCGGCCGCTGCGCGGGTGCCGCCGCAGCACGGCGAGCACCCGGTCGTCGCCGACGTCCAGGACCTCGGTGCTGCCGCCGGCGCGCAGGTGCACGAGCCCCGCGCGGGCCCGGGCCAGCTCGGCGAGCCCGGCGAACACCCGCCCTTCGACCGTGGTCGGGTCGTGACGTCGTGCGGCCCCCGCCCGGTCCCAGGGCGGCCGGTGCAGCCACCGGTTGTCGCCGGCGTGGACCGGGTCGTCGGCCCAGTGCGGGTCGTTGCGCTGGGCGAGCTCGTCGCCCATGTACAGCAGCGGCACGCCGCCGAAGACGTAGACCACGCTGTAGAGCATCAGCAGCCGGTCGCCCGCGATCGCGGCCTCGACGGCGTCGCCGGAGTCGAGCGCCGCGTCGAGCCCCACCAGCGAGGCGGCGCTGCCGGAGATGCGGCGGTCGCCGGTGCGCGGGTTCGCCTGGAAGGCCGCACCGCGGGCGAACGACCCGGGGTGCAGTCCGGCGTAGAAGTCGGAGAGGAACGACCGGTGGGCGCGCGGGTCGAGCCCGCACGCCCAGGCGTCCTCGTCGGACACCGCCCAGCCGATGTCGTCGTGGCAGCGCAGGTAGGTGACCCACGAGGTGCTGCTCGGCGCGGGCTGCATCCGTCCCAGGGCGGTGCGGGCGAGCCGGGTGTCGCGGGTGGCCAGCGTCGACCACAGCAGCACCATGAGCTGGTTGTGGTACGCCAGGTCGCACTCGGGCCGGAAGCGCTCGTGGCCGCCGAGGTACTGCACGAGGTGCTGCGGCGCGACGATCGCCTCGGCCTTGAAGGCCACCCCCGGTGTGCCGACGGTGACGAGCGCGCGCAGCGCCTGCAGCACGAGGTGCACCTCGGGCTGGTTCTGGCAGTCGGTGCCCTCGCGCTTCCAGAGGAACGGCGCCGCGTCGAGCCGGAGCACGTCGACCCCGTGGTCGGCCAGCCGCAGCATCGTCGCGAGCATCTCGCCGAAGACCGCGGGGTTGGTCCAGTCCAGGTCCCACTGGAAGGAGTTGAAGGTCGTCCACACCCAGCCGACGCCTTCGACGTGGGTGAAGCTGCCGGGTGCCTGGTCCGGGAAGACCTCGGGCAAGGTCCGCTCGTAGCGGTCCGGGAGCGCCCGGTCGGGATAGATCAGGTAGTACCCGCGGTACGCCGGGTCGCCGGCCGCCGCGGCGCGCGCCCACGGGTGCTCGGCTGCCGTGTGGTTGAGGACCAGGTCGATGCACAGCGACATCCCGCGGGCGTGCAGGTCGGCAGCGAGGTCCTCGAGGTCGGCCATCGTGCCCAACCGCGGGTCGACTGCGTCGTAGTCGACGACGGCGTAGCCCCCGTCGCTGTCGCCCTCGCGCGGTGCGAGCAACGGCATGAGGTGCACATAGGTGACCCCGAGCTCGGCCAGGTAGTCGAGCCGGTCGCGCACGCCGCGCAGGTCGCCGGCGAACCGGTCGACGTACGCCACGTAGCCGACCATCCGGGACCGCTGGAACCAGCCGGGGTCGACCTCGCGCCGTCGGTCCGACGCCCGCAGCGGCGCGGGCCGGGTGAGTGCGGCCCCGACCGTGCGGTCGAGGAGCCCCCCGACCAGTGCGGTCAGGCCGTCGACCTCGAGCTCGGCGCCGTACAGCCCGTCGAGCGGCTCGACCAGGTCGAGGTGGTGCTGCTCGAGCCGCGCGGCGAGGCCCTCGCCCTCGACGGGGCCGAGGCCGGCGACCGCCCGGGACCGGACGGCGGGGAGCAGCGCGTCGAGCACCGCGCGGGCGCGGTCCCGTGACTCGGGACCCGAGTTCGGGACGGCCATCACCCAGATCGTAGGGGCGGTAGTTTCCCGGGGTGACCACGGTCGTCGCTGTCGCAGGCGAGCTCATCACCGACATGGTCCCCGCGGGGGCCGAGGGCGTGTTCCGCGCGGCCCCGGGTGGCAGCCCGGGCAACGTCGCCGTGGGTCTGGCGCGGCTCGGCGTGACCGCCCGGATGCTCGCGCGGCTCTCCGACGACGTGCTCGGACGGCGCCTGCGTGCCCACCTCGCCGACAACGGTGTCGACCTGTCGCACAGCGTCGTGGCGACCGAGCCCTCCTCGCTCGCGATCGTCGTGCTGGAGCCCGACGGCTCCGCGGCCTACGACTTCCGGGTCGACGGCACCGCCGACTGGCAGTGGACCGACGCGGAGCTCGCCGACGCGCTCGAGGGCGCCGACGCCCTGCACGTCGGCTCCCTCGGGCTGACGACGCCGCCGGGTGGTGCCGTGCTGCGCCGGCTCGCCGCCCGGGCCGCGGCCACGGCCACGGTGTCGTTCGACCCGAACATCAGGCACCTGCTGATGGGGCCGCGCGAGGAAGTGCTCGCCGTGGTGCACGAGATGCTCGCCGTCGTCGACGTGGTCAAGGCGAGCGACGAGGACGTGGCGTTCCTCGAGCCGGGTCGGGCTCCGGAGGAGGTGGCGGCCGAGTGGCAGGCGCAGGGGCCGGCCATGGTCGTCATCACCGGCGGCGGCGACGGCGCGGTCGCCGTCGGCGCGGGCGCCGGCGCGCTGAGCCGTCCGGGCATGGCGGTCGACGTGGCGGACACCGTGGGTGCGGGCGACTCGTTCATGGGTGCACTGCTCGCCGGGCTGGCCGGTCGTGACCTGCTCGGCGCCGACCGCCGCGAGGCGCTGCGCGCACTGACGGTCGACGACCTCGCGCGGCTCGTCGACCAGTGCATCGAGGTGTCGGCCATCACCTGCTCGCGTCCCGGTGCCGACCCGCCGCGGGTCGCGGAGCTCACCCGGTGGGGTTGATGGCCGCGGACCAGCACGAGGCACTGCTCGCGTGGGTGGCGACGTACGAGCGTGCCTGGCGGGCGCCCGGCACCGGGCTGCTCGACGAGCTGTTCACCCACGACGCGCGCTACCTCGTCACCCCGTACGACGAGCCTGTCGTCGGGCTCGCGGCGATCCGTGTCCTGTGGGACGAGGAGCGCGACGGGCCGGACGAGGTGTTCACGATGTCGGCGGAGGTCGTTGCGGCGTCCCACGACACCGGGGTGGCGAAGGTGCTGGTGCGCTACGGCGAGCCGGTGCGGCAGGAGTACCTCGATCTCTGGGTCGTCACGTTCGCAGGCGACGGCTCCGGTCGCGCGTCGAGGTTCGAGGAGTGGCCGTTCTGGCCGTCGCGCGGCCGGTCGCCGGCCCGCACGGACGCCGTCGTGCTCCACCGCGACCAGGTCGCCGAGGGGCGGTACGCCGAGTGGGTCCGCGTCGACGCACTCAGCGCCGGGATCTACCGGATCCCGGCCGGCGGCGTCGACGACCAGTCGCCGCACCAGGAGGACGAGGTCTACGTCGTCACGGCCGGCGCCGCGCACCTCGAGGTCGACGGCCGCAGCACCCCGGTGTCGACCGGCACGGTCGCCTACGTGCCGCGGCGTGTCGACCACCGGTTCCTGGACGTCACCGAGGACCTCGAGGTCGCGGTGGTCTTCGCGCCCGCCGAGACCGACTGAGAATGCAGCTGCTAGAGCGACAGCCGCCCGACGCAGGTCTGGCCGCTCGCGAGATCGGTCGCCCGGGCGACGAAGCCGTCGGTGCCGGCCCGGTTCGCGACCCGGAGGCCGACGCTGAAGGACCCGCTCGCCCCGGCCGTGGTGGCTCCCGTAGCGACGACCCGCACACCGTTGTCACGCACACGCACCCGCCAGGTCTGGCCGACCCGGTTCGAGTCGACCTCCCACTCGAGCTCGATCCGGCCGTTGTCGTGCTTCGCCTTGAGCTTCCAGTCGGCCGTGCCGCTGCACGACCCGGTCCGGATGGTCGCGTCGCCGCCCTTCGCGGCAGCTGAGGTGGCCAGGGGAGCGCCGCTGACGAGGAGCGCGGTGCTGAGAGCAGCGACGGTGAGCGATCGACGCATGAGGGCCTCCATGTTCGGTGCGGATGCGGTGTGCAGCCGCGGCATGAGTAGTGCGTGCGCGGGAGCCGACGGGATTCAGCGTTAGCCAGGCGTTGGGCCGGTGCTGGGGGTGCGTTGGGACTCGTGCGTCGGGTTCGGGAACCGCGAGCCCCTCGGTACCGTCAGTGCGACGTGGAGGTGGCGTGATGACGGGTGGCCGGTGGCTGACGCGGAGTCGGCGGCTGGCCGTGCTCGCCACGGCGGCGGCCGCCATGGGCCTGACGGTGCCCGCGTCGTCGGCGGCGTCCTGCGTGGGACCGCAGATCAGCGCAGTGGGGCAGGCGGCGCCGACGACCCCGACGCCGCTGCCCACCGACCGGCGCGGACGGGACGTCGCACTCGTCGCCGTCGCGGCCGGTGGGGACCTGACGGTCACCGGCCGGTGGTTCCTCGACGGGTGCAACGACACGTCGTCGTCGACCGGCTGCTCCGGCCCGACCAAGCCACTGCCCCAGCCGGCCGCCCGTCACGTCGCGCTGGTGGTCGAGCAGGACGGCCACGCCTGGACGCTGGGGTACGCCGATGCCTCCGGCCCGCGACACGGCTGGCGGGTACGGTGGGAGGTTGCGCTGCCGGTCGACCTGGCGCCGGGTCCGGCGACGCTGACCGCGCGCGGTGCCGAGGCCCCCGTCGTGGTCACGGGCTGACTGACGCGTGCCTCCGAAGCCCTAGCGTGTGGGCCGTGCCCCTGACCGCAGCCGCCCCCGTCGTCGTCGTCGGGGCCGGGCCGGCCGGCCTCGCCACCTCGGCCGCACTGGTCCGCGCCGGGGCGACGGTGGTGCTGCTGGAACGCGCCGACCAGGTCGGCGCCTCCTGGGCCGCCCGCTACAACAGCCTGCACCTGCACACCGTGCGGTGGCTGTCCGCGCTGCCCGGCCTGCGGATCCCGCGCGAGTACGGCCGGTGGGTGGCCCGCGACGACCTGGTGCGCTACCTCTCCTCGTACGCCGAGGCGCACGGGCTGACGCCCGAGCTCGGCGTCACCGTGAGCCGGGTCGACGCGGCGGGCACCGGCTGGCTGGTGCGTACCGACACGGGTGACCGCCCGGCAGGACGGGTCGTCCTCGCCACCGGATACAGCCACACGCCGCGGCGCCCGGACTGGCCGGGGGTCGAGACGTTCACCGGCGACCTGCTGCACTCGGCTGAGTACCGCGAGCCGTCGACGTACGCCGGGAAGGAGGTCCTCGTCGTCGGCGCGGGCAACTCCGCCACCGAGATCGCGCTGGACCTGCTCGGTGCCGGCGCCCGGGTGACGCTGTCGGTCCGGACCCCGCCGAACATCGTGCGCCGGGACACCTACGGGATCCCGAGCCAGGTGTTCGGCGTCGCGCTGAAGAGGGCGCCGGCGAGGCTGATGGACCCGCTCGCCGCGGGGATGCGCCGGCTCAGCGTGCCGGACCTGTCGGCGCAGGGGCTGCCTCGCACCAGCAACCCGTACACCCAGTTCCGCGAGACCGGCACCGTGCCGATCCTCGACACCGGCATCGTCGATGCCGTTCGCTCCGGCCGGGTCACGGTGGTGGCGGCGACGGAGTCGGTCGACGGTCCGCGCGTGCACCTCGTCGACGGGAGCACCGTCGAGCCGGACGTCGTCATCGCAGCGACCGGGTTCACCACCGGCCTCGAGCCGCTGGTCGGCCACCTCGGTGTGCTGGACGCGCGCGGCGTACCCCGGGTGCACGGCGCGGCCGACCTGCCCGTCGCCCGGGGTCTGCACTTCGTCGGCATCAAGGCGGAGCTGTCGGGGCTGCTGCGGGAGATCGGGCTCGAGGCCCGCAACGTCGGGCGCGCGCTGGCCGCCCGCGACTGACCGCCGGCTGCGTCAGCGGGTCCAGCTCGTCATCGAGTTCTGCGTGGCCCGCCGGAGCGCCTTCGGGTAGCCCTCGCGGGCCTCGGCAGCGGCGACGTCCTCCAGCCCGCCCAGGACACCGAACGTGAAGCCGTTCTCTGCCGACGCGTGCGCGGCGGCGCCCAGGTCGCGGAGCAGGGCGCGCGCGGTCACGGCGTCCTGGTGCTCGCCCAGCAGCTCCTGGAGGTCGCGCATCCGGTCCGTCAGCCGCACGGCGCGGCTGCCGACGACCTCGGTCGCGGACTCGGCTGCGTAGCGCGCCCGCTTCGCGGCCTTGCGCACCTCGTGGAGCGCGGCGTCCCGTCCCGCCGGTGCGCACCTGTCGACCGCACGCGCCGCCTGCTCGACGCGGCGCACCTGCCGGCCCACGACTCGTGGCAGCAGCTCGGCCGCCGGTTGCTGCGCGGCGTCCGTGAACGGCAGCGCGTCCCCGAGCTCGCCCAGCGCGTGCAGCAGGCGGTCGTGGCGCGGGCTCCCGAGGGCGCTGCGCATCCGGTCGATTCCGGCACGCTCGTGAGACTGGAGCTCGAGGTCGACCCGACGGCGTACCGGTCCGAGGACCAGGTCCCCTGGCACCACATCCAACCGAGCCAGCAACCGGGCTCGCTGGACCTGTGCGTCCCGTGCGGCGCCGGTCTCGCCGCCGAGCCAGCGCAGCTCGTCCCTGACCGGGTCGGTGACGGTCCGGTCGAGCACTCGTCGGTAGGTGGCCAGCAGCGACCGGAGCCGGCGGGCGGCGACCCGCAGGTCGTGCACCGCGAGCTCGTCACCGTTCCGAGCGGCGGCGTCCTGGACGGTGAGCTCGGCGACCTGCACGGCCACCCGCTGCTGGACCAGTTCCGCTGCCGTTCCGCCCGAGGTCGTCCTCTGCTCCTCCTTGCGAACGCCCACGATCCCGTGTCTACCCGAGGCCATGGGTCCCGACCACTCTGGGGGCTCCCCGCACGGCCTTGACGCCGTCCGTCGGCCGCCGCGGGTGCACGCTCTTGTGTGGGGCCGGCTGTGCAGGGCAAGAGGGTCGTGAGCGGCTCGGTGCCGCAGGCCCCTTCACCGAAGGTCGCGCAGCCAGACACGGTAGCTGCGTGGCAGCCATCTCTCAGTTCCGTGCCGACGACCCCAACAGGCTGGCGCCAGCGCTGGACCCGTGGGGGACCCGGGAGGACGAGCATGGATCGCCAACATGAACACTTCGTCGCCGCTGAGCCAGAAGGTGACGGGACGACGGCGGGCCGCAGCCCGGCCGTTGCCCCCGCGGCGTCGGCGGTCCCGGCCTGGCTCGGCCTCGCCGCTGGCGGTGTCGCCGGCCTCGTCGCAGGCGCAGCGATGTTCCTTGTCCTCGGCGTACTCGGGGCCGGTTCCCGTGGCTTCTGGTATCCGCTGCACGCCGTCCAGGCGCTGATGAGTGGCAGACGGGTGCTCCCGGAGTCCCGCGGCGCGCTGCGCGGCGCCAGCCCGGCGGACGTCGTGGTGGCTCCCGTGCTGTTCCTGCTGCCGGCGCTAGTGGTGGGGATCGGGGTTGCCTGGTGGGTCGGCCGGCGCGCCGGCGGGAGGACACGGGCGGAGGCGTGGCGGACGGTGGTGGTCGCGGCCGTCGTCGCCACGCTGGCCCTGTTCTTCCTGCTGGTCGTCGTCCTGGGGTTTCGCGAGGCCGCTGATCCCGTGCAGCGCATGAGCTCCGGGCGGGGAGTGCGAAATATCGGGCTGGGCGCATGGATCGCTGCTCATGCGGTCTACGTCGCGGTTCTGGTCGCGGTTCTCGGGCCGCTGCAACGGGCCGCGTCGGCCATGCACGGCCGTCGCGCCCGCGACCGTCCGCTTCCTGGTGACGACGAGTGAGCGGCTCACCTCGGGCTGACCCCGTCGGGGCCCGGCCGATCAGGCTCGGCCAGGTCGTCGCGGGGTGGGCGCAGATGTGCGCTCACCGTCTCCCTGCGCTGCCCTTAGGTGGCAGGGTGCGGACGTAGCCGACGGCTCGTGCGACCCATCGCTCCAGGTCGGCGGACTTCCGGTAGCCGGGCTCGTCGATGATGACCCAGCCCTTCATGCTGCGACCGGTGAAGTCCATCTCCCGGGCGTGCCGCTCGGACAGTGCGGCGTCGCCCGCCTCCTGGGAGAACCGGACCATCAGCCCCCCGTCCTTCATCACCCCGACGCACATGTTCCCGTCGAGCATCAGGGCGACCCCGCCGAACATCGCTCGCTCGCTGAGCCCGGGCTCCTGCGCCAGTGCCTCGCGCAGCCGGTCCAGCAGGTCCTCGTCGTAGGACGGCATCCCTTGATGGTGCCACCGGGAGCCGACCTCCGGCGTGGAAGAACCCGGTCCACGGTCTAGGGCACGTCGAGTCGGGAGCCGGTCCGGTCCTCGAACCGGTCTCGGTCCACCCGCCGCAGCGCGCCCAGCACAGTGGCGGCCTGGTCTGCGCTGCTGTCGCCGCGGCCCGACCCGGTCGTCAGGTTCACGGACACCCCCGATCCGTCCGGGTAGACGACGGCGACGAACCGGTCCGCGCGCGGGTACGACCCGTAGGGCGAGGTGCGTGCGTAGGAACGCAGCTGTCCAGCAGGGGTGCGTCCGAGCGCCGAGCAGGTGTAGTCCGGAGCAGGGGTGTCGCAGTCACCGGCGTCCGTGTGCATGGTGACGAACACGACGCCGCCAGGTGCGACGTACTTCAGGTAGCCCTCGTGGCCGCGCTCGGTGAAGGTGTGCGCCGGGCGCACCTGCAAGGACGTGAAAACGTCCCGGCGCCACCCCGGGTAGGCCGGGTCGGCCGTCGTCCCGTCGAAGAGGGCGAGCGGCAGCTCGTCGGCGACCCGGTCGGTGCGGACCTGCGCGAGGATGTCGGATCCGGTCACGACCAGCCCGGCTGTCAGCGCTGATCCGGCCACGACGACGAGTGCGGCCCGGCGCGGCCGGCCGGACGTCCCGACCCACAGGAACGCCGCCGGCCCGCATCCGCCGGCGGTGACCGCGAGCAGCAGGAGCAGCGAGGTCCACCCGGCCGAGGTGGGGCGCAGCACGGCCATCAGTGCCGCGCCGTACCCGGCGACTGCGGCCTCACCGAGCAGCGTGAGCAGCACCGGCGCGGCCCGTCGGCCGGCCGGGAGCAGCCGGCGCGCAGCCAGGACCAGCGCCGCGACGTACGCCGCGACGCCTACTCCCAGCCCGGCCACGGCCCCGACCAGGAACGCGCCGAGCGATGCCCAGTCGTCGTCGGGCGAGGCTGCCGCCAGGGCCAGCAGGCCGACGCCCGTCCCTGCAGCCGCGCCGATCGCCACGCCTGCGGCGAGTGCGAGCAGTGGTCCGACGGACAGCCTCCGCGACGACGGCGCTGTCGTCCGCTCCGTCCGCGAGTACTCCCCGCCGACGGCCATGGGCCCACCGTGCCGTACCCGCGCACTGTCACCATGGATCGACCCGCGTGGCCGTGGCCGCGATCGGCCCGGACGCGACGTGACCAGCCGGGCCACGGGTGCGAGAATGTGCGTCGTCCCGCCGGCGTGGCGCAACTGGTAGCGCACCCGACTTGTAATCGGGAGGTTAGGGGTTCAAGTCCCCTCGCCGGCTCTCACATAACCGCAGGTCAGCGGCTTGATCGGCCGCTGCAACGCTCTCTCGGCGTTGCTCTTGCTAACACCCTTGCTAACAGCAGCCGCTGAGGCGGCGCTCACGACGACGACGCAACCGCGTGCGCGAACACGTCTGCGACGCCGGTCGCCTGCTCTCGCAGGACGTGTGCGTAGACCCGCAGGGTGATCGCCGGGTCGGCGTGGCCGAGCCGCGCCGCGACCACGTGAACGGGCACGCCGGCCAAGAGCAAGGTCGTCGCGTGCAGGTGCCGGAGGTCATGTAGCCGCGACGGCGGCAGGCCCGACTGGCGGACTAGTTTGGGCATGAGTGCCGAGACCGTGTCGGGGAACAGCGCCGCACCGTCCGCGGCGGTGAACACCTGGTCGCCGGCGCCGCGCCAGAGGTGACCGGCCGCGAGCTGTTCGGCTGCCTGACGCTTGCGGTGCTCGCGCATGACCTCGACGGTCTCGGCGTCGATTCCGACAACCCGCGAGCGCCCTCCCTTGGTCTCCCCGTCGTGCCGCTTGCCGTCGATTACGTCGGTAGACCCGGAGATTGTGACTTCGGCGCCATCGAGATCGAGGTCGAACCAGCGGAGATGCAGCAACTCGCCTCGCCGCGCACCGGTGTACGCGGCAAGCCAGAAGAACGCCGCCAAGCGGTGCTCAGTGGCCACCGAGAGAAACTCTCGCAGCTCGGTGGTGGTCCACAGCCTGCCGGGTTCAGCCGACCCAACGCGGGGCCGCTTCGCGTTCTCCACCGGGTTGGTCGGCAACAGGCCCTCGACTTTGACGGCATCTCCGAACGCCTTCCGGAGGGTGCGGTGGACGTGCTGGACGGTCAGCGGTGAGAGGGACTTGCCGCTGCGCCCACCTGACTCGAGCAGTTCCCGGTACAGCTTGCCGATGGTTGCTGGTCGGACGTTCTGTAGACGCATGCCGCCGATGTGCGGGATGACGTACCCCTCGACGTCGTCGCGGTAGCCCGACAGAGTCTTGGGCTTGACTGCCACGGCATGGGCGGCCAGCCAGTCCCGGAGGTACGCGGCGACCGTGACCGCTGAGCGATCCACGTAGGTCCCGCGACGCGCCGCAACGCGTGCCTCGTCCCGGGCGGCCTTGGCTTCAACTTCGGTACGGAAGCCGCCCACCCAACGAGGCTTTGTGCGTCCCGTCTCGCCATGGGGGACGCGAATGACGTACGACCAGGACTCGCCGCGTTTGACGATCCCGTCTCTGAGCTGCGATTCCATGAGATTCGCCCTTCGGCTCGTCCGCGGCTACGGCCGCGCCGGGTGGCTTTCCGGCCTGTCAATCCTTCGCCCGCGAAGGGTGGCCACGAGGTCCTCGAGGGCCTGGGCGGGGATGCGTCGGCAGGTGCCGATGTGGATGGACTCGACGATGCCGTCGTGCATCAGTTCGTACAGCTTGGAGCGGCCGATGCCAAGAGCTGCGGCGGCTTCTGTGGGCGTGAGGAGGATGGGGACAGTCATCGGGAGATCCCTTCGGCTTGTCGGTACGGGGCGGTGCTGGTCGGAGGGCGCCACCGCTCGCACTCCGCGGCGGGGAGCTGCCGGCTGGCCAGGGTCTGCGCGCGGCGGACGGCGAGGTTCGCGGCGAGCCGGTCGAGGTGCTCGTCGTCTTCTATCCAGGCCGCCGGCTGGGTGTCGTCGCGTTCGGTGACGTAGAGGTGGTTGGCGGTGCGGCCGCGGGACAGGGCGACGTAGCCGGCTTCGCGGGTGAGGGCGCCGGAACCGTAGAGCAGTGCAGTCTCGACGGTGGCGCCCTGGGCTTTGTGGCAGGTCATGGCGTAGCCGTGGTCGAGGTGGCCGGCGGCCCAGTCGGCGGTGACGGTGGCCTGGCGGTCTTCGTCGTCCCGAACGGTCAGAGTCTGGGCCTGGGGGTCAACGCCGGTGACGGTGCCGCGGGTGCCGTTGAGCAGCCCGAGCCGGTGGTCGTTTGCGGTGACCAGGACCTGGTCGGCGGCCCGGTACTCCCGGGCGCGGTGGCCGCCTCCGGCGACCACCGCGTCGAGTCCAAGGCGGCCGTCCTCGAGGAGTCGCCGGCGTGCGGTGGCGTTCAGCTTCGTGACGTCGCTGCGGCGAACGGCGAGCATCACCACCCGCTCGCCTGCCTCGTCGCGTGCCGTGTCGGTGGCCATCGGCTCGTCCCGGAGTCGCAGGTAGTCCTCGACGATCCGGTCCGGGAGCTGGTCGGCGGGTGCGGTGTGGACGCGTTGGTGGTCGGCGTAGGCGGCGACGGCGGCGTCGGGGTCCCCGGCCCGCAGGTCGGACAGGGCGCGGCGCTCCCAGGCTTCGGTCTGGCGCCGGTTGTCGGTCAGGGTGATGGTGGCCGGGTGCTGGGTGAGGGCGGCGAACAGGCCACCGGCGCCGATCTCGGGGAGCTGGGCGGGGTCCCCGACCAGCACCAGCGTTGCTTGGGCTTGGCGGGTGTGGTGCAGCAGCATCGCCAGGGTGCGGGTGTCGACCATCGACGCCTCGTCCACGACCAGAACACTCCCCGGCAGCAGCCCGGTCTCCCCGCGGGTGGCGGGGTTCATCCGGCGGACGGTGTGCAGCAGCCAGGTCAGCGAGGTCGACGGGGCGCCGGTGGCGTGTTCGAGGCGGCGGGCTGTCACGGCGGCGACCGCGGCCCCTGTGACGGGCCGGCCCTGCCCAGCCCAGACCTGCACGGCGGCGGCGAGTGCGGCGGTCTTGCCGGCGCCGGCCGGCCCGACAACCACAGCCAGCCCGTCCGCCGCGGTGAGCGCCCGGACCATGGCCTGCTGCTCCCCGGACAGCCGACCGGTCAGCGTCTCGGTGGCCTGGTCTGGCGGTATCTCCCGGTCGGGGACGGCTTGCAATTGGCTCGCGGTGCGCAGGGCGTGCTGCTCGACGGCGAGCAGTTCGGTGGTGGACCAGCGCGCCCCGTCGTCGACCGGGGCGGCCAGGCGGACGACGTCCCGGGAGGCGAGGACTTGGTCGGCGATCGCCTCGACCCGAGCCCGGTCGGTGGCGGTGCCGGCTGGGAGGCATTGACAGAGGGCTTGCAGCAGGTCCCGGCGGTCGAACCCGGTGGCTTGTGCGGTCAGCCCGGACGGGCCGAGCAGATGCGCCGCGAGCTGCCCGGCCGACGGCGGCACCGGCGCCCGGTGACGGCGCAGGACAGCCGCGATCACCTTGGCTGGGTGGTGTCCGGCGGCCCGGGCGGTGGTGGCCCACCGGTCGCGCAGTGACTGCTCCGGGACGGCGGCCGGTTTGGCGGGGCGGGTG
Source organism: Actinomycetes bacterium (assembly GCA_038246545.1). Taxonomy (GTDB): domain Bacteria; phylum Actinomycetota; class Actinomycetes; order JACCUZ01; family JACCUZ01; genus JBBRVW01. The sequence goes on along the minus strand of JBBRVW010000011.1, from coordinate 37,240 downwards.
GCCAGGCAGGCGGCCTGCGCGGCGTCCGGGCCGGTGGTGCCAGCGGCGGTCATGGCGGTCTCGATCTGCTTGCGGCGGGTGGAGAACGTGTCGAGCAGGTCCTGGGGGATGCCGTTGATCTCGGCGATGCCTTTGACCGGGGCGGTCCAGGCGACCCCGAGGCGGCGGGTGAGCTCGGCGCGGAGTACCGCGTGGTAGAGGTAGGAGGCGGTCAGGGCGTGCCGGTAGATCGCCTTGGTGTCGATCGCGGTCCACTTGCCGTCCGCGCCGTGCAGCAGGTTCGGCACGACCAGGTGGGTGTGCAGCTGCGGGTCCCCGGCCCGGGAGGTGCGGTGTTCGAATGCGGCCACGATCCACCCGTCGGTGGCAATGTGCTGCGCGCGTTGGCCGTCGCCCTGGTGCCCGCGCAGCCCGTGCCCGGCGACTGACTCCAGGTAGCCCAGGGCCTCGCTCACCGCGGCCTGGTGCCCGGCCCGCACCGCCGAAGAGGTGTCGTTGTTGCCGAGGCCGAACAGGACGCTGACCGACTTCGGGGCGGAGATGGTGACGTCCACCCCGGGCCGGCGGACGTCGACCCGCCGGTCGGCGAAGCGCACCGCAGCCGCGTAGCGGTCAGTGCCGTCCTGGGCCCGGTAGACGTCGGAGACGTCGAGCCCGGCCGCTGTCGCGAGCTGCTCGGCCCGGTCTGGTGACACCGTCGCCTGCCTAGCACCGCGGCCCCGTGCGGCCCGGGCCTCGAGGGCGGTGAACAGGGCCCGCTCCTGCGGCTGCCCGAACAGCGCGGCCGGGGTCACCGGTTGGGCGGTGGCACGGGCCGTGATGGCGTCGACGAGTGGTCGGGCTGGCAGCCTGCCGCGCCGGTCCGCACGGATCACCTCCGGCACCAGGACCGCGCCATCAGGTGCGCGGCCGGCCAGAAGTCTGCGCAGCGCCGCGGCCCCCGAAGCATCCAGAGACCCGGACAAGCCCGCCGCCTCGGCCCCGGCCCCGAGCCACCGGCCGGCCGGTTCGGCACCCAGGTAGTACTCGGCCGGGCAGTTCGCCTCCCGGGCCAGGTAGTACCCGGCCGGGTCCGACCCGGCACCGAGCATGCTCACCGACACCACCACCGCGCTCACCCACCACCGCTGGGCAGACAGACGAAGCCGGCAGCCCGTGCACGTCCGTGCCGGGCCACCCGCGCACGTCCGCCATGACCTCTCACACCTGCAGGTGCGCAAGCCGGGGGGTCGAGCCGTGAGGTCGCCGAAACAAATCTCGAGAATCTCCCGTGACCGGACAGCGGCGGACCCCGGCGGACCCGATGCCCGGCGCACGCAGCCGGAAGATCCCGCAGCACGAGGTGACCGCAGCCAAGGCGGGTGAGATCGTCAGCGCCCGGTTCGGTTCACGGCCCGAACCTGTGAGCAATGACAGTCAGCCAGCACACCGTTGTATCCCGATACTCCTGTAGGTGGTCCAGCGGCCTGCCGAGCGCTCGCGCGATGTCTGTAGTGGCCTGCAGAACCAGCGGGTAGAGGCGCCGGGCGAGGGCTCGTTGAGGCATCGCGTGACGTGCAAGGTGTTACCCCGTTGCGGCTGCGGCGGGCGTCCTTGTCGTCGCTGCTCTCGGGATGGTTGGACAGCCGTACCACGATGATGCGATGCAGAGTGGCGTTGGCTTGCCGGTCACCGTTGCGGTTGAGGCGGTGCCGGTCGGTCTTGCCGGAGCTGGCCGGGATCGGGTTGGTGCCGCACAGCGCGGCGAACGCGGCCTCGCTGCGCAGCCGGTGCGGGTTGTCGCCGGCAGCCACCAGCAGCGCGGCGGCGCAATCGGGTCCGACGCCGTGCTCGGGAAGCAGCTCCGGCAGCGATCGGGTGGTCGGGCGACCGCGCGGGGTCCTGTCGTGCGCTTCGGCGCGATCACCATCACGACCGACCCCTCGTCAGGCGGTCGGCTGCTGCGGAAGGCATCTCGAAGCGCACGGTGGGGACCGCCGGTCGGCGGTCCCCACCGTGCGCTGTGGGCGCGACTCTTCTGCTCGGTCGGTTCGGCTACTTGCCCGAGCCGGAGCCGAGCTGCTGCAGGACGTACAGGCCACCGTTGCGGTCCGAGGCGTAGACGAACGGGCGCCGTGGCTCCTTGTAGATGCCCCACACGTCCTGGATGCCGCCGTTGCGTGCCTCGAAGCCGGGCCCGGATTCGTGGTAGCGCGCCACCTCGGTGGGGTGGTACGGGTCGGAGATGTCCAGGACCAGCACCCCCTCGGAGTACCACGAGACGTAGGCGCGGTGCCCTTCCACGATCACGTTGTGCACCGTGTACGTGCCCCTCGGATCGCAGCTCGAGTCGAACGGGTCGGCGCTGCAGGTGGTGTTGAACGTGCTTGCCAGGACCGGGCTCGTCGGGTCCGAGTAGTCCCAGATCCGCAAGCCACCCCACGGCGTGTCGCCGCGGACGTTGTTCGAGATGACGATCGCCGCTGCGCCGAGCCCTTGAGCTGTCCGCAACTTCTCGCCGAACGTGCACGCACCGCGCCGGACCACCGCAATGTCACCGGCGGTGACGGGGTTGAGCACCGGGTCGCTCGAGCAGCCCTGACCGATCCACACCGCCTCGCCGGTGACCGTTGTGTCGCCGAGCATGGGCTGGCTGCCGGAGCCCTCGACGGCCGGGTAGACGTTGCCGATGAGCGGACCGCCCGTCACCGTGACGCTGTCGGAGGCGACGGTGACGGTGTTGCCGAACTGGTTGGCCTCGAAGGCGTCCCCGGCGATCGGGCTGATGCCGACGCCGTAGATGTTGTTGTCCGGGCTGTCGCCGAAGGTGAAGTTGCTCAGCGGCTGGTTGCTGACGATCGCGCTGAAGTCTTCCTCACCTTCCACGACCGTCTTGCCGTCGGCGGTCGGCCACACCGAGTGGCTGTTCACCTCGCCGTCCAGCGACCCGTTCACCGGGTCGAGGGCAACCGAGACCAGCGACGCGACGGACCCGACCAGCGCGCCCAGGTCGACCAAGAGCAGACCCGCGTCCCAGTTGGCGAGGTAGGCCTTCGAGCCGTCCGGCGTCACGTAGTGGTCGTGCAGGAACCGGTTGCGGGAGTTGCCGAACCCGGAGTTCAGGTAGGCATCAGCGGCGAGGATCGTCGGCACGTCGCTGACCGTCGCCCAGTCCACGGTGTCGTCGAAGACGTACTCGGCGCCGAACCAGCCCACCAGCTCGGCCGCGGCCGGGTCGGTGATGTCGAAGACCTGGAAGCTGCCGAACTCGCTCTCGGCCTGGATCGCGTTGTAGCTGCGGCCGCCGCGGGAGAACAGGTAGTTGTTGTGCACCCCGACATCGACGATGCCGAAGGCCTCGCGCAGCGTCGGGTTGATGTCATCGACCTGCACGTGCGCCAGGTGCCGGGGGGCGGTCGGGACGTCGACGTTGTAGATCTCGAACCCGCCCGGGCCGCCGGCGCAGGCCTCGTTGGAGTGGACCAGGATGTCGTGGCCACCCAGCCGGGCGACCTTGACGTCGTTGATGCGGCTGCCCTGGACCGAGGGGATGTTGCCGCGGTACTTGGGCTTGGTCGCGTTGCTGACGTCGAAGACCGGGATCCCCGGGCCGTCCACGCCCTGCATCAGCGCCGGAGTACCGAAGCCCTCCCCGGTGCCACACGGGGAGTTGAACGTGCCGATGTAGGCGTAGCCGTTGTAGGCCCACACGTCGGTGGTCGCGTCGGGCACCAACCGCTGCCCGCGTCCCTTCACCGCCAGGTTCTTGGTCACCTTCGCCGACGGGCCGGAGCTCACGACGCCCGCGGTGGCCGCGTCCAGCGCGGACAGCGCCGCCGAGGGGTCGACCGGCGCCTGCGGGCCGTCGCCCTGCTGGTGCGTCGTGTCGTGCGGGCCGCCGGTCAGCGCGCCTCCGGGGTGCGCCGACGCGGGGGCTACCGCGCCGGCGAGCACGAGCGCAAGCGCGGGGACGAGCCCCCACCGCGCGGATCTGGATCGGATCATTGCGACCTCCTGGAGACGCTCGGCGCGGCCCCGAGATCGTCGGCGGACGCGCGCACGATGGGATGATCAGGACCCAACCACGAACGCACGGCCCCCACAAGACGCAATCATCCCGTCTGGTGCCTGACCCGGTTCTCCGGACACGGCGGGTGTAGTGATCATGTCGCTCCTGCGGCGGCGCTGTGAAGGGTCTCGTACTGGTGCGGAGAGAGCATTCCCAGCGAGGTGTGCCGGCGATTGGGGTTGTACCAGCCGTCGAGCCACTCGAAGATCGCCGACGCGAGCTCGGCTCGGCTGTCCCAGTCGTGCCGGTCGAGCAGCTCGCGTTGCATGGTCGACCAGAAGGACTCGATCAGCGCGTGTCGACGCTGGAGGCGACCTTGCCCATCGACCCGAGCAGGCCGGCTTCGCAAGCCGATGCCCGAATACCCAGGAGGCATGCCTGGGGGTGCTGCGGTCGGCGTGCACCATTGTGCCGACCGGATCCCTTTGCCAGCGCGCAATCTGCAGGGCGTCCACGACCAGTTCCGTGTGGATATGGTCGGCGATCGACCAGCCCACCACCCGGCGGGAGAACCCGTCGATGACCGCGCAGCAGTAGACCCAGCCGTCGGCGGCGCGGTGGTGGGTGATGTCGGTGAACCACACCGTGTCCGGCGCCTGCGGGACGAAGCGGCGCTGAACCAGGTCGACGCGGGTGGCCGGCGCCGGCCGCCAATGCCCGGCGAACAGCTGGCCCGATGGCTCGGCAAGCGCGCTACCGACGCGCTCCACACACCACGCCGCGAGGACTCGACCGTACTGCCGCGCGGCTGATCGCGGCGTTCAAGACCCGACCGGACGGTTGTCCGCCTCTCGTCGGGAGCGGCGCTCGAGCGGGCCCGGGTGGTCACAGAAATGGTCACCGGAGCCAGCGAAAGGCCGCGATCGTCGGCGGACGCACCCAGACACGAACACGGCGCTGACCTGCGGCAACGTGTACTCAAGCGAACCGACGCGAGCCGTTGTGGACCGCTTACGCCGGAGTTCAAATCTCACTGCGGAGCGCATTCGCCGACGCGCTGACGCCAGCCGTGGCCGCTTTTCGGCGCTGACAGCCAAATTGACAGCCAAGCGCACGACTGCGGGCGATGCGGTGAGGACAGCGACGTACGTCGACACAAGCGCGGCCTGCGTGGACAGTCGCGGGCGGTCGCCGACGGACGACCAAGATCGAGTTAGGAAACCGCTACCCGACCAAGATCGAGCGGAGTCACTCCAGCTCCGGTCACAGCGACGGTGGTTGAGGCCGGTGATCGTCCGACGCGACAGAACTGGGTGAGGTCGCGGGCCAGGATGTCGGCGGGTTGAGCGGACCGAGACCGGTGGATCTCGAGGGTCGGTGAGCTGCCTTGTGTGTTCGGTGGCCGGCGATGTCGGAGGCCACGTCACGGGGCCAGTCGTCGAACCGTGCCCGCATCGTGGCGATCGCGGCACCGTCCATCCCATACGCGGCAAAGGCGTCGGCCGGTATTTCGTCCAGGGCACGGGCCGCATCGGAGAAATCGCGAACAGGCAATCCAGGGTCACGGACGAAAGCCAGCATCATCAGTTCCTCGCGGCTGTACCGGGCGAGCGCAGCGGCGACGTCGATGAAGTCCCGGGGCAGGCCGCGGCCCACCATCGCAGTGACCTTGGAGCCGACGGCGTCGTCGAGGTGGAGCACCGGCCCGATGTCGAGCGAGACCGGCGGTAGCTGGCGCCAGTCCCTGGCCAAGTCGAGCAGCATCGACTCTTCGTTGCGGCTGACGGCGAGCTGCGCGAACTCGCCGGCGCTGTCTTCCGGTCGACGGGTGACCTCAACCCGGTAACCAGCCGTTTCGAGCGTCCGGCGCACTGAGTCGAGAACCACCCCGGGTGCGCCGGGCTCGGGACTGAACAGGTCGACGTCCTGGGTCGGGCGATCCACCAGGCCGTGCACGACCAACGCGTTGCCGCCGGCCAGCGCGAACCCGTGATCGGCCGCGGCGACCAGAGCGACGCGCGCAACCTCGGCTTGGAACGGATCGACGCCCACAGTCAGGTCCGCGGGACGTGCGGACCCGCCCCGCGTGCGCGGAGGACGGGGTGTCGTTGGTCCCAGGCCGCGCGCACCACACGCGGCAGGTACAGGGTCGGCCAGTCCGCCACCAGGGTGTCCCGGTCCAGCCATGCGTTGAGATCCTCGACGGTGGAGGCCTCCAGCAGCACCAGCCGATACACCAGTTGGCGGAAGTAGTCCTGGTCAAGGTCGTAGACGGGACGGGCCGAGGCGTCCAGGTGCAGCGGCAGCCGCACCTCTCCGTGCGTCGGGCCGTGCAGGTCGTCGAGCGAGTCGGCCACAGCGACGGCGCGCAGCGCATAGCCGCCCCCAGGGCCGGGCGGCGGGTAGGGCGGCGACGTCGTGCTCACGACTCCATGATGCCCGCCGTGACTGTCATACGATCCGATGTGACCCGCGGGAGCAGTTCGAGCGTCGGGCCCTGGCCGGCGTCCTCGCGCCCCTGGTCGTGCACGACGGCGCCGATCTTGCTAACACTTTGCTAACAGCAGCAGCGGAAGCCGCCGGACTCCGGTGGAAGATCAAACCGCATAACCGCAGGTCAGGGTCCTGTGACGGACACCTGCGGACGTCGCCGGAGGCCCTGAAGCCGCCTTGTAATCGGGCGGTTAGGAGTTCAAGTCTCCTCGTCGGCTCTGAGCTGGTGTCTTGTGGTGAATGCCTGACAGATCGGCTTCGGCTGAGGCCCTACCTGTCTTCGGCTGCTGTCGCACTCCGGGCGCGAGGGAGGTGGGCGTGGCTGAGCGGCGGTGAGACCTGGTCCGCTTGCTGTCCGGCAGCCAGGCCCTTGCCGGCGCTCGAGCAGCCTGCCGAGCACGAGCTTCTGACGGTCAACCCCGGTTGGCCGGAGGCATGAGCACAGGGTCCTCGGTCACGCTGGTGATCTCGTGCCCGAGGCGACCGCGGTCGGCCAGGTCCTCCGCGAGGAACTGCCTCAGCAGGGCGACAGCCTGGAGCACCTTCGTGCCGCGTAGCGCGTAGAGCACGCTGGTGCCCTCGCGGCGGCTCGACACCACCCCGCGCTCGCGGAGGATGGCCAGGTGCTGGCTGACGTTGGACTGGGGAAGGTCCAGCGCCTCGCACAGGTCGCTCACGCTGAGCTCGCGATCGCTCAGCTCGTTGATGATGAGCAGGCGTTTGGGGTCGGCGATCGCCTTGCACACACGGGCGTGCAGCTCGTGCAGCTCGGCTGCGACTTGCTTGTCCACCCGTCCTCCGCCCCTGGCCTCCGAGTCCTGTCCTGAGTGTAGGTTCACCCGGCCGGGATCAGGGCCACGATCGCGGCCGCGAGCGAGAGCAGGATGGTCCCCGTCGCGAGGACGCGTACCGCGCCGGCCCCCATCGGCGCCGAATCCGGCCGCCCCCCGCCGTCCCGGTGGTAGCGCGTCTCGGCGAGGACCAGGACAGCGAGGGCCGCCAGCAGGCCGGCGGCCCCGGGCACAGAGGCAACGAGGTCGCCGCCCGCGCGATGGAGGAGCAACGCGGAGACGCCGCCGAGACCCAGTGCTGTGCGCTGCCAGGCCATCGCGGTGCGTTCGGACTGCAGACCGTTGTGGCTGCTCATCCGCGCACCAGGTCGACCACGGTGAGAACGAGTGCGACCGCTGCAGCCAGGGTGAGCGAGACGGCGACCAGTCGCGGGACGGGGGAGCGGGGCAACCGCTCTCCGAGGCGCATGGCTCGCTCGTTACGTTCCCAGTGGACGTAGGAGGCGCCGGCGAGCAGACCGCCGAGGAGGATCAGCCACAGTCCGAGGGCGTGCCGCACCAGGTCGAGCCCCGGGACGAACTGCACCACGGCGACCCCGGCGGCCATCATGGCCAGCGCAGTGCGTATCCACGCGAGGAACGTGCGCTCGTTCGCCAACGTGAACCGGTAGTCGGGTGCGTCCCCGACCTCGTCCAGCGAGGGGCGGACATGACGCCGGACGAAGGACACCGCTCAGCCGAGTGACGTCGAGGCGGCGCACTGGTTGCGCCCCACGTCGAGCACGTCGATCTCGTCCTCGGGGGGCGCCAGCCGGCCCGAGTTGACCAGCCGGATCGTGTCGTACGTGTCGGGTGCCGCTGGCAGCGACGAGACGATCTCCTCGACGAACCTCTCCATCGCCTGCTCGCTGAGCAACGTCGCGGTGAAGACGTCCTCGAGTGTCGTGACCACCCGGCCCCGGTCATCGATCTCCTCCGCGGAGGACCAGTGCGCGGGGGCGATCACGGTGCGCGGGTCCAGCGGCTGCAACCGCTCGTGGACGCTGCGGAACAGGTCGCGCGCCAGCTCCTCGGCCTGCCCGGTGAGGTCGGGTCGTCCCAGACCACGCACGAACACGGTGTCGCCGACGAGCAGGACGGCGTCGCTGACCAGCAGGGCGATCGTGCCGGGCGTGTGTCCGGGCAGGTGCATGCTCATCACCCGCACCTGGGCCGCGCCGAGATCGAGCACGTCGCCGTCCTTCAGCGGCCGGTTGGGGAAGGGGACGACGCCACCGCAGTCCTCCGGCGGCAGGTGGTACTCGACACCCAGCTCGGCGGCCAGGGCAGGTCCGCCGCTGATGTGGTCGGCGTGGACGTGGGTGTCGATGACGTGGGCGACGCTCATGCCGTGCTCGGCGGCCAGGTCGAGGTAGGGCTGCGGCTGCCGGGTCGGGTCGACGACGATGCAGCACTCGCCGGGCACGCCGACCACGTAGGACAGGCACGCCTTCGCGGGGCGCTGGAACTGCCAGACCCGTACGGGCGAGGGGAGGTCGGCGATCTCGACCGGGACGAGCAGCCGGTTCCACGCGTCAGTGCCGCCCTCGAGTGAGCGCACCGTCCGGCCGAGCTCGCCGAACTCCTCGGCGACGAGCTCGGAGCCGTTCCCCTGACCGCAGATCACCACCGCACCCTCGAGGGTCCGCTCGCACTCGGCCTCGATCTCCTCGACCACGCGGTACACGGGCACGTTGCGGGTGGGGACCGGGCGCGTTCCCTCGACGCGGCCGGCCTCGAACTCGACGATGTTCCGCACGTCGAGGATCTCGGGGACCTTTCCCTGCGAGATCTCCTGGAAGAGCTCGAGCGGGGTCACGGTCTCGGCCACGGCGCCTCCTGGGGCCTTGTTATATGCGCAATTGCGAATGTAGTGTCCTGGATCACAGTTGGCAACGCCCCTACCGCAGAGACGAGGGCACCTCGATGACAGCGACGGAGGACACGGACGTACCCGAGAGCATGACGATCGTCGCGTGGAGCGGGGATCTCGACAAGATCTGGCCGACGCTGATCCTGGGGTCCACCGGCGCCGCGTACGGCATGCAGACCACGATCTTCTTCACGTTCTGGGGGCTTTTCCCCCTGGTCCGTGACGACGTCAGGATCACCGGCACCAACGCGATGACCAAGGCGCTGTCGGGGATGAACCGGCCAGGCATCAGTCACATGAAGCTCTCGAAGCTGAACACGGCCGGCGCCGGCGCCTGGATGATGAACAAGCTCGCCACCGACCAGAAGGTCGCCAGCCCCAAGGAGCTCCTGGAGGCGTGCATCGAGCTCGGCGTCAACCTGTGGCCGTGCGAGATGACCATGGAGCTGATGGGCCTGCGACAGGATCAGCTCATCGAAGGTGCCGGAGACCCGGTGGGCGCCGCATCTGCGCTGTCGGCGATGAGCAAGTCCCAGATCAACCTCTTCATCTAGGAGACACCGATGAGCTACCAGGTCGACCTGACCATCGATGCCAAGGGCAAGAAGTGCCCGATGCCCGTCCTGATGACGTCGAAGGGCATCAAGCAGATCGAGTCCGGCCAGATCATGCTCGTGGAGGCCACCGACGGCGGCTCCCGCAGCGACATCCCGGCATGGGCGAAGGACACCGGTCACGAGCTGCTGGAGACGACCAGCGAAGACGGCTACTTCCGCTACCTGATCCGGAAGAGCTGAGAGCGGGTGCAGTACGGCTTCGCCATCGATCAACGCACCTGCATCGGCTGCCACGCCTGCACGGTCGCCTGCAAGACAGAGCACGAGGTGCCGCTGGGTCAGTTCCGCACCTGGGTGAAGTACGTGGACTCGGGATCGTTCCCGGACACGACCCGCTCGTTCGGGGTGATGCGGTGCAACCACTGCACCGACGCGCCGTGCGTCAAGATCTGCCCCACCACCGCGCTGTACAAGAGGGACGACGGGATCGTCGACTTCGACAAGGAGCGGTGCATCGGCTGCAAGAGCTGCATGCAGGCCTGCCCCTACGACGCGATCTACATCGACGCCGACACGCACACAGCGGCGAAGTGCAACCTGTGCGCCCACCGGGTGGACGAGGGCCTGGAGCCGGCCTGCGTGGTGGTCTGTCCCACGCACTCGATCTGGGTGGGGGACCTGGAGGATCCCCAGAGCGGGATCGCCAAGCTCGTGGCCGCAAACGAGACGGCGGTGCGGGCCTCCGAGCAGAACACCGGGCCCAACGTCTTCTACCTCGGCGCGGACCGCGCGGTGCTCGACCCGCTGGCCGCCCCGGTCGACGACACCTACATCTGGGCCAAGCCGGATTCCCAGCGCCTGAGGAACGCCGGCGACCTGACCCCGGACCCGGTCACGAACGCGCGCACGACGCTCAACACCGCGCACCCCCGCCCCTGGGGCTGGAAGGTCGTCACCTACCTGTGGACCAAGGGTGTCGGCGCCGGTGCCCTCGCGCTGGCCCTGATCGCGCACCTCATGGGCATCGAGATGGGCGTGGTCGGCGACTACGTCGCGCCGGCGCTCGCACTGTTCGGCGCCGCCACCACCGGGGCCCTGCTGGTCTGGGACCTCAAGCGCCCGGAGCGGTTCCTCTTCATCTTCCTGAAGTCGAACTTCACGTCCTGGCTGGTGCTGGGTTCGTACGTCCTGAGCGCCTTCTCCGCCGGCGCGGTCCTGTGGCTGCTCGCGGTCGCTCTCGACGTGGGATGGGCTCTGACTCTCCTCGCCTGGGTCGGGATCCCGGTCAGCGCGCTGATGGCGGCCTACACGGCATTCCTCTTCGGTCAGGCCGAGGGGCGTGACCTGTGGCAGTCCCCGCTGCTGTTCTGGCACCTGATCGTGCAGGCGCTGATGGTCGGCAGCGGCGCGCTCGCCGTCGCCGGGCTGTTCGTGGACCTCTCCGACAGCGCCTGGCGGCTGCTGGCGGTCGCCTTCGTGTCCGCCACCGTGCTCCACCTCCTGATGCTTCTCGTCGAGTACGCCGGCAAGCACCCGAGCCGGCAGGCGGCGGTAGCCGCCCGGATCGTCACTCATGGCCGCTACGCCCGGCTGTTCTGGCTCGGTGCCGTCCTGCCTGCGGCTGTGGGTGTACTCCTGGGGGCGCTGACCTGGGGCGGGGCGTCCGTCGTGCTGCTCGCCCTGGCCGGCGTGATCGCGCAGCCCGCGCTGCTGGCGTACGAGAGCGCCTTCGTCCGGGCCGGACAGGACCCGCCCCTCTCATGACCACGAACGGAGCACCCGTGAACCCCCCCGTGAATCTGCCGGGCGAGCGCAGCCACGAGAACCTGCGCAACTACCCGCCCGTGGAGGACTGGGACCATCACGTCGAGTACGACGCGAAGGCGCACCCGCGCAAGGTTCCGCACACCTACTCGTTGATCCCGACCGTCTGCTTCAACTGCGAGTCCTCGTGCGGCCTGCTGGCCTACGTCGACCACGAGGACCTGTCGATCAAGAAGTTCGAGGGCAACCCTGCGCACCCCGGCTCCCGCGGGCGCAACTGCGCCAAGGGGCCGGCCACGATCAACCAGGTGCACGATCCCGAGCGGATCCTCTACCCGCTGCGCCGGGTCGGCGAGCGTGGTTCCGGTCAGTTCGAGCGGGTCTCCTGGGACGAGGCCGTCGCCGACATCGCCGGCCGGATCCGCCGGGCGATCGTCGAGGGCCGCAAGGACGAGGTGATGTACCACGTCGGGCGACCCGGTGAGGACGGCTTCGTCGAGCGGGTGCTCCAGGCCTGGGGCGTCGACGGGCACAACAGCCACACCAACGTCTGCTCCTCCGGGGGACGGAGCGGCTACACGCACTGGATGGGCTACGACCGGCCGTCGCCCGACTACGCCAACGCGAAGACGATCGTGCTGCTGTCCAGCCATCTCGAGACCGGCCACTACTTCAACCCGCACGCCCAGCGCATCATGGAGGCCAAGCAGAACGGGGCCAAGCTGGCCGTGCTCGACCTGCGGCTGTCGAACACCGCGTCGCAGGCCGACCTGTGGATCTCGCCCTGGCCGGGGAGCGAGGGAGTGATCTTCCTCGCCGTCGCCTCGTACCTGCTCCGTACGGGTCGCGTGGCGCGGGAGTACCTGCGGCGGTGGGTGAACTGGGACGTCTACCTCGAGCGGTTGCACCCGGACGCGCAGATCGACTTCGAGGTGTTCCTCGAGCGGCTCACCGCGGACTACGCGCACTACACCTTCGAGCACGCCGCGGCCGAGGCCCACGTGCCGGTGGAGCAGATCGAGCGCCTCGCGGCGATGGTCGCCGACGCCGACACCCGGCTGGCCACCCACACGTGGCGGTCGGCGGCCGCGGGCAACCTCGGGGGCTGGCAGATCGCGCGCTGCCTGTTCTTCCTCAACGTGCTCACCGGCAGCGTGGGCACGGAGGGCGGTACCCACCCCAACGGCTGGGACAAGATCATCGCCCACTTCCCGGAGATGCCGGAGGCCAACGACGCCTGGAGCGAGATGCTCTGGCCGAAGGAGTACCCGCTCACGACCAACGAGATGTCCATCCTGCTGCCGCACCTGCTCAAGGACGGCCGCGGTCATCTCGAGGTCTACTTCAGCCGCGTCTACAACCCGCTGTGGGTCAACCCTGACGGCTTCACGTGGATCGACGTGCTGAAGGACGAGTCCAAGATGGGACTCCACGTCGCCCTCACACCGACCTGGAGCGAGTCGGCGACGTTCGCCGACTACGTGCTGCCGATGGGACACGCCTCGGAGCGACACGACACCATGTCGTTCGAGACGCACACGTCGAAGTGGCTCGCTTTCCGCCAGCCCGTCACCCGCGTGGCGATGGAACAGCAGGGCATCCCGTACCGCGACAGCCGGGACGCCAACCCGGGCGAGGTGTGGGAGGAGAACGAGTTCTGGTTCGAGGTCTCCTGGCAGATCGACCCCGACGGCGCGCTCGGCATCCGGAAGTTCTTCGAGTCCAAGGCGCGTCCCGGCGAGCGGATGACCCAGGACGAGTACTACGACATCCTGTTCTCGCACAGCGTCCCCGGGCTCCCGGCTGCCGCGGAGGGGCAGGGCCTGACCCCGCTCCAGTACATGCGGAAGTACGGCGTGTTCGAGGTGGCGAAGGACCTCTACCGGCTCGACGAGCGCACGTTGACCGACGCCGAGCTCGAGGGTGCCGAGGCCGACGCACGCGGCGTTCTTCGCAAGCCGGTGAGCGACGACACCCAGCCTCCCCTCGTCGGTGAGGCCGGGGCGGTGGGCGTGGTCCACGCGGACGGCACGAAGACCGCCGGCTGGCTGTCGCCCTCGCGCAAGCTCGAGCTGTTCTCCACGACCCTCGCGGACTGGGGCTGGCCCGAGCACGCGACACCCGGCTACATCGAGTCGCAGGTGTCGGCGCGCAAGGTCGACCGCGACAACGACGAGTTCGTGCTGATGCCCAACTTCCGGCTCCCCACGCTGATCCACACCCGTTCGGGCAACGCGAAGTACCTCACCGAGATCTCCAACACTCACCCGTTGTGGTTCAACCAGAGCGACGCGGTCGCGATGGGGCTCACCACCGGCGACCTGGTCCGGGTGACCACCGAGATCGGGCACTTCATCGTCCGGGTCTGGGCGACCGAGGCCATCAGGCCCGGCGTCGTAGGCCTCTCCCACCACATGGGTCGCTGGCAGCAGGACGGTCATCCCGGCAGCCGCTGGGTGATGGGCAAGGTCGATCTCGACCGCTCGGACGCCGGGATCTGGAAGCTGCGCTACACGGAGGGCGTCAAGCCCTTCACCAGCGAGGACCCGGACTCCGAGCGGATCTACTGGGACGACCCGGGCGTGCACCAGAACCTCACCTTCCCGGTCCAGCCCGACCCGATCTCGGGCATGCACTGCTGGCACCAGAAGGTGAGGATCGAGAAGGCCCGACCCGATGACCAGTACGGCGACGTCGAGGTCGACGTGAACAAGTCCCGCGATGTCTATCGTCGCTGGTTGTCCATGACGCGGCCCGGTCCTGGACCGGGAGGCCTGCGCCGGCCGGAGTTCCTGATGCGCCACGTGACGCCCAAGCGCAAGGCCTACCGTGCCGCCGCCGTCGCGGGCACCGGGGACGGTGCAGACCGTTGAGCCTGCTCGCCCGCCGCCGCCCGGGATCCGAGGTGGATGCCGAGGCCGTGCGTGCGGCGGTCGGCTCGGTGCTCGACCCGGAGCTCCGGCTCACCCTCACCGACGCCGGCATGCTCGGCGAGGTCACCGTGGACCGGTCCGGCGTCGCCGAGGTCACCGTTCGCCTCACCACCCCGACCTGCCCCATGCGCGAACGCCTCGTCGCTGACGTCGGTGCTGCCGCGAGCGCGGTGCACGGCGTCACCGGGGCGCGGGTGAGCTTCGGCGCGATGAGTGACGGGGAGCGACTCGCGCTCGCCTCGCGGCTGCGCGGTGGCCGGGAGAGCGGTCACCAGTTCGGCCCGGACTCGCGCACCCAGGTCTACGCCGTCGCCAGCGGCAAGGGAGGGGTCGGCAAGTCGACCATCACCGCCAACCTGGCGGTGGCGCTGGCCCAGCAGGGAAAGCACGTGGGTGTCCTCGACGCGGATGTCTGGGGCTACTCGGTTCCGCAGCTGTTCGGCGTCCGGCGGTCGCCGGTCGCGTTGAAGGGCCTGATGCTGCCGGTCCAGGCTCACGGTGTGTCACTGATGTCGGTCGGGTTCCTCGTCGAGGAGGACGAGCCCGTGGTGTGGCGGGGACCGATGCTGCACAAGGCGATCGAGCAGTTCCTCGGGGACGTGTACTGGGGCGACCTCGACGTGCTGCTGATCGATCTGCCGCCTGGCACCGGCGATGTCACCTTGACCCTGCTCCAGCTCCTCCCGGACGCCCAGCTCCTGGCGGTCACCACCCCTCAGCTCGCGGCCCAAGCCGTCGCCGCACGGGTGGGGCGGATGGCGCGTGACGCCCGGATGCCCGTGGCCGGGGTGGTGGAGAACATGTCGACCCTGGTGTGTGCAGAGTGCGAGTCACAGACCGCTCTCTTCGGCGAGGGTGGCGGAGCCCGGCTGGCCGACTCGATCGGGACGACTCTGCTCGGGCAGGTACCGCTGGACCTCCAGCTCCGGACCGCCGGCGACCTGGGGGAGCCGGCGATGGTGGCAGCTCCGGAGGCGGTGTCGGTCACCGAGCTGCGCCGGATCGCCGCGCACCTGCCCGTCGTCCGGCGCAGCCTGGTCGGCCGCTCGCTGCCGCTCACCGTGGTCTGAACGCCATGCTGACGCGGCCCGTTCGCGGTGACCTCGTGGCCGGGATCAGCGTGGCGATGGTGCTGATCCCCCAGGCGCTGGCGTACGCCTCGATCGTCGGTGTTCCTCCCGCCTACGGTCTCGTCGCAGCCGTCGCCGCACCGATCGCCGGTGCCCTGGTGGGATCGTCCCCGTACCTGCAGACCGGCCCGGTCGCGGTGACCAGCCTGCTCACTTTCGGGGCTCTCAGCGCTGTGGCCGAGCCGTCGACCGCGCGGTTCGTGCTCCTCGCCGGTGTCCTGGCGATCGTCGTGGGACTGATGCGGATCGCTCTCGGTCTGGTCGGGGCCGGGCCGATCGCCTACCTGATGTCCCAGCCCGTCGTGGTCAGCTTCACCTCGGCCAGCGCCCTGCTGATCATCGGGACCCAGGTGCCGGCGCTGCTCGGGGTCGACGTCGACGCCCGCAACCCCCTGCTCGGCGCCCTCCGCGCCGTGTTCGCCCTGTCGCAGTGGTCGTGGGTGGACCTGGCGCTGGGTACGGCCGCCCTGGTCGTGATGCTCGGGGGCCGTCGGGTCTGGGCCCTGTTCCCAGGAGCCCTGCTGGCGGTCCTGGGCGCGGTCCTGTGGAGCTGGTGGACGGGGTACGACGGAGCGGTGGTGGGCAAGGTCGTCTTCGACCTGCACGGCATGTCGGGGGTCGCGGTGCCCGATGTGGTCGCTCTGCTGGTCCCCGGCGCCGTGATCGCAGTCGTCGGGTTCGCCGAACCCGCGTCGATCGCGCGGCGGTACGCGGCCATGGACCGTCAGCCGTGGGACTCCAACCGCGAGTTCGTCGGTCAGGGCCTGGCGAACCTGGCGTCCGGCCTGGCCGGCGCCTTCCCCGTGGGCGGGTCGTTCTCGCGCACCTCGCTGAACCGACTCTCCGGTGCTCGTACCCGGTGGAGCGGTTTCCTCACGGGGGCCACCGTCGCCCTGCTGCTGCCGCTGGCGTTCGTCCTGGAACGGCTACCGCTCGCCGTCCTCTCCGGCCTGGTGATCGGCGCCGTGGCGACACTCGTCGACATCAAGGCACCGGCGCAGTACTGGCGCTGGTCGCGGCCGCAGTTCGCGGTCGGAGTCGTTACGGTCGTCGCCACCCTCTCGCTCGCCCCACGCATCGACCTCGCCGTGCTGATCGGTGTGGGGGCAGCGCTCGCCGTCCACCTGTGGCGTGAGATGGGAGTGGTGGTCCCGGCCAGCGTCGAAGCGGACGTCCTGCACCTGCGCCCGACGGGCGTCCTGTACTTCGGTTCGGCCCCGGCCGTCGAGCGCACTCTCAACGCCCTGATCGCCGATCATCCCGGTGTAGCGCGGGTCGTCGTGCACCTGGACCGGGTGGGCCGGCTCGACCTCACCGGCGCGCTGATGCTGCGCGACATCCTGGAGGAGTCCCGGATCGCCGGTCGTGACCTCGAGATCAGGGGAGCGCGCGCGCACGCCGCGAACCTGCTGACCCGGGTGATCGACATACCCGTGCCCGTCGACTCGGACGTGTCGCCGTGACCACGAGCCTCGACCTCTGTCTGAGCCACGGGCGGCACGAGCAGGCCGTCAGCGCGGTCATGATCAGGGATCCGAAGACCATGACGACCGACGTCACGGTCGGTGAGGTCAAGGCCGTCCTCCGGAACGACCACGTGCACATGGTGCTCCTGACCGAGGCAGGCATCCTGGTCGGTACCCTCGTGCGCGAGGACGTTCACGACGCACCCGATGCCGGCCGCGCGCTGCCGCTGGCGGTGCTCTCGGGCAGGACGATCCCGCCGTCGGCCTCGGCGGAAGAGGCGAGAGGGGCGCTGGTCGCCACCGGCGCTCGCCGGTTAGCAGTTGTCGATGGACACGGCGTGCTCCTTGGCCTGCTCTGCCTCAAGCGCCGACGCGCGGGCTTCTGCAGCGACCAGGACATCAGGTCGCGAGCCGTCGCCCCCTGAGCGGGTGGCGCTGATGATGCTGCTGAGCGCCTGTGGCGGCACCGCCGCCACGACAGAGTCGCGGCCGGTCGCCGAGCCCGTCCCGTCCACCGCGTCCTCCAGCCCGGTGGAAAGCGCCGCCGGATCTGCCCGCTGACGGCGCGACCCAACGGCGCCAGCCGGCAGACACGACAGCCGCGGGCTAGTTGCCGGTGAGGCTGGCGACGATGGTGCTCAGCGACAGAGTGGGTCGGGCGCCGTTGTGGGGCAAAGTCTGTTGCGGTTTCTGGGAATCGCATCGGGCATGGCCCGCGGACTGTCCTACCGAGTACCGGAATGTCTCGCCGTGAACCCGGTGCGGCTGCGGGTCGCATGGCCGGCGGTCGCAGTCGTCTGCAGCAGCCACGCCCAGCGCGGCAGGCCGACCACGAGGCCAGCAACGGCCGGCCGGTCGCCGGGTTCGCGGCCGCTCTCCGACACGGTCGCGAGCATCCTGAACCAGCCTTGATCCACCGAATCGTTGTCGAGCAGCGCCGCCCGCAGAGTGACGACTGAGGAGGCATCACTCATCCCGGACGCATGGCTGGACCCGATCGCCCGCAAGTACACCGCGGCGCCATTTCCGCAGCTCGGCCCCGACCGGGTCCAGAACGCGGAGCTGGTGGCGTCCACGGTCTGGCTTCCGGGCCGACCGGGCTCGCGGAGACGGCGAACGGGCCCGCCGCCTAAGCGACGGGCCCGTCTGCGCGGTCGGTGGGAGCTGCCCTGCTGACTACTTGGTGTTGATGGTGATCTTCGCGACGCCCACGAGCAGTCCGGGCGCGACGGCGTCGGTCTTGAACGTCTGGTTCAGGAGATCTGCGGCGGTCTTCGAGATGTGGACGGTGGTGCCCTCGAGGATGGCCGTGTTGTTCGGGCCGGTCTGCAGCGGCTTCAGCGTCGTACCGTTGAGCTTGAAGATCATGGCGTGCTTCGCGGCCGACTTGCCGTTGACGCTGACGTTGCCGTACAGCCGAGAGTTGGCCGGGTTGATGTTGAAGTCGGTCAGGTCGACCTCGGTGCCGCCCGACGAGAGCGAGAGGCCGCTGTTGTCGTGCTGGATGTGGCCGGTGACGTAGGGGTGTCGGGTGCCCGGCTTGTAGTAGGCGACCTCGCCACCGGTGATCGGGAAGCTCAGCGAGCCCCCGTCGAGAGTGGCACCGCCGAGCGTGCCCGGCGTGAGCTTGAGGGTGGTGAGCGCGTCGACGAAGCCGCTGTCGAGGGCGACGGCCGTGCTCTTGCCACTGAGGTTCGGGACGTCGGCCACCGGCTTCACCGACGACTCGTCAGAGCCCCCGCCGCAGGCGGTCAGCGACGCTGCTGACACCGCGACTGCGGCGATCGAGATGATGACTCGCGACTTGGTGCGCATGGTGGATCACATGTCCTCTGCTAGGGATTGCTCATCGGTCCTTCACCGAGCATTCGGAGGCAGAGCCACAGGTGATGGGTCGTATGACGCAGGTCTCATCGGCAGCCGGGTCCTCGCGTCGTCCTGCTGCTACCGGCCGACGAGCCCGATGCATGACGACGCGGTGGGCAGCCGTGGCTGCCACGTAGCCGGGTCGGTGAGGCCGGCCCGCCGGCGGCAGGTGACCACCGTCGAGGACGGACGACGGGGCCGGCGCAGAGTTCCTGCACCGGCCCCGCCACTACCCCCCGGGTGGGTTCAGCAGCTCAGCGCGTTCGGCTTCCCGGACGGGCTCGAGCAGGTGTCCACGCCCGCTCCGCCACGGATCTGGTCGGCCCCGGGGCCGCCGACGAGCTTGTCGTCGCCGCCACGGCCCTTGAGCAGGTCGTCGCCGTAGCCGCCGTAGTACGTGTCGGCCGCGATCGACGTGACCTTGTCGCGCAGGTCGTCGTTGCCCCGGTTCCCGTAGCCGGTGTCGATGCCTGTGTAGCCGCGGACGATGTCGTCACCCGGGCCGCCGGCCATCCGGTCGTCGCCCTGGCGTCCGTAGAGCCGGTCGTTGTCGACACCGCCCTCGAGGGTGTCGTCGCCGTAGCTCCCCCAGAGCCGGTTGGTGCCCGGGCCGCCCCGCAGGGTGTCGTTGCCGGCACCGCCCTGCAGGAACTCGAACGCCGTGGTGGCCAGCGGGTCGTCGGCCGGGACGCCGACGTTGTCGCCACCGAGCAGCAGCTCGTCGCCTGCGTCGCCGTAGAGCTTGTCGACGCCGCCCTGCCCGTCGATGCGGTCGTTGCCGGCACCGCCGTGCACGACGTCGTAGCCGGTGGTCTCGGCGTTCGGGCTGTTGCCGCCCTTCGTCTGCAGCGAGTTGTCGCCGGCGCAGATGGCGTCGTCGCCGCCGAGCCCGTTGATGGTGTCGCCGCCGCCGAGGCCGACGATCACGTCGTCGCCGGGAGTGCCCACGAGGGTGTCAGCGGCGGGGGTACCGATGATCGTCGGCACCAGGCCGAAGCAGGTGAGAGGGGACGGTGTGCCGGTCGCTGTCGGGCTGGGGCTGGGCGTCGAGGTCGCGGTGACCGTGGTGCTGCCCGTCGGCGTGCTGGTGCCGCTGGTCGGAGGCGTGGTGGTCGGCGCTGCTCCGGTGGCGGCACCGCTGGTCGTGGCGCCCACGAGCAGTGCCCCGGTGCCGAGGAGCGCGGCTGCGCCAGTGGCGAGCAGGGTCGAACGAAGCGGTGCGAAAGACTGTCGAGTCATCGGGTGAGGGTCTCCGTCGTGTCGAAGTCAGTACGAGGACAAGGACGCACAGGTCCGGCACGGGTTCGCCCCATTTGCCGCGAACCGGGCACGACCGGTCCGCGTCGGTGCTGACCTCCCCGCCCGAGCGGGACTCCCGCCCGGCCGGTTGCGTGGCCGGGCGTGGAAGGCTGACGCCATGACCGCTGCCTCGTGGGTCGTCGTCGGCATCGACAACGGCGGCACCAGCAACAACGCGACCGTCCTCGACCCCGGAGGCAGCTTCCTCGTCGACCGCCTTGTCGAGGTGCCCAGCAGGGTCACCGAGGGTCCCGAGATCGCGGTCGAGGCGATGGTGGAGGCGCTCGAGACGGTCATCGGGGTCACCGGCACCGACCGTGCGGCTGTGCGGGCCGTGGGGCTCGACACGCCCGGGCCCGCCAGCGCCGACGGCGTGATCTCCTCGAAGGGTGCGACGAACTTCTCGGCGCCCGAGTGGTGGGGCTACGACGTCCGCGGCGCGCTGGAGAAGCGGCTGGGCCTCCCGGTCGTCTACAACAACGACGGCAACGCCGCGGCCCTCTACGCCCACCACGAGCACTTCGGCACCGACGCAACCCGCCGGTCGTCGGTCGCCGCCATCGTCGGCACCGGGCTCGGCGGCGGTGTCGTCGAGCGCGGCCAGGTCGTGCGCGGCGCGGCTGGCATGGCCGGTGAGCTCGGCCACGTGCGCATCCCGCTCGACGGCATCCTCGAGGCCGGCCAGCCCGAGCCGCGCTGCAACTGCGGAAACGTGGGCGACGTCGAGAGCATCGCGTCGCTCACCGGCATCCTCAACAACCTGCTGCCGTTCTGGCTGACCCGGCACCCCGGGCACCCGCTCTCAGCGATGGACGAGCGGGCCGCGGCCAAGGCCGTCCGCGGGCTCGCGGTCGCGGGCGACGAGCTGGCCCTCGCGATCTTCGCCCAGCAGGCGGCCGCGCTGGGCCGGCTGTTCACCATCGCGGCGAACTTCGCCGACCCGCACGCCTACTTCGTGGGGGGCGGAGTCGTCGAGGCGGAGGCACACTTCCGGGACTGGTTCCTCGACCAGGTGCAGCAGGGCACCGACCTGCGCGAGGAGCAGCGCCGGATCGCGACCTTCGAGGTCGTGCCGCAGCTGGACATGGCCGGCGCGCGGGGGGCTGCGGTGGCCGCGCTCGCGGTCGCCGCGCGCACGCCGCGCGACACCTAGCCGGTCGCGGGCTCCCGGCCGAAGCGCCGCTGTACCTCGTTCACGCCCGCGGCGGCGAGGAACACCCCGCCGAACAGGGCGGCGGTGGTCGCCGGTGTGGGCGCAGTCAACCGGCCGCGGGCCCGAGGCGCTCGAGCTCGTTCGGCGGCTCGCGTTCGACCCGCCGTCGGCCGCCTTCACGTCCAGCTAGCGTCCCCCGCCGCGCGCCGCCCTGCCATAGACCCCTCCCGGTGGCAGGGTGAGCAAGTGACCAAGGGCGCCGAGAAGCGCGAGCACCCGGGCGAGCCCCGCTACCCGGCAGCCGCGGCGATCCTGGTGGCGATCGCGCTCTACGTCCTGCTGCCCAGCACGCTTGTGTTCGGGCCGCGCTACGTCGTACCAGCGCTCGAGCTGGTGCTGCTGGTGCCACTGCTCGTGGGCAACCCCCGGCGGATGACCCGCGAGACACGCGCGCTTCGCTTGGTGTCGATCGGACTGCTGCTCCTGATCGCCGCCGCCAACCTGAGCTCGCTGGTGCTGCTGGTCGACCAGCTGGTCAACGGCGCGACCAAGAACGGCGGGACGCTGCTGCTCGCTGCCGCGCAGGTCTGGCTGACCAACATCATCGTGTTCGCGCTGGCCTTCTGGGAGCTCGACCGCGGTGGTCCGGTGCTGCGCACCCGCGCCCCCCGCTCGCAGCTCCCGCCGGCCGACTTCCGGTTCCCGCAGGACGAGGACCACGACGCGATCGACGAGGTCGCCGCGCGCTCGGCCGCGAGGTCCGACTGGTCGGCGGGCTTCCTCGACTACCTGTACGTGTCCGTCACCAACTCCTCCGCCTTCAGCCCGACCGACACGATGCCGCTCTCGCACCGCGCCAAGATGCTGATGACGACCGAGTCGGTGTCGGCGCTCATGCTGTCCGTGCTGGTCATCGCCCGCGGGGTCAGCCTGCTCAAGTAGGTCGTCGGTACGTGTGGCGCCGTTCTCGGCCGGGCTGAGAGCGCCTGGAACGAGGGGTGGTGAGCAGCGACTGCCCCTTCTGTCCCGCCGTCTCGCGATCCGAGACCTTGACGGTCCGGTGCGTCGAGTGGCGCATTCGGGTCGGCGAAAACCCTGCAAATCGGACAGACCTGCAAATCGGACAGACCGATGCAACAACGCGCCACTCGACGAAGCCGCTATCCGAGCTGCCGCCGGTGCACGCTGACCGCGTAGCCGGCGTCGGGCGTCCACGTCCGGCCGTCCCAGGTCGCCAGCCGGCGCACCGGTGCCAGCCCCGCAGCAGTGCACCAGTCGTCGTACTCCTCGATGTCGATGACAGCCCCCGCCGGCGGGAGGTGGGCGCGGTCCAGGCCGAAGCCGGCCACCAGCAGGCCGCCCGGTGCCAGGTGCGCCGCAACCCGCCCGACCACGACCGGCTCGGTGCCTGCAGCGACGAGCGGAACGATGTTGCCCGCCATCACCACCAGCTCGAAGGCCGGGCTGCCGTCGCCGAGCAGGTCGAGCGCCGCGAGGTCGGCGTGCACCCAGCGCAGCCCCGGGGCCCGCTCCCGCGCGACCGCGAGCATCGAGGCGTCGAGGTCGACGCCGACGACGTCGTGCCCGAGCTCGGCCAGCCGGATCGCCACCCGGCCGGTGCCGCAGCCGGCGTCGAGGACGCGCGAGCCGGGCGGCAGCAGCGCGTGACACCAGTACGCCTCGCCGTGCACGTCGGTACCGGCGGCGGCGAGGGCGTCGAAGCGCGCCGCGTAGTCGTGGCTGCCGGCCCCTCCGGTGGCGTCGCTCCAGCGGGTCACGACAGACTCCCTTCCATGGCCGTGGTCTCCGTGCACCCGCCGACGGACCTGCGGGCGGAGTTCGCCCGACGGCTGTCGGTGATGTACGGCGGCGAGGTACCGGCGTACACGACGCTCGTGGAGGTTGCGCACGAGGTGAACGCCGAGGTCCTCGAGCGTGAGGGTAGTGCGGCGGAACGGCTCGGCAGCATCGCGCGGGTCACCGCCGAGCGGCACGGCGCGATCCGGGTGGGCACCCCGGCGGAGCTGGCGCAGGTGGGGCGGGTGTTCGCGGCGATGGGCATGGCACCGGTCGGCTGCTACGACCTGCGCGACGCCGAGCCGGCGCCGCTGCCGGTGGTGTCGACAGCGTTCCGCCCGGTCGACCCCGCCGAGCTCGCGGCCAACCCGTTCCGGGTCTTCACCTCGGTGCTGGTGCCGGAGGACCGCCGCTTCTTCGACGCCGCTCTCGAGGCCCGCGTGCGTGCCTTCCTCGACGCCCGCACCCTCTTCCCGGCGGAGCTGCTGGCGCTGGCCGACCGCGCGGTGACCGACCGCGGGCTCGGTGGCGACGACGCCGAGCGCTTCCTCGGTTTCGCGACGGCGGCGTTCGCGCTGTCGACGGAGCCGATCGACCAGGCCTGGTACGACGAGCTGTCGGCGGTCTCGGGGGTGGCTGCCGACATCGCCGGCGTGACGACCACGCACGTCAACCACCTGACGCCGCGGGTGCTGGACATCGACCTGCTCTACGACCGGATGCAGCAGCGCGGGATCACGATGATCGACGAGGTGCAGGGGCCGCCCCGGTGGGACGGCCCCGACGTGCTGCTACGGCAGACCTCGTTCCGGGCGCTGGCCGAGCCGAGGCCGATGCGCGCCGCCGACGGCACCGTCCGCCCGGGCGAGCTGCGGGTCCGCTTCGGCGAGGTCGAGGCCCGCGGCATCGCGCTGACGCCGGCCGGCCGCGACGTCGTCGACCCGCTGCCCGCCGACCCGGCCGCCTGGGCGTCGGCGGTCCCCGGGTCCGAGCGGGGCCTGGCGCGCGCGGGACTCGCCTGGTTCACCGTCCGGCCGGCCCACGGCGTCGCCGCGCGGTTGGCCGCCGGCCGGACACCGCCCGTCGAGCCGGACGCGCTCGTGGACGAGGGCTGGGTGGTGCAGGAGCCCGTCGTCTACGAGGACTTCCTGCCGCGATCGGCCGCCGGCATCTTCCGGTCCAACCTGGCCGACGACGGCAGCGCGGACCGGTCCGTGCCGGGCGTCGTCCGTGACACGGAGTGGCTGTCCGGGGTGCTCGGCCGGGACGTCCACGACCCGATGGACCTGTACGCCGCCGAGGTGACGGCCTCCTGGTCGGCGACGCGGAGCGTGCTGTGACGCCCGACCTCGCGGCGCTGTCGGCGTCGCTGCCGGCCGGGGGCGTCCTCGGTCCGGACCAGGACCTCTCGGCGTTCGGCCGGCCGTGGCGGGGGGCCGCCGGCCGCCCGGGCTGGGTGGTGCTGCCCGCGGACCTGGCTCAGCTTCGCGAGGTCGTGCGCTGGGCGGTCCGCGAACGCGCGCCGTTCGTGGTGCAGGGCGCGAACACCGGCCTGGTCGGCTCGTCGGTGCCCGACGGGTCCGGCGTCACCGGGGTGCTGAGCACGGCTCGGCTGACCGCACCGCTGGACGTCCACGTCGAGGACCGTGCCGTCACCGCCGGCGCGGGGGTGCTGCTGTCGGCGGTCGACGCGGCCGTCTCGTCGCACGGTCTCGAGCTGCCCGTCGACCTCTCCTCCGACCCGTCCGTCGGCGGTGTCGTGGCTACCAACGCCGGAGGTGCCCGCGTGCTGCGGCACGGCGACGTACGGCGCCGCCTGCTCGGGCTGCAGGTGGTGCTCGCCGACGACGACGCGACCCTCGTCGGGGACCTCCGCCCGTTGCGGAAGAAGAACGACGACCTGCGCCTCGCCGACCTCGCCGTCGGCTCGGCCGGCCTGCTGGGCGTGGTCGCGGCCGCCACCTTCGAGCTCGCGCACCGGCCCTCCGGGCGCGCCACCGCCCTGATGGTCCCGGCAGGTCCGCTCGTCGAGGTCTGCTCGCTGCTCGAGCGGGCGCTCGGCACCGGCCTCGGCGCCCTCGAGCTGGTCTCCGGTGCCGCGCTGCGGCTGACCGTCGCGCACGTCGACGCGGTCACCGACCCGTTCCCCGGGCGTGAGCCGGCCGACGTCCTGCTCGTCGAGGTCGAGGGCGACCAGGCGCGCGACCGGCTGCTCGCCGCACTCGAGTCGCTGGGACCGCTGCTCGAGGATGCGGCGCTGATGCCGCCCGCGCGGGCCTGGGGCCTCCGGCACGCGGTGAGCGAGGCGCTGGCCCGGGCCGGCCCGGTGCTGGGCCTCGACGTGGCCGTGCCACGCGGCGCGATCGGCGCCGTGCGCGCGGAGGTCGGCGAGGTCGTTCGGCGGACCGCACCGGACGCGACGCTGGCGGACTTCGGCCACGTCGGCGACGGCGGCCTGCACCTCAACGTCGTGCTGGCGCCGGGCACGGAGGACTCCGCGGGTACCGCGCTGCGCAGCGCCGTCTATGACGTGGTCGCCCGGCACGGGGGCTCGTTCTCGGCCGAGCACGGACTCGGTCCGGTGAACGTCGACCGGTGGCGGCAGCAGCTGGCGCCCGGCGGCCTGGCCGCCCTGGCCGCGGTGAAGCGCGCCCTCGACCCGTACGGTCTGCTCGGCACCGATGCGCTGCGCGCGGCGCTCACGATGACACCGGAAGGCACCCGATGACCAGCACGAGGATGCCCACGGCCGACGAGCTTTGCGAGGTGGCGCGCCGGGCACTGGGCCGGTGCGGCGTCGACGGCACGCGGCTGACCGGGGAGGGCCGGTCGCGGACGCCGGTGCTCGGCACCGAACTGGTGCCGGTCGCCTGGTCGACGACCGAGGACGTCGACCGGGCCGTGACCGCGGCGCACGAGGCGTTCCTGGTCTGGCGGGTGACGCCGGCCCCGGTGCGCGGCGCACTGGTCAAGCGGCTCGGCGAGCTGCTGCGCGAGCACCTCAACGACCTCGCCGACCTGGTGTCGCTGGAGGTCGGCAAGATCCGGTCGGAAGCCCGCGGCGAGGTCCAGGAGATGGTCGACATCTGCGACTTCGCCGTCGGGCTGTCCCGCCAGCTGTACGGCCGCACGATGCCGTCGGAGCGCCCCGGGCACCGGCTGGCCGAGACCTGGCACCCGCTCGGCGTGGTCGGGGTCATCTCGGCTTTCAACTTCCCGGTGGCGGTGTGGTCGTGGAACACCGCGGTCGCGCTGGTGTGCGGCGACCCGGTCGTGTGGAAGCCGTCGGAGCTCACCCCGTTGACGGCGCTGGCGTGCTCGGCGCTGCTGGACCGCGCGGCGGCCGACGTCGGTGCGCCGGCGGGCCTCGGCCAGTTGGTGCTCGGCGACGCGGCGGTCGCGGAGCGGCTGGTCGATGACCCGCGCGTGCCGCTGGTCAGCGCGACCGGGTCGGTGCGGATGGGCCGCGCGGTGGGTCCGCGGGTCGCGTCCCGGTTCGGCACGAGCCTGCTCGAGCTCGGTGGCAACAACGCGACGGTGGTCTCCGCCTCGGCCGACCTCGACCTGGCCGTCCGCGGGATCGTCTTCGCCGCGGCCGGCACCGCCGGCCAGCGCTGCACGACGCTCCGCCGGCTGATCGTGCAGGAGTCGGTGGCCGACGACCTCCTCGACCGGGTGGTCGCTGCCTACCGACGGTTGCCGGTCGGCAACCCGTTCGACGCCGGGACCCTTGTCGGCCCGCTGGTGAACGCCAAGGCGTTCGACGCGCTGCAGGCTGCGCTCGGCGACGTCCGCGCCGATGGTGGCGAGGTGCTGGTCGGCGGTGACCGGGTGCTCGCCGACCTCGCACCGGACGCCTACTACGTGGCGCCGGCCGTGGCCCGCTCGGCGTCGCAGGGCGACGTCGTCCGGCAGGAGACGTTCGCACCGCTGCTGCACGTGCTGACCTACGGGGACCTGGAGGAGGCGGTGGCGCTCCAGAACGCCGTGCCCCAGGGTCTGTCCTCGTCGATCTTCACCGGCGACCAGGCGGAGGCGGAGCGTTTCCTCGCGGCCGACGGGGCGGACTGCGGCATCGTCAACGTGAACATCGGCACGTCCGGCGCCGAGATCGGCGGTGCCTTCGGCGGCCAGAAGGAGACCGGCGGCGGGCGCGAGTCGGGCTCCGACTCGTGGAAGGCCTACATGCGCCGGGCCACCAACACCGTCAACTACAGCGGTGAGCTCCCGCTCGCCCAGGGTGTCGACTTCTCGGTCTAACGTTCCTTCCGCTCCCCTGAGATACCGCCGTCCGGCGGTAACAGGGTCGTCACGACTGCGCATCGGTTGCGTGGCTGACCGAGTCGTATAGCGCGGATCGGCGCTACTTTCTGCTCACCCGACACAGAGGGAGAGCTCGATGACGCGTACGACCAGAACGGTTCGGGGGCTGGCCGCGGTGGCTGCCCTGGCCCTCATGGCGGCCGGCTGCGGCAGCGGCAGTGGAGACGGCGGCCCTTCGGGGTCCACCGGTTCGGAGCAGCCGACCGACGGGGGGACGCTGACGTTCCTCACCCTGCAGGACCAGTTCCAGCACCTGGACCCGCAGCGCAACTACACCGGCGAGGACCTCGCGTTCGCCAACGGGTACCTGCAGCGCACCCTGACCGCGTACAAGTACAGCCCCGACGGCACGACCTCGACAGAGCTGACCCCCGACCTGGCCACCGACACCGGGCAGTCGTCCGACGGCGCCAAGACGTGGACCTTCACGCTCAAGGACGGGGTGACCTTCGAGGACGGTTCGCCGATCACCTGCGCCGACGTCAAGTACGGCGTCTCGCGGACGTTCGCCACCGACATCATCACCGACGGTCCCACCTACGCGATCTCGATGCTCGACATCCCCACCGACAAGGACGGCAACTCCGTCTACCAGGGCCCCTACGTCACCAAGGGCAACGACACGGCGGCGTTCGACAAGGCCGTCGAGTGCACCGACGACAAGACGGTGGTCTTCCACCTCAGGTCACCGGTCGGCGACTTCAACTACACCGTGACCCTGCTGGCGTTCAGCCCGGTCCCCAAGGCGTCGGATACCGGTGAGAAGTACGACGACAAGCCGGTCTCGAGCGGCCCGTACAAGATCGAGAGCTACGACAAGGGCAGCCAGCTGGTCCTCGTCCGCAACGAGAACTGGGCGAAGGACACCGACGACTACCGCGGGGCGCACCCCGACAAGATCGTCGTGAAGTTCGGGCTCGAGACCGCCGTGATCGACCAGCGGCTCATCCAGGACTCGGGTGACGACCAGAAGGCACTCACCACTGGCGACACCATCGACCCGTCGAACCTGGCGACCGCCTTCGGTGCCGACCGGTTCGCGGATCGTCGTACCAACGAGCTCGACCCGTTCGTCCGCTACATCGCCGTGAACACCTCGAAGGTGCCGAATCTGGACCAGCGCAAGGCGATCGCGATCGCCCTCGACCGCGCCCAGCTACGGCAGGTCGCCGGTGGTGAGTACGCCGGCGACCTCGCCGACGGCGTCGTCAAGCCGAACCTGCCGGCCGACTACGCCCCCTCGGGCATGTGGGACTCGCTGCTCGGCCAGAAGGTGCCCGAGACCGGTGACCCCGAGGCCGCGAAGGCGCTCGTCGCCGGCTCCGGCGAGCCGATGAAGACCCTGCAGTACGACTACCCGCAGACGCCGGCCAACGACAAGGGAGCCGCGGCGCTCGTGGGCTCCCTCGCCAGGGCCGGCATCAAGGTGCGGCCGAACCCGATCGAGGCCGGGCAGTTCTACGGCATCGTCCTCGACCCGGCCAAGGAGGGCGACCTCGTCCTCGCCGGCTGGGGGCCGGACTGGTCCAACGCGTCGACGGTGATCCCCGAGCTGTTCACGCCGACCGGTGGTTTCGACCTCTCACACGGCAACGACAAGGCCTTCAACCAGAAGGCGGCCGAGGCGAAGGCGATGACCGACCGGGCCGCCCAGGCGGAAGTCTGGAAGGAGCTGAACAAGGAGGCCATGGCCAACGTGTGGGTCATCCCGACGCGGTTCGGTCGTGACCAGCGGGTCGCCGGCTCGAAGGTCGGCTCGGCGTCGGGCAAGGACGGCCACGTGTACCTCTGGGCGCCCTTCGGCTCCTGGCCGTACGGCGACCTGTTCGTCAGCTCGTAGCCGTCGTGACCCGGTGCCCGTCCGCCGTACGGGCCCGGCGGACGGGGACCGGGGAGGGGCAGGGGCGTGCCAGCCCCTGCCCCTCGGCGGTCAGGTCGCCCCGGTCACCAGGGCCCTGTGGTCAGGGAACCGCGGCCCGCGGCGCCGCCGTCGGCGACCAGGCCGATGGCCGCCGCCCGCAGCGCGTCGAGCTGCAGGGCCAGGACGCCGCTGACGTCGAAGCCGGCCTGCGTCAGCAGCTTCTGCACCTGCCGACCGGCGGCTTGGGAGGCCGTGACGACCGGCTGCGCCGTGGCGGTGGTTCGCAGCAGGTGCGACCGACCGTCCTGCGGGTGCGGGATGCGCTCCACCAGCCCGGCGGCGACCAGCTCGTTGATGCGGTTGCGCAGCGTCGTCGGCGGCACGCCCATCACGGCCTGCAGGTCGGACGGCGTGACCGGCTGGAGCCGGTGCAGGACCATCAGGGTCCCGCTCTGGAAGGGCGCGATGCCGCGCTTCTCGAGCTCCTGGTCGAACAGCTGGCTGACCCATGCGTTGGTGATTGCGATGTTGAGGGCGAACGGCAGGGGACCGCTCCGGCGAGGCATGCGCCGATGTTACGGCTGGATAACGACCCACCGCGACGGCACGCACCGCGACGGCATGGTCACCGCTCGAGGAGCACCGCGATGCCCTGCCCGATCCCGATGCACATCGTCGCCACCGCGCGCCGGGCATCACGGCGCCCGAGCTCGCGGGCGGCGGTCAGGACGAGCCGTGCCCCGCTCATGCCGAGCGGGTGCCCGAGCGCGATGGCGCCCCCGTTGGGGTTGACGTGCTCGGCGTCGTCGGGCAGGCCGAGGTCGCGCAGCACGGCGAGGGCCTGTGCCGCAAAGGCTTCGTTGAGCTCGACGACGTCGAGGTCGCCCACGGCGACGCCTGCGCGGCCGAGCAGTCGCCGGGTCGCCGGCACCGGGCCGAGCCCCATCACGCGTGGCGCGACACCGGCAGTCGCGGCGCCCGTGACCCGGGCGAGCGGTGTGAGGCCGTAGCGCGCGACGGCGCCCTCCGAGGCGACGAGCAGTGCGGCGGCCCCGTCGTTGATCCCGGAGGAGTTGCCGGCGGTGACGCTGCCGCCGTCGCGGAAGGCCGGGCGCAGGCCGGACAGCGACTCGACCGTGGTGAGGCGCGGGTGCTCGTCGGTGTCGACGACCGTGCCCTCGCCGCGGCGGGCCGGGACGGTGACCGGCACGATCTCCTCGGCGAGCCGGCCGGCGGCCCGCGCCTTCGCCGTTCGCTCCTGCGAGCGCTGGGCGAACGCGTCCTGGTCGGCGCGCGAGACACCGCGCTCCATCGCGACGTTCTCGGCGGTCTCGCCCATCGAGTCGGTGCCGTAGCGGTGCTCCATCGCGGGGTTGACGAACCGCCAGCCGAGCGTCGTGTCGTGCATCGCCACGTCCCGGGCGTACGGCGCCGTCGACTTGCCCATGACGAACGGTGCGCGACTCATGCTCTCGACGCCGCCCGCCACCACCAGGTCGGACTCCCCGGCCCGGACCGCACGGGCGGCGATCGCCACCGCGTCGGCGCCCGACCCGCAGAGCCGGTTCACGGTGGTCCCGGAGACCGAGTCGGGCAGGCCGGCGAGCAGAAGGGCCATCCGGGCGACGTTGCGGTTGTCCTCGCCGGCCTGGTTGGCGCAGCCCAGGACGACGTCGTCGACGGCCGACCAGTCGACCGACGGCAGTCGATCGACGAGGGCGCGCAGCGCGTGCGCCGCGAGGTCGTCGGGTCGCACAGGGGCCAGCGCCCCGCCGTACCGGCCGATGGGGGTGCGGACGCCGTCGACCAGGAAGGCCTCGCTCATTGCGTCTCCTCCTGGACCACGAGGGTGCCGGCGATGGTGCGGCTGCGGCCCCGGAGCTCGGCGACCACGGAGCCGTCGGCCCGCCGCACCGACACGTCGTAGAGACCGCTCCGCCCGGCCCGGTGCCGCTCCTCGGCGATGGCGGTGAGCTCGTCACCGGCGCGGGCCGCGTCGACGAACGCGATGTCGCAGCCGGCCGCCACCGTGCTCTGCCCGTAGCTGTTGCAGGCCACCGCGAACGCCGTGTCGGCCAGCAGGAAGACGAAGCCGCCGTGCGCGATGTCGTGACCGTTGACCATGTCCGGCCGGACGGTCATCGTCACTGTCGCCCGACCAGGCGCTACCTCGACGAGGGCGATGCCGGCGGCGGCGGACGCGCGGTCGTCGCCGAGCATCACCTCGGCGCTGCGCCGGGCGATCTCGTCCGGGTCGGTCAGCGGCTGCACGGCGAGAAGACTAGGACGCCCTCAGGTACCCGGCCGGCGAGGGCGGGTCGGAGGAGGCCCGGGACCCGCCCGGCCAGTCACCCTGCCGCCATGTGACATGACCGGCGCCAGCAGGTGGACGTCTGTCACACCGACCGCGTAGGCTCGGACCCGTGACAGAGCTGCCGGACACCGGGCCGGAGACCGCCCTCGAGCGCGAGTTCGACGCGCTGATCGCCGCCGACGACCGGGTCGAGCCGCGCGACTGGATGCCGGAGGGCTACCGGAAGACGCTGATCCGTCAGATCGCCCAGCACGCGCACTCCGAGATCATCGGGATGCAGCCCGAGGCCAACTGGATCACCCGGGCGCCGAGCCTGCGCCGCAAGGCGATCCTGCTGGCGAAGGTCCAGGACGAGGCCGGCCACGGGCTGTACCTCTACTCCGCCGCGGAGACGCTGGGCATCGACCGCGCCGAGCTGCTCGACCTGCTGCACGCCGGCCGGCAGAGGTACTCCTCGATCTTCAACTACCCCACCCTCACCTGGGCCGACATGGGCGCGATCGGCTGGCTGGTCGACGGCGCCGCGATCGTCAACCAGGTGCCGATCTGCCGCTGCTCGTACGGCCCTTACGCCCGCGCGATGGTGCGCATCTGCAAGGAGGAGTCGTTCCACCAGCGGCAGGGCTTCGAGATCCTGCACACGCTCTCGCACGGGACGCCCGGGCAGAAGGCGATGGCACAGGACGCCGTCGACCGGTGGTGGTGGCCGTCGCTGATGATGTTCGGGCCGCCCGATGACGAGTCGCCGAACTCGGCGCAGTCGATGGCCTGGGGCATCAAGCGGTTCAGCAATGACGAGCTGCGCCAGAAGTTCGTCGACATGACCGTGCCGCAGGCCGAGGTCCTCGGGCTCACGCTGCCCGACCCCGACCTGCACCTCGACGAGGCGACCGGGCACTACGTGTTCGGTGACATCGACTGGCCGGAGTTCTTCGCCGTGCTCAAGGGCAACGGGCCGTGCAACCAGCAGCGGATCGAGCACCGCCGGAGGGCCCACGACGAGGGTGCCTGGGTGCGCGAGGCCGCCACGGCGTACGCCGCCAAGCAGTCGGCGCGTCGACCGGCCACGGCAGGCGCGGCATGAGCACCGACTGGCCGCTGTGGGAGGTCTTCGTGCGGTCCCGCCGCGGGCTCAACCACCAGCACGTCGGCAGCCTGCACGCGCCGGACGCCACGATGGCCTTGCGCAACGCCCGCGACATCTACACCCGCCGGTCCGAGGGTGTCTCCCTGTGGGTGGTGCCGGCCAACGCGATCGTGGCCTCGAGCCCCGACGAGAAGGACTCCTTCTTCGACCCGGCCGCCGACAAGGCCTACCGGCACCCGACGTTCTACGAGATCCCGGCTGAGGTCCAGCACCTGTGAACGTGACGACGATGCCCGCCGTCGCGACGTACGCGTTGCGGATCGGCGACGACGCGCTCGTCCTCTCCCACCGGCTCGGCGAGTGGGTGACCCGCGCCCCGCAGCTGGAGGAGGACGTCGCCCTCGGCAACATCGGCCTCGACCTGCTCGGCCAGGCTCGCACGCTGCTCAGCTACGCGGGCGAGGTCGAGGGTGCCGGTCGCACCGAGGACGACCTCGCGTACCTGCGCGACGAGCGCGAGCTCTGCAACGTGCACCTGGTCGAGCTGCCCAACGAGGACTTCGCGGTGTCGATGGCGCGGCAGCTGTTGTTCTCGACCTACCAGCTCGCCCTGCACCGCGGGCTGACGTCGTCCGCCGACGAGACCCTGGCCGCCGTCGCGGGCAAGGCCGTCAAGGAGGTCGACTACCACCGCGACCACGCCACGCAGTGGGTGCTGCGGCTCGGGGACGGCACCGACGAGTCGCACCTGCGGATGCAGGCCGGGCTGGAGCGGGTGTGGCCGTACGTCGACGAGCTGTTCGGCACCGACGAGCTGGAGCAGTCGCTGGTGGCCGACGGCGTGGCGGTGGACGCGTCGACGCTGCGCGCCGGCTGGGACGCCTACGTCGACGGCGTGCTGGCCGAGGCGACACTGGTCCGGCCCGAGGGCGTGCGCACGCCGCCCGCCGGTGGTCGCCGTGGCGTCCACACCGAGGCGATGGGCTACCTGCTCGCGGAGATGCAGCACCTGCACCGCGCCCACCCCGGAGCGTCCTGGTGAGCACCGCGAACTTGTCAGCCCCTGAGGGCCGGATACGGCCCTCAGGGGCTGACAGGTCGGCGGCGTGGGCGGCGGCGGCCCGGGTGCTCGACCCGGAGGTGCCGGTCCTGACCATCGCGGACCTCGGCGTCCTGCGCGAGGTCGAGGTGCGCGACGACGGCACCGCGGTGGTGACGGTGACACCGACCTACTCCGGCTGCCCGGCGATGGACGTCATCCGGCGTGACGTCGAGCAGGCGGTGCGCGGCACCGGGTTCGACCGCGTCGAGGTACGCACCGTGCTCGCGCCGGCATGGACCACCGACTGGATGACCGACGCCGGGCGGCAGGCACTGGCCGACTACGGCATCGCGCCGCCGTCCGTCCGCACGGTGCGCGAGGCGGGTCCGGTCGCGGTCGCGCTGTCGGCGCGCTGCCCGCAGTGCGGCAGCCCCCGGACCCGCGAGTCCAGCCGGTTCGGCTCGACGTCGTGCAAGTCGCTGTGGGTGTGCGAGGACTGCCGCGAGCCGTTCGACCACTTCAAGGCCCTCTAGGCCGTGCCCTGATGACGGCCGACCTCACCGGTGCCACGGCGACCGTCGTCGACGGCGGTCGCCGGCACGGGACCTTCCACCCGCTACGGGTCGCGTCCGTCGAGCCGCTGACCGACGACGCGGTGGCCATCACGTTCGCCGTGCCCGACGACCTTCGCGGGGCCTACGCCTTCGACGCGGGCCAGCACCTGACGCTGCGGACCGAGGTCGGCGGCGCGGAGGTTCGCCGCAATTACTCGATCTGCGCTCCGGCGACCGAGGGCCGGCTGCGGATCGGCGTCAAGCGGCTGGACGGCGGCGCGTTCTCGACGCACGCCACGTCCACGTTGCAGGTGGGCGACGAGGTCGAGGTGATGACGCCCACCGGCCGCTTCACGCCGCGGGTGGACCCGGCGCAGGCCCGGCACTACTGCGCGGTCGCGGCGGGCAGCGGCATCACACCGGTCATCTCGATCGTCGCCACGGTGCTGGCGGTCGAGCCGGCGAGCACGGTGACGCTGCTCTACGGCAACCGCACGGTGGGGTCGGTGATGTTCCTCGAGGAGCTCGCCGACCTCAAGGACCGCTACCCGGGTCGCTTCCGGCTGGTCCACGTACTGTCCCGCGAGGTGCAGGAGGCCGAGCTGCTCAGCGGGCGGCTCGACCCGCCGCGCCTGCGCCGGCTGCTCTCGGCGCTGGTGCCGCCCGAGACGGTCGACGAGTGGTTCCTGTGCGGACCGTTCGCGATGGTCGAGGGGGCGCGTGCGGTGCTCGCCGAGGCCGGCGTCGGAGCGGAGCACGTCCACACCGAGCTGTTCCACGTCGAGGGCGAGGCACCACGCGAGTCGGTGTCGCCCGAGGAGGAGCGGGCGGCCGGTACGAGCAGCGTCGTCGTCACCCTCGACGGGCGGTCGTCGACGGTGCGGGTCCCGCGGACCGGCCAGCGCATCCTGGACGCCGTCCTCGCGGTGCGCGCGGACGCGCCGTACGCCTGCAAGGGCGGCGTCTGCGGCACCTGCCGGGCGAAGGTCGTGTCCGGCGAGGTGACGATGGAGCGCAACTACGCGCTGGACTCCGAGGAGACTGCCGCCGGGTTCGTGCTGGCGTGTCAGTCGGTGCCGGTCTCCGAGGACGTCGAGCTCGACTTCGACTCCTGACGCCGGTCGTCGACGCGAGGGGCCGGCTCCTCCGGGCGCCGGCCCACGGGTGTCGGCTCGGGTCGGGTGCTGGCGGTGATCGTCGTCCGTCGCGTCGGCATGACGGGGCTTCTGCTGTGTGCGGGCCGTCGGATGCACGGCCGGGCGGCGGCTCCTGAGAGCATGTGTCCATGCGCGTGTCAGCGAGGGTCGACTACGCCGTGCGCGCGCTGGTGCAGCTCGCCGCCGACGGCAAGGTCGAGCCGGTCAAGGCCGAGCACCTCGCGACGGCGCAGCAGATCCCGCTGAAGTTCCTGCTCGAGATCCTCCGCCAGCTCAGGCAGCACAAGCTGCTGGTCAGCCGGCGCGGCCCCGAGGGTGGATACCGGCTGGCCAAGCCGGCGTCCGAGATCGCCATCGCCGACGTCATCCGCGCGGTCGAGGGACCGCTTGCCACCGTCCGCGACACCAGCCCTGCCTCGCTCGCCTACGACGGCCCGACCGAGGCCCTGCGCACCGTGTGGATCGCCGTGCGCGGCTCGTTGCGCCACGTGCTCGAGGACGTCACGCTTCAGGACGTGCTCTCCGGGCGGCTGCCCGAGCACGTGGTGCAGATGGCCGACACGTACGGCGTCGACGAGCGGCCCTAGCGGACTAGCGGCTGGTCAGGTGCCGGTGGGGCACCTGCCCGGACGACCGGAGCGCCTCCGCCTCGACGGCACAGGTGGCGTGCAGCAGGGCGAGCTCGTCGTCCCGGTGCCCGGCGGCATGCAGCAGCCCGTCGACCAGCTCGGCGGCAGCCGTCGTGACCATGCCGGCGCGGACGCGCGCGGTGTCCAGCCCGGCCGGCACCCGGCTACGGTCCGGCTGGGCCTCGAGCACCCGCAGCTCGGCGTCGACCCCACGTGCCGCGAGCTCGAGGCGGCCGAGCAGCGAGCGCACGTCGCCGACCGGTGCGTGCACCGCGCGGGCGGCTGCGAGGGCGCGCCGGGCCCCGCCGAGCGAGCGCTCCATCTCGCGGCGCAGCCGGGCCACCTCCGCCGCCGGCCCGACGCCGTAGGCCCGGGCCCGGAGCCCGGCCGCATCGCGCAGGACGGTCAGGCGACTGCGGAGCGCCCGCACGGCGCTCCGGAGCACCACCACGACGGCGCACGAGCTGAACGCGAGGGTGGCCAGGACCGCTAGCAAGGTACCCATCCCTCGACCCTACGCCCGGCGGGTCAGGAGCCCGCGGGCGTTCAGCAGCCGGGCACGCGGCTGCCACGCACAGGAGTGGCCCCGCTGCACGGGTGGTTCCCGACCCCCGGGCGGGGCCACCTCGCTCGTTGTCCCGCCGGCTGTCCGGTCGCCCCCGGACGCGGACCGGCCCCGGTCGTGGAGGGACCGGGGCCGGTGGCTGGCCCGCCGTGCGGCGGGGCGGTGGCGGGTCAGGCGCTGGCGGCGCCCTGGGCCGGGATGGTGCCCAGCTTCCCCGCCCGGAAGTCCTCGAACGCCTGCCGGAGCTCGGACTCCTCGTTCATGACGAACGGGCCGTACCAGGCGACCGGCTCGCGGATCGGGCGGCCGCCGAGCACGAGGACGTCCAGCTCGGGGCTGCGCGCCTCCTGGCCGGCGTCGGCGCGGACCGTGATCGTGTCGCCGGCCCCGAGCAGCGCGAGCTGCCCGGACCGCAGCGGCCGGCCCTCGGCGCCGACGGTGCCGGAGCCGGCGAGGGCGTAGACGAGGGCGTTGTACGCCGGGTCCCACGGCAGTGTCAGAGAGGCGCCGGGCTGCAGGGTGGCGTGCGCCAGCGTGATCGGAGTGTAGGTCGAGCCGG
>JBBRVW010000010.1:0-99853 GCA_038246545.1 Actinomycetes bacterium | reverse complement strand
GCTCCTTCGCCGCGATCTCTTCAGCCGAGGGCTCGGGCTTCTTCTTCGTGGCCATGCTGTCCAGTGTCGTGTCCATCACGGCACCTCCCCGCCGACACTCGTCAGCGAATCGGGCCGAAACACCGTTAAATCCACAGTCCCTGGCTCTTCCACAACGATCCGGTGTGGATCACCGATCATGCACGCGACGATGGAGCAGCAGGTGACAAGGAGAAGTCATGGCAACGTTCACCGGCTCCGACGACCTGCGGGGAGCGGAGTTCGTCGACGCCGACTTGCGTGGCACCCGGTTCGTCAGGGCTGACCTGTCCGGCGTCGAGATGCGTGCGGTCGACGTGCTGGGGGCGGACATCGACGCGCCGTGGCTCTTCGACGGCGAGGGGTTCCTGCGCGTCAATGGCGTCGACGTGATCCCACTCGTCGAGGCCGAGCTCAACCGCCGCTTTCCCGGCCGCGCAGACCGCCGCGCCGGGGACCCGGAGGGCCTGCGCGCGGCCTGGGCCGCGCTCGAGCGCACCTGGGCGGCCACGCTCGAGCGGGTCGCGGCGATGCCGGCCGGCACGGTCGACGTGTCGGTGGGTGGCGAGTGGTCGTTCGCACAGACACTGCGGCACCTGGTGCTTGCCACGGACGCGTGGCTGGGCCGATCGATCCTGGAGATCGAACAGCCGTTCCACCCCATCGGGCAACCGGACGCCAGCTTTGAGGCCGACGGCCGCGACAAGTCGGTCTTCAGCACGGTAACGCCGTCGTACGCGGAGGTGCTCGAGGTCCGCGCGGGTCGCGTCGCGATGGTGCGCGACTTCCTCGCCGCCGTCACCTCGGAGGCGCTGGCCGCGACGCGCAGGAATCCCCATGCCCCCGAGTACCCGGAGACCGTCCTCTCGTCCCTGCACGTGATCCTCTCCGAGGAGTGGGAGCACCACCGCTACGCCGTGCGCGACCTGGACGCGATCGAGGCGAGGTCAGACTCCTGAGCCGGTGACCCGCGACGGCGCTCGATCGCGGCGCATGCCGAACGGGGCTCGGCGAACTCGACGACGCCGCGAGCGAGCGGCTGTCTCAGCCCCCCGGCAGCCCGTCGAGGAACGCGCCGACCGTCTTGCCGAACGCCTCCGGCACCTCGACCGCGGTGAGGTGCCCGGCACCGGGCAGCACGACCAGCCGGGCCTGCGGCAGCGCCTCGGCCATGGCCTCGGCGTCGTCCTGCGACGACAGCGCGTCCTCGTCGCCGCGCAGGACCAGGGCAGGGACGTCGGTCTCGCGCAGCGTGGGCAGGGAGTCCGGGCGCGCGGCCATGGCCCGTTGCGCCCACGCGGCCGCCGCGGGCGGCGCCGACGACAGCAGCCCCCGCACCCGTCCCGCCGCGAGCGGCCGCTCGCGCACCGTCGTGGCGCCGACAAGTGCCGGCAGCACGTCCTCGACGAGCACGTCGATGCTGCCGTCGGCCTCCAGCCGGGTCGCGATGCGTTCCCGATTGGCGGCAGCCTCCGGCGCGTCGACACCGGCCTTGGTGTCCGCCAGCACCAGGGCGCTCACCCGGCCGGGGTGCCGACGCAGGAACGCCATCGCGGCGTAGCCGCCCATCGACAGACCGCCCAGGACGACCCGGTCAAGACCCAGCCCGTCGAGCACCGCGGCCAGGTCGTCGGCGGCCGCGTCGAGCGACGGCGGGTCGTCGCCCAGCGGCGAGCCGCCGAAGCCGCGCTGGTCCGGGGTGATGACGCGGTAGCGGTCCCCCAACGCGTTCCGCTGGTCGAGCCACATCGCTGACGACAGCGGGAAGGCGTGCAGCAGGACGACGGGGCGGCCGGAGCCGGCCTCCCGGACGTGCAGCGGGACGGTCATGCCGAGCGACGCTACCCCTGCCGACGAGCCGGGGCTCCTCGACGTCAGCAGACCGCAGGACCGGCACTCACACGCCGGAGGTGCCGGGGACGCTAGCCCCGGCTCGGGTCGGACACCGCGCGGCGGCTATCGCCGCGTGCGCGTACGACGTGCACGACGTAGGCGACCACGCTGACCACCGCGACCAGTGACAGCAGCACGGCGAGGTTCGCGCCGTAGTCGCGCAGCAGCAGCGCCTTGCTCTCCGGCTGGGTGCCCTCGCGGTGGATCAGCGGGACGGCGATCACGACGAGCATCGCCCCCACGACCAGCCCGGCCTGGGCGAACCGGCGCGGCCCGGGAGGCAGGCGGTGCAGTAGCGCGCCGGCCCCGAGGACGGTGGGCGAGACCAGTCCGTCGTGGATCGCCACCGCGGCGACCAGCCAGACCGCGAGGGACAGCAGGTCGGCGACCGAGTTGCCGGTCACCAGCTGCAGACCGCCGTACCCGAGCAGCAGGACACCCGCGCCGCCCAGCACCCGGCGCCACCGTCGCACGTCAGCTCACCACGATCTTCGTCAGCCACTTGGTGTTGAGCACCCCGGCCCGGTTGGGCGCGATCAGCCGCAACGGATAGCCGTGGTCGATGTCGAGCCGCTGCCCGTTGAGATGAGTCGCCAGCAGGGCGTGCGCCACCTGCGGACCCTCGATGGCACTGCTCCCGAAGGCGCCGCGGGTCTGCAGCGACACGAGGCGCACACGCGACGCGGAGCTGCCGCCAGCCCGGAGCACGAGGTCGAGCAGCCGCACACCGCGCCAGTGCGCACCGGCGCTCCAGCCCTCGACGCAGGAGATGGGCAGGCTGGCCTCGTGGTCGACGAGCGACTCGAGCTCGGCCAGGTCGATCCGGTAGGGCCGGTCACCCTGGACCTCGAGGGTCCAGTCGGGGGCCGTGGCGGTCTGGACGACGCCGGCCTGCAGCGCGGTGCGGTTGACGGGCAGACCTTGCGTGCCCTTGCCCGGGTCCCGGGCCGCCAGCAGGCCCAGCGGACGCAGGGGCGTCAGTGTCTGCCCAGCGGTGGTGACGATCACCAGGCCCACACCGGCGCCCGTGACCAGAAGGAGGTCGCGGCGGCTGATGGCCTCCGGTGGCGGCGGCAGCACGTCGACGCCGGCGTTGCTGTGCGAGTCCGGGTTGTCGCTCCACGGTGTCTCGGTGAGCACGTCGCCGTCGGCGACGCGGGTGCGGAGACCGTAGGCGATGTCGGGGAGCTTGACGGCGATGTGCAGCAGGATCGAGCCGATGACCACGTACGCCAGGTAGTGGTGCACCCGGACGAAGTGCCACGGCCACGGGTACCAGCCGAGGATGTTGAAGAACCCAGTGAACAGCTGGAGGAGCGACGACGAGACGAGCACGAAGACCGAGAGTCGCTCGATCGCCTGCGCCGCCGACCGCACGGCCGGCCAGCGGAACAGGTTCGGATAGACCGACCAGAGCTTCACGAGGAGCAGCGGGATGCAGGCGATCCCGGTGACGACGTGGGTCCCCTGAGTCACCCGGTAGAGCCACACCGGGCTCGCCGGCTCGGG
Source organism: Actinomycetes bacterium (assembly GCA_038246545.1). GTDB lineage: Bacteria > Actinomycetota > Actinomycetes > JACCUZ01 > JACCUZ01 > JBBRVW01. The sequence goes on along the minus strand of JBBRVW010000010.1, from coordinate 96,433 downwards.
CAGCCAGTTCCAGGGTTGGTACTGGTAGTGGCTGGCCAGGCCGGTGACGAAGCAGATCCCGAACATGATCCCGAGCACCCGGCCGAGCCGGGCGGTCATCGCCGTCGACCGGACCGGGCTGGTGAACCTCGGCCAGAAGGGCGGCTTGTCGGTCAGGACCCTCGGCACCATGCGCGTCACAGCCTCTTCGTCGATGGTAGGGCTCAGGCGTGTCGCAGCGCGACGAACCAGCGGCCGGAGTCCTGCCACGACTCGTCGGCGCGCAGCCCCGCCAGCGCTGCGACGCCGTTGGTGTCGCGCAGGGACAGGTGCGCCCACGGGAACGGCTGCGACAGGCCCTCGCCGCTGGCCAGCCTGAGCCGGGTACGACTGCTGGCGGAGTCCGGACCCTCCACCTCGACGAGCGCGCGGCCGTTGGGCGACAACAGCATGCCGATCCGGCGGAGCAGCACCACGGGGACTCCGCCGATGCCGATGTTGCCGTCCACGAGCAGGATGGTGGTCCAGCGGCCGGGACGAGGGACGTCGCCGAACACCGAGCACCGGTGCACGCGTGCACCGGCCGCCCGGGCGAGCCGGAGCGCGTCGGGGTTCACGTCGATGCCGACCGATGGGACGCCGCGCCGCCGTAGCGAGGCAGCGAGCCGTCCCGGGCCGCACCCGACGTCGAGGGTCTCACCGGTACAGCGGTCGAGCAGGCCCACGTCGCCCGGTTGCAGCGGTCCCCGCCACGACTCCACCGGCACCGCCACCCGGCTCCCGTCGGGATAGACCGCCTCCAACGGGCCTCCGTCACGCAGGGCACCGGAGTAGAGCCGGCCCATCATGCGGCGCTCTCCGCGAGCCGGGCCAGCTCGGCTGCGAACGCGCCGTGCGGAGCCTCTGCGGCGACGAGGTCGGCATCGGCAGCGTCGTCCACGTCGCGGCGCTTCTCGAGCAGCCGCACCCGGAGCCCGCACGACTCCAGCCGCTCGAGCTGGCGGCTTCCGGTGTCGTGGCGGGACATCGGCACGGACACGACGTGCTCGGCTCGTGGCCGGTGCAGTCCCAGCGCCCACCACCCCCCGTCGACGGCCGGGCCGAGCACGGCGTCGGTGCCGGGCTCGAGCAGCCGGTCGACGGCGCGGTCGAGGTCGGCGGCCACGAGCTGCGGGGTGTCCATCCCCACGAGGAGCACCGGCAGCTCGACGTCCGTACAGGCGTCGAGCAGGGCGTGGGCGATGCGCTCGTCGAGCCCATCGCCCCGTTGCGGCCGCACCTCGAGTCCGGCCGGCAGCCAGCCACCGGGCTCGCCGTCCAGCACCAGCAGCACCCGAGACACGTCCGCCCCCGAGGCCGCTCGCAGCGTGTCGACGAGGGCTGCCTCGGCCAGCGCGGCCGCCTCGACCGGGGAGTACGGCGGAGTGAGCCGGGTCTTGACGCGACCGGGGACCGGGCTCTTGGCCAGGACGACGAGCTGGGCCGGACGCGGCGCGGGGCCGGTCACTGCGCCAGCACCGCGCGCATGTCGCGGACCGCCCGGACGTACCCGGGCAGCGTGCCGGTGACCTTGGACCTGCCGATCCGGGGCAGGTAGGTCACGGGGACCTCAGCGATCCGCCAGCCGGCGGCGTGGGCCGCCAGCAGGGTCTGCAGCGGGTAGCCGGAGCGGCGGTCGCTCAGGTCGAGGGCGAGCAGCTCGGCGCGCCGGAACGCCCGGACCGGGCCCAGGTCGCGCACGGCGAGCCCGGTCCGACCCCGGATGGTCCGCGCGAGAGCGATGTTGGCCAGCCGGGCCGGGACCGGCCAGGCGCGCAGGGACCGGGTGGTCCGGCGGCCGAGCACCAGGTCGGCCGCGCCCTCCAGCACGGGCGCGGTCACCTCGGGGAGCTGGGCCGGGTCGAGCGAGGCGTCGGCGTCCATGACGCACACCACGTCGCTGGTCGCCGCGAGCAGCCCCGCGTGGCAGGCGGCGCCGTAGCCGCGCTGCGTCGCCACGACGACGGCAGCACCGTGCGCCCTGGCGACGTCGGCCGAGCCGTCGACCGAGCCGTTGTCCACCACGATCGCCCGGTAGCCGACCGGCATCCGTTCGAGGACCCAGGGGAGTGCCGCCGCCTCGTCGAGGCACGGGAGCAGCACGTCGACGATCACCCGGTGATGTTGCCACCCTCGGCACATCTCAACCCTTACCGAACGATGACAGGCCGATCCGGAGGACCCGGCGGCCGGGAGGGTCGCATAGCCTCGGCAGGTGCGCGGAGGCCCAGCTCGCCCGCTCCGGTCGGTGGCAGCCGCGCTCGCCGGCTGGCTGCTGCTGCTCGCCGTCGCGGTGGTCTGGGGTCACGACCTGCTCCCCGGCGGCACGCTCAACGTGCACGCCCCGCCGTTCCAGGGGCACTACCGGTTCCTCCCCCGGGCGGTCGTCCCGGGGACGCTGCTGGCGGTCCTGGGCGTCGGCGTGCTGCCGGTGCTCGCCCGGCGGGGAGCCTGGCGGGTGCTGCCGGTGACCGCGGCCGCCGCCGCTGCCCTGTGGGCGGTAGGACTGGCGGTCTGGGACGGACACGACTCCATCGGCGGCCCGGTCGGCCGGGCCCACGAGTACCTGCCAGCAGTCCCGCGGGTGGGCAACGACCCGCACGCCTTCCTGGTCGGCTTTGCCGACGCGGTGGCCCACCGCGACCTCCCCGTGCACGTGGACGGGCACCCGCCCCTGATGGTCCTCGTGTTCTGGGCGTGGGACCGCGTCGGCGCGACCGGTCCCGGGTGGGCGGGCGCTCTGGTCATCGCCGTCGGCAGCTCCGCCGTCGCCGCCGTGCTCGTCACCGTGCGGGCACTGGGCGACGAGGATGCTGCACGGCGCGCCCTGCCGTTCCTCGTCCTCGGCCCGTTCGCCATCACGGTGGCGACCAGCGCCGACGCGTTCTTCCTCGGCGTCGGTGCCTGGTCGGCTGCAGCACTGGCACTCGCGCTGCGCCGCGGCTCGTGGCCGCTGCTGGTGACAGCAGGACTGCTCGCCGGCTCGCTGGCCTACTTGAGCTACGGCCTGCTGCCGTACGGTGCCGTGCTGGCCGCCGTCGGCTGGCTCGGCGTCCGACGCCACGGGCTGCCGGGCGGCGGGGGCCGCTCGTTGGTGGGTCCGGTGGTCGCCCTGGTGGCAGGTCTCGCCATCGTCCCTGCCGTGTTCACGGCCGCCGGCTTCTGGTGGTTCGACGGCGTCCAGGCCACCCACCGGGCCTGGCAGCTCGGGAAGGGTGACGACCGGCCCTACCTCTACTCGCTGGTCGCCGACCTCGCGATCCTGGGTGTCCTCGTGGGCCCGGCCACCGCCGCGGCGCTGGCCCGTCGGCCCGGACGGGTGCCGACCGTGCTGGCCGGCTCCGCCGCCGTCGCCCTGCTGCTCCTCGCGGTCAGTGGCGTCACGCGCCTGGAGGTGGAGCGGATCTGGCTGCCGTTCGCCCCGTGGCTGGTGCTCCTGACCGCCGGCCTCCCCGGCCGGGCCCGTGGCTGGCTCGCCGTCAACGCAGCCTGCGCCCTCGCCTTCCAGCTGCTGGTCCGCGACGTCTGGTGAAGGGGGCTCCGGCCCCGACCGGACGGACGAGCCGTCAGTCGGCGGCGAGCGGGAGGAGGATCTCGAAGCGGCAGCCGGGGTGGTGGTTGGCCACCGCGATCGCGCCGCGGTGCGCCTCGACGATCCCCCGTGCGATCGCCAACCCGTAGCCGCCGCCCTCGCCGTCGGCCGAGCTCCGGGAGGCACTGCCACGGAACGCCGTCTCGAACAGCCGTGGCAGGTCGTCGTCGGGGATGCCGCCGCAGGCGTCCGAGACCGTGATGCGGACCATGCCACCGTCACGACCGCCGTCACTGCCGCCGACGGCGGTCACAGCGATCGTCCCGTCGCTGGGCGTGTGCCGGATCGCGTTGAGCAGCAGGTTGCGCATCACCCGGCCGAACTCGTCGGGGTCGACGTCGACCGGGAGCGCCGGTGAGGCCTCCCCCACCAGCCGGATCCCCTTGACCCGCGCCACGGGGTCGGCGCTGGCCAACGCCTCGTCGACGAGGTCCCCGGCCGCGACGCGCTCCAGGTGCAGCCGCATCGGCCCCTCGACCCGCGACAGCTCGAACAGGTCGCTGACCATCTGGGCGACGCGGTCGACCTCGACACCCAGCTGACGGTGGTACCGGCGCACCGTCTCGGCGTCGGCCACGACGCCGTCCTCCAGCGACTCGACCATCGCGCGCATCCCGGCGAGGGGCGTGCGCAGGTCGTGGCTCATGCCGGCCACGAGCTGCCGCCTGCTCTGCTCGGTGGCCTCGACGGCGGCGCGGGCGCGGGCCAGCCGGGCATGCGCGTCGTCCAACGCAGCGGCGACGGTGCGCAGCTCGCCGGTCGGCATGTCAGGTGACCCGTCGTACGCCGGCTCGCCGACCTTGACCGCGGCGGTCGCCAGCGCCCGTCCCGCCCGGCGGAGCGAGCCGCCCAACAGCAGGGCCACACCGACGGCCGAGACGGTCGCCAGCGCGCTGACGACGAGGACCACCCGCGAGTCGTGCGAGGAGAGGAACATCTGCCGGGTGGTGATGAGAACGGCGCCGGCGACGGTTGCCAGCGCCGCAGAGCTGACGACCAGCAGGTGCGTGACCACCGAGCGGCCGCGCAGCAGCCGCAGCAGCGCGCCTCCGACGACAAGGGCGACGACCGCGCAGGCGACGGTGAGCTCGGCGACGACACCGACGTCCGCCGCGGGGATCACCTCTGCTCCTGCGGCTGGTAGCGGTAGCCGGAGCCCCACACCGTGAGGACGCGCTGCGGGACTGCCGGGTCGTCCTCGACCTTTCCCCGCAGGCGGCGGACGTGCACCGTGACCGTCGACTCGTCGCCCACGGTCCAACCCCAGACGCTCGAGAGCAGCTCCTTCCGGGAGAACACCTGGCCGGGATTGCTGAGGAAGAACGCGAGCAGGTCGAACTCCCGGGTGGTGAGCACCAGCTCGTCGCCGCCGCGCACCGCCTGTCGCGCGCCGAGGTCGACGGTGAGGTCTCCGTCGCGCTGCACCCCGACCTGTCGGGCGCCGGCCGAGCCCCGGGCCCTGCGCAGCACCGCCTGTACCCGCAGGGTCAGCTCCCGCGGGCTGAACGGCTTGGTGAGGTAGTCGTCGGCGCCGATCTCGAGCCCGGTGATCCGGTCGCTCTCGGAGCCGAGCGCCGTGAGCAGGACGACCGGCGTCGTCACGGACCGCCGCATGCGACGGCAGACCTCGAAGCCGTCCATCCCCGGCAGCATGACGTCGAGCACCACCAGGTCGGGGCTGCCGGACAGAGCCCGGTTGAGCGCCGTGGTGCCGTCGGCGACGTGCTCGACGTCGTGACCGTCGTGCACCAGGTAGCGGCAGACGACGTCGGCGATCGTCGGGTCGTCCTCGGCGACGAGGATCTTGGTGCGGGACACCTGGCTCCTCCGGACGGTCGTGACCTGCTCCCCCGACGCTAGAGCAGCACGGACCGACCTGCCGCCCACGTCACGAACCCGTAAGACCTGCGGGACCTCCGTCACGGGTGTCCTCAGCCGCGAAGTCACCCGCACCGGCCTCGAGCCCGGTGGCCGCGCGGAAGCCGAGCTCCGCGCCGGCCCGCGCCGGCGAGGCGACGACGTGCCGCACGTCTCCCAGCCGGTACTCCCCCGTCACCACCGGGCGTGGTCCACCGACCGCGTCCGCCAGTGCCACGGCCAGCTCGCCCACCGTGCGCGGCCGGCCGCTCGCGATGTTGTACGCCGTGATCCGACCGGCCGCGACGCCGGACGACTCGAGGGCCAGCCGGTTGGCGACGGCCACGTCCCGCACGTGCACGAAGTCGCGCAGCTGCCGGCCGTCCTCGAAGACCCGGGGCGCCTCGCCACGGGCCAGGGCCGACCGAAACAGCGCCGCCACACCGGCGTACGGCGTGTCGCGGGGCAGCCGTCGGCCGTAGACGTTGTGGTAGCGCAGCGCCACCGCTGGTCCCCCCGTGACCGCGGACCAGGTGGCGGCCAGGTGCTCCTGCGCCACCTTCGAGGCGGCATAGCCGTTGCGAGGGTCCAGCCGCGCCGACTCGTCGACCTCCCGCACCGACAACGGCGCCGCACACACGGGGCATGGCGGCTCGAACCGGCCGTCGTCGAGGTCGGCGCGCAGGCGCGCTCCCGGCGTCACGGCCCCGTGCTCCGCGCAGTCGTAGCCACCCTCGCCGTAGACCACCATCGAGGACGCGAGCACCAGGCGGGCGCTGCCGGCCGCTGCCATCGCCGACAGCAGCACCGCGGTGCCGAGGTCGTTGCGACGCACGTAGTCGGCGAGGTCGGCGACCCCGCTGCCGAGCCCGACCTTCGCCGCCTGGTGGCACACGGCGTCGACCCCGTCGAGGGCGTCCACGACGTCGCCCTCCGCAGTGACAGCACCCACCCGTACGTCGACCCCGTCCGGGAGGTGCTCCCGACGGCCGGTGGACAGGTCGTCCAGCACACGCACGTCGTGACCGGACGCGAGCAGCTCCTCCACGACGTGGGAGCCGACGAAGCCGCAACCCCCGGTGACCAGGACGTGCACAGGGTCCTCCTCGACGACGGTGGGCGGCGGGCCCACCGTACGGTCGGGGGGTGAGTGCGCGCCGCCGGGTCTTCGTCGCCGTGGTCGCGGCCCTCGTGCTGCTGGGGCTGGTCACGGTGGCCGTCGCGCTCCGCGGTTCGCAGCCGACGGCCGCACCGGTGGCCCAGGACCGGCTCGGTCCCGTCCTGCTCGTCCCCGGGTACGGCGGCAGCGCGACGGCCCTCGACCGGCTGGCCGCCGTGCTGCGGGCAGCCGGCCGCGACGCCACCCTGGTCCAGCTGCCGGGCGACGGCACCGGACCGCTGGCCGACCAGGCAGCGGCGTTGGCGACGGCGGCCGACTCGGCGCTGGCGGCGGGAGCGCCCTCGGTCGACGTCGTGGGGTACTCCGCCGGCGGCGTGGTGGCCCGGCTGTGGGTCGCGGAGGACGGTGGCGCGGGCAGGGCCCGACGCGTCGTCACCCTCGGGTCGCCCCATCACGGCACCGAGATCGCTGCGCTCGCGTCGGTGCTGGCGCCGGACTCCTGCCCGCCCGCCTGCCAGGAGCTCGCACCCGACAGCCCGCTGCTGGGCCGTCTCAACCGTGGCGACGAGACGCCGTCCGGCCCGCTCTGGGTGAGCATCCGCACCACCGACGACCAGGTGGTCACCCCGTCATCCAGCGCCGACCTCGAAGGCGCCCTCGACCTCGTCGTGCAGGACGTGTGCCCCGGGAGGCAGGTCGCCCACGGCCAGCTCCCGACCGACACCGCGGTGCAGTCGCTCGTGCTCGATGCCCTGCGGGTGACGAGGCCGAAGGCACCGGCGGCCTGCCCCGGGTGAGTCAGCTCGTGACGTCGCGGGTCGTGAAAGCCGCCCAGGCGAGGCCGAGGAAGACGACGGCGTAGGCGCCCTGCACGAGCACCCCGAGCCGGATGTCGTGCCACAGGATGGGGTCGCGGAAGAAGTCGACCCAGGCCAGCCAGTAGCGCGTCGGCAGGTACTGCTTCACCGACGACGCCGCGTCGAGGGTGACGAGCACCTGGCTGGTGACGAGCACCGCTAGTGCCCCGAGTGCGGCCGCGAGCGGCGAGTCGGTGAGGGTCGAGAGGAACAGCGCGACCGCCGCGACACCGAGCATCGACCACGTGATGTAGCCGATGACGAGCACCGTGCGGACGGCGAGCTGCTGCGAGGTCAGGGTGCTGCCCGACAGGCCGGTGACCACCTCGGCCGGCGAGCCGGGTACCGGCACGAACAGGCGGGTGCCCACCTCGTAGGCGGTCGCCGCGACCGCGGTGACGGCGACGACGAGGAACACCACCACCGACAGCAGCTTGGCCAGCAGCAACCGGGTGCGTCCCACCGGACGGACGAGCAGGTAGCGCAGCGTCCCCGCGGCCGACTCGCCCGCTACCGCGTCACCGGCCACCACGGCGACGGCCACCGGCAGGAACAGCGGGAGCACGATGCCGAGCGCGGCAGCCGGGAACAGTGCACCGTTGGCGAGCACCGCGGACAGGAAGGCCGGTCCCTCGCCCGGGCGGGGCGCCACGTCGGTCACCGCGAGGAAAACTGCGACGACGGTGGGCAGCAGGCAGAGCAGCCCGACCGTGACCCAGGTGCGCGGCCGGCGGAAGAGCTTGCTGAGCTCGACGGCGATCACCGGTCCGGCCCTCGCGCCACCCGGTCCGAGCCGGGCCCGGTCAGCTCGAGCACGACCTCCTCGAGGGTCCGCCGCTCGGCGCGCAGCTCGGTGAGCCGGACACCGCTCTGGACGAGCAGCCCGGCCAGTGCCTCCGCGGTCGAGGCACGTACGGCCAGCAGGTCGCCGTCGCGGCGCACCACCCGGCCGTCGAGCACCGAGACCGCCAGGTCCGGGTCCGGCGTCCGCACCAGTACCAGCCCGGTCGGCGCCTGCAGGGCGGCGAGGTCGTCCTGCGCGACGAGCCGACCGGCCTGCAGGACGCCGACCCGTGTGCACAGGCTCTCGACCTCGGACAGCAGGTGGCTCGACACGAAGAGGGTCGTGCCGCCACGGTTGAGCTCGAGCAGCAGGTCGCGCACCTCGTGGATCCCTTGCGGGTCCAACCCGTTGGTCGGCTCGTCGAGCACCAGCAGCCGCGGCCGGCGGAGCAGTGCGCCGGCCAGACCGAGCCGGGCTTTCATCCCGAGCGAGAAGGCCTTCACCGGACGTCGACCGACACCGTCGAGCCCCACCTGCTCGAGCACGTCCTCGATCCGCCGGCGCCGGGTGCGCCGGGAGCTGCCCGGGCCGGCGGCGTCCATCAGCGCGAGGTTGGTCCGCGCCGAGAGGTGGCCGTAGGACGCCGGCCCCTCGATCAGCGCGCCGACGTCGGACAGTGTGCCGCGCGCCGGGCCGGGCATCCGGCGGCCGAACAGCTCCACGCGGCCCGACGTCGCGTAGACCAGGCCGAGCAGCATCCGCACCGTGGTCGTCTTGCCGGAGCCGTTGGGGCCGAGGAAGCCGTAGCGGTCGCCCTGGCGGACCTCGATCGAGACGTCGTCGACCGCGACCACGGAGCCGAAGCGCTTCGTCAGCCCGCTCGTCGCGACGACCGCGTCCTCGCGGTCCGTCACCGGAACGGCGGCGGGTCGTCGAGCAGGGACCGTGCGGCGGCCTGCAGCACGGTGGGGACGACGGTGCCGGCGACCAGGTACGACCGAGTACGTCGGCCGTCACCGTCCGCACGCACCACGACCGCGTTGAGCAGCGGGGTGCTCACCAGGACGGCCGCACCCGCGGGGCCGACGTCCAGCACCGTGCCGCCGCCGGCCGCGGCGGCGGTCGACGCGGACCGGCCCAGGCTGGACCAGAGCGGGAGCACGACGAAGCGCGTGAGCCCCACGCCGTACGTCCCGGTGCCGCCGCCGCTGCCGAGGATGCCCGGCCCGCGGGTGAGCCCGGCCAGCTCGGCGGGCAACGCGAAGGGGGCGAAGCGGTCTACCGCAGCGGCCAGGTCGGGTGTCCGCGTGGTGCGGACGTGACCGAACCGCGGCACGCGGGGCTCCAGGACGCCCGGGGCCGGGCGGCCGATCGTGACGTCGACGAACGCGGAGCGCATCGCCGCCACATCGGTACCGCGCGGCACGACGACGACCGAGAGCGGCAGCCCGGTCGCCTCGTCGACGTAGACGTCGAGGCGCCTCACGGTGCTGCGGTGGTCGGTGGGCACCACCCGGAAGCCGTCCGCGGTCCGTCCCGCCACCCGGCGGGCGGGCAGGGCGGTCACCCGGTCCCGCACGGTGACACCGGCCAGGGCCCGGCGGGCAGCCTGCGGCGGCAGGACGTCGTCGACACGCGGCAGCCGGACCGGGGTGGCGCCGAGCTCGCGGCGCACGGCCCCGGACTCGAAGTCCCAGGTCTGGACACCCCCGGGGACCGCGTAGGTGCCGGACTCACCGGTGGGGGTGATCCGGTCGACCCGCCAGGCGTCCGGCGACCGCCACCAGACCCGCGTCCTCGTGGTGGAGCCGAGCAGCGCCGCGACGTCACCGAGCCGGGGCAGGTCGGGCAGCCCCAGGGTCCCGACGCTCTCGGCCAGTCCGTGGTGGGGCACCGCCGCCGAGCCCTGCGCCCTGGCGAGGAGCTGCCGCGGGGACAGGTCCGACTCCGCAGCCGGGACGTGCGCCCAGGCCGACGGTGCCGCCGCGACGGCGACCAGGCCGGCCAGCGCGGCGGCCCAGCGACGTGCCGTCCCCCTCGTCGCGACGCTCATGGCGTCACGCTACGTCGCCGGCCCCCGGGCCGCGCGGTCCCGACGGGTGTCCCGGTCGCACGTCACCGACCCGTCATGGTCCCCACGCTGCTACCCGTCGGCCGTGGGTGGCCCCGGCGGCACCGTGGTGGGCAGCGGGTACGCGTCCGGGGCGACCCGCCGCACGATCTCGTCGAGCACCCGGCGCACGGCCGGCTCCCCCACCCAGAGGTGCTTGGCGCCGTCGACCCCGACGACCTCGGCCTGCGGGATACGCCCGAACCGCACGCGCGCCTCGGGGGGCCGGAGGTAGTCGTCGTGCTCGGGCACCAGGGCCAGCACCGGCCGGCCGGACGCGGCCCACTCGTCGAGGTGCTCGTCGCTGCTGAACCGCAGCGGCGGGGACAGCAGGATCGCGCCGGTCACCGACGGGTCCAGCCCGTGCATCAGCGCCAGGTCGGTGCCGAACGACCAGCCCAGCAGCCACCGGTCCGGCAAGGGCGGGTCGTCGTGGAACTCGGCGTACTCGATGGCGGCTGCGACGTCGAAGCGCTCGCCGACCGCGCTGTCGAAGGCACCCTCGCTGGTGCCGGCCGGCGACGACGTGCCCCGCGTGTTGAACCGCAGCACCGCGATCCCGGCGAGAGCTGGCAGCCGGTAGGACGCCTTGCGGAGCACGTGACTGTCCATGAATCCGCCATGGGTCGGCAGCGGGTGCAGGCAGATCAAGGTCGCGACCGGGGCGCGGTCGACCGGCAGGGCCAGCTCGCCGACCAGGCGCAGGCCGTCCGCGGTGTGCAGCTCGATCGGCCTACGGTCGGCGGGCAGCAGCGTCGCGGCGCGCAGCTCCTCGGCTCCGTATGTCGACAGGTGGTGCTCGGGCATCCGGCTCCTTCAGTAGCGCGGCGCGTTGCGCGACCGCTGCGTCTTCGGCGCCCGCCGGTCGCGCGCCCGCCAGCAGGCCGTGTGCCAGTGCCGCCGCTCACCGAGTCCGGCGTCCTCGTCGAGGTCGCCCCCGCCGCCGTAGGCGGCCGGCCAGGCGACGACGTGCGGGGTGGCCGGGCGGATCTCGTGGTCGCACCCCGGGCAGCGGTAGGCGCGGGTCGCGGCAGAGCCCGTGACCTGTCGGACCACCCAGTCGTCGCTCACGTCCCGCCGATCAGCGGTAGTCGCGGAACCCGCGGCCGGCCTTGCGACCGAGGTACCCGGCAGTGACGAGCTGCTCGAGCAGCGGCGCCGGCGCGAACCCCGGTTCGCGGAACTCGAGGTAGAGGGTGCGCTGGATGGCGTACGCGACGTCGAGGCCGACGACGTCGAGCAGGTCGAACGGACCGAGGGGGTAGCCGCAGCCGACGATCATCGCGGCGTCGATGTCCTCGACGCTCGCGTAGTGCGCCTGCAGCATCTTCACGGCGTCGTTGAGGTAGGGGAACAGCAGCGCGTTGACGATGAAGCCGGCCCGGTCGCCGCACTCGACGGCGTGCTTGCCTGCGCGCTCGCAGACCTGCCGGACGGTGGCGACGACGTCGTCCGCGGTCGAGACCGTGCTCACGACCTCGACCAGCTTCATCACCGGCGCGGGGTTGAAGAAGTGCAGGCCGACGACGTCGGCCGGCCGGCCGGTGGCGGCTGCCAGCTCGACGACCGGCAGCGACGAGGTCGTGGTCGCGAGGACGGTGCCGGGCCGGCAGATCTCGTCGAGGGTCGAGAACAGCGCCTGCTTGACCGACAGCTCCTCGACGACCGCCTCGACGACGAGGTCACGGTCGGCGAGGTCGTCGAGCCGCGCCGATCCGGTGACCCGTGACACGGCGGCGTCGCGGTCGGCCTGCTCGAGCTTGCCGCGCAGTACGGCCTTGTCCAGCGACCGCTCGAGGTCGGCGCGCACCCGGGCGACCTTCTCGGCGCCGCGCGCGACGTACAGCACGTCGTAGCCCGCCTTGGCGAGCACCTCGACGATGCCGGTGGCCATCGTGCCGGAGCCGACCACGCCGATGCGCCGGACGTCGCGACCGGGCTCGTGCGCGCCGCCCGTACCCGGCGTCAGGGCGTCGTCGACGACCTTGGGCGAGTCGGGGCTCTCGTAGGTGTAGAAGCCGCGGCCGGTCTTGCGACCCCGGAGACCGGCCGTGACCATCTGCTTGAGGATCGGCGCCGGTGCGTGCAGCCGGTCACGCGACTGCCGGTACATCGTGTCGAGGATCTCGTACGCCGTGTCAAGGCCGATCAGGTCGAGCAGTGCCAGCGGACCCATCGGGTAGCCGCAGCCCAGCCGCATCGCTGCGTCGATGTCCTCGCGCGTCGCGTAGCGCGACTCGAGCATCGACACCGCGTGGTTGAGGTAGCCGAAGAGCAGGGCGTTGGCGATGAACCCCGCCTTGTCGCCGATGACGACCGGCTTCTTCCCGAGCCGCTCGGCCAGCGCGGTGACGTCGTCGACGACCTCCTGCTCGGTGACGACGGTGCGCACCACCTCGACCAGCTTGAGGACCGGCGCCGGGTTGAACCAGTGCATGCCGACGACCTGCGAGGGCCGCGAGGTGGCCACCGAGATCTCGGTGACGGACAGTGAGGAGGTGTTGGTCGCGAGCACGGTGTCGGGTCGGCAGATCTTGTCCGCGGCCGCGAAGACCTCCTGCTTGAGGTCCAGCCGCTCGGGCACCGCCTCGACGAGCAGGTCGACGTCGGCGAGGTCCTCCATGGACGTGGTGAAGGTGACCCGGGCCACGAGGGCGTCCCGGTCGGCCTCGGTGAGCTTTCCCCGGCTGACCGCGCGGTCGGTGGAGTTGCGCAGGTGGCCGCGGCCGCGCTCGAGGGCCTCCTCGGTGGGCTCGACGCCCACGACCTGCAGCCCCTCGCGGGCGAACACCTCGACGATCCCGGCACCCATGGTGCCCAGACCCACGACGCCCACGGTGCGGAAGTCACGTGACATGCGGCCGATCCTCCCAGGTCCTGCGGCACCCGGCATGCCAGGGGTCCGATGGGGTACACAGGTCGCACGGTCGCCCGCGCGCGGCCGTACCAGACGGTCCCGACGGGGTGGCCGTCGTGGGAGAGGGAGCACGGGGCTTGCGCAACGCTCAGTCGACGCTTGCCGTCGACGTCCGGTCGGACGGGGCCACGGTGACCGTCCGGCTGGACGGCGAGCTCGACATCACCAGCTCGCCGCTGCTGCAGGCCGTCGTCGACCAGACCCTGGCCGCCCGGCGTACGCCCCTGTGCACCCGCCTGGTGGTCGACATGAGCGGCGTGGGCTTCGCCGACGCCTCCGGGATCTCGCCCTTGCTGCTGGCCCGGGCGATGCTGGCCAAGCGGTCCGGGACGATCGAGCTGCGGCACTGCCGGCGCAGCGTGCTGCGGCTGGTCCGGCTCCTCGAGCTCGGGGACATGCTCGCCGCTGACGAGGCTGCTCCGCCGGTCGGCTAGCCTCGCCCCTCGTGCGGATGGTCATCGCCCGGTGCTCGGTCGACTACGTCGGCCGGCTGACCGCCCACCTCCCGAGCGCTCCCCGGCTGCTGCTGGTCAAGTCCGACGGCTCGGTGCTCGTGCACTCCGACGCCGGCGGCTACAAGCCGCTGATGTGGATGACGCCACCGTGCACGCTGCGCGTCGGCACCGGCCCGGACGAGGGCGTCTGGACCGTCACGAACAAGGGGGGCGAGCAGCTGGTCATCACGGTCGAGGAGGTCCTGGACGACACGAGTCACCAGCTCGGCGTCGACCCGGGGCTGGTCAAGGACGGCGTCGAGGCGCACCTGCAGGCGCTGCTCGCCGACCAGATCGAGACCCTCGGCGTCGGCTGGCGGCTGGTGCGCCGCGAGTACCCGACCGCGATCGGGCCGGTCGACCTCCTGGCTCGCGACCGGAGCGGGGCCACCGTGGCGATCGAGATCAAGCGGCGCGGCGAGATCGACGGCGTCGAGCAACTCACCCGCTACCTCGAGCTGCTCAACCGCGACCCGCACCTCACGCCGGTGCGCGGCGTGTTCGCCGCCCAGGAGATCAAGCCGCAGGCCCGGGTGCTGGCGACCGACCGCGGCATCGACTGCGTCGTCCTCGACTACGACGCGCTGCGCGGTGTCGACGACGTCAGCGCCCGCCTGTTCTGACCCCCGCCCCCCACCCAGGCCCGCCCGTCCGGCGATCACGTAAACGTGGTCGACATGCGCCTTGCACGGCGTGCGACCCGTGTGAGGGGACGGTGGATCACGTTTACGTGATCGACTGCAGGGCCGCGGCGGAGGGCTCAGACGGGTCCGGGGAGTCGGTCGGCTCGCCGGTGCGGCGCAGCAGCACCAGCCCGGCCAGCGAGCAGAGTGCGGCGGCCAGGCCGGCCACGACGTACGTCGGGCGGATGCCGGCATGGTCGGTAGAGAGCGCGGCGACCACGACCGACAGCGGAGCGGCCGCGGTCGCCGCGACCCAGTCGAGCGACCCGACCCGGCCGCGCAGCTCACGGGGCACCCGGGAGCCCAGGACGCTGTCCTGCAGCACGTTGCCCGCCGTGGCACCGACGAAGAACACCACCATGAACACCGCGCCGACCACCGGCCCCGGCGCGACGCCCAGGCCGGCGACGGCACCCAGACCGAGGGCGTACGTCGCGTACGACGTCGCCAGCGGGCGCCGCGGGCGAGGGCGGGAGCCGACGACAGCCGCTGCGACCGTGGCGGCGACACCGCCCGCGGCGATCAGGTAGCCGAAGCTCGCGATAGGTGCGCCGTAGCCACGGGAGACCAGCACCGGGAGCATCTGCATGGTCCCGGACACGGTGAACGTGATGACGAGCCCGGAGAGCAGGTTGACCGCCAGCCACGGCGTGCGGCGGACGTAGGCCAGTCCCTCCCGGAAGTCGGCCCACGGCAGCGGCCGGGGTCCCTCGCCCGGCGCGTGCAGCGCGGGCGGGCGGAGCAGCAGCACGCACCAGGCCGACACGGCGAAGGTCGCGGCGTCGACGAGCAGCGCCGCCCCCGGGTGCCAGGCGGCCAGCACACCGCCGACGGCCGGGCCGACCACCATCTGCGCCATCGGGCTGACCGTGCCGAGCAGGCCGCCGGTAGCGACCAGCTCCTCCTCGTCGACGAGGTCCGGCAGGATCGCGCTGAAAGCCGGGTTCGCGGCGCCGGAGGCGGCCCCCAGCGGCGCGACCAGCACCAGGAGCAGCCACAGCGGCGGGTCGCCGGCGAGCAGCAGCGTGCCGAGGGCGGCGACCACGACGAGCCGCACCAGGTCGCAGACCGCGAGGATCGCCCGGCGGCTGAGCCGGTCGGCCAGCACGCCGCCCATCAGCCCGAAGGCCACCCGCGGCACGAGGTTCACCACCGCCATCGCCGCCAGGGCGGTGGCGCTGCGGGTGAGGTGCAGGACGGCCACCGCCATCGCAATGCCGTAGATGCCGTCGCCGACCAGGGACACCGTCGACCCGGTGATCAGCAACCGCACGTCGCGACGCCGGAGCGGGCCGGTGAGCGGGCTCACCGGTGCACCTCCTCGACGACCGGGACGGCCACGAACGACACGGCGAACAGCGCCTCGTCCGGATCGGGGCCGGCGTCACGGCGGTAACGGTCGAGCAGCGTACTGACCTCGGTGGCGAGCTCCTCGGCGCGCGCAGCGTCGAGCACCAGCCGCGAGATCTGGAAGACGGCGGCGTCCTGGGCGGTGCCCTCGGGCGCGCTCGGCGCCGCCAGGTAGGCGTCCTGCGTCGCCCGGTCGTCGGCCAGCAGCGCCGCGAGCGCGCCGCCACCCGGACTCTCCAGCGGCGTGGTGCCCACCCCGGCCGAGTGCATCCGCATCCGGTCGTACGTCGTGCGCCAGGGCTTGTGCCGGCGGGTGGCGCCGGGCGTGGGGTCCGGCTCCACGAAACCGTGCCGGGCCAGCACCGAGAGGTGGTAGCTCACGTTCGCGGTCGACTCCCCCACCAGCGCCGCCAGCTCGGCGTTGGTCACCGGCCGGTGCTCGCGGACCAGCCGCAGCAGCCGGACGCGCAGCGGGTGGGCCAGGGCGCGCAGCGCCAGCGGGTCGGAGACGTCGAGGAAGCGGTCGGCCATGCCCCGAGGATGCCATGCCAACACTCCTTTGCCAAGACTTCTTGGCAACTTCCCACCCGCTCCGGTCCGCTCCGCCGGCGGCCGCCCGGCGCGGGCCGGCCTTCCCCCGCCGGGCGGCGTGCGGCAGGCTGGCTGGCTGTGGGTGTGCGGGTGATCGTGGTGGGCGCCGGGGTGACCGGGCTGACCTGCGCGGTCCGGCTGGCCGAGGCCGGCCATCAGACCCACGTGCTGGCCCGCGACCTGCCCGCCGAGACGACCTCGTCGGTCGCCGCGGCGCTCTGGTACCCCTACCGGGCCCTCCCGCAGGACAAGGTCACCGCCTGGTCGGCCCGCACCTACGACGTGCTGACCGAGCTGGCCGGCTCCCCCGGCACCGGGGTGCGGGTCCGCGAGGGCGTCGAGCTGCTGCCCGGCAGCGCACCCGAGCAGCCCTGGTGGCGGTCGGCCGTCCCGCGGCTGGACCCGGTCGTCGACCCGGCGCCCGGCTTCAGCAGGGGATGGCGGCTGGCGCTCCCGATCGCCGAGATGGGCAACTACCTCGCGCACCTGGTACGCCGGCTCGAGCAGACAGGCGGCACCGTCACCCGGGCCCGGCTCGGTGGGCTGCCCACCTCCGGCGTGATCGTCAACGCGACCGGGCTGGCGTCCCGGGCGCTGGCCCACGACCCGTCCCTGCACCCGGTGCGGGGCCAGGTCGTGCGGGTCGCGCAGACCGGTGTCCAGGAGTGGCTGCTCGTGTCCGAGACCTCCCCCGACGAGCGCCCGATGTACGTCGTCCCGCGGGAGCACGACGTCGTCGTCGGCGGCACCGCACAGGACGGCGACTGGACGCTGCAGCCCGACCCCACCACCGCCAGGGAGATGCTGGCGCGGGCGGTCGAGCTGGTGCCGGCCCTGCGCGGGGCGCAGGTCCTCGGGCACCGCGTCGGCCTGCGGCCGGCCCGGCCCTCGGTACGCCTGGAGACCGTGCCGCACGCCGACGGTTCCCCCGGCGGCGTCGTGCACTGCTACGGCCACGGCGGCGCCGGCGTCACGCTGTCCTGGGGCTGCGCCGACGACGTGCTCGCCCAGGTCGAGGCGCTGCTGGACGGCAGCCCCGCAGCCGAGCCGGTCAGCCAGCCGGCCGGTGCATCGCCATGAGCAGCCCCAGCACCCGGAACCCAGCGGCCGTGTAGGCGCGCACGGCGCCGTCGTTCGAGGCCGGGGTCGCGACGGCCACGCTGGGGGCACCCGCCGCCGCGAGCTGGGAGCACAGCCCGTCGAGGAGCCGCCGGCCGTGGCCGAGCCGCTGGTGGTCGCGGTGCGTGCCGACGGGTTCGAGCACCCCGCAGCGTCCCGCGCCCGCGTGCCACGCCGTCCCAGCGGCCACCGGCGTCCCGTCGCCGTCACGCGCGAGCAGGTCCAGCTCACCGTCGTACGACGGGCCGGCGGCCATCAACGCCCAGCGGGCGACCGTGAACGTCGAGCGCTCGAACGCCGCCCGCTGCACCGCGACCCGGTCCGCGACGTCCCTCTCGCCGGCCACCGGCGCGACCCCGGCGGCCAGCGCCGGACCGGCGCCGTCGAGCGAGCGGTGCAGCGCGACCCACGGGTCGCCGTCGGCCGCCCAGCCCCGGTCCGCCAGCACGGCGCGCCAGCCGGCGAGCGGCAGGCCGTCGGCCCACGCCTCGCCGTCGCCGACGAGGTCCTCGACGGCATCGGCGAGGACGGCAGCCAGCGTGGTGTCGTGCGCGCGCGCCGGGTCGACGGCGAGCCGGACCGCGTGCGGGTCGTCGACCAGGCCGACCGCGACGACCATCCCGCCGTCCCGGACCACGAGGAACGACCTGTCGACCTGCTCGTCCTCCAGCCGAAGCTGCCACCCCACGTCGCCAAGGTGCAGCTGGCCCGGCCAGGTCGGCGGTGTCCACCCCGCGAGGGCGGCGACGATCTCCGCGACTGCGGCCCGGCCGGTCCGCTCGACGGCGTACGGGACGGACGACCAGCGGGGCAGGGACATGGCGGGACGCTATGCCGGGCCGGTCACCGGGTCGACCGGATTCGGCGGCGGCGTCCGGTAGCGCACCAGCGCCGGGACGGCGAGGGCCAGGCCGAGCACTACGACGACGCAGGCGATGCCGCCGCCGACCCACGACGTGGTCGCGCCCAGAGCCGCGGCCGTGCCGCCGGCCCGCAGGTCGCCGAGGCGCGGGCCGCCGGCCACCACGACGATGAAGACGCCCTGCATCCGGCCGCGCATCTCGTCGGGCGCGTAGGTCTGCAGGATCGTCTGCCGGTAGACGGCCGACACCAGGTCGGCCGCGCCGGCCACCGCGAGCAGCAGCACGGCGAGCCACAGCGCGTGCGCGAGCCCGGCAAGAGCGACGGCGACGCCCCAGCCGCACACCGCGGCCACCAGTGCCACGCCCTGGCGCTGTACCCGGCCGATCCAGCCACTGGCCAGCCCCCCGACGACTGCGCCGATCGCGATCGCCGCGAACAGCCAGCCCACCGCGGCCTCGTCGTGGAACCGCTGCTCGGCCGCCTCCGGGAACAGCGCGCGCGGCATCGCGAACAGCATCGCCACGATGTCGACCGCGAAGGACATCAGCACGACCGGCTTGGCGGCGATGAAGCGCAGGCCGTCGAGCACCGAGCGCAGACCCGGCCGCACGACGACGCCGACCGGTGGGAGCGGCGGCAGCCGCAGGGCCGCGTAGAAGCCGACCGTGAACAACGCCGCGTCGATGCCGTACGCGACCGCGTACGTCGACTTCGCAAGGACCAGCCCCGCCGTCAGGGGCCCGACGACGGTGCCAACGCTGCTCATCGTGAAGTTGAGCGTGTTGGCCGCCGGGACCTGGTCGCGGTGCAGCAGCCGGGGCAGGATCGCGCCGCGCAAGGGCGAGGAGACCGCGAAGCCCACCGACTGGAGGGCGACCAGGCCGAGCAGGACCCAGCGGTTGTCCAGCCCGAGCAGCGCCTGCAGGAGCAGACCGCCGGTGACGCCCCACACCAGGCACGACGACGCGATGTACAGCCGCCGCCGGTCCACCGCGTCCGAGACGGCACCGCCGTAGAGCCCGAAGACGACGAGCGGCACGAAGGCTGCCAGACCGATGAGCCCGACCCACAGGGACGATCGCGTGCTGTCGTACATCTGCACCGGCACCGCGACGGCGGTGAGCTGGTAGCCGACGAACGACACGCCCTGCCCGACGAAGAGCCGGCGGAAGTCCGGCTGCCGCAGCGGGGTCACGTCGACTGCGACCCGGCGGAACGCGGACCGGAACGTCGCCGCCACCAGTCCCCCATCTCGTCGCCGTCCGGCGCATGATCGACCGATGAGCACTGTCCAGGCCGCCGTCACCGTCCGCGGGCTGGAGAAACGGTACGACGGGCGGCCCGCGGTCGACGGGGTGGACCTCGACGTGGCCCGCGGCGAGGTCTTCGCGCTGCTGGGTCCCAACGGCGCCGGCAAGACCACCACCGTCGAGATCCTCGAGGGCTACCGGTCGCGCGACGCGGGCGAGGTCAGCGTGCTCGGACACGACCCGGCGCACCCGAGCTCGGCCTGGCGGGCCCGCGTCGGCGTCGTGCTGCAGTCGGTCGACGACCTGTCCGAGCTCACCGTCGCCGAGACGGTACGGCACTTCGCGGGCTACTACCCGCACCCGCGTGACCCGGACGAGGTGATGGCCACGGTCGGCCTCGACGACGGCGCCGACAA
The DNA here is from genome assembly GCA_038246545.1 of Actinomycetes bacterium. Taxonomy (GTDB): domain Bacteria; phylum Actinomycetota; class Actinomycetes; order JACCUZ01; family JACCUZ01; genus JBBRVW01. The sequence goes on along the minus strand of JBBRVW010000010.1, from coordinate 76,411 downwards.
GCGGGTGCGCACGCTGTCCGGTGGCCAGCGCCGGCGCCTCGACGTCGCCCTGGGCATCCTCGGCCGGCCCGAGCTGCTCTTCCTCGACGAGCCGACCACCGGCTTCGACCCGGCGGCCCGACGCGTGTTCTGGGACCTCGTCGAGCGGCTCGCCAGAGAGGGCACCACGATCCTGCTCACCACCCACTACCTCGACGAGGCGGAGCGGCTGGCCGACCGGGTGGCCGTCATCGCGCGAGGGGTGATCCTCGACGTGGCGACCCCGGCCACCCTGGGCGGTCGCGACACCGCGCAGGCAACGGTCGCATGGACCGGCCGCGACGGCCGACGGCACACGTTGCGCACGGCGACGCCGACCGCGGCGGTCTCCGATCTGGCCGCCGACTTCGACGGCGAGGTGCCCGAGCTCTCGGTGCTGCGCCCCACCCTGGAGGACACCTACCTCGCGATGGTGGGCGAGCAGTGAGCGAGGTCGACGTCACGCACCGGGCGCCAGGCGCGTTCTCCATCGGCCTGCGCCGGGTCCGCATCGAGCTGCTCACCTTCGTCCGCGACCGCGAGGCGGCGTTCCTGACGCTGATCCTGCCGGTGCTGCTGCTGATGGTGTTCGGCTCGGCGTTCTCCGGCACGGTGGCTCCCGGCATCAAGTTCAGCCAGTACTTCCTGGCCGGCATGATCGCCTCCGGCATCGTCTACACGTCGTTCCAGAACCTCGCGATCGCGATCCCGCAGGAGCGCGACGACGGCACCCTGAAGCGGCTGCAGGGAACCCCGATGCCGAAGGCGGCGTACTTCCTGGGGAAGATCGGCCTGGTCATGGCCGTCTACGTCGTGCAGGTCGCGGTGCTGATGGCGATCGGCGTGACGCTGTTCGACGTCCACCTGCCCACCGACGTCGCGGACTGGTGGGCGTTCACGTGGGTGAGCCTGCTCGGCCTCACCACCTGCACGCTGCTCGGCGTCGCCTTCTCCGGCCTGGCCCGCAGCGGCCGCGGGGCACCAGCCGTGGTCACCCCTGTCGTGCTGGTGCTGCAGTTCACCTCAGGCGTCTTCTTCCAGTACGACGAGCTGCCGTCGTGGATGCAGCAGCTGGCCGCCGTGTTCCCGCTGAAGTGGCTGTGCCAGGGCATGCGCTCGGTCTTCCTGCCCGACAGCTTCCAGAGCCGCGAGCTGGCCGGCTCCTGGGAGCTCGGGCGGACAGCGCTCGTCCTGGTGGTCTGGGCGGTGGGCGGGCTGCTGGTCGCGCTGCGATGGTTCCGCTGGCGACGGCGCGACGACGGCTGACCCTTGCCGCGACCGACGACCCCATCGGTGGTCCTTGGTTCGGTGGTCAGGACAGCCCGTGCGCATCCCGGACGACCGCCACCACGCGGCCGATGATCTCGGTGATGCCGTAGTCCTTGGGCGTGAAGACACCGGCCACGCCCTGCTCGCGCAGCCAGCGGGCGTCGGACTCGGGGATGATCCCGCCGACCACGACCGGCAGGTCGCCGGCACCGGCGTCGCGCAGCAGCCGCAGGACCTCAGGCACCAGCTCGCGGTGCGACCCGGAGAGGATCGAGAGCCCCACGACGTGGACGCCCTCCTCGACGGCGGCCGCGGCGATCTGGGCCGGGGTCAGCCGGATGCCCTGGTAGACGACCTCGATGCCGGCGTCGCGGGCGCGAACGGCGATCTGCTCCGCGCCGTTGGAGTGGCCGTCGAGGCCGGGCTTGCCGACCAGGAGCCGCAGCCGGGCGCCGAGCTCGCCGTTGGTGCGGGCCACCAGGTCGCGGACGGCCCGCAGCTCGTCGCCGGCCGCGCCGACCAGGCTGCTGATACCGACCGCTCCGGCGACGCCGGTCGGCGCGCGGTAGGACCCGAAGACCTCGCGCAGCACCCCGGCCCACTCCCCCGTGGTGACGCCCGCGCGGGCGCAGGCCAGGGAGACCGGGACGAGGTTGTCCGTGGCGGTGGCGGCGTCGCGCAGGCTCGCCAGCGCGGCCTCGACCGCCTCGACGTCACGGGCGTCCCGCCAGGCCCGCACGGCGGCGACGGCGCGCTCCTCGACATCCTCGTCGACGGTCTGGATCGCGGTGTCAAGGTCAGCGGTCAGCGGGCTGGGCTCGGTCTCGGTAAACCGGTTGACCCCCACGACGACGTCCTCGCCGGACTCGACCCTGGCCCGTCGGCGGGCGTGCGAGGAGACCAGCTCGGACTTGAGGTAGCCGTTCTCGACGGCGGCGACGGCACCGCCCATCTCCGCGATCGTCGCCATCTCGGCGCCTGCGGCCGTCACGATCTCACCAACCTTCACCTCGACAACGTGCGACCCGGCGAACAGGTCCTCGTGCTCGAGCAGGTCGGACTCGTAGGCGAGCACCTGCTGGATGCGCAGGGACCACTGCTGGTCCCACGGCCGCGGCAGGCCGAGCGCCTCGTTCCACGCCGGCAGCTGGACCGCGCGGGCCCGGGCGTCCTTGGACAGGGTGACCGCGAGCATCTCCAGCACGATCCGCTGCACGTTGTTCTCAGGCTGCGCCTCGGTGAGCCCGAGCGAGTTGACCTGCACGCCGTAGCGCAGCCGCCGGTGCTTCGGGTCGGTGACGCCGTACCGGTCGCGCGTGGTCTCGTCCCACAGCTGAACCAGGGCACGCAGCTTGCACATCTCCTCGACGAACCGGACACCGGCGTTGACGAAGAACGAGATCCGGGCCACCACCTCGCCGAAGCGCTCCGGGGGCACCTGGCCGGCGTCGCGCACCGCGTCGAGCACGGCGACCGCCGTCGACATCGCGAACGCGATCTCCTGCACCGGCGTCGCACCGGCCTCCTGGAGGTGGTAGCTGCAGATGTTGATCGGGTTGAACTTCGGCACCTCGGTGACGGTGTGTGCGATGAGGTCGGTCGTGAGCCGCATCGACGCCGCCGGCGGGAACGCGTAGGTGCCGCGCGACAGGTACTCCTTGACGATGTCGTTCTGCGTCGTCCCCGCGAGCCGGCCGCGCACCTCTGCCGCGGCCGCCCCGTCGAGCCCACCGTCGGAGCCGTCGAGACCGATGCCCGCCTGTTCCAGCGCCACCGTCTCGTACAGCGCGAACAGCCACATCGCCGTCGCGTTGATCGTCATCGACGTGTTCATCCCGGTCAGCGGGATCCCGTCGAACAGGGCGCGCACGTCGCCGAGGTGGCTGACCGGCACCCCGACCTTGCCGACCTCACCGCGGGACAGCTCGTGGTCGGGGTCGTAGCCGGTCTGGGTCGGCAGGTCGAAGGCCACCGAGAGGCCGGTCTGGCCCTTGCCGAGGTTGCGCCGGTACAGCGCGTTCGACTCCGCCGCCGAGGAGTGCCCGGCGTACGTTCGCATGACCCACGGCTGGTCCCGCACGGCACGGATCCTACTCATCGGTAACCACGCTGCCGCCGGCCCCGGGGTCGCCGCGCGGCGGGCCGGTCAGCCGGCGAGGGAAGCGGCAGCCTGGTCCAGGGTCAGGACCCGGTGCAGCCGGGTGACCCGCAGGATCCGGCGGACGCGCGGGGCGGCGTCGCGCAGGACGAACCGGCGGCCGAGCTGCTTGGCCCGGCGGTCGGCACCCAGCAGGACACCGAGCCCGGTGGCGTCGACCCAGTCGACCCCGGCCAGGTCGACCACCAGGTCGCCGGCCCCCAGGTCGATGGCCTCGTGCAGTGCCGCGCGGACATCGGCCGCGCTGCTCACGTCCAGCCGGCCGGACAGCACGATCTCGCGCTCCGTTGCGACGACGACAGCCATCCCGGTCACCCCCACCCTGCTTCTCGTACCAGTAGACGCGCGAGAACGGGGCGAGGTTGCCGTCGTTCTCGTGGTTCCTGACGGTAGAGCCGGGACTTGAGGATTTCTTGACGCCACGCTGTGACGCCTGTGACTTGTGTGACTCGAGTGACCCGGAACCTCTCCGTCCAGGTCAGAGCGCCGAAGCGTCCTCCTGATACGTCCGGACGAGCACCGGCCGTGGGGCGTCCGGGAGAACCTCGGGCGGGCTAGCCGTCGTAGGAGTAGAAGCCCTGGCCGGACTTGCGGCCGAGGTCGCCCGCGGCCACCATCCGCGAGAGCGTCTCCGGCGGGAAGAACTTCTCGTCCGCGGTGTCGCGGTAGATGTTCATGCTCGCGTTGCGCAGGATGTCGACGCCGGTGAGGTCGGTGGTCGCCAGCGGGCCCATCGCGTGCCCGAAACCGAGCTTGCAGGCGGTGTCGATGTCCTCGGCGGTGGCCACACCGTTCTCGACCAGCCGGATCGCCTCCATCGCGAGTGCGCAGATCAGCCGGGTCGTGACGAAGCCGGCGACGTCGCGGTTGACGACGACGCAGGTCTTGCCGACGCCCTCGGCAAACCCCCGGGCGGCGGCCAGGGTCGCGTCACTGGTTTTGTGGCCGCGCACCAGCTCGCAGAGCGCCATCATCGGCACCGGCGAGAAGAAGTGCATGCCCACCACGGCCTCCGGCCGCCCCGTCACCGACGCGATCGTCGTAATGGGGATCGCGCTGGTGTTGGTCCCGAGGACGGCGCCCTCGTGGCAGATCCGGTCCAGCTGGCGGAAGACCTCCTGCTTGACCTCGACGTCCTCGAACGCCGCCTCGACCACGACGTCGGCGGTGCCGGCAGCGTCGAGGTCGGTGGTCGTCGTGATCCGCCCGAGCGCGGCTTCGGCGTCGGCCTGCTCGAGCGTGCCCTTCGCCACGAACCTCGACAGCGACTTCTCGATCGCGGCACGGCCGCGCTCGAGCGCGTCCTCGGCGACGTCGCGCAGCACGACGTCGTGCCCCGCGACCGCGGAGACCTGGGCGATGCCGGAGCCCATGAGGCCCGCTCCGACGACGGCAAGAGTGGTTCCGGTCATGGGCCGGGAGCCTAGCCAGCGCACGATGGGCAAGACTGGGCCGGTGCCGGACTGGACCTCGCTCATCACGTCCGTGCTCGTCGTCGGCGTCCTAGCCCTCCTGCTCCGCTGGGCGTACGGCGGCCGCAGCAGGTCCCTCGTCGCGCGCCGGCCGAGCCCCGGCACAGCGGACGACTACGGCCTCATGGTCGCGATCGCCGCGCCCGGGACGTTCATCGAGGGCGAGGTCGACCGGCAGCGGCTGGAGGCCGCCGGTATCAGGGCCCAGCTCGTGACCACGACCGACGGGCCGCGGCTGATGGTCCTCGAGGAGGACGAGAGCACCGCCCGCCGGCTGCTCGCCTCGCCCTGAGAGTCCGCGACCGGGGGGCGCCTACTGGTCGAACGCGGCGTCCGGGTCCGGCTCCCGGGTGACGTCGGCTCCGAGGCTGCGCAGCGCCTCGTCGAAGCCGGGGTAGCCGCGGTCGACGTGGTAGATGTCGTGGACGTGGGTGATGCCGTCGCCCACCAGCCCGGCCAATGTCAGCGCGGCGCCGGCCCGGATGTCGCTCGCACGCACCGGCGCCCCGGACAGCCGCTCGATGCCCCGGACGACCGCGTGGTGCCCGTCGGTGCGCACGTTCGCACCGAGCCGGGCCAGCTCGCTGGCAAAGACGAAACGACCCTCGAAGATGTTCTCGGTGATCATCGCGGCGCCGTCGGCGACGGAGTTGAGCGCCATGACCAGCGGCTGGAGGTCGGTGGCCAGTCCCGGGTACGGCAGGGTGACCGCGTCGACCGCAACCGGCCGGGCGTCCTGAACGACCCGGAAGCCGTCCTCGACCGCCTGGATCCGGGCACCCGCACCGGTGAGCTTGTCCAGGGCGATCTCGAGGTGCTCGGGACGCGCGTTGCGCACGGTGATATCACCGCGCGTCATGGCCGCCGCGAACGCCCAGGTGCCGGCGACGATCCGGTCCGGGACGATCTCGTGGGTGGTCGGTGACAGGCGCTCGACCCCCTCGATGGTCAGCGTCGAGGTCCCCAGCCCGACGATCTGCGCCCCCATCTGCTGCAGCATCTGGCACAGGTCGACGATCTCGGGCTCGCGGGCGGCGTTGTCGACGACCGTGGTTCCCTCGGCGAGGACAGCCGCCATCAGGACGTTCTCGGTCGCGCCGACGCTCGGGAAGTCCAGCCAGACCGTGGCGCCGGACAGCCCCTTCGGAGCCCGGCCGACGATGTAGCCGTGCTCGTTCTCGAGCTCGGCACCCAGCTTCGTCAGCCCGGCCATGTGGAAGTCGAGCGGGCGGGTGCCGATCGCGTCGCCGCCGGGCATCGCGACCTCGGCCTGCCCGCAGCGCGCGAGCAGCGGGCCCAGCACGCAGATCGAGGCGCGGATCCGGCGGACCAGGTCGTAGTCGGCCTGGTGGCCGAGCTCGGCCGGCACGTCGATGGTGACCTTCGAGGCCGTCGGCTCGTAGTCGACGGTGCAGCCGAGCCGGCGCAGCAGCTCGCTCATGATCTCGACGTCGAGGATGTGCGGCACCTCGGTCAGCGTGCTCCGCCCCTCGGCGAGCAGCGCCGCGGCCATCGTCTTGAGCACGCTGTTCTTGGCACCCGTGACGCGGACCTCGCCGTCGAGCCGGGCGCCACCCACGACTCGGAACCTCTCCATGCGGGTCACCCTAGAGTGGCTCGCATGGTGAATCTCACCCGCATCTACACGCGCACCGGCGACGACGGCTCAACCGGGTGGGGAGGCCGCGGCCGGATCTCCAAGAACGACTCCCGGCTGGAGGCCTACGCCGACTGTGACGAGGCAGGAGCCTTCCTCGGGGTCGCGCTGGCCACCGGCGGCCTGCCCGATGACGTCGCGGCGGCCGTGCTCCGGGTCCAGAACGACCTCTTCGACGTCGGAGCGGACCTGTGCAACCCGGTTCAGGACGACCCGGAGTACCCGCCGCTGCGCGTGGTCCAGGCCCAGGTCGACGCGCTGGAGGCCGAGATCGACCGGTTCAACGCCGACCTGCAGCCACTCCGGTCGTTCGTCCTCGCCGGCGGGGCGGCGGCCGCCGCCCACCAGCACGTGGCGCGCACCGTGGTGCGCCGGGCGGAGCGGGCGACCTGGCGGGCGGTCGAGGAGCACAGCGACCAGGTCAACCCGCTGACGGCGACCTACCTCAACCGGCTCTCGGACCTGCTCTTCGTCCTGGCCCGCTACGCCAACCGCGAGCTCGGCGACGTCCTCTGGGTGCCCGGCGCCAACCGCTGACGCGGCTCGCGGCGGAATGTGCGCTGCCGCACCGGACACGCCGGAGATCCGGTGTGTCGGCGCACAAAGGATCTTCGGGGGGGCTACGGGGCGGGGATGCCGGGCGGGGACGACTCGACCCAGGACAGGAAGCCGGTCAGGGTGTCCTCGCTCATCGCGAACTCGACCGGACCGCCGTCGCCCACGCACCGCACCACCACGGCGCCGGACAGCAGCGAGAACACCTCCGGACCGCGCGGCTCGCGACGTTCGACGACCTGCAGGTCGCGGCGGCCGAGCACCCGCTTGGGACGCAGGGCGTAGGAGAAGACGCGGTACCACTCGAGGGAGTCCCCGGAGTAGCGCGCGATGCCCAGCGTCCAGCCCTGGCCGGTGCGGCTGCTCGACGTCGGCCGCAGCCGCAGGCTGCAGTCGAAGGTCCCGCCACTGCGGCTGATGAACCGGCGGCGCAGGACGAGCAGCCCCATCGCCACCAGGCCGAGGACGACGAGGGCCCCCAGCACGTCGACCACCCCGATCAGGCCCATCGGGCCTCCGTGGTGGTCGGCGCGGACACGCCCTAGAAGGCCATGCCGTGGGCGCGGATCCGGGCCTCGGCCCGGCGTACGTGGTGCGCCGCGTCGTCGTCGTCGGAGCCCTGGGCGTCGCGGAGGTCGCTCTCCGCCGCGGCCAGGTCGATGTCCTGGGCGAGGTCGCACTCCTCGGCCAGGATCCCGACCCGGTTGTCGGCGACCGACAGGAACCCGCCGTGCACGACCGCGACCACCGGGTCGCCGCCGGCCTGACGGATGAGCACCGCACCGTCGGCGAGCGTGCCGAGCAGCGGCGCGTGGTGCGGCAGGATGCCCACGTCTCCGTCGGCGGTCCGGGCGAGCACCATCGTCCCCTCGCCGGTCCACACCGTGCGGTCGGCCGCGACCAGCTCGACCGCGAGCAGGTCGCCGTCGCTCCCGTCAGCCATTCTTCTCCAGCTCCTTGGCGCGCTTCTCCACGTCCTCGAGGCCACCGCACATGAAGAACGCCTGCTCCGGGATGTGGTCGTACTCGCCCTCGGCCAGCTTCTTGAACGCATCGATGGTCTCGTCGAGCGGGACGAACGAACCGTCGAGGCCGGTGAACGCCTTCGCGACGAAGGTGTTCTGGGACAGGAACCGCTGGATCCGGCGGGCCCGCTGGACGAGGATCTTGTCCTCCTCCGAGAGCTCGTCGATGCCGAGGATCGCGATGATGTCCTGGAGGTCCTTGTAGCGCTGCAGGATCTCCTTCGTGCGGGCCGCGACCCGGTAGTGGTCCTCGGAGATGTAGCGCGGGTCCAAGATCCGCGACGTCGAGTCGAGCGGGTCCACGGCCGGGTAGATGCCCAGCTCCGAGATCGGCCGCGAGAGCACCGTCGTGGCGTCGAGGTGGGCGAACGTGGTGTGCGGCGCCGGGTCGGTGATGTCGTCGGCGGGCACGTAGATCGCCTGCATCGAGGTGATCGAGTGGCCACGCGTCGAGGTGATCCGCTCCTGGAGCAGACCCATCTCGTCGGCCAGGGTCGGCTGGTAGCCGACGGCGCTCGGCATCCGGCCGAGCAGCGTCGACACCTCGGAGCCGGCCTGGGTGAACCGGAAGATGTTGTCGATGAACAGGAGCACGTCCTGCTTCTGCACGTCGCGGAAGTACTCCGCCATCGTGAGGGCGGCCAGGGCCACGCGGAGGCGGGTGCCGGGCGGCTCGTCCATCTGGCCGAAGACCAGGGCGGTCTTGTCGATGACGCCGGTCTCGGTCATCTCCGTGATGAGGTCGTTGCCCTCGCGGGTCCGCTCGCCCACACCGGCGAACACCGACACACCACCGAAGTTCTCGGCGACGCGGTAGATCATCTCCTGGATGAGCACGGTCTTGCCGACCCCGGCACCACCGAACAGCCCGATCTTGCCGCCGAGCACGTAGGGCGTGAGCAGGTCGATGACCTTGATGCCGGTCTCGAACATCTCGGTCTTGGACTCGAGCTGGTCGAACTTCGGCGGGGTGCGGTGGATCTCCCACCGCTCCTTGACGTCGAGGGTCGACTCCTCGACGTCCAGCGGCTTGCCCAGGGTGTTGAAGACGTGGCCCTTGGTCACATCGCCGACGGGCACCGTGATGGCGCTGCCGGTGTCGGTCACCTCTGCGCCGCGGACCAGGCCGTCGGTCGGCTCCATCGAGATGGCGCGCACCAGGCTGTCACCCAGGTGCAACGCGACCTCGAGGGTCAGCATCTTCTTCTCGCCGGCCAGGGTCACGTCGACCTGGAGCGCGTTGAAGATGTCGGGCATGGTGTCGACGCTGAACTCCACGTCGACGACCGGCCCGATCACGCGGGCGACCCGACCGGTGCCCTCGGGCGTCGCCGCGTTGTCGGCGGGTCCGGTGTTCTCGGCTACAGCAGTCATCTCTCACTCACTCCCGGCAGTCGCACTGGCGAGCGCGTCCGCGCCACCGACGATCTCGCTGATCTCTTGGGTGATCTCGGCCTGTCGGGCCGCGTTGGCCATGCGTGTGTAGGTCTTGATGAGCTCGGTGGCGTTGTCGGTGGCGGACTTCATCGCCCGTCGCCGCGCCGCGAGCTCGGAGGCGGCCGACTGGAGCAGCGCGTTGTAGACGCGGCTCTCGACGTAGCGCGGGAGCAGTGCGTCGAGCACTGCATCCGCCGACGGCTCGAACTCGTAGAGCGGGAACGACCCGCCCTCGGGCTCCTCCTCGGTCTCCTCGATCTCCAGCGGCAGCAGCCGCCGGGTCACGGTCTTCTGCGAGACCATGCTCTGGAACTGGGTGTAGACCAGGTGGATCTCGTCGACGCCGCCCTCGTCGTTGGGGGTCAGGAACGACTCGATGACGGCGTCCGCGACCTCCTTCGCGTCGGCGTAGGTCGGGTTCTCCGAGAATCCGGTCCACTGCCCCGCCACCTCGCGGTTGCGGAAGCGGTAGAAGCCGACCGCCTTGCGTCCGACGAGGAACGGCACGACCTCCTTGCCGTTGTCGCGCAGCAGGTTCGAGAGCCGCTCCCCCTCCTTGAGCGCGTTGGAGGAGTAGGCACCGGCCAGGCCGCGGTCGCTCGTGACGAGCAGCACCGCCGCCCTCGCCGGGCCCTCGTGGCCCTCCTGCTCCGAGGCGGGCAGGGTCCCCGTGAGGGGGTGCTCGACGTCGGAGTAACTGGCCACGGCGGAGACCGCGCGGGTGATCGCCTCGGCGTACGGCGTGGACTGCGACACCCGCTGCTGCGCCTTGACGATGCGCGAGGCAGCGATGAGCTCCATCGCCTTGGTGATCTTCTTGGTCGCGTTCACCGACCTGATGCGTCGGCGGTAGACCCGGAGCTGGGCACCCATGGGCTAGCGCTGCTTCGCCGGCTTGCGGACGTGCTTCTTGATGGTCTCCTGCTCGACCTCGTCCTCGTCCATCGAACCGACCGGCTCGTCGTTGACGAGCAGCTCGCCCGACGACGTCTCGAACTGCTTCTTGAAGCCGTCGACGGCGTCCTCGAGGGAGGAGACGGTGTCGTCGCCGAGCTCCTTGGTCTCGCGCAGGCCGTCGACCAGGCCCTTGTGCTGACGCTGCAGGTAGTCGAGCAGCTCGGACTCGAAGCGGCGGATGTCCTCGATCGGGACGTCGTCGAGCTTGCCGGTCGTCCCGGCCCAGATCGAGATGACCTCGTGCTCGACGGGGTACGGCGAGTACTGACCCTGCTTGAGCAGCTCGACCAGGCGGGCACCTCGGGCCAGCTGCGCCTTGGACGCGGCGTCGAGGTCCGAACCGAAGGCCGCGAACGCCTCGAGCTCGCGGTACTGCGCCAGATCGAGGCGCAGGCGGCCGGCGACCTTGCGCAGCGCCTTGACCTGCGCCGAGCCGCCGACGCGGGAGACCGAGACACCGACGTTGATGGCGGGCCGGACACCCGAGTTGAACAGGTCGGTCTCGAGGAAGCACTGGCCGTCGGTGATCGAGATGCAGTTGGTCGGGATGAACGCCGACACGTCGTTGCCCTTGGTCTCGATGATCGGCAGACCGGTCATCGAGCCGCCGCCGAGCTCGTCGGACAGCTTGGCGCAGCGCTCGAGCAGCCGCGAGTGCAGGTAGAAGACGTCACCCGGGTAGGCCTCGCGACCCGGCGGGCGGCGCAGCAGCAGCGACACGGCGCGATAGGCGTCGGCCTGCTTCGACAGGTCGTCGAAGACGATCAGGACGTGCTGGCCCTGGTACATCCAGTGCTGGCCGATGGCCGAGCCGGTGTACGGCGCGAGGTACTTGAAGCCGGCCGGGTCCGACGCCGGGGCGGCGACGATCGTCGTGTACTCCAGCGCGCCGTTCTCCTCGAGCGCCTGACGCACCGAGGCGATCGTCGAGCCCTTCTGGCCGACGGCGACGTAGATGCACTTGACCTGGCGCTTGGGGTCGCCGGACTCCCAGTCGGCCTTCTGGTTGATGATCGTGTCGAGGCAGACGGCGGTCTTGCCGGTCTGCCGGTCACCGATGATCAGCTGGCGCTGGCCGCGACCGATGGCGGTCATGGCGTCGATCGCCTTGATGCCGGTCTGCATCGGCTCCTTGACGCTCTGCCGCTGGACCACGGAGGCGGCCTGCAGCTCGAGCGCCCGGCGCTCGGTCGACTCGATCGGGCCCTTGCCGTCGAGCGGGTTGCCCAGCGGATCGACGACCCGGCCGAGGAAGCCGTCGCCGACCGGCACCGAGAGGATCTCGCCGGTCCGCTTGACCGGCTGCCCCTCCTCGATGCCGCGGAACTCGCCCAGCACGACCGCGCCGATCTCGCGCACGTCGAGGTTCAGGGCGAGGCCGAGCGTGCCGTCCTCGAACTCGAGCAGCTCGTTGCTCATGGTCGAGGGCAGGCCCTCGATCCGCGCGATGCCGTCACCGGCCTCGGTGACGTGCCCGACCTCCTCGCGCCCGGCGTCGTCCGGCTCGTAGGACGAGACGAAGCGCTCGAGTGCCTCCCGGATCTCCTCCGGCCGGATGGTCAGCTCGGCCATGTCGCAGCCCCTGCTCTCTTGTCGATCGTGCGTGTGGTTACGTGTGTCTGCTACTGCTGGCCGACGAGTCGTCGGCGCGCGTCGTCGAGGCGTGCGACGACCGAGCCGTCGATCACCTCGTCGCCGATCTCGACCCGGATGCCGCCCACGAGGGCGGGGTCGAGCTGAACGTTGAGGTGGACCTCGTGCCCGTAGATCTGCTGGAGCGCGCGACCGAGCCGGTCCCGCTGCTCCTCGGTGAGGGGAGCGGTGGCCGTGACGGTCGCGACCAGCCGGCGACGCCGGTCGGCAGCCACCTGGCCGTAGGTCTCGACCGTGCGGTCGAACGAGCGGCCGCGCGGCGCGACCACCGCCTGGCGTACCAGGCGGCGCGTCTCGTCGGTCGCCCGCCCACCGAGGAGGTCCTCGATCAGCGCGGCCCGGCTCTCCACCGGGGCCGAGCGGTCGGACAACGCCGCCCGCAGCTCGGGTGCACCCGCGACGGAGCGGGCGACGCGGAACAGCTCGTCCTCGACCTCGTCGAGCCGACCCGCCAGCTCGGCCGCCGCCACCTCGGCCTCGACCGCAAGGAGCTCGACGGCCTCGGCCAGATCGCGCGGCACGGACCACCGGGCCCGTACCACCCAGGACAGCAGGTCGGTGGTGGCACTGCCGACCCGGTCCCCGAGCACCGCGCGGGCCAGCCCCGCTCGCGCGTCGCCGTCGCGGGACGGGTCGGTCAGGGCCCGGCGCAGGCCGTGCTCGTGGTCGAGCACCGCCGTGACTGCGAAGAGCTCGTCGGCGAGCGCCGTCAGGTCGGTGTCACCGGCCTGGATGAGGGCGCCCAGCGTCTCGCGAGCCGCCGCGAGCGACTCGCGGCTGGCACCGGTCAGTCCCGCTGCGCTCATTCGGGGTCCCTGCGGAAGCCTGGCCGAGCGCACTGAACCTGGTGATACCCGGCCAGGGAGCGCTGTCGTGGGGTGCGACTCATGCGGTGGTGCTCTCGCTGTCCGAGGCGGGGGTGGCACCCGAGTCGGCCCGGCTCTCCAGCTCGTCGAGGAAGCGGTCGACGACCCGGCGCTGACGGGCGTCGTCCTCGAGCGACTCGCCGACGATACGGCCCGCGAGGTCGGTGGCGAGGGTGCCCACCTGGGTGCGGAGCTGCGTCAGCGCGGACGTCTTGTCGGCCTCGATCTGCTGGTGCGCCAGCTCGGTGACCCGACGGGCCTCGGCCTGCGCCTGCTCGCGCATCTCGGCGATGATCGCCGTGCCCTGCTCGCGGGCCTCCTCGCGCAGGCGGGCGGCCTCGTGCCGGGCGTCGGCGAGCTGCTCGCGGTACTGCGCGAGCGTCTCCTTCGCCTCCTCCTCGGCCGTCTTGGCCCGCTCCATGCCGCCCTCGATGGCGTCCCGGCGCTGCTCGAAGGTCTTCTCGAAGACCGGGAAGACCTTCGCCCGGAGGAACAGGAACAGCAGCACGAAGGCGACCGTGCCGACGATGAGCTCGGACGTGTGCGGCAGCAGGGGGCTGGGCTCGTCCCCTGCCGCCAGCACGATGGCGAGCGTGTGCATGTAGTGCCTCTTCCGGTCTTAGAGGACGAACGCGAGGCCGATGCCGATGATGGCAAGTGCCTCGGCGAGGGCGAAGCCGAGGATCGCGATGCCCTGGAGGACACCCCGCGCCTCCGGCTGGCGGGCGACACCGTTGATGTAGGCCGCGAAGATCAGGCCGATGCCGACGCCGGGGCCGATGGCCGCGAGGCCGTAGCCGATCATGTTCAAGCTGCCGTTGATGTCGCCGGTCACTGGGTGGGTCCCTTCTCGGATGTTGCCTAGGGTCGTGGGCGGTCGTGCGTGTGGTCGTGCGGGTCAGTGCTCGTCGGCGAGGGCGCCGGCGATGTAGAGCGCGGAGAGCAGGACGAAGACGTAGGCCTGCAGCACCTGCACGAAAGCCTCGAAGAACGTGAGGAGGATGCCGAAGCCGAACGCGACAGGGCTCAGCAGGGCCAGCGCGCCGCCCTTCTCGACCAGCAGGAACTCGCCGCCGAGGATGCAGACGAGCAGCACCAGGTGGCCGGCGAACATGTTGAGCGTGAGACGCAGGGTGAGCGTGATCGGCCGGATGATGAAGGTCGAGAGCAGCTCGAGCGGCGCCAGCAGCACGTAGATCGGCTTGGGCAGGCCGGGCGGGAACATCATCGCCTTGAAGTAGCCGACGAAGCCGTGCTTCTTGATCCCGACGTAGTTGAAGGTCGCCCAGGAGATGAGCGCCAGCACCAGCGGGAAGGCGATCTTGCCGTTGGCCGGCAGCTGGAGCACCGGGACGATGCCGGAGAGGTTGTTGATCGCGATGAAGCAGAACAGCGTCGCGAGGTAGGGCACGAACTTGCGGCCCTCACGGCCGATGGTGTCGCCGACGATGTCATTGCGGACGAAGCCGTAGATGCTCTCGCCGACGAACTGCATCTTCGCCGGCACCAGGCTCGCCTTGCGCGACGCGAGCCAGAAGACGAGCGCCACGGTCAGGGTGCCGAGCACCACGATCAGCATCGGCTTGGTGAAGAAGGTGCCCTCGCCGAACAGCGGCGGGAACTCGAAGTCCCCGGGACCGGGCGGGTTGAACGTGTCGCCCTCGGCTGCCTGGACGAGGCTGATCCCGCTGTCGGCCAGGTGGGTGACCAGGTGCAAGGCGTCTCCTTCGGCGCGGTGCATCGGTGTCGCAGATGCAGCAGCTCTGCTGTCGCAACGACGACATCTCTGCTGTCGCAACGGCTGACATTCTCTGCAGTCGCAGAGCTGGCAAGAAATGCTGGCAAAAAGTGCAGTGGGATCAAGGCTTACTGTACCGGAGCCAGACCAACCAGATTCCGCCGGCTGCCCCCAGCACGATGCCCACACCGACCAGGCCACGGGTGCCGAGCCAGGCGTCGAGCAACCATCCGATCCCGCCGTACAGGATCACCCCGGACAGCAGATAGCTGATCACTGCCCAGGCGTCGACCTCCCGCATCGGCGGCGGTTCGGGCGCGGCTCCCGGTGTCTCCGGGGGCACGCCGTCGTCGCCGTCAGTCCGGTCGTCGACCATCGCGCCGACGACCCTATCAGCGCGCGCGCCGGCCCTCGTCCGCCGGGATCTCGGCAGGAGGCGCGACCGGTTCCGGGGCCGTCGGGAGCTCGATGTCGACCACCGGCGGCCGCCAGTGCAACCACGACCAGACCGTCCCCGCGGTCCAGCCCAGGGCCACCGCGATGACGGTGCCGCCGACCACCCGGCGGTCCAGCGTGCCGTCGATGACCACCAGGACGAACGCGACGAGGAGCAGGACGACCCGGGTCAGGTAGCCGACGAGCAGAAGCGCGGCACCGAGGAAGCCGCGGCCCCTGGCGGCCTGCGCGACGGGGACCTGCCCGATGAGCAGGAAGGCGATCACCAGCGCTCCCCCGAGGCCCGCGCCCGCCAGCCCGGTGCCACCGTCGACCACCAGCGCCACCGCGGCTGCGACCAGCCAGGTCGCCACGGCGCCGAGGACGGCCGGGGCCAGCAGGGCGCGGGGCCCGGTGCCGCGGACGTCGTTCACCGGACCCGCCCGCGCCGCAGACCCGTGAAGGTGCCCTCGGAGCGCCGCAGCCGCGGGATGTTCATGGTGAGCAGCGCCGCCACGACGACCGCCGCCACCAGGCTCACGATCAGCGCAGGCGTGGACAGGAAGACGTACGCCGTCCAGCCGAAGGCGATCACGGCGGACCACAGGTACATCACCAGCACCGCTCGGGCGTGGCTGTGACCGCGTTCGAGCAGCCGGTGGTGAAGGTGCTGCTTGTCGGGGGCGAAGGGCGACCGGCCGGCCAGCGTGCGCCGGACGATGGCGAGCAGCACGTCGAGGAACGGCAGCGCCATGACGAGCACCGGCAGCGCGAGCGGCAGCAACGAGGGCGCCAAGGAGGTGTCGACGGCGTTGGGCCCCACGGTCCCGGTCAGCGTCACGGTCGTCGACGCCAGCAGCAGGCCCAGGACCATCGAGCCCGAGTCGCCCATGAAGACCCGGGCCGGGCTGAAGTTGTGCGGGAGGAAGCCGATGCACACGCCGACGAGGGCGGCGGCGACCACCCCCGACGTGGTGGCCCGGGTGAGGCCCTCGGTGACCGTGAGCACGTAGGAGAAGACGAAGAAGGACGCAGCGGCGATCGCGACGATGCCGGCGGCCAGCCCGTCGAGCCCGTCGACGAAGTTGACGGCGTTCACGGTGGCGACGACCAGCACGATCGTCAGGACGGTGCCCTCGACCGGGCCGAGGACGAAGGAGTTGGCGACCCGCTCGCCGTTGACGGTCGAGACGCTGCCGAGGACCCCGACCGGCAGGTAGAGCATCTGGACGCCGCCGATGACCATGACGCCCGAGGCGAGCACCTGGCCCGCCAGCTTGGTCAGCGCGTCGAGCTCCCAGCGGTCGTCGGCGACGCCCAGCAGGCAGATCAGACCGGCGCCAGCGAGCAGCGGCAGGGTCTGCTGCGCGTCGTGCAGGCGCGGGCCGAGGAAGGGCATCTGGCTCGCCACGAGCATGCCGGCCCCGAACCCCCCCAGCATCGCGATGCCCCCCAGCCGCGGAGTGGGGATCGCGTGCACGTCGCGGTCCCGGACCGGCGTGAGGGCGCCCCACCGGAGCGCGATCCGGCGCGCCACCGGGGTGAGCAGGTAGGTGACGGCCGCAGCCACCACCAGGGTGAGCATGTATTCACGCACGCGTCAGGACCACCGCGCGTCTCAGGCCGGCTCGACGGGAGCGCCGGTCGCGGGGCGGCCGGGGTCCGCCCCCGGGCACGGCGCCGGCGCTCTCATGAGGCCTCACCGTAGACCCCGGGGTCGAGGTCGGGAGCGACCTCGCGCAGCAGCTCCAGACCCACGGCGCCGAGCCGCTGGAGCCGCGGCACAGCACCGGTGACGTCGACGATGGTCGAGGCGACGGGGTCACCGCTCGGCCCGCCGTCGAGGTAGACCGAGACCTTCTCGCCGAGCTGCTCAACGGCCTCGTCGCAGGTCGTGGGCGCCGGACGACCCGACAGGTTGGCGCTGCTGACGCCCATCGGCCCGGTGGCGCGGAGCAGCTCGAGGGCGACCGGGTGCAGCGGCATCCGCACGGCGACCGTCCCGCCGGTGTCGCCGAGGTCCCACCGCAGCGACGGCTGGGCCGTCGCCACCAGCGTCAGGCCGCCGGGCCAGAACGCCTCGACGAGCTCGCGGGCGGCCTGGGTGAGACCGGTCGCGATGCCGTCGAGGGTGCGGGGGGTGCCGACCAGCACCGGCACCGGCATGTCGCGCCCGCGGCCCTTGGCCGCCAGCAGGCCCGCGACGGCGACCGGCGAGAAGGCGTCGGTGCCCAGGCCGTAGACGGTGTCCGTGGGGAGCACGACGAGCTCGCCCCGGCGCACGGCGTCGCTCGCGAGGTCGAGACCGACCGGCCGCTCGGCCGGCTCGGCCATGTCGTACCTCCGGATCCATCCCATCAGCCCGCTCCTCCTCCGACGCCGGCGCCGGCTCGCCGGACCGCGGTGAGGTAGCGGTCGCGCCCGGCCAGGTCCTGATGGTCCCGTACGTCGTCCCAGCGACCCGCACCGGCGAAGACCGCCGGTGCCGACTCGCCCTGGACGTCGGCGTGCTCGACGACGACCGCACCGCCCGGGCGGAGCAGCCGGGCGGCCACCCGCTCGACCACGTGCATGGCGTCGAGACCGTCGTCGCCGGACCACAGCGCCAGGGCCGGGTCGTGCGCGGCGACCTCGGGGTCGCGGATGACGGCGTCCACCGGGATGTACGGCGGGTTGCTCACGACGACGTCGACGGTGCCGTCCAGCTCGGCGAAGGAGTCGGCCATGTCGCCCAGCCGGAGGTCGACCCGGGACCCGGCGCAGTTGCGGGCCGCCCAGGCGTGCGCACCCGGGTCGGCCTCCACGGCGTGGACGTCGCTGCCGGCGACCTCGGTCGCCACCGCGAGCGCGATCGCACCCGATCCGGTGCCGAGGTCGACGACCCGCGGGCGCGCCGCACGGGGCAGCACGGCCAGCCTGGCCAGCACCGCATCGACGACGACCTCGGTCTCCGGACGCGGGACGAAGACACCCGGTCCCACCTGCAGGTCGAGGTGGCGGAACGGCGCGGTGCCGGTGATGTGCTGCAGCGGCTCGCGCGCCGCGCGGCGCCCGACGTACGCCGCGAACCCGGGACCGGGCTCGTCGTGCCGCCACAGGTCGCGCCGGAGCACGCCCAGCGAGTGGGCGGCCAGCGACTCGGCGTCGTGCCGGGCCGAGGGCACGCCCGCGGCCACCAGCCTCGCCGTGGCCTCGGCGAGAGCCGCGCGCAGCGGGGTGGACGTCACGGTCACGCCCCGGCAGCGGCGAGCTTGGCAGCCGTATCCGCGTCGACGAGCGCCTGGACGACGGCGTCGAGGTCGCCGTCGAGCACCTGGTCGAGGTTGTAGGCCTTGAAGTTCACCCGGTGGTCGGCGATCCGGTTCTCCGCGAAGTTGTAGGTGCGTACCCGCTCCGAGCGGTCGACGGTGCGGACCTGCGACCGGCGGGCGTCCGAGGCTTCCTGGTCGGCCGCTTCCTGCGCCGCGGCGAGCAGCCTGGCCCGCAGGATCCGCATCGCCTGCTCACGGTTCTGCAGCTGGGACTTCTCGTTCTGGCAGGACGCCACGATGCCCGACGGCAGGTGCGTGATCCGCACGGCGGAGTCGGTGGTGTTGACACTCTGCCCGCCGGGACCGGACGACCGGTAGACGTCGATGCGCAGGTCGTTGGGGTCGATCTCGACATCGACGTCCGCCGCCTCGGGCAAGACGAGGACGCCGGCCGCGCTGGTGTGGATCCGGCCCTGCGACTCGGTCACCGGGACGCGTTGCACCCGGTGCACGCCGCCCTCGTACTTGAGCCGGGCCCACGGGCCGTGCCCGACCTCGGGCGTGCCGCGCGACTTCACCGAGAGCTGGACGTCCTTGTAGCCGCCCATGTCGGTCTCGGTGGCCTCGATGACCTCGGTCTTCCAGCCGACCCGCTCGGCGTAGCGCAGGTACATCCGGAGCAGGTCGCCGGCGAACAGGGCCGACTCCTCGCCGCCCTCCCCCGCCTTGATCTCGACGATGATGTCCTTGTCGTCGTTCTCGTCCCGCGGCAGCAGCAGCATCTGCAGCCGGGCCTCGAGCTCCTGCTGGCGGGCCTCCATGTCGGGCACCTCTGCGCGGAACGACTCGTCGTCCACGGCCAGCTCGCGCGCGGTCGCGAGGTCCCCGGCCAGCTCCTGGAGCGCGCGGTGGACGTCGACGACGGGGGTCAGCTCGGCGTACCGCTTGCCCAGCGCCCGGGCCTTCGCCTGGTCGGCGTGCACGGCCGGGTCGGCCAGCTCCTCCTCGACCCGGGCGTGCTCGGCCAGCATCTCGGCGGGGGCTTCGAGCACGGGAGGCTCCTTCGGGACGGCCGGGCGGCAGGGGGAACGACAACGGCCCCGGTCCGGCACCACGAGGGTGCGGGACCGGGGCCGCCGGAAAGCTACTTGGAGCCGGACGCCTGCTTGCCGAAGCGCTTCTCGAACCGGGCCACGCGGCCGCCGGTGTCGAGGATCTTCTGCTTGCCGGTGTAGAAGGGGTGGCACTGCGAGCAGACCTCGGAGTGGATCGCGCCGTTCTTCGCGGTGCTACGGGTGGTGAACGTCGCGCCACACGTGCAGGTGGCGGTCGTCTCGACGTACTCGGGGTGGATGTCGGCCTTCACGGTGATGCACTCCTCAGGGTGGGGACGGTCGCCGGGTCGTCGCCGCGTGCTCGCGGGACGTGAACCGGAACCAGCGGGCCATTCTGCCAGAACGGCCCGCGATCCTCACAACCGCGAGGCGGCACCCGTTGTTCCGGCCGGCCGGCGGGGGCCGGGAGCGGTTGGGGCAGCCGCGAGGCAGAGCTCCACGGCCTCGGCGAAGCAGGGCACCGTCCGCCAGGCGCGGTGCCGCCCGGGGTCGGCACCGGCGTACTCGCCGGTCGCGACCCGGATGCTCCGCATCCCGACGGCCGCGGCGCCCCGGACGTCCTTCTCGGGCCGGTCACCCACGTGCACCACTCCCGCGGGCGGCTGCCCGAGCACCTCGAGGGCCCGGCGGAAGGGTGCTGGGTCCGGCTTGCGCAGGTGCCGGCCGCCCAGCTCGTCGGAGACGACGACGGCGGCGAGCAGGTGCCTGACGCCCAGCGCCTCGACCTTCGCGTGCTGGACCGGCGGCATGCCGTCGGTGACGACGACCACCGGGAGCACGGCGGCGAGTCGCCCAAGCGCCTCGAGCACGCCCGGGTACGGCGTGAGCACCGCGGGACGGTGCGCGGCGAAGGCGCGGACCAGGCCCGGCACGAGCTCGGCCGCCCGCTCGTCGGCGAGCCCGACCGCGGCCAGAGCCCGGTCGACGACCCCGCCGCGATCAGAGCCCTCGGCGCAGGTGCGCAGCAGTGCCGCGTGCACGGCGGACGGGTCCAGCCCGGCCCGCCCGGCGGCGACGGCGACGGCCGACCAGGCGCCCTCGAGCCACTCGGACTGGGGGTACAGCGTGTCGTCGAGGTCGACCGTCACCCCGGTGACGGGCAGGTCGCCGGTCACTGGAGGACGCGGTCGGGCAGCGCCGCCGACAGGGCGGGCTCGGCGGGCCGGAGCAGTGCGCGCAGCCCCGGCTCGGCCAGGACCTCCACCACCCGGTCGCCGGTCCGCCCGTCGCCGTACGGGCAGGGCAGGCCCGCGACCCGGACCAGCTCGGCGTCGTCGGCGAAGCGGTCGGCCGCCTCGAGCACGCGGGCCTCGTCCAGCCCGGTGAGCACGGCGGCCCCGGTGCGGACCCCCTCCCAGCGCGGCGTGGTGGTGCGCATGACGACGACCGGGACCCCGAGGTAGGACGACTCCTCCTGGATGCCGCCGCTGTCGGTGACGACCAGCCGGCTGGCGGCCATCGCGCGCAGCAGGTCGGCGTAGCCCAGCGGCTCGACGAGCCGGACACCGGGGAGACCGGCGACGGTCGCCCAGAGGCCGCCGGTGGTGAGCCGGTCCCTCGTGCGCGGGTGCACCGGGAAGAGCACGCCGCCGTGCCGGACGGCGAGCTGCTCGACGAGGCTGACCAGCGTGGCCAGCCGGTCGGGGTCGTCGACGTTGGTGGCCCGGTGGGCGGTGACGAGGACGCCGGAGCGGTCGGCCACCGGCACCCGCTCCACCGCTTCGAGCCGGACGGCGTCGAGCACCGGGTTACCGACGACCCGGACCCGCGCCGGGTCGACCCCCTCCTGCAGGAGGAAGTCGCGGGCCAGCTCGGTGGGAGCGAGGTGCACGGTCGCCAGGGACGCCAGCATCCGGCGGTTGGACTCCTCCATGGACAGGTCGTTGAACGAGCGCAGCCCGGCCTCGACGTGCACCACCCCCACCCCGGCCCGCCGGGCGGCCATGGCGACGAGCGGAGCGGTGTAGGTGTCGCCGAGCACGACGACGGCGTCGGGACGGTGCGCGGCGATCTCGCGATAGGCCTGGGCGAGCAGTCCCCCGACGCGCTCGCCCTCGTCGCCGGACAGTGTCCAGGTCTCGTCGGGCGGGCAGCCGAGCTCGGCGAACAGGTCGCCGGCCAGCCGGCGGTCGGTGTGCTGGCCGGTCGCTACGCAGCGGACGGAGTGCCCGGCGCCGCGCAGCGCGGTGACGACCGGGGCAAGCTTGACGACCTCGGGGCGGGTGCCGACGGCGACGGTGAGACGCAGCGGGTCGGTCACCCCTCGAACACCTCGCAGAAGTGCCGCATCATGCGGACGCCGGGACGGGCGACCAGGCGGTCGGGGCGCATGGGCAGCCCGAGGATGGCGCGGAGGTACTCGCCGACGACGTCGGCACCGGCGTACAGCGTGAGTGGGAGGCCGCCGGAGAACCGCGGGTTCACCTCGTGCACGACCACGCCACCGTCCTCGGCGACGAAGCCCTGGACGTTCGCCGGCCCGATCAGGTCGACCGCCTTCAGGACCAGCGAGCAGACGTTGGTGACCTCCTCGTCCTCGAAGGTCTCCCCCTTCGTGGAGATGCCCCCCTTGGTCTCGAGGCGCCACCGCGGCGAGGCCGCGACGACGACGCCGGTGGTGTCGACCAGGGCATCCACCGTGAACTCCCGGCCGGTCAGCTGGGTCTGCACGATCGGGTCGGGGACAGCTCCGATCAGCGCGCGCAGCCTGGTGCTCGTGGCCACGACGTGCACGTCCCGGCTGCCTCGGCCGTAGCGGGGCTTGACCACCCACGGGCCGGGGATGCCGGTGGCACTGCCAAGCCCGGTGGCCGGACCCGGGAGCCCGGCCGTCGTCATCAGGCCGGCGAAAGCCCACTTGTCGAGGCACGCCTCGACGGCGGCGCGGGACGGCATCAGCGTCCTGACACCGGACTCCTCGAGGTACGGATGGGCGGGGAGCAGGGCGGGGTACTCCTCGGCGACGGTGCAGATCAGCGCCTGCGCCGACGAGACGGTGGCAGCCCGCACGAGGGCGGCGAGGTAGCTCGGGTCGTCGTAGCGCGGAACGACGTGCGACTGCTCGGTGAGGCGCAGCCCCACCGCGCTCGCGTCGGCGTCCAGGGCGACGGGCTGGTGCCCCGCGGCGAGCAGCGCGCGGATCACGGCGACACCTGCCGGGCCGCCGGCGCCGGTGACCAGCACGGTGGTGGGGTGCAGCGGGTCGGGGTCGGGCGCGAGCCAGGGGCTGACGACCTGGGTCGCCGGGACGCGCGGGGTGACGACGACCAACTCGGGCACCTGGTCGGACCGGGTCCGGAACTCCTCGGCGCGGCCGGGGTCCAGCGAGGGCGGCGGCACGGCTCCGGCGATGCCCGGCAGCATGGGCTCGCTCTGGCTGGCGGCGCGGACCTCGGGGTGCTTGCCGGAGTAGGCGCGCGCCCACAGCCGCAGCTCGACGATGCCGCTGGTGGACGCCGGCTCCCACTGGCGGGCGGCCACCGTGCGGACCACCGCGGCGAGCACCGAGGGGTCACGCTCCTCGCGGACCGCCTTCAGCAGGGCCGGCGCGGTGGAGGTCAGGCCGATCTCCGCGGCCTGCAGGACGGCAGCCACCCGCACCCCGGCGTCGTGGTCGCGCAGTCCGGCCGAGATCCCACGGCGCACGCGCAGGAAGCGCACCGCCCGCCAGCCCACGGCGACGAAGAGGGCGGCCAGGCCGACGAGCAGCGTCACCAGGGTGAGCGTCGGTCCGGTCAGGGTGTCAGCAGCCGAGAAGTTCACACTGCTCCATTCGGATGAATGCGGCCCGGGCTTTAGAGCACGTCGCTGACCCGCGCGGCCCGCGGGATCTTGGCCGAGGGGCTGGGGAGGATCAGGTAGAGCATGAGGAAGAAGCCGGCCATCGTGTACGCGAGGGCGAAGAACGTGCCCACCCAGTCGTGGAAGAGGACGAGCGCGGTGCCGCCGAACTCGTAGCCCATCCAGAGCGAGGCCGAGATCCGCAGCACGTTGCAGACGAGGATCAGGGCCGTGGCGGTGAGCACGGACACCAGGCGGCGGACCACGCTGCCGGACAGGATGAAGAAGCCGATGACGGCGAGCGCGAGCACCGGGATCAGCGCCGAGCAGTACGGCGTGAGGACGGCCCGGAACGCGAGCTGGTCGGGGGGCAGCAGCTGGAACATGTGGCCGTTCACGAGACCGGCCCGGCCGCCCATGGGCCGCAGGAACGCCATCACCAGCAGCTCCTCGACCCGCCGCGCGGCGCCGTTGAGCAGGTAGAAGCCGCCCACCGCCACCAGCAGCGACAGCGCGAGCGCGGTGAGGACCGTGAACCGGCGGGCGGTCACGCGGCCACGCTCCCCTCGGCGGCCGGACCCTCGCCGCCGTCGAGGGCCGACCAGGACGACCGGGCGGTCTTGACCCAGGAGTACGACCGGCCGAGCAGCCCGTCGACCCACGCCCGGGTGCAGACCAGCATGAAGACGAAGAAGATCGGGGTCATCCAGGCGATCGACCAGGCCGACCGGCGCGGTGCCCGGCCGACGATCAGGCCGACGGCCAGCTCGCAGAACGGGCCGGCGAAAAGCAGCGCGGCGAGCGGGAGCAGCTCGAAGACGCTCACGTGCGGGCCGACCCCTGCCACCCGCAGGCCGGTCATCAGCAGGGTGATCGTGCACAGGACGGGGACGTGGTAGACGAGCAGGAACATCATCGTCTCGACCCGCTCGGCGAGACTGAGCCCCGGCGACGTGAGGACCGCGCGGCGGTAGTCGCGCCACACCTGCTGGTGCCCGCGGGCCCAGCGGTACCGCTGGCCGACGAACCGCTTGAGGGTGGTCGCCCCCTCCTCGGTGTCGACCGCGGTGATGTCGTAGCGCACCCGGTAGCCGTGTAGCAGGACACGCAACGTGAGGTCGGTGTCCTCGGTGACGCTGTCGGCGTTCCAGCCGCCCAGCTCCCTGAGGGTCGAGGCCCGGACCGCGCAGTTGGCGCCGCCGTACGCCGGGAGCTCGAAGAGGGCCTGCCGGCCGTACTCGTTGACGAGGTAGCCGGAGAAGTAGTCGATGGCGATCGAGCGCGCGAGCTTGGACTGCACCGAGTTGCGGACGACGCAGCGGCCCTGGACGGCGGACACCCGCGTGTCCTGGAAGTGCCGCACCAACCGGTCGACGACGTTGCGCCGCGGGATGTGGTCGGCGTCGAAGATCACGATGATCTCGCCGCGCGCGACCTCGGCGGCCTCGTTCAGGGCGCCGGACTTCCCGCCACCGGAGCCCGGCAGTCGGTGCAGCACACGCATGTGCCGCTGGCCGGCTGTGAGCCGCTCGAGCAGGTCACCCGTCCCGTCGGTGGAGGCGTCGTCGACCAGGATGACCTCGAGCCGGGCCCGCGAGTAGTGCAGGGCGGAGAGCCCGCGCACCAGTGACTCGGCGACCAGTGCCTCGTTGTGGCACGCGACGAGGATGCTGACGTTGGGGCGGTAGCCGAGGTCGACCTCGTTCTCGGCGTAGAGGTCCTTCGGCGCCCACCGCACCGACGCCGACGCGAACGCGACGTGCCGGAGGAAGAACGCGAGGAAGGCCAGGTTCACCACGACCGAGGCCGCGATGATCGCGACGTCCACGCCCACCAGCGCTACTAGCAGCGACCCCGCGGCCAGCAGGTAGAGGAACGTCCACGGGGCAGACGTGCCGTGCGCGCTGGTCGCGCTCGTCGCGCCGAGGGCGGCGCCGGGGGGCCGCCCGGTGGTCACGGCCGCAGACCGGCCAGCTCAGAGGACCCGCGGTCGTGCGCGAGCACGGGCTCGGACAGAGGCTCCCCGCCGACCCGGTCGGCGGACCGGTCGATGTCCCAGACGAAGCGCGGCGACAGGAACGCCTCGGCGTAGGAGACCTTGGCCCGCGACCCCCAGTAGCGCGCCCCGACCTCGACGTGCTCGAGATCGACCATCGGGCACTGCATGACCTGCGACCAGTGCGCCCGCAGGGCGGCCAGCTTGGTCGCGAGGGTGCTCTCGACGTCGACGAACACGGTCGGGTCGAAGGACGTGGTCGACGGCGACTGGAAGAAGAGCACCCGCTGCAGCCGGCGCCCGGCGGCCAGCACGGCCTGCGACGTGGCCACGTGGTCCTGGTGGGTGTCGTGGGGAGCGTGCGTGTACATGATGTCGGCACCGGTGAGGGCGACGGCCTCGTCGAGCACGGAGACGATCTCGCGCCCCGTGGGGATCGAGCCGTCGTCGTACGGGCCCCACATGAGCCTCGCGCCCAGCATGGCGGACGCCGCCTCCTGCTCACGGGTCCGCGAGGTGAGCCCCTGCGGGCCGCTCTCACCGGGCGTGAGCACGAGCATGGTCACCTCGTCGCCGGCGGCGACGTGGCGGGCCAGCGTCCCCGCGCAGCCGAGCTCGATGTCGTCGGGGTGCGCCCCGACGGCCAGGACCTTCATCGGACCTCCACCGGACGACGTCGGGGCCGGGCGACCACGACGAGCAGCGCTGCCAGCCCGAGCAGCAGGACGAGGACGAGCAGGATGCCCACGCTGCCGATCTGGGGCACCGGCTTGGTCGCGCAGGCGGGCGTGCTGCCGCTGGTGGCGGTGACCGAGGTGTTCCCCAGCCGCCAGGACGAGGAGCTACCGGCAACCGTCACCCAGAAGGCGTTCTGGTGGCGTCCCGGAGCGAACAGCTCCGGCTGGGTCGCGGTCCCGGTGGGCGTCAACCTGTTCTGGGCGCTGCCCGCGACGGCGTGCGCCGTGTCCGAGCTCGGGTTGTCCCAGCCCCACACGAACGACGTCGTGCCGTCACCGTTGTTCCAGGCGCAATCGACCACCGGCTCCGTGTTCTTGCACGCGTTGGAGGACTGGTTGGGGCAGTCGATCGTTGCGGCCTCGGCAGCGGTAGCGGTCAGCCCGGAGGCTGCCGTCACCACGAGGGCGACGAGCAGTACGGCCCGGAGTGCGCCGGCCGCCTTCTGCACGGCGCCGACGACGCAGCGTGGGGTCACCCGGCGGCCCCGGCACGACGACGGCGTTCCCCGAGGAACGCCGCCCCGACGAGCGCCGTCAGCGCGCCGAACACCAGGACGGCGAGCGGGTTGCCGTCGGCAGGCACGGTGGTCGCCGCGCAGACCGTGGTCGTGTAGAGCGAGACCGCCTTGCCGTCGAGGTTCCACTTGACCTTGTCGAACTCGGCCGAGGTGAAGGTCGCCGACCACGCGTTGGTCGTGGTGCCGGGGGCGAACGTCGTCGGCTGACCGCGGTCCTCCGCCCCGGGGTTGATCTTGTTCTGCGCGCCGACCGGCAGCGTCGTCGCGGTGGCGTTGTCGTTGGTGACGTCCACCGTGACGGTGACCGTGCCGTTCGCGTTGGCGAAGTAGCAGCTCGGCGAGGGGGAGACGTCCTTGGCCGCGGCGTTGGCGGCCGGCGCGGTCGTCAGCGCTGCGAGCACGCTGACGGCCAGTACGGCCAGGACCATCTGCAGCCGGGTCCGCTGCCCGAGCCTCGCCGTCTGCACACCCATCGTCGGTCGCTCCCTGCCGTCCAGCAGCCGTGCCGGGTCGGCACAGCTGGTCTGGAAGTGGTGTCGGCCGGAACCCGTGGGAACTGGATCATTCGGGTGGGCAGAGTCCACGTGCCGTTCGGACTAGGCCGGTCGGGTGACGGGCGGGCGGCGGGCACCGACGCACGACGGCGGGAGGGGGCCGCAGCCCGCTCCCGCCGTCGCTCAGCCGGCCGTCGGATCGTTCCCGACCGTCAGGTGTCAGTCCTGGTCGTCCTTGCCGCCACCGTTGCCCGGCATCGGCATGGTCTGCTGCACCTGGCGCAGGAACTCCGCGTTGCTGCTGGTCTTCTTCATCCGGTCCAGCAGCAGGTCCAGCGCCTGCCCGGTGTCGAGCGCGTGCAGGACGCGGCGGAGCTTCCAGACGACCTGGAGCTCGTCCTTGCCCATGAGGATGTCCTCACGGCGGGTGCCGGAGGCGTCGACGTCGACCGCCGGGAACACCCGCTTGTCCGCCAGCTTGCGGTCGAGCTTGAGCTCCATGTTGCCGGTGCCCTTGAACTCCTCGAAGATCACCTCGTCCATCCGCGATCCGGTCTCGACCAGGGCGGTGGCGAGGATCGTGAGCGAGCCACCGTTCTCGATGTTGCGCGCTGCACCGAA
Source organism: Actinomycetes bacterium (assembly GCA_038246545.1). Classification (GTDB taxonomy): domain Bacteria; phylum Actinomycetota; class Actinomycetes; order JACCUZ01; family JACCUZ01; genus JBBRVW01. Next base: position 48,659 of record JBBRVW010000010.1, on the reverse strand, counting down.
GAACCGCTTCGGCGGGTAGAGCGCGGTGGAGTCGACACCGCCGGACAGGATCCGGCCGCTCGCCGGGGCGGCGAGGGTGTAGGCCCGGCCGAGGCGGGTGATGCCGTCGAGCAGCACGACGACGTCGTGACCGAGCTCGACCAGCCGCTTGGCCCGCTCGATGGACAGCTCGGCCACGATCGTGTGGTCCTCAGCCGGTCGGTCGAAGGTCGAGGCGATGACCTCGCCCTTCACCGCGCGCTGCATGTCGGTGACCTCCTCCGGCCGCTCGTCGACGAGCACGACCATGAGGTGGACCTCGGGGTTGTTCGTCGAGATGGCGTTGGCGATCGCCTGCATCACCATCGTCTTGCCGGACTTCGACGGCGAGACGATGAGGCCGCGCTGGCCCTTGCCGATCGGCGCCACCAGGTCGATGACCCGAGTCGTGAGGATGTGCGGCTCGGTCTCGAGGCGCAGCCTCTCCTGCGGGTACAGCGGGGTCAGCTTGCTGAACTCGACACGGTTGAGGGCCTTGGACGGGTCCGCGCCGTTGACGCTGTCGAGACGGACCAGCGCGTTGAACTTCTCCTTGCGCTCACCCTCGCCGGGCTGGCGCACGGCGCCGGTGATCGCGTCGCCCTTGCGCAGGCCGGCCTTGCGGACCTGGGCGAGCGTGACGTAGATGTCGTTGGAGCCGGGCAGGTACCCCGAGGTCCGGACGAACGCGTAGTTGTCGTGGATGTCGAGGATGCCCGCGACCGGGATCAGGACGTCGTCCTCGCTGACCTCCGGCAGGTCGCCGTCGCCGCTGTCGTTCGGGACGAAGCCGTCACGGCCGCCCCGGGCGCGGTTGCGGTTCCGGTCACGGTAGCGGCCCCGGCGCCGGCCGCGGCCACCGCGGTCGTCGAACTCGTCCTCGCCGGTGGCACCCTGCGGCTGCTGGCCGCCGGTGCCCTGCGGGTTCTGGGTGCGGTCTCGGTTCTGGGTGCCGCCACCTGGCTGGCCCTGGGCGCGGTCGGTGCGGTCGCGGCCGGGGGTCCCGGCCTGCTGGTTCGGGGTGCGGTCGCCCCGGTCGCGCTGGCGGTCGGCCCGCTCGCCCCGGTCACGCTGACGGTCGGCGCCGTCGTCCGGGCCGTCCGTGAGGTCCTTGGCGTCCTGGCTGCTCTGGCGGTCGGCCCGGGCGGCGCGGTCCTGACGGTCGGTGCGGTCCTGACGGTCGGTGCGGTCGGTGCGGTCGGACCGCTCCTGGGCGGCGTCGGCCTGGTCGGCGGCAGCGTCCTTCTTGACGGCGCCGCGGCCGGCGCGGGCGCCGCGCTCACGCCGGGCGCGCGGCGCGGTCTGGGTGTCGGCAGCGGGGGCGGGCGCGCTCGAGCCGCCGTCCTGGCGCTCCTTGATGGCCTCGATCAGCTGGCCCTTCCGCATCTTGGCGGTACCTCTGATGCCGAGCTCGCCCGCGAGGCCCTGCAGCTCCGCGAGAACCATGCCGGAGAGACCGGCGGGGCGCTTGCGGGCCGCGGCCTTGCCGGCAGAGGCCTGCTCGGCGGAGGTGTCCCCGGCGGCTGCGGAGGCAGGCGCGTCGAGGAGATCGGTGCTGTCGGACACAGAGTGGTCCTTCCTGGCGACGGGCCGCGCGACGGCGGCTCCGGTCGGGCTGCTTCGTCCGGTGCGGGACGCGGAAAGGTGGATCGCTCACCAGGTTCCGGGGCTGCGCGTGCGGGCGGCCCTGCCGTCCCCGTGGGCTCCTCCGACCGATGTCCCGGCGGTGCCGGGACGGTGCGGTGGGTGGCCACGGTCATCGCACGGGTCGTACGACGTCGGGCGCCCTGCTCCGGAGGGGGAACCTGGCGACCGGGGAAATCGTGGCGGGGCACCGGCCACGCGCAGTGGCTGCTGGTGCGCTGCCGAGGGTAACACCACCGGGGGTTCGTTCGTTCCTGACCTGCCGAAACCTGCGGTACGGACCGGTCAGTCGCGGCTCGCGGTGGCGCCCCCGCGGGCGACGGCAAGCGGCAGCACCCGCCAGCCGTCGGGCACCAGCGGCGACGCCGGCGGGTCGACGTCGTCCTCGTCGAGGACCAGGACGGTCGGGCCGGCGCCGGACACGACCGCCGCGCGGCCGGCGGCTCGCAGCGCGCGCACCAGCCCGGCCGACGCCGGCATCGCGGGTGCCCGCTGCGCCTGGTGCAGGCGGTCCTCGGTGGCCGGCAGGAGGACCCCCCGGACGGGGGGTACGCCCGTGAGGGCCGCCACCAGCAGGGCGGCCCGACCGGCGGTGAGGGCAGCGTCGGCGTGCTGGACGGTCGTGGGCAGCAGCCCCCGGGAGGTCTCGGTGGCGAGCTGCACCTCCGGCACGAGAACGGTGGCCCGCAGGTCCGCGCGCGGCTCGACGCGTACGGCGCGAACCCGACCGCCTTCGGACCACGCGATCGTGAGACCTCCGAGCAGGGCCGCCGCGGCGTTGTCGGGGTGGCCTTCCATGTCGCTGGCCAGCGCCAGGATCGCGTCGTCGTCGAGACGGGCGTTGCCGTCGGGGACGAGTGCCCGGCCGGCGAGCAGCCCCGCCACGACGGCGGCGGCGGACGACCCGAGGCCGCGGCCGTGCGGGATGCGGTTGGTGCAGGCCAGCGTGAGGGGCGGGTGCGCCTCCTCCAGCGCGTCGAGAGCCCGGTGGACGGCGCGCACGACGAGGTGCGAGGCGTCGGTGGGAACGGCCCCGGCGCCCTCGCCGCGGACCACCACCTCCACCCGGTCACCGTCGGCGGGGTCGCCGGCGGTCAGGACGAGGTCGTCGTGCAGGTCGAGGGCCAGCCCGAGGCAGTCGAAGCCGGGTCCGAGGTTGGCGCTCGTGGCCGGCACCCGGACGGTGACGGTCCCCGCGAGCAGCGTCATGCGGTGCTCATGCCCGGAGCAGGCCGAGCGCGCCGGCGGCGGTGCGCACGTCGGCAGGGACCGTGGTGGTGTCGATGCTGATCTCGCGCAACGCGGTCTCGGTGTCCTTGAGCCCGTTGCCGGTGACGGTGCACACCACCTGCTGGCCGGGGTCGAGCAGGCCCTGCTCGTGGCACTGCAGCAGGCCGGCGACCGATGCGGCGCTCGCCGGCTCGACGAAGACGCCCTCGCGGACGGAGAGCAGGCGCTGCGCGTCGAGGATCGCGCGGTCGCTCACGGCGTCGATCCGGCCTCCGGACTCGTCCCGCGCGGCGACGGCTCCGGCCCAGGAGGCGGGGTCGCCGATGCGGATCGCGGTGGCGACGGTCTCCGGGTTCGCGACCCGCTCGCCCCGCACGATCGGAGCCGCGCCCTCGGCCTGGAAGCCCCACATCCGCGGTCGGCCGCACAGACCGTCGGTGGCGTACTCGACGTAGCCGCGCCAGTACGCCGTGATGTTGCCGGCGTTGCCGACCGGCAGGCAGTGGATGTCAGGAGCCCGACCGAGCGCATCGACGACCTCGAAGGCGGCCGACTTCTGACCCTCGATCCGGTGGTCGTTGACGGAGTTGACCAGCGACACCGGCAGCTCGTCGGCGAGCCCGCGGGCCAGCCGCAGGCAGTCGTCGAAGCCGCCCTCGACCTGCAGCAGCCGCGATCCGTGGACGAGGGCCTGCGCCAGCTTGCCCGCGGCGATCCGGCCGTGCGGCACGAGCACCACGCAGTCGATGCCGGCCTTGCCGGCGTAGGCCGCCGCCGACGCGCTGGTGTTGCCGGTGGAGGCGCAGATGACGGCAGTAGCGCCCTCCTCGACGGCCTTGGAGATGGCCACGGTCATGCCGCGGTCCTTGAACGACCCGGTGGGGTTGGCGCCCTCGACCTTGAGGTGCACGTCGCACCCGGTCAGCGCGGACAGGTGGTGCGCGCGGACCAGCGGCGTCCCGCCCTCACCGAGGCTGATGACGGGGGTGGCCGCGGTGACCGGCAGGCGGCCGGCGTACTCGGCGATGACGCCGCGCCAGGTGTGCGCCATCAGCCGCCCTCGACCCGCATCACGCTGAGCACCCGGCGCACGACGTCGAGGTCGCGCAGGACCTCGACCGTGGCCGAGAGCGCGGCGTCGGTGGCCTGGTGGGTGACGATCACCAGGACGGCGTCGTCCTCGCCGTGCTTCTCCTGCCGGACGGTCTCGATCGAGACCCCGTGCTCGGCGAACGCGGTCGCCACCTGCGCGAGGACGCCGGAGCGGTCGGCGACGTCGAGGCTCACGTGGTAGCGCGTGACGGTCTCGCCCATGGGTCGCAGCCGGAGGTCGGCGTAGGACGACTCGCCGGGACCGCGACCGCCGGAGACCTTGTGCCGCGCGACCGCGACGATGTCGCCGAGCACCGCGCTCGCGGTCGGCGACCCACCGGCGCCGCGGCCGTAGAACATCAGCTCGCCGGCCGCCTCGCACTCGACGAAGACCGCGTTGAACGCCTCGCGCACCGAGGCCAGCGGGTGGCTCGTGGGGATCATCGCGGGGTGCGCGCGGACGCCGACGCTCGTGCCGTCGGCCGACAGCTCGGCGATGGCGAGCAGCTTGACCACGCAGCCCATCGCCTTCGCGCTGGCGACATCGGCGCTGGTCACCTCGGTCATGCCCTCCCGGTGCACGTCGGCCGCGGTGACCCGGGTGTGGAACGCGAGCGCCGCGAGGATGGCGGCCTTGGCCGCAGCGTCGAACGCCTCGACGTCGGCGGTCGGGTCGGCCTCGGCGTACCCCAGCGACTGGGCCTCCTCGAGGGCGTCGGTGAAGCTGGCGCCGCTCTCGGTCATGCGCGTGAGGATGTAGTTGGTGGTGCCGTTGACGATGCCCAGCACCCGGCTGACCCGGTCGCCGGCCAGGGACTCGCGCAGCGGCCGCAGCAGCGGGATGGCCCCGGCGACGGCCGCCTCGTAGTAGAGGTCGGCGCCGTGCTTCTCGGCCGCCTCGAACAACGTCGCACCGTCCTCGGCGAGCAGCGCCTTGTTGGCGCTCACGACCGACGAGCCGGACTCGAGCGCGGCGAGGATCAGCGTGCGGGCCGGCTCGATGCCGCCGATCACCTCGACGACGATGTCGACGTCGTCACGGCGGACCAGCGCCTCCGCGTCGGTGGTGAACAGGCCGGGGTCGACAGCCAGGTGGCCGCGGTCGCGTGCGGTGCGTCGGACGGCGATGCCGGCCAGCTCGAGCGGCCGGCCCACCCGCGCGGCCAGGTCGTCGGCGTGCGAGGTGAGCAGCCTCGCGACCTCGCTGCCGACGGTGCCGCACCCGAGCAGCGCGACGCGCAGCGCCTGTCCCATGGGTCCAGCCTGTCAGACGGTCCCGCCGCGCACCGGCACCGACCGCTATCCGGTCCCCTCGCCCCCAGGACCCGCCTCCGCGGCCACCCGCCGTCCTGGGGTCTTCTCGTTCGCGTCGTTCGGCGACAACACGCCCGGGTCTCTGCCGACGCGTCGTCGCGCAACTCGCAAACGATCTCCCCTTGGCCGGCGGCGGACCTCAGCCGACGTCGAGCGAGAGCAGGTCGTCGACCGTCTCGCGGCGCAGGAGCACCCGGCTGCCCAGCTCGTCCACGGCGACGACGGGCGGCCGCGGGACGTGGTTGTACGTCGAGGCCATCGACCGGCAGTACGCCCCGGTGGCGGCCACCGCGAGCAGGTCGCCGGGCTCGACGTCGGCGGGTAGCCAGGCGTCCTTGACGACGACGTCGCCGCTCTCGCAGTGCTTGCCGACCACCCGCGCCAGCATCGGCGCCGCGGCGGAGGTGCGGTTCGCCAGGACGACGGTGTAGTCGGCGTCGTACAGCGCAGTGCGGATGTTGTCGCTCATGCCGCCGTCGACGGAGACGAACGTGCGCACCCCCTCGACGGGTTTCACGGTGCCCACCTCGTACACCGTCACCGTCCCCGGGCCGACGATGCCGCGGCCGGGCTCGATCGCCAGCGCCGGGACGGCGAGCCGCCGGCCCTCGCACTCGCGCTCGACGATGGTGCGCAGCGATCGGCCCATCTCGACGACGTCGGTCGGGTCGTCGCTGCTGGTGTAGGCGATGCCGAGGCCGCCACCGAGGTTGAGCTCGGGCAGCTCGGCGCCGAAGACGTCCCGGACCTCGGCCAACAGGGCGACGACGCGGTGCGCGGCGACCTCGAAGCCGCCGGAGTCGAAGATCTGCGAGCCGATGTGCGAGTGCAGCCCGACCAGCTCCAGCCCCGGGGCGTCGATCACCCGGCGCACCGCTTCGAGGGCGTCGCCGCCGGCCAGCGAGAAGCCGAACTTCTGGTCCTCGTGCGCGGTCGCGATGAACTCGTGGGTGTGCGCCTCGACGCCGACGGTGGCGCGCACCAGCACCCGCTGGGTCGTGCCGCGCTCGGCGCAGAGCCGGCTCAGCCGGTCGATCTCGACCAGCGAGTCGACGACGACACGGCCGACACCCGCGTCGAGGGCCGCGGTGAGCTCGGCCACCGACTTGTTGTTGCCGTGCAACAGCAGCCGGTCGCCCGGGAAGCCGGCGCGGAGTGCGACCGCGAGCTCGCCGCCGGTGCACACGTCGAGCCCGAGCCCTTCCTCCTCGACCCAGCGGGCGACCGTCGTGCTGAGGAACGCCTTGGCGGCGTAGAAGACCATCGCGCCACCGAACGCCTCGCGGTAGTCGCGGCAACGCCGGCGCAGGTCGGCCTCGTCCATGAGGAACGCCGGGCTGCCGTGCTCGGCGACCAGCTCCCGGACGTCGTGCCCGCGGAGAGCGAGGTGGCCGGCGGCGTCGCGGGTCATGCCGAGCGGCCACACCACCGGGTCGAGCGCGCCAAGGTCGTCCGGAGGCCCGCCGTGCAGTCCCTCGTGGGCGAGCTCACCGGACCTGGGACCCGCAGGGTGGACGCGCACGCCGCCAGCCTAGGGACGGACGGCGGCGGCGCGGAACCTGATCCGGTTGCCGGGACGAGCGGGCTCTCGCCGGCCGCCCCGAATGTGCGGCGACACACCGGACACGCCGTCGGCGCGGTGTGTCGGCGCACAAAGGATCTTCTCGGCGCTACATCCGCTCCGGTGCGGTGACGCCGAGCAGCGCGAGGCCGTTGGCCAGCACCGTGCGGGTGGCCTCGACCAGCCACAGTCGTGCGCGGTGCACGTCGGTGGGCTCCTCGTCGCCACGCGGCAGCACCCGGCAGGCGTCGTAGAACCGGTGGTAGGTGCCGGCCAGCTCCTCGAGGTAGCGCGCCACGCGGTGCGGCTCGCGCAGCTCGGCTCCCGACGCCACCACCCGCGGGTACTCGCCGAGCGCGCCGAGCAGTGCACCCTCGCGTTCGTGCGACAGCAGCTCGGGCTTGAGGTCGCCCCTGTCGAGGCCGAGCTCGGCCGCCTTGCGCAGCAGGCTGGCCACCCGGGCGTGCGCGTACTGCACGTAGAACACCGGATTCTCGTTGCTGCTCTTGGCGAGCAGGTCGAGGTCCACGTCGAGGGTCGAGTCGGAGCTGGCGCGTACCAGCGCGTAACGGCCGGCGTCGACACCTACGGCGTCGACGAGATCGTCGATGGCGATGACGGTGCCCGCCCGCTTGCTCATCCGCAGCGGCTCACCGTCCTGGACCAGGTTGACCATCTGCCCGATGAGGACCTCGAGGTTCTCCCCCGGCTTGTCGCCGAAGCTGGCGCACATCGCCATCAGCCGCGCGACGTACCCGTGGTGGTCGGCACCGAGCATGATGATGCAGCGGTCGAAGCCACGCTCGCGCTTGTCGAGGTAGTAGGCGAGGTCGCCGCTGATGTACGCCGGCTTGCCGTCGCTCTTGACGACGACGCGGTCCTTGTCGTCGCCGTAGTCGGTGGTGCGCAGCCAGAGCGCGCCGTCCTTCTCGTACATGACCCCCAGCTCGCGCAGCCGGGCGATGGCCCGCTCCGCGGCACCGGACTCGTGCAGCGAGTTCTCGTGGAAGTAGACGTCGAAGTCGGTGTGGAACTCGTGCATCGACTTCTTGATCTCGTCGAACATGAGCTGCACGCCGTCGCGCCGGAAGACCTCCTGCGCCTCGTCGTCGGGGAGGTCGAGGACGCCGGGGTTCTGGGCCATCACGATCTCGGCGATCTCGCCGATGTAGGCGCCGCCATAGCCGTCCTCGGGCGCCGGCCGGCCCTCGGCCGCGGCCAGCAGCGATCGGGCGTACCGGTCGATCTGCGCGCCGTGGTCGTTGAAGTAGTACTCGCGGGTGACGTCGGCGCCCTGCGCGGACAGGATCCGGCCGAGGGCGTCGCCGACAGCGGCCCAGCGGACGCCGCCGAGGTGGATCGGCCCGGTGGGGTTGGCCGAGACGAACTCGAGGTTGACCTTCTCGCCGGCCATGGCGTCGCCCGTGCCGTAGGCCGCACCCGCCGTCACGATCGTGCGGGCGAGCTCCCCCTGCGCCGCAGCGTCGAGGGTGATGTTGAGGAAGCCCGGTCCGGCGACGCCGACCTGCGCGACGCCGTCGGCCGTACGCAGCCGGTCGGCGAGCAGCTCCGCGACCTCCCGCGGCGGCCGCCCCGCGGGCTTGGCCAGCTGCAGCGCGACCGAGGTGGCGTAGTCGCCGTGCTCCCTGACCTTGGGTCGCTCGACCTTCACCTCGGCCGGGACGGGGACGACCAGGTCGCCCGCGTCGACGGCTGCCTGCACGGCAGCCCGGACGGCGGTGGAGAGCTCGGCGGGGGTCACGACGGTCAGGCTACCGAGCGTGTCCCCTGGCAGGCGCCGCCGTATCTCCCGCCCGTGTCAGCCGGTGGGGGGCTCCGCGAGGTCGCGGACGGTGCGCACCAGGGTGGTGGGATCGAACGGCTTCGTGAGGTAGGCGTCGACACCGACCTCGTCGCCGCGGCGGAGGTCGTCCTCCTGGGCGCAAGCGGTGACCATGGCGATCTTCAGGTCGTGGGTGCGGGGGTCGGCCCGCAGCCGCTCGACCGTGTCGAACCCGTCCAGGCGCGGCATCCTGACATCGATGGTCATCACGGCGGGACGCACGTCGAGGACCTTCTCCAGCGCGTCCTGCCCGTCGACGGCCTGCACGACCTCGAAGCCCTCGAGCTCGAGGTTCACCGTGATGAGGGTACGGATGACATCGCTGTCGTCGACCACCAGGACGCGCGGACGCGGGGTCAGGTCCGGGTCGGCGCGGGCCAGGTGGCCCCTCGTGTCCTCGCTCACCAGCGGAGGCTAACCGCGGCGGACGCGTGGCGAGACGGACTTGGCAGACTGATAACCTCGGTGCTTGCCCGAGCCCCCGTAGCTCAGGGGATAGAGCACCGCCCTCCGGAGGCGGTGGCGCAGGTTCGAATCCTGCCGGGGGCACCCGCAAAAGCCCAGGTCAACGGCTTGGGCTTCTGCATCTCCGGACCCACTCTCGCGATCTTGACCACACTTTGACCACAGACTGCGTGGGCAAGAGTGACACGAGGCGACCCTCCGTGTCATCAGCCGAGACCACGTCACAAGCCTTGTCGGGCAAGGGACTCCGCCCACCGCGGGCGTTTGCGGGTCAGCAGTCGAGGTGCAGTCCTACATCGGGCGCGGATCCGCGATCGCCTTCACTCGCCCTGCGCGATCGTCAACGGCAATCTCGCCGACGGTGAGCCGGTCAGCAGATCGACCAGCGGCGCGGTCGGCACCCTGATAAGCCGACCGATCCTGATGATCGGCGTCGGCCATTGCCCGGTCCGCACAAGCTTGTACGCCGTGGTGCGGCCGAGTCCGAGCAGCCCGGCCGCGTCCATCAGGTCGATCACCGGTGGCAGACCGGCCAGCGGGTCGGCCGCGACTCCAGCCGATGAGCCACGAACCGTCTGCAGACCCCGAGTCGTGCGCGTCTCGATCGGGTGACTGCTCATCGGGAGATCCCTTCGATTCGTGGTGAGGCGGGGTACTCGTGCCGGCCTGTCTGCCAGCGGTCGGGGTGGCCGCGGGGCAGCTGACGGGTGGCGAGGGTCTGGGTGCGTCGCTGGGAGAGGCGGACGGCGAGCTGGTCCAGGTGGCCCATGTCGTTGAGGCGGTCCCGCTCAGGGGATTCGTCGGCGACGTAGAGGTGGTTGGCGGTGCGGCCGCGGGACAGGGCGACGTAGCCGGCTTCCCGGGTGAGGGCGCCTGCGCCGTAGAGCAGGGCGGTCTCGACGGTGGCGCCTTGGGCTTTGTGGCAGGTCATGGCGTAGCCGTGGTCGAGGTGGCGCTCGGCCCAGTCGGCGGTGACGGTGACCTGTCGGCGGTCCTCGTCCCGCAGGGTGACTGTGCGGGTGCTGGGGTCAACGGCGGTGACGGTGCCGCGGGTGCCGTTGAGCAGTCCGAGGTGGTGGTCGTTGGCGGTGACCAGGACCCGGTCGCCGGCCCGGTATTCCCGCGCCAGGTGGCCGTGCCCGGCGACGACCGCGTCGAGTCCGAGGCGGCCGTCCTCGAGGAGTCTCCGGCGTGCGGTGTCGTTCAGCTTCGCGACGTCGCCGCGGCGAACGGCGAGCATCACCACCCGCTCGGCGGCCTTGTCGCGTGCCGTGTCGGTGGCCATCGGCTCGTCCCGGAGTCGCAGGTAGTCCTCGACGATCCGGTCGGGGAGCTGGTCGGGTGGTGCGGTGTGGACGCGTTGGTGGTCGGCGTAGGCGGCGACGGCAGCGTCGGGGTCCCCGGCCCGCAGGTCGGACAGGGCGCGGCGCTCCCAGTCCTTGGTCTGGCGCCGGTTGTCGGTCAGGGTGATCGTGGCCGGGTGCTGGGTGAGGGCTGCGAACAGGCCGCCGGCGCCGATCTCGGGGAGCTGGGCGGGGTCCCCGACCAGCACCAGCGTTGCCTGGGCTTCGCGGGTGTGGTGCAGCAGCATCGCCAGGGTGCGGGTGTCGACCATCGAGGCCTCGTCTACTACCAGGACACCGCCGCGGGGCAACCCTGTCTCTCCGCGAGTCGCCGGGTCCATCCGCCGGACGGAGTGGAGCAGCCAGGCCACCGAGGTCGAGGGCACGCCGGTGGCGTGCTCGAGGCGGCGGGCGGTGACGGCGGCGACCGCGGCGCCGGTGACGGCCCGGCCTTGCGCTGTCCACTGGCCCACCGCTGCGGCCAGCGCGGCGGTCTTGCCGGCGCCGGCCGGCCCGACGACCACGGCCAGCCCCTCGGCGCCCGCCAAGGCCCGGACCATGGCCTGCTGCTCCCCGGACAGCGACCTTCTCAAAGGCTCGGCGGCCTGGTCGGCTGGTGTCTCCCGGTCGGGGGTGGCTTGCAGTTGGCTCGCAGTGCGCAGGGCGTGCTGCTCGACGGCGAGGAGCTCGGTGGTGGACCAACGGGGCGCCTCGTCGACCGGGCTGACGAGCCGGACGACTTCTCGGCTGGCCAGGACCTGGTCGGCCATGGCCTCGAGAGCGTCCCGGTCGGTCGCCGTCCCGGGCGGGAGGCATTGACAGAGGGCTTGCAGCAGGTCGCGGCGGTCGAACCCGGTGGCCTGTGCGGTCAGCCCGGACGGGCCGAGCAGATGCGCTGCGAGCTGCCGCATCGACGGCGTGACAGGCGCCCGGTGACCGCGCAGGACGGCGGCGATCACCTTGGCTGGCTGGTGTCCGGCGGTGCGGGCGGTGGTGGCCCACCGGTCGCGCAGCGACTGCTCCGGTTCGGCGGCCGGCTTGGCGGGGCGGGTGGCCAGGCAGGCGGCCTGCGCGGCGTCCGGTCCTGACGTGCCGGCGGCGGTCAATCGCGGTCTCGATCTGCTTGCGGCGGATGGAGAACGTGCCCAGCAGGTCCTGGGGGATGCCGGCGATCTCGGCGATGCCTTTGATCGGGGCGGTCCAGGCGACTCCGAGCCGTCGGGTGAGCTCGCCGCGGAGAACTGCGTGGTAGAGGTAGCTGGCGGTCAGGGCGTGCCGGTAGATGGCCTTGGTGTCGATCGCGGTCCACTTCCCGTCCGCGCCGTGCAGCAGGTTCGGCACCACCAGGTGGGTGTGCAGCTGCGGGTCACCGGCCCGGGAGGTGCGGTGCTCGAACGCCGCGACGATCCAGCCGTCGGTGCCGATGTGGGCGGCGCGTTGGCCGTCGCCCTGGTGCCCGCGCAGCCCGTGGCCGGCGACCGACTCCAGGTAGGCCAGGGCCTCGCTCACGGCGGCCCGGTGCGCGGCACGCACCGCCGCCGAAGAGGTGTCCTGGTCGCCGAGGCCGAACAGGACGCTGACTGACTTGGGGGCGGAGATGGTGACGTCGACCCCAGGACGGCGGACGTCGACCCGCCGGCCGGCGAACCGCACCGCGGCCGCGTACCGGTCGGTGCCATCGGACGCCCGGTAGACGCCGTGGACGTCGAGCCCGACCGCCGTCGCGAGCTGCTCGGCCCGCTCTAGTGACACCGTCGCGGGCCTGCTCCGGCCGCTGCCTGCGGCTCGAGTCTCGAGGGCGGCGAACAGTGCCCGCTCCTGCGGCTGCCCGAACAGCGCGGCCGCGGTCACCGAATGGGTGGTGGCGCGAGCGTTGACGGCTTCGAGCAGTGGTCGGGCCGGCAACCGGCCCCGCCGGTCCACGCGCACCACCTCCGCCACCAGAACCTCACCGTCACCCCCGCGGCCGGCCAGAAGACTGCGCAGCGCCGCGGCGCCTGAAGTGTCCACCGACCCCGACATACCCGCCGCCGAGGCCCCGGCACCGAGCCACCGGCCGGCCGGCTCAGCACCCAGGTAGTACTCGGCCGGGCAGTTCGCCTGCCGAGCCAGGTAGTAGCCGGCCGGGTCCGACCCCGCACCGAGCATGCTCACCGACACCACCACCGCGCTCACGCACCATCGCTGGGCGGACAGGGCAAGCCGACGGCACGTGCACGTCCGTGCCGGGCCACTCGCGCACGTCCGCCGTGTGGTCTCACACCTACAGGTGCGCCAGTCGGGGGGCCGACCCGTGAGGTCGCCGGCAGAAATCTCGAGAAACTCCGTGACCGGACAGCGGCGGACCCCGGCGGACACGACGCCCGGCGAACGCATCCAGAAGATCCCGCAGCACCAGGTACCCGCAGCTAAGGCGGGTGAGACCTTTAGCCCTCCGTTCGGCTCATGACCCGAACCTTCAAGCAATGACAGTCAGCCAGCACACCCTTGTATCTCTATTGCCGCGCGCGGCATGGGGATACGTATGCCGACCACGCAGATATGCCGAGCAAGCCGGGCGAGCCGCGCGTCGTGGCCGGTGAAGACCTCGCCGCGCCCAAGGCGGTCGGCATAGCTGCACATGATCGTCTCGGACGAGTTCGTCGCCTCGTGGCCCATCCGTGTTCGTTCACGCTCAGCGCGCCGGACTCGGGGCTCCCAACGGACGGCGATGAGGCCCGAAGTTTTGCCGACTCCGATGGGGCACTGGGCACGTGTGACGTGCGGTTTCTCGACGACGGCGCTGCGGGTCGGCATAACGGCGACCTCGGCATGCGTATCCGGTGGATACGAGCGTGGCGCTCACGTGCTTGGTGCGTGGCCGGCTGTCGGCTTCACACTCGACCGGTGCCACCGCTCGCCAGGGTGACGTCCTTCGGAGACGCGTGCGGACCAGGTCTGACCCTGCTGGGGGACGATCGCTGCCCGGGCGCGACGACACGGACGAATCGGCAGGCCCGCGGTCCTGCCGGCTGCTGTCAAGCCGCGCGCGGTTTTCGACCGGCTCAGCCGGGCAATCGTCCCTCGGCACGGCCGGGCGCCGCCATGAGGGCCACGCCGCCGAGGCCAGGGATCGAGGAGATCCGCGATGACCCAACCCGACAGTCGAGCCGAGCGTGACGACGCGCGTGACGGCGCCTCCGCGCCTGAGGAAACCAAGCCAGATGACGGCGCCGGCAGCGCATCTACCGACCGTCCCAGCGGCACGTCCACGGCCGAGGACCACACCGGCGTCGACGCCCAGGACCCCATCGACCCGGACTCGCCGATGCTCCAGGCCGGCGGTGGCTGACATGTCGCAGCATCCCGCCATGCCCGAAGGCGACACCGGCGGTGGCCGTAGCGGGCGCGGACCGGCCACGCATGTACCAGGCGAGCAGGAGCCGGGCGGGCTTGTACCGCCATACGACGAACGACAAGAGTCCGGCACGGTCGACATCGACCATTCCGACGACGGGCCCGAGGTCGACGGTGCGAATGTCGGTGGCGCCCGCGGCATGGTCGAGACGACGTCCGGCATGAGCCGTCCAGCCCCGGAGGACACCCCTGGTGGGCGGACAGCATCACCGGCGGACGAGCAACCGGCCGAGCAGTCCGGTGGCGACGCGCCCGATGAGGGTTCGACAGGGCCGGCTCACATCAGCGGCACTCCCCGCGCTGAGGACGGGGGCAGCTAACGCCCCAACGAGCGGGGCGCCGGGGTGGGCCAGCCGGCGCCGCAGCGTTCCGGCGAGCGAGAGGTGCGCCGTGCCGCCATCCGACCCACCCCGCAACCCGGCAGCCCTGCCCGAAGCCGCTTGACTGTGAGGAGCATGAACGCGCTGGTCGAGGGCCCGTTCCGACCTCGGAATGAGCCTTCGACCAGCTGGCCGGCGGCAGGTTCGAGGGCCCTTCAGACCGGCCCCGCCGATGGCACTCTTCGCCAGATCTCACCGCCGCCTTCGGGGCACGGGATTCTGTACAGACAGATGCTGTCCAACCCAGGTCCGCAGCCACAGGTGTTTGCGAAAGCGGGTCAACTGCCGTCGAACAGTCGACAGGCGTTTGGTGGCCGGGTTGGGCTGTCGGTACACGGGTAGGAGTACCTCGGGGCCGATTCTCGGCGCTGCAGGGCTGCCCCGGACCTCGGCAGGATGCTCGAGTCGGCCGAAGGTGCAGTCATGTGTGCAGTGATGAGGCGTTTCGCGCATCGGAAGTCGCCCGACGCCCGCCCGCGCTGGCAGGTGTCGCGGTGACCGTCGTGGGTCGCAGGCGGAATCAGGTTCAGGCGCTGATCGCGGCTGAGCCCTCGACGGCGGATGATCCACACGGGACGGCCGGCGCGCTGCGCCGGTTGTGCTCTGCCGCCGTGCGAGCGTTGCCGGCCGCGGGAGCCGGGTTGAGCCTGATGAGCGAGGCGGGAGTCCGAGGGGTCGCCGCCGCGTCGGACCCGGCGAGTGAGCGCGTCGACGAGCTGCAGTTCTCGCTCGGGGAAGGTCCGTGCGTGGATGCGTTCACGTCGAGAAGGCCGGTGCTGGAACCCGATCTGGCCACCGGGGGCATCGCCCGCTGGCCGGTCTACTCTCCCGCGGCACACCAAGAGGGGGCGCGTGCTGTATTCGCGTTCCCCCTGCAGGTCGGCGCGGCCCGACTGGGGGTGCTCGACGTCTATCGCGTGTCGCCCGGAACTCTCTCGACCGAAGAGCTCGCCGAGGCGTTGACCTTCGCCGACGTGGCAACCACGATGCTGCTCGACGGTCAGGAGCAGGCCCCGCCGGGTGCCGCGGCCGCAGGCCTCGAGGAAGCGATGGAGTACCGCTTCGAGCTGTACCAGGCGCAGGGCATGGTCATGGTCCAGATGCAGGTCAGCCTCGTCGAGGCGCTGGTGCTGCTCCGGGCGTACGCTTACTCCCACGACCGTGATCTCGCGGACGTGGCGCGCGACGTGGTGACCCGAGGGCTTCGCCTTGATGAAGACCGGGACGACGATGTCTGAGGTGCCTGGCGGCTGGCAGGGACCGGGAGGTTCGCGTGACAATCGTTTCCACTGAACGCCTCGCCGACGTGTTCGTCGAGCTGGCGGACACTCTGGTCGAGGACTTCGACCTGGTCGAGTTCCTGATGATGGTCACCCAACGCACCGCCGAGCTGATCGGCGGGGCGGACGTCGGGTTGCTGCTGGCCGACGGGCGTGGCCAGATGCAGTTCATGGCTGCCTCGAACGAGGACGCCAAGCGACTCGAGCTGTTCCAGGTGCAAGTGCACGAAGGACCCTGCCTGGACGCCTTCCAGAGCGGCCAGCCGGTGGTCAACGCCGACTTGAACGACGCCGCGGACCGCTGGCCGCGGTTCGCGCCCCGTGCCGCGGCGGCGGGGTACCGCTCCGTGCACGCCTTCCCCCTGCGCCTGCGCCAGGACGTCATTGGCGCCATCAACGTGTTCGGCACTGACGACGCGCGCTGGGAGGACTCCGACGCCCACATCGTGCAGACGCTGGCTCACATCACCACGATTGGGCTGCTGCAGGAACGGGCCGTGGGCCGCGGCGCGGTCCTGACCGAGCAGCTGCAGTCGGCGCTGAACAGTCGAATCGTCATCGAGCAGGCCAAAGGCGCGATCGCCCAGTTCCGAGGTGTGACCGTGGACGAGGCCTTCGTGCTCCTTCGTTCTCACGCCCGCGGGACGGGCACGCACCTGACCGAGGTGGCAATCGCCGCCCTCGCCGACCCCGCTGGCCTGCCGCACCCGCGCGCGTCCTCGGGTCACCGACCGGCGGGCCGGCCCAGTGGCGACAGCCCCCCGGCTCACGGCTTCCCGGACTCGCCGCCGCCGCACGCCCCGTCGGCAGAATCCGTCACGCCCCCGTCCCACCGCGATCAAGGGCTGGCGTCCCTGCTTGCCCGCGGGGACATGAGGGACAGCGCGGCCGAACACCGGGACCGCGAGGCCGAAGCACGCCCGGACGGCGAGGCCGGCGCGCAGGCCTGGCTAGACCGCGACTGGGCCGGGCGAGACCGGGACGCCTCCGCGGGCGACCGCTCAGACCTGATCGACCTACTCAAGGAAGAAGAACCTCCCGCCACCGACGAGACGTGATCCCCGCCGGGGACCGTCGAGTCCGGCTCCTCGTACCGGCACCGGCCGCCGGCCGGGAGCCTTCGTGTGCGCGAGCTGCTTGCCGCCGCCGCGAAAGAGCCTCACCCGGGGTGGGCCGGGCCTTCAAACCAAACGGTTTTGTGGCCGACCCCGACATCGCAACCCCACCGAGTCGACACAGCCGCCAAGATCACCAGCCCTCGACCACCCTCCTGCTGGCCACCGTGCGCAGCGGACGCCGAAGGCCGAGAAGGACTTGCGTCCATCACCTCGACGCGAAACAGACCGCCACCGGTGAACAGGCTCAGACTGCACGGCGGCCTGCCATGCAGCGGCCGCGTGACAAATCACCGTGCGATCCTGGGAAAGGCTGGTAGGTGCGGGCGGACGGAAGATCAAAACCTCCTGTCCGCCGACTAGACCTCGTTGGTTGCGGAGCCAACTCGGGAGGTTCTCCGTGCAGGGCCGGCGAGCTGGAGCTCGGAGGGCTGCACGGTGCGGTCGATGACGGCAGTCGCTACTGAGGTCAGGGTGCGGCCCTGCTTGCGGGCGTAGGAGCGCATCGCCATGAACGCGTCGTCCACCGAGATCCGGGAGCGTTCCGCGAGTACCCCCTTGGCCTGCTCGATGAGGATGCGGCTGTGCAGCGCCGTCTGCAGCTGCTCGGCCAGCACGTCCTTCTGCCGGCCCACCCGTTCTTGCAGCAGTCCGATGGTCGCCACATCTGTCATGGCCTGACCGACGGCCACGTCGTCGGCACTGAGGGGGACACCGGTCGTGCTGAACAAGTTGACGGCACCGATCACGTCCTCGCGCAGCCGCATCGGCAGTGCATGCGCGGCCCGGAACCCCAGATCGAACGTCTGGGCTGCGAACCTCGGCCACCGGGACCGCATCTGATCCTGGTCGAGGTTCACGACCTGCTGCCCACTGTGGAAGCAGTCCAGGCAGGGCCCTTCGGAGTTCTGCAGCTCGTAGACCTCGGCCAGCCGGGCGGACTCGGTCGAGGACGCGACCACCCTCAGCTGACCCCGCTGGTCGCTGAGCATCAGCCCGGCAGCATCCACCCCGAGCAGCTCGACACTGCGGTCGACCAGGGTGTGCATGAAGTCGATCACGTCGAACTGCGCCACCAAGGTGTCCGCGAGCTCGACGAACACCTGCGCGAGGCGCTGCTCCCGGGTCCGCGACCGAGTCCCGGTCCACGTCTCGTCCCCGGGTTCCTCGTTGTCCCTAACCATGACGATCTACCTCCAAGTCGAAGCGTAGCCTCCGGATGACCACGTCACGGGCCACGTCGGCGATCGGTCGTTCGGCGGCGTAGGCATGGGCCCGCAGCAACACCAGAGCCTCCGTCAGACCGGTGGCGGCCTGCACGGACACCATGCCGGTCGCCTGATGAACCTCGGCCCGGTGCTCCACCATGGCGACCAGACGGGTCGCACCGTCGGGACTGGTTTTGGCCTGCAGGTGCAGCAGCACCGAGGTCGCGGCGTCGGCGAAGGCCAGTGCCTCCGCCAGCTCCCCGTCGTCCAAGTTGCCTTCCACGTCACGATAGAGATCCAACACCCCGACCCGGATGCCGCCCACCTGCAGCGGAAGGGCGAAGACCGCGCGCACACCCGCGGCTAGGGCGCCATCGGCGAAGCCGGGCCACCTGGCCGGCGCGGTCCGGGCCAGCTCTGGTTGCAGCACCGGCCGACCACTGGTCGAGGCGTCCACGCAGGGGCCCTCGCCCAGGGTGAACTGCAGCTCCTCCATCGTCCGCGCTGGGCCATCCGTACTGGCCAGCATCGCCCCCGGACCGGCGTCGGTCATCACGATGATTCCCGCCCCGGTGACCGGCACCTGATCGGCGCACATCGTCACGAGTCGCTGCGGCAAGTCGCCGTCCGCCGGGCTTGGATGCGCATCCATGAGGTGAGTGAGGATCTGCTCTGCGCGGGCAGCTGCGACGGCCGTCATGACTGTCTTGCTGTCAAGGCTGTCGACCTGGGCACCAACGCCCGGTGGCCGGTCACCGGTCGTCACGCAACGACATGCCGGCGGCTCCTCGGGACCCCAGGGCGGCACGTACGGCCGCGTGGACGCCCGCCTCCAATGCCACAGCCATGCCATCGCCGCTATTTGCGGCAGCCACCGCAACCAAGCCGGCAGCGACCTCGCCGGCGTCGACCTCGCGGTGATCAGCGATCAGCTGCAGCAGCGTCTGGGCCTGGTCAGCGTCGCAACCATGCAGACCCATCAGCAGGCCCTTGGCCTGGTCCAGGACCCTACGGTGGTGCAGCGCCCTTTGCAGTCCATCACCGTACGCGGCCGATCGTCCGCGCTGGTCGGATCGGTCGGTACCGACTTCTCCAGTGACATCCGGGCCGAGGCTTCTCTGGGCCAACGTCCGGTCCAGGAGCGGAATCGTCCCCATGTCGTTGATCAGCCGGAACAATCGTCGCACCGGGGAAGATGGCGACAGCAGCACCAGCAGCCGATCCTCGGCGGCAAGCTTCCCTTCGGCGTGCAGCAGCGGTGTCAGCCCGGAGCAGTCAAGGAACGCCACATCCGACAGGTCCACGAAAACGACAGATGAGTCGGTACTCGCGGCGTGTGCCTCAAGTTGGCCGGCCACGTCCGCGCTCGTCTCGAAGTCCAGGTCACCGACAATCCTCAGGACCTGCCGCCCGACGGCCGCGGTAGCGCCGCCGACCACTCCTCCAAGCCCCAAGGGAGGAGGTGACGCCTCGCGGGTTTCGCCGCTCGGGAGCCCGGCGTTCATGCGCCCTGACCCACCCGGGAACCGGCGCTGGCAAGACCCACCCAGCCCCGAGCACCCCAACGTCGGCACACGCGCACTCCAAAGCCCACAACTTGTCCCGTCCATCCACGTGAAAGCCATACGCGGCCAGGTCCGGGGCGAGCGCCAGTCCCTCGACCATACCCCTACGGCGGCCGGTCGGTTAGCTGACCTGGATGGTGTGTGGGTCGATCATCCGGTGTAAGGCGAGGACTGTTACCGCGCCGTAGGCAAGGTGCGGGACGGCGTCGTTGGCCACGGTGGACACGGTCCAGCTGCGTGGGTCGGTGATGCCCAATGCCGTCATCACGCCGTCGCTGACGGCCATCGCGACCAGGCCCACCACGACCGGCGCCAACCCGATGGGAACCTTCACGCCCGACGCCCGTAGCGCCCCGGCCAGCGCGCCAACACCGATACCGACGCCGTACCCGGACAACGGTCCGAGCCCCTCGAGCCGGTTCTGACGGGCTGCCGGGCCTCCGGGAACCTGCGCCCCGGCGGCCTCGATGACCGCCTGTGCCGCCTGATCGGGGGTGGCGCTGGAGGGCGAGCCCTGCACGGCCTGCTTGGCATAGGTGACGACGTTCAGCGCAGTGGCGCCCGCCGCGCCGGCGATCGCTCCGGTCGTGAGGCCTGTCACGATCTTCGACATCTCAGGCCAGGCCGAGCCGGGTCAGGATGCCAAGCTGGTCGCTGGACCCCCAGCGTTCGGCGAGCTTCGCGTCAACAAACCGGCCGATCTGCACACCCCGCACGCTGAACCGGCGGTCGGTCGCTGAATGGCCCTGAAAATCGCCCCGATGGGTGCCGGAGACCGTGTAGGCGAAGGCGACATCGTCCCCCGAGGCGGTCAGGTGGTCGACGGCGATGCGCAGGTCAGGGAACGCGGCTCGGAGCTCACCGAAGAGGTCCTTGAATCCCGCCGGGCCAGGACCCTGTCCGGGCGCCGGGTCGTGGTCGACCGAGTCCGCGGTCACCAACGCGTCCAGCGCGTCGAGATCGCCACCGTTCACAGCGAAACCGAAGGCTTCCTGCGAGACGATGTTGGCTTCCGTGCTCATGTGGCTCCTATCGTCGTCGGCCTGACTCTTGGTCCTGCCCCGCTCGGCTTCCACCACTCCTCCCGCGAACCTGGGATCACAAGCGCGGCGTGCCAGGCTCGGCCCGGGTTGTAGGCAAAGGTCCCGGTAGAGCGTCACAAGATCGACCTCGACGCCGCGCTCGGCCAGCAGCTCCGCCAGTCGCGGTAGGACAGGCCGTAGCGGAGGTACCAGCGCACAGCCAGCAGAATCACCTCGGGCCGAAACCGGAACCCAGTCCAGCCCGAGAGCATCGCCATGGTCGGTCGGGACAGCCGGCTCGCTTCATCGAGCCACCCCCGACCGAAGCGCGATCCGTCAACCGAACAGAGCCCTTGACATAACACCGCCCTCGGCCCGTACAAGCCGGGTACCTGGTCCGGCAAGGGCTGGGCGGTTGACGTGGGCGACAAGCTGTTCCAAGCAGTGGCGACTGGCGTCGTTCTCGACTGTCTCGCCGACGCGGCGCGCTGAGCCTCAAGGTCCTGCCCATGCCCGATGCCGGCCCAGCATGCGGTCGGCGACACGAGCCGCCATGGCCATGATGGTCAGCGCCGGGTTTGCGCTGCCCTGGGTCGGCAGTCCGCTGCCACCCGCCACCCACAGGTTCGGGATCGCGAAGGTGCGCCCGTCCTTGTCGATGACGCCCTCGGCGGCTGTCGGGGCCATGCGCGCGCCGCCGACGAGGTGGGCGTACCGCTCTATCGCCAGGGTCTGCGTCGCCCCGGCCGCCTCCAGGATCTCGACCAGGACCTTCTTGGCAGCAGTCATCAACGCCCGGTCGTTCTCGCACTGCGAGTAGTCGAAGCGGGCAACGGGCAGCCCGTGCGCGTCCGTCTCGTCCGCGAGCGTCACCCGGTTGTCGGCCAGTGGGAGGAAGTCGCACAGGGCGCCGAGGACCGCCCAGTGCACGTAGTCCCGCATGTAGTCGCGCAGGGCGCGACCCCAGTGACCCTCGGCGGAGACGTGCTCTGCGTAGGTGATCGGCAGCGGTGACACCGACTGCAGGGTGAAGCCTCGCAGGTACGGCTTGCTCGGATCGGTCTCGTAGAACGCCTCCGAGGACGCCTCCGGCGGCGGTGCCTTGTAGGCGCGCACCTCCTGCTCGAAGCGACCCGACACCTGAGGGGCGCCCTGCACCATGAGATAGCGCCCGACCTGGTCATGGTCGTTGCACATGCCGTCGGGAAACCGCCGGCTGGAGGAGTTCAGCAGCAGCCGAGGCGTCTCGATGGAGTAGCCGGCCACCGCCACCGCGCGGGCTCTCTGCACGTGCTCGATGCCGTCGCGCAGGTAGTGCACTCCGACAGCCAGTCCGGTGCGCTCGTCGAACGCGATCCGCGTCACCATGGCGTCGGCCCGGACCTCGGCGCCGTGGGCGAGCGCATCGGGCACGTGCGTGATGAGCGGGCTGGCCTTTGCGTTCACCTTGCATCCCTGCAGGCAGAAGCCGCGGTAGATGCAGTGCGGGCGGTTGCCAAACCGGCCGCTGGTGATGGCGACCGGCCCGACTCTTGTCTCGATGCCCAACGCCCTCGTCCCGCGCAGGAACACCTCGCCGTTCCCCCCGACCGGGTGCGGTGAGTGGGGGTAGCGGTGCGGATCGCCCCACGGCCACGCCTGACCCGCGACGGGCAGCTCGTGCTCGATCAGCTCGTAGTAGGGACGCAGGTCCTCGTAGCTGATCGGCCAGTCGGCACCGACCCCGTCCTTCGTCCGCATCCGGAAGTCGCTCGGGTGGAAACGCGGTGTGTAGCCGGCGTAGTGGACCATCGAGCCGCCGACGCCGCGCCCGGAGTTGTTCGACCCAAGGGGCACCGGGTCTGCACCGCCGATGATGCGTGGCTCGGTCCAGTAGAGATGGTGGGACCCGGCCTCGTCACTGACGAAGTCCTTGTCCGGGTCCCAGAACGGACCGGCTTCCAGGGCTACGACCTTCCAGCCGGCACGCGCCAGCCGCTGCAGCAGCACCGACCCGCCGGCGCCGCACCCGACGATGGCGAGGTCGACCTCGTCGTTGTCGTCGAAGCGCCTCATCCCGTGGCGGAGCTCGGCGTTGTCCCGTGTTCCGTCGTTGGGAAGCAGCCACGCCGAGGCGTTGCGGGCCCGGACGCCGCTCACTCGCCGGCAGCCGGTGCCGACTGCGGGGACACGTCGCGCACCTCCCAGGACTCGCGCCGGTCCATCCCGAGGTTGCCGTACCCCCGGGGATAGGCGGGACCGCCGAAGCCGATCTCGTTCCAGGCCCAGGGGTGGGAGTAGAAGGCCGTGCAGGCATAGCGGGTCCACAGGCTCCAGACGTGCTTGGCCTGCAGGTCGTGCCACTGCCCGTCGCTCGCCTGGACGTCCTTCAGGATCCGCGCCTGGGCTGCGTCGTCCACGTCGGCGAAGTCACCGCTCGCGAGGACTCTCGCGTCCTCGTCCAGCCCGCGGAGCGAGGCGAGAAACGCCTCACCGTCCTCGGGCATATCGGCGTACCGCCATCCGTCGGTCTCTCGCCGGGCCAGGCGCGCATCGACCATCTGAAGCACGGGCACTCGCGGGCCGCACCCCTGATCGAGGAGCTGGTCAAACAACGCCTCCGCCGTCCTGTCCAGACCATCGGGGAAGAAGCGAAGGGGACCGGCAGACTCCAGCCGGCCCAGCACCACCCCAGCGGTGACCGGGTCCCATGAGCCGGTGGACGCGAGCACGTCATACCCGGGGAAACGGGCCGGGACGGACACCCCAGACGAAGGGCGGGTCACCTGTCTTCCTCCCGGCGCAGCAATGCCGCGAGCAGCCCCATGCCGCCGACGACCGTCACCAGCAACGGCGCCATCACCGGCGGCCCGGTCTCGGCGTTGTAGCGCGCCTGCGACCACCCTCCGGGCCGCTGCGACACCCCGCGGGCGTGCAGATACGTGCCCTGCAGACCGTTCGCGACGAGCATGGCGGAGGTGATCGGCAGAACCGTCTTGGCCAGCCGGCGGTTGAAGAAGCCGGCCATCCCGGCGGCGGCCACCACCGGGTTCAGGACGACCGGCACCCACATCATCCGGTTGCCGAAGCTTGCTCGGTCGTGCGCGAGGAAGATCTCGACCGCCGTAATCACCCCGCCGACGGCAGTCAGGGCGGACAGGGTGCGTTCGAAGTGGCCGGTGCGGATGTCCCCGACCAGCCGGTCGATCCCGTGGATCGCGACCGACGCCACCTCGGTGCCGTTGTCCGGGCCCCTCATGCGACGCGGTAGGTGTCGGCGTCGGCGGTGCGCAACTCGACGCCCAGCCCGGGCCGGTCGGTGTCTGGGCGCATGACCCCGTCTCGTACTCGCGGGCCAGGGTCGAACATCAATGCCTCCAGTCGTACGTGGTCGGCGAACCACTCGACGTGGCGAAGGCCAGTTACGGCGCTCGCCACGTGCAAGTGCAGGGTGGGGGCGCAGTGCGCCGACAGCTCGATACCGGCGGCCTGAGCCAGCGCTGCGACCCGCTGCCACTCCGTGATGCCTGCGGTCCGCGTGACGTCGGCCTGCAGGCAGTCCACCGCTCCGGCGCCGAGCATCCGATCGAAGTAGGGCAGGTCGCTGCCGTATTCCCCGGCGGTGACATCGCAGTCCAGCGCGTCGCGCACGAGGCGGAGGCCCGCGAGGTCGTCGGAGGACACCGGCTCCTCGAACCAGCTCACCCCGAGCTCGTCGAGGTGCCGGCCAACGCGGATCGCCTGCTTGCGGGAGTAGCCGCCATTGGCGTCGACGAAGACCTCGGTCTCCGGTCGGACAAGGGCGCACACCTGGCGGACGCGATCGAGGTCCCGGCTCACTTCGCTACCTCGACTCTCGCCGATCTTGATCTTCACGCGGGTGATCCCCAGCTCGCCGGTCCACGACTCGACCTGCCGGCTCAGCGTTTGCGTGTCGTACGTGGTGAAACCGCCGCTGCCGTAGACGGGGACGCACTCGCGGACCTGCCCGAGCAAGGTGCACAACGCGACCCCGTGCTGCTTGGCTTTCAGGTCCCACAGCGCGGTGTCGACCGCGGCGATCGCTGCCGACGCGATGCCTGGGCGTCCCAAGTTGCGGATGGACGCGACCATCGCGGCCCACGTCCCCGGTACGTCCTCGACGTCCCGGCCGACGACCACGTCGGCCAGCATGTCCTCGATCACGGCCTGGCAGGCGCGGCTGGAGTAGGTCCAGCCCAGTCCCGTCAGGCCGCCGCCGGCGACCTCGACCAGGACGACGGTGGTCTGCTCCCACGCGAGCGTGCCGTCGGCCTCCGGCTGCTCTGTGGGCACGACGTAGGTCGACGCGGTCACGGACCGCACGTGCGTGTCGGTCACTTCTTGGTGCCGGGCAGGAACTCCTGCGCCTTGAGCAGGAGCCCCTCCTTCACAACGTCCCAGCGGTCGCTGTCACCGCGGATCAAGGACAGAGCCGCCTTCTCGATCTGGTCGAGTGTCGCGTGCGGGGGGATCGGTGGCACGGCGGGGTCGGTGACGAACTCGAGCACGCTCGGTCGGTCCGCGGACAGGGCCTCGTCCCAGGCGCGGCCGACCTCGGCCGGGTCGTCCACCTTGATGGCGTTCAACCCGAGGGAGCTGGCGAAGCTGGCGTAGGGCACCGGGGGCAGCAGCTGCGAGGGATCGAACCTCGGTGCCCCCTCCATCGCCCTGAGCTCCCAGGTGACCTGCGCGAGGTCACCGTTGTTCAGGATCCCCACGATCAGCCGTGGGTCCGACCACTGCTTCCAGTAGTGCGAGATGGTGATGAGCTCCGCCAAGCCGTTCATCTGCATCGCTCCGTCCCCGACCATCGCGATCGCCGGTCGGTCGGGATAGGCGAACTTCGCACCGATGACGTACGGGACGCCCGGGCCCATCGTGGCGAGGGTGCCCGACAGGGAGCCGCGCATCTGACCGTGGAACCGAAGGTAGCGGGCATACCAGTTCGCCGACGTGCCGGAGTCGGCAGCCAGCATCGCGTCGTCGGGCAGCCGGGAGGACAGCTCCCAGAAGACCTTCTCGGGATTGATCGGATCAGCGGCGGTGTGTGCACGACGCTCCATCACCTGCCACCAGCGAGCCACCGTGGCCTCGACCTCCTGCTGCCACGAGCGATCCGCCTTGCGGCGCAGCAGCGGGATGAGCCGCCGCAGCGTCGCGGCGGCGTCGCCGACGAGATTGACCTCGAAGGGATAGCGCAGCCCGACGAAGCTGGCGTCGTGGTCGATCTGCACCGCGCGCGCCTGGTCGAACTCGGGCAGGAACTGTGTATAGGGAAAGCTCGAGCCGACGGTCAGCAAGGTGTCGCAGCCCTGCATGAGCTCATAACTGGGTCGGGTCCCGAGCAGTCCGATGGACCCCGTGACGAACGGCAGCTCGTCGGAGAGGACGTCCTTTCCCAGCAGTGCTTTGGCAACTCCTGCGCCGAGCAGGTCGGCGACCTCGAGCACCTCATCGCGCGCGGCGCGCGCCCCCTGGCCGATGAGCATCGCCACCTTACCGCCGGCATTGAGCACCTCAGCGGCACGGGCAAGGTCCGTGTCAACCGGCACCAGCTCTGGCCTGCCGGTCGCTGCGCCGCTGGAGGGCACGAACTTGAACTCGTGAGGGGGCGGTGCATACTCCAGCTCCTGCACGTCCGCCGGCAAGATGATGCAGGTCGGGACCCGACGGGCCTCCGCGATGCGTATCGCGCGGTCCAGGACATTGGGCAGCTGCTCGGGGACCGTGACCATCTGAAGGTATTCCGACGCGACGTCCTTGAACAGCGACAGCAGGTCCACCTCCTGCTGGTAGCTGCCACCCATCGCGCTGCGGTTCGTCTGTCCAATGATCGCCACGACCGGGACGTGGTCGAGCTTGGCGTCGTAGAGACCGTTGAGGAGGTGGATCGCGCCGGGTCCGGACGTCGCGACACAGACCGCGACCCGTCCGGAGAACTTCGCGTAACCGACGGCCTCGAAGGCGGACATCTCCTCGTGCCGCGATTGGACGAATTTAGGCTTGTCGTCGGCCCGTCCCCATGCGGCGAGCAGACCGTTGATGCCGTCTCCGGCATAGCCGAAAACGACCTCGACGCCCCAGTGCCGCAGCCGCTCCAAAACGTAGTCGGCGACGTTTTGAGTCATCAGGAACCTCCGTGACTGGGTGCTGTCGCAGCGAAACGGTCGAAGGGCCAGGGCGCCCCGCCGTAGCGTTCGAGCGCAGGGCCGGTCGGGGCCGGCAACGGCACGAAGAAGCCCTGGCTGCTCACCACGCGCGACGGTCCCAGCCTGGCAAAGGGGTCGTCGCCGAACAGCGGTCCGCCGGCCCACAGCACGACGGAGCCAGCGAGGTGCACGCTGTCGGTCACCAGGGTGGAGACGCCGTACGCAGGCCAGCTTCGGATCAGCCACCGGCGCGCCTCCAGGACCTCCGGTGCATCGAACAGCGGGCGGCGACCCTCAGGAAGCTCGGTCCAAGACGCGGTCATCGCGGGCCCTCCCGTCCCGAGGATGCGCGGGTCGACCGAGGCTGCCCGGGGGTGCGGCCGACGATCGGCAAGCCAGGCCGCGAGAACCAGGTCGGACCCGTCCCGCACCTGCCCGACCACGGTCACGTCGGCGTCCTTCGGCTCATGGTCGAGCAGCGCGATATAGGTCCGGCTCACGTGGGCGGATCCCAGTCCGGACGCAGCGATCGCGTGAGGGAGCGGAAGGCCTGACGCAGCTCCTCAGCGGTCGGTCGGCCCCAGAACCAGTAGCCGAGGTAGGCGGCGTGCACCTTCAGGTCGGGACCGACCACGACGCAGGTCGGGATGTAGGGGTCGTGGACCTTGTCCGTGGTCTCCCGCAGACCGAGGACGTCGAGGTAGCGCCGCTCAGGGTCGGACAGGAACGTCCAGCGCGCCCCGAGCCCGGCTCGGTAGGCGCCCGAGACCTCCGGTGGCTCGACGCTGATCGAGATGAAGCGGGTGTAGGCGACCTCCGCCTCATCCTGCAGCGCTGCGAGCACCTGGAAGAACTGCCGCTCCTTGGGACAGAACCAGCCCCGGTAGAAGTGCACGAGGGTCGGGTCGCCGCCGACGAGGTCGGTCATTCGTCGCATACCCCCGGTGGAGTCGGGGAGCTCCAGGTCGGGGAGTCGGCCTCCCGGGCTCAGCCATGCTCTCTGTTTGTCCCCATCGGGCGACGCCTCGGCCTCAGCCACTGGTCGGCCGAGTGGAAGCGGCGTCGAGAAGGCGGTACGCGATCCCGGTGGTCAGCGCATAGACGGTGTGGTGGAACGCGTCGATGGCGATCGCGGGCACTCCCCACTCGGGCAGCGGCGGCGCCACCTCGAGCTTAGGCAGCATGATGAGGCCGGAGCCCCAGACGGCGGCGAAGTGGCCGGCCGTCGCCGTTCGCGGAGGCAGACCGATACCCGCGAGCAGTCCGTGCACGGCTCCCCAGCCGGTCCCGTAACCCCAGTGCACCAGGGTGGTGAAGCGGGCCTGGGCCTCCTCGCCCTCCGGCTTCACTCTCAACACCTTGGACGCGGCATCCGCAGGGGCGGTGCTGGCCTCCCGGCCGCGAAGCTTGGCTTCGAGGCTGCTCGACAGGGTCATCGCTGCGGTGCCGACCACCCCGGCGGCCAGGCCTTTCCCGACCGACCCCGCGAGGTCACCTACGCGCATGCCGAGACCTCCGTCGGAGACGCCCGCGCACCGGCCGCGCTGGTCGGGCAAAGTCTTCCCTCGACGACGACAGAGGAGAAGTGGCGCGGCCCGGATGTCAGCAAATTGTCACTCGCTCTCGGATCCGGTCGGGGTCGGGCCGCTGAAGTCCCATCTCCACGTCATCCTTCTGTGAGACGTGAGCACTTGGCCGGAACACACGTGGTGGGAGGCTCGTGTCATGGCTGGAACCCGATCAGGCCACTGGGGGCATCGCCCGCTGGCCGGTCAACTCCCCCGCGGCTCACCGCGAGGGGGGCGCGGGCTGCGTTCGCGTTTCTCTCTGCAGATCGGCGCGGGCCGACTGGGGGTGCTCGACGTCTATCGCGGGTCGCCCGGAGTTCTCTCGACCGAGGTACCTCGGCACCACGAACCAGAACCGCACACCGGCGAGTTCGACATCGACCTGGTGCTGCGCGCCGACTACTCCAAAGCACGAGTCCACTCAGCTGGCCCCTCTGGCGACGACGCCACCAAGCCCGCGCCCGTAGATTTCACCACGCCGCCCGCGGCGCCTCCCCATAAGTGCGGCTGTAGTACTAGGGCGTGTCTCGTAAGTCATGCGTCGTGCCAGAGCACGATTGAGGCGAGGACCATGCTGCCGAGGTAGGTCAGTGCGTATTTGTCGCAGCTGGTCGCCAGGCCGCGCCAGTTCTTGAGCTGGCTGAAGGCGCGTTCGACGACTTGCGGTTCTTGTAGTCCTCGGCGTCGAAGTCCAGCGGTCGTCCGCCGGCGGGGGCCTTGGCTTTGCGGCGGGCGACCGCGTTGGACTTCTCAAGGATCACCGGCCCCGATGCCACGGGCATGCACAGGCCACGGTTCTTGCGCCCGGTGTACGCCTTGTCCGCGCGCAGCGCCACGGGGGTGGCGCGTGGACGACCGCAACCGCCACGCGGGATCCGGAGCTGCACCAGAGAGCTTTGTCAATGCTGGGGATTCCCCCGCCAGACCGGGCGTGATCGCCACGACCAGGGGCAGTCCCCGGCATCGATCAGTGCGTGGGTCTTAGTCGTGAGACCGGCCCCTTGAGCGCCCGATGGCGTGATCGTCCGGTTCGTCCCTCTCAAAGCGCCGATCCTTGTAGTCCGATGCCCCCTGTGTGCGAGGTCGGCTTCGCCTCCGACCTCGCAGCCTTCGCGCCGTGCTATTGGACCCGGGCCGTGGTGGAGTCCACCGACACCCGCCAGTCGATCTGCCCCTTGGCGTCAGCCTCGATCTGCAAGGCCACCAGAACCCGGTCCCAGGTGCCGTCCTTGGAGAACCGATAGTGACGCTTCCAGACCGTCTGCCGCGGCCCGAACTCGGCAGGCAGGTCACGCCACGCGATCCCGGTCCGAAGCCGGTAGATCGCGCCCCCAACCACGAGGCGATGCGGCGTAAACGGCCGGCCGAAAGGGCCTTTCAAGGGCGGCAGCTCGGGCTCGATCCGCATCACCTGTCTTGCAGCGCCAACCCTATCCATCCTTTGTCCTTGAATCCGGCGTTCTCTGCCGCCTGTGCCGAAGCGGTGTTCCTCGGGAGGTGCAGGTAGGTGGGAAGCGCATCCTCGGAGAGGATGCTCCTGGCAGCCTGCGCGACCAGCGCCACCGCCAGTCCTCGACCGCGCGCGGCGGGCGTCGTGACGACAGCCAACTCGTGACCGATGGAGTCGTGCCGCTTCACGCCGACACCGGACACCACCTCGCCACCGGCGTCCCGAGCCACCAGCACGCGACCGCTGAACGGATGCAACCAGTCGGGAACCGCGGGGTCGTCTCGGTCGAGCCAGACGCCCACGTCGTCCGCGGGTGTCGGCTCGGTGCACCAGCGGAACACCGTCTGGACAACGGGCCTGCCGCGCTCCCCCACCACGTGTGTCAGCGCGTCCAGAAACGCCGATCCCCCCGATGGGGAGCCCGGCGACCGCGGCCTCCACCTGCATGCCTCTGCCTGGCGCTACCGACAGGACGAGACCGTCACTGCTGCCCACGCCCAGGAACGGATGTGGCTGACCGTCCCAACCAGCGCTGACCCGCCCTTGGTCCTCGACCACCTCAACCGGCGCCCGGGGTGGCCACGCCCCGAGCCATCGCTTCAGGTGCAGCTCGAGAAGTGCGGGCGTCGCCGTAGCGGCGCGACTGGCCGATGGCGTCATGCCGCTTGCCTGAGGTTGTGCATCAGTTCGAGGTTGTGCATCAGTCCACCGTCCTCTACGTACGTCGCCCGGTCCGCAGCGGTCGCCTGTCCGATCCCGGAGTCGGAGCCCGTGATCAGGGCCACCTTGCCGTCGAGCCGTCCCGCCGTGCGCTTCTCCTCAGTTCGTGTCCCTGGACGGTTCGGCCTGGCCGAGGCGCCATGCCGCGATGATCAGACCCACGTGGGAGAAGTCCCGCGGGAAATTGCCCAGCAGCTTCCCGCTGGCCGGGTCGGCCTCCTCCACCAGCACGCCGAGCTCGTTTGCATAAGCGGTCGCCCCGGTGAATCAGGCCGTCGTACGCTCCTGCACTCCCGCCAAAGACAGGCACCGACCAGCCAGTAGGTGCAGATCAAGAGGCAACTTCTCTCCCGCGGCCACCGCCGGACCAAGCCGCCTTCGCCGAGCTCGCGCTTGACCACCTCGATGGTGGTCAACATGCGCTCGTCACGGGCAGGCAGGAAGCCGACGATGGGCAGGATCAGTTGGGTCAGTAGACGGCCAGACCGGAGGCGCCGTCGGCGACCGGAAGCCCGCCCTGGGCGACACCCAGCGGCGTGAGGGCTCCGTTGTGGCCGATGGCGAACTGCGCGACGGCTCCGGTGCCTCGCAGCAGCTGGTAGAGGTAGGCGCCGTCCTGGGTCTGCGCCAGGTCTACCGGCTGACTCGTAGCGCCCAGGTCGGCTGCGTTCCCCTGCTGGAGCGTGACCGTGCCGTCCTCGGCGATGCGGTAGCTGGAGATCGTGCCGCTGCCGAAGTTGGCGGTGTAGGCGTAGCGACCGTTCTTGGTGATGACGATCCAGCAGGTGTCGGTCTGCTGGTTGCCAACCGACTCGCTCTTAGGCGTCAGCGTCTGGTTGCGCACGTCGTAGGAGGACACCGCACTTCTGCCGGCCGACGCGTCGAAGGACTCGACGACCAGTGCCTGGTTGTCGTTGCGGAACGCCAGCGAGAACGGGCGCACGCCGACGGAGGCGTTGCGCTTGGCCGGGCCGGCCACACCGTCGGTGCCGATCGCGAACGAGTCGATCGCGATCGACGGGGTCAACGTCACCGCGGTGGCCTTCTCGGTCACCAGGATCGTGCGGCCGTCGGGGCTGAACTCGATGTCACCCGGCACGGCGATCGGTGAGCTGAGCGGCTGGACCGAGCCCTTGATGGGAGTAAGGTTACCGTCCGGCCCGCGAGTGAAGCCGCGGATGCTGTTGGACGCGACCGAACCGTCCAAAACGTAGAGGGTGTCGTCGTTGACGGTGAGGCTCACCGGCTCGTCCCCGGCATAGATCGTCTGCTGGACCTTCAGCTTGGTGCCTTTGACTCTGAACACGGTGATGCTGTCGCTGCCGGCGTTGACCGCGTAGAGATACTCGTGGTCTTGGCTCAACTGCAGCGGACCTTGAGTGTCCAGGTCCACCCCGATGCCCAGCCCGCGCGTCGACGTCGAGCCCACCCGCCGCAGCGTGCCGTTCGCCGCTCGCTCGTAGCTCACGATCTCGTTGCCCGCGGTGGCGTTGGTCATCGCGAACGCAGCGCCCCCGCCGGCGACCTTGTGCTCCGAGGACTCGGCGTGCGGGCCCAGCGCGGCGGACGCGGACCCGATCCCACCGACTCCCGTGACCACCCCCGCCGTCACTACAGCGCTCAGTCCGACGATCCCGAGACCGAAACTCACGCGTCGTGTTCTCATCTGTTGCCCAACTCCTGCCCGGCGACCGGCCCAGTGCCGGTCGCGATGGTGAGGGTTAGGACTATCCAGCGCGTGAAATGGAATATCCACCACAAAGAGCCAGCGGGGAGAGCTGTTCAGCAATCTGTAAGATCCCAACCAGGGCAGCTGGCGTGCTGTCGCTGGTCTCAGGTGCAGATCCGGCGTAGCGCGAGGTCGAGTGCCTGCTCCACGCGTGCAGGATCGCGCGTGATCTGGGCCAGCAGAAGGTCGCCCTCCAGGGCGGCCAGGATCCCGGCAGCGAGCGTCGACGCTGAGCTCCCCGTTGGCTCGGATGCGCGCCAGCGTCGCGCTCAAGTAGCCCTCCCACGTCTCGAAGACCTCCGCCAGGGCGACCCACGCCTGTTCCGAGTGGCAAGACAGCTCGTTGGCCAAGGGGTCCAGCGGACAGCCGTCAGTGCCCCGACTTAGGTGGCCCGGCTGGTGGGGTCTGGGAAGGGCCCGAGTACCTCGCATGGTTGGGCGACCAGCCGTAAGCGGACTTCACCGTCGTGATGGGTGCGACCACCCATCAGGCTATGTACAGATTCGCCAGCAGCGGTGAGCCCGGGACCGACACCCTGACCGACGTGCCGAAGGTCGTCTTTTCGAGCACGCTGACCGAGCCGCTGGAGTGGGCGAACTCCACCCTGGTCACTCAGGACCCAGTCGAAGCAGAACGCGACATAACGCCACCCGCGCCAAATCGCTGCGGACCCTGGGGAGCCTGACGCTGCGCCGCTCGCTGCTGAGCGCCGGGCTCGTGGATCGCTTCCGGGTGGTCGTCTTCCCCGTCATCACCGGAAGCACGGGTCGGGACCGCATATACGACGGGTACCCCGATGTCTCACTCGAGACGGTCGACGGCCGCACTAGGGCCCTTTGCGCTCGATCCGGCGCCGCTGCGGGTCAACGTCAACGGCCTTGCCCCAGGGCATGATGCTGACGCCGTTCAACCAACCGGCCACCGACGAACCGAAGCTTTTCGGAACAGATTCAGAGCATCCCGTGGAAGCGTGCTGCCGAGCCCGAGGAGATCGCCAGCCTCGCGGAGTTCCTCGCCTCGGCAGACGCCGACTAGGTCACCGGCGCGACCTACGTCATGGACGGCGGGCTGATGCGAACCTCGGCCAGGGCGCCTGAGGTGCGGGGCCGGCGTTCGCCCGAGTCGAGCCGGTAGCCGATGCCCCACACCGTCTGAAGCCGGGTCGGCCTGGACGGGTCGACCTCCAGCTTTTGCCGGAGCCGGCGTACGTGCACGGTGACCGTCTCCCGACCGCCGATGGCGTAGCCCCACACGTCCTCGAGCAACCGATCGCGGCTCAAGGCCTGCCCCGCGTGGGCGACGAAATAGGCCAGCAGGTCGAACTCGAGCGCGGTGAGGGTCAGGGTCCTTCCGGCTGCCGTCGCCGTGCGGTCTGCGAGGTCGACCCTCAGGTCTCCGGCGCTTTGCGTCACCCGCGGCGGAGCGGGCGTGCGCGACCTCCGCAGCACGGCTCCCAGAGCGGCCACCACCTCGTTGGGGTCTACAGAACTCACCACGCTGTCAGCGCCGCAGTTGAGCAGGTCGATGCGCTCCTGGGTGGTGGCGTTGAACTTCACCAGGAGGACGTGACCTCGGCGACTCAGCGATTGCAGGTCGGCACGCATCGAGGCGGTGATGACCGGCGGATCGAACACGATCGTGGCGCCACGACCCCCGTGCCCTCGCCGCGCGGCGGCGAGGTCGGAGGTCACTCGGACCGAGGCCCCCGCGTTCTCGAGGGCCGCAGTGATGAAGGCCGTGCTCCGTCCCCCGATGACGGCGAGCACGACGGAGATCTCTTCCAGCACGGGCGCCGCCGACGGGATGCCCCCCCGGGGCTGGTCGGGCGGGACTGCTGGGCGCGAGGGCAATGCTCATTCCGCAGGATCCCCTCGTCGCGCGTGCCTCATCGGGTCACGCCGCCAGGGTCCAGGGCAGGTCGGTCTCCGTAGGCTAGGGCGACATCGGACCTGGGGACAGGACCGGTGGAGCCCCGGAATGGAGGACCAGTCCGATGCCGCTGAACGCCAACGAGCTGCTCGTTATCCTCGATCAACGCGGGCGGGCACCCCTCCGGGTGCGCCTGGCCGCCGCTTTGCGCGACGCCATCCGCAACGGTCAACTGCCACCAGGAACGACGCTGCCGTCGACGCGGATCCTCGCGGAGGACCTCGGCTTCTCCCGCGGGGTGGTGGTCGACGCCTACGGCCAGCTGGCGGCGGAGGGATTTCTCCGCAGCCAACCGGGTGCAGGGACGACGGTTGTGTACGCCCCGCCGGCCGCGCTCCCGGCCGGGTGGCGGGACGAGCGACCGGTCAGTCGTCCTGGACCGGAGCTGGATCTACGGCCGGGGTGGCCGGACCTCTCCGCCTTTCCCCGCCGGGTCTGGGCTGCCGCGACCCGTGAGGTACTCCAGGACCTGCCGGACGCCGACCTCGGTTACAGCGAGCCCTGGGGCCCATGGGAGCTGAGACGACAGTTGGCCAGCTACCTGGTGCGGGTGCGAGGGGCGATGACCGCGCCGGACGGCGTCGTCGTGGTCAGCGGCGTCACCCAGGGCCTGACTCTGTTGTCCCGGATGCTGGTCGGGGACGGCAAGGTCCGCCTCGCAGTCGAGGATCCGAGCAACGCCGTTCAGCGCGCGCTGCTGAGGCGCCTCGGGGTGACCGTGGTGGACGTCCCGGTGGACGAGAGCGGGCTACAGGTGGACGTGCTGGCAGCCGCCGAGGCCGAGGCCGTCCTGTGCACCCCGGCTCACCAGTATCCGTCCGGAGTGGTGCTGTCCCCTGACCGCCGAGAGCAGCTGCTCCGATGGGCGAGCAGGACCGGCGGCCTGATCATCGAGGACGACTACGACGCGGAGTTCCGCCACGACCGAGCTCCGTTGGGTTGCCTGCAGGGGATGGATCCTGAGCATGTCGCCCTACTCGGCAGCGTCAGCAAGACTCTCGCACCGGCACTTCGCATCGGCTGGGTCGTGACGCCGCCGGCGCTGCTCCCGGCGCTGCGGGGCCTTAAGCGCGACGACGACTTCGGCAGCAACGCGATCGCCCAGCACGTCCTGGCCTCCCTGCTGGAGTCCGGTGCCTACGACCGTCACCTGCGCGGACTCCGGCGACGTTACCGAAAGCGACGGGATGCGTTCATCCAGGCTCTCGCTCGCGGGTTGCCGGACTGGCAGGTCATGGGGAGTGCCGGCGGGCTCCATCTGACCATCTCCTTGCCGCCCGGCGTACCCGAGGGCCAACTGGTCGTCGCCGCGGCAGGACTGGGTCTGTCGGTCCTCGGCCTGGAAGGGATGGCCGGGCGCGAGGCGGGAAAGCCGGGCATCGTGGTGTCCTACGCGCGAGCGACACCTGACATGTCCGAGGACGCCGTAGGTCGGCTGGCGAAGGCGCTCACTGTCCTGGACCAGGTGACGCCGGAGATGGAGGCTGCCGCAGCGAGCACGGCCAACCTGTGGCACGACCTGGGTTGAGCGTCTGACAGCCGCCGCGCGATGTGATGCCCACCACCCGTTGCGACTTCTTGGCATCTCAGCGGACACGTGCATCGCTAGCCCTGCGACGCGCCTCGGTGAACCCGGTCAGGGTGCGGCTTTCGGCCTGCCAGGTGCGGTGCTTGTCGATGACGGCCCGCAGTTGGGCATCGCGGCAGAGGGTGGCGCGGCCAACGCCGGCGAGGTCCGCAACGGCGATGAACGTGACCTTCTGGTCGGCTTGCAGCAGGTGGGTGCAGGCCCTACTCGACGAAGCCGGGGAGACCAGCGGCGACTACTACCGGGAGCAGTTCCCGGAGACGCTCGAGACGGCGGCCAGGGCGGTCGCCGACCTGCTGGCGCTGGTGTACCCGGCGATCGACAACCTGCACGAACAGCAGGGACGCACGATCCCGTCGCGCTACCGGGCGCCGGTGAGCAGGGTGCCGGTGCCGATCGGGAAGTAGTCGACGGCAAGCACGACGCCCCCGCCGGGCGGAATCCGGCGGGGGCGTCGTCGTTTCGGGATCGTGCAAGAGGTTAGTTGAGCGAGACGTGGCCCATGACCCACTCCACTGCGGTCACGCCGCCTGGCCGGTAACTCGGTGACTCCCGCCAGATGATCACGAACGTCAGGTCAACCGCTGCCTCCACCTCCCCCGGGGGCAGCTGGAGCTCCGTGGCGGCAACAACCACCGAATAGAAGATGTCCATCACGGCCCCGAAGGCCGCGGCATCGCCCTCGCCGCATCGCAGCAACAGGTCCGATATCAGTCCTATCCGGCATGGGGAGAGGCCGGTCTCAGGGACGGCGGTGAGCGCGCCCACAATGGGGACGCCCGGATCCCGACCAGTGAGCGCGAGTGGCTGCACCTGTTCGTCGGTATCGGGGGCAAGCTCGGCTGACATCGGACCTCCGGCAAAAACTGAACCAGGCCGACCGGGTCCCGGGTCGAGGCAGAGCGGAGAGTGCTCGGCTCCCCGGCGACTGCCCCCCTGGACGAGTCGCAATCCCGTCCGGTCGGGATCTCACCCCACTCGCCTCGCATGCCGGCGGGGGCGTCGTCGTCGCGGGAGGCGCATAGTGAGGGCGCCGGCCCTGCCCGAACCCCGAGCGGGTGACGCCGGTCTACGTGGCGCGGAGCCCGTTTGCACGACTCAGCCCCGGGCACGACCCAAACAAGGCCTGGGTGGCCTGCGCTGCCCCAGACCCTGGTGTCGCCCGTCTGCAGGAACGCCGCCGCGTTACAGAGGAGCACACCATGATGAAGCGATCGACAGCACTGTTCATCAGCACCACGGCACTGGCACTCATGGGCACCGCCGCCGTGGGCACCGGTCCGGCCCTGGCCCGCGAACCGGCCTCCGGAACGACCAAGGACATCAGGCTGTCCGCCACCCTGAGCCAGCTCAACCGCTCCGGCGCCTCCGGCTCCGCGACCGCAGTGGTGAAGAACCAGAAGATCGAGAGCATCCAGGTCACTGCCCGCGGGCTCACCCCCGACGCGCCCCACGCCCAGCACATCCACTTCGGCGCCGACGCCCGCCACGAGTGCCCGACCCTCTTCCGGGACGACGCGAACAAGGACGGCTTCCTCAACACCGTCGAGGGCACCCCCGCCTATGGCCCGATCGTCGTGTCCCTGACGACGACCGGTGACACCACACCGGCCAGCTCACTCGCGGTTGCCCGGTTCCCGGTGTCCGCCGACGGCAGCTTCTCCTACTTCCGCAACAACATCGAGTTCACCGATTGGCCGGCGTCGGCACCGCCAAGCAGATCGCGGACGGAGTCCGCGAGGGCCAGGGCGTCGTGGTCATCCACGGCATCGACTACAACGGCAACGGGATGTACGACTTCGAGGGCCGCGGCGCCAGCGAGCTCGACCCGAGCCTGCCCGCCGAGGCCACCGACCCGGCCGCCTGCGGCCTCCTCAACTGACACCACCGCTCACCCGGGCACCGCTGACGGCCCGCCCCACGCCTGGGGTGGGCCGTCGGCCTGTGCCGGCACCCCCCGCCACAGTGGCCTGCGCCACCGGCCGATTGCCCTCGGTCGGTTACCAGGCGGTTGCCTTTGAGGCTCCTCCAGCTGGATTCGGCCGACGGCCCGGCGAGCGCGCATCTCTCGCTGCCGAGCGCGTTCGACGCTGGCTACTCCTCCCGCGTCGGGGGTCTGGCCCGCGTCCACAGATTGACCGCGGTGTCGAGCGGATCGCGGCTCGCGACGCCGTGCCGAACAGGCCACAGCGGGCGGGGGCGTCGGCGCTGGCTGCGTCGACCAGGCGGACCGGCGCCGTGGCGAGCGCGGTGCCCAACACCGCCCCCTTGGGACGCTGCGAAGGTTGGGCTACGAGGAAGACGGGGTGGTCACTAGGGCGGCGTGGCGCTTCCGCGTGAATTCCGCACGGCTTTCCGAGGAACGGGACGACTGATCAGGACTCGCGGGCCGGGTCCAGGAAGTGCTCGAAGATCGCGCCCGTGGCGGCCGCTTGGACGAGCTTGTCGATGACGTCGACAGCCCAGTCCTCGCTCGACCAGTCCTGTGGCCGGTACAGCCCGAGAGCGGTGTTCAGCAGCACGTCTCCGGCGTAGACCGTGACGAACACCGCCGCCACGGCTCGCGGACCCCTAAGCCCCGCCCGGGCGGCGAGCGCGTACGCCGCGCCCCACATCGTGCCCAGCGCCAGGTGGGTCGCGTTGTTCAGGCGCCGTCGTGCCGCCGGGGTCTCGGGAGCGAGCCGGAAGACCTTTTCGGCGAACTCGGCCGGCGCATAGCTGTCTGCGCGGCCGGTGATCGGCATCTCGACGAACTTCTGGAAGGCGGTCATGACGACCGTGCCCGCCACGCCCGCGACGGCGCCCCAACCCAGCAGGTTCGCGGCCGTCGAGTCTCCACTCATCTACGTGGCCAATCTCGAGGACTGCGCGACCGGTCGCGGGCCGAGGAAGAAACCCACCGTGACACCGAGCACGCCCAGCGACAGGTGGATCAGGTTGTCCAGCACGGTGTGGTACTCGTGCGGCAGGAGCCCGAACAGGTCGGGGACGACGAAGCCCAGGACGCCAACGAGCAGGTACACCACTCCCAGGCCGCCGACCACCGAACGCACGGCTCTGTCCGAGCCGCGAAAGCCCACAGCGGCCATCAGCCCGCCGGTCACCAGGTGAACCGCGTCTTCCGCGATGTCGATGTTCAGGACACCGAGGAGCGACCTCTCGCCCAGGAGGACGCCCCCGACGCCGATGAGCACGATGGCCACCCCGGCGACCTTGGCGTACAGACGTGCGTACATGCGACCTCCACGGTGTCGATCGAGTGGGCAAGGAGTGAGCGATCAGTGTCGAACTAGCTCTCGGACGTTGCTGACGGAATTCACATCTTGCGCAGCACAGCCCCCCTAGCCTGAACGCGAAGCTGCTTCGTCCAGGACACCCGCACCTCGTCCATCTGCTCGAGCATCCGATTCCCGAGCTCGTCCAGCTCGTCCTCGGTCATCTCCACAGGCGGCGGGAAGAGGTCGCGTTCCTCTTCCTCGGCGTGTGCGTCGAGGGTGGTGACGAACGCCTGCCACTCGCCTTCGTAGGCAGGGTCGGTCGGGTTCGTACGCAAGAACGCCGCGAGTCGGTCGGAGACCTGGCGATGCTCGGCATGGGCGACCGCAACAAGCGTGCTGGCCGCCGCGACGGCGGGGTAGAAGAGGTCGTCCTCGATGCGCATGTGGATGTCGAGCTCCACCATCAGGTCGTCGACCTGCTCCTCGCGTTCGACCGACCCTGCCGGCTTACCGGTGATGTCCTTGCACAGACCCCGCAGGACGTTGTGGTGCTCGATCAGCACCTGGTCAGCTCTCATTCGCCTACTCCTGTCGCTGCCCGAAGGCCCTTCGGCTCCCCAGGACGCACCTCGATCGATCCCCCGCGGATCCGGGTCTGATAGCAGGGCAAGGGGGCGGTGGCCGGCCCGCGGACGACCCGCCCTGTCACCGGGTCGAAGCGGGAACCGTGCCAGGGGCAGACGAGCTGTCCCCGGTCCAACCAGCCGTCTACCATAGGTGCGCCGAGGTGCGGGCAGAACTCCCCGACCGCGAGGACGTCGTCGCCGTCCCGGAGCAGGACCAGACCCACGCCGGCCGCTTCCACGCGCTGGGGCTGGCCCGCCTCGAGCACGTCCTCGGACAACAGCGGCGTCCACTCACCGGTGTCCCATCGCGCGCCGGACTGGTCGACCCCGACGCCCAGCCGGTACACCAAACTCGCGCCCAGATAGCCGCTCGCCGCCGTGATGCCGTAGCCCACCGCGCTGGCAGCAACACCACGGACCTGCCGACCGCGCCGGCGATCCCACCACGACAAGACGTACAGTCCGGTCGCCACGACGTTCAGGCCCCCATGGACGAGCCCGACGCGCCGGGACTGCTCCTGCGTGTGCTGCCAGTCGTTCACGCCCGTCGTTGCCGCAGCCAGGCTGGCGACGATCCCGACACCGAGGCTGACCCGAGACGCCTCCCGCAGCCCCGACTGGTGCCCCGGGAGTACCGCGGCGACGTCCAGGGCCACCGTCGTGGCCACCGCACCCATCGGCAGCGTCACCACGAGCGGGTGCAGCGGATGACCGAGCCAGGTGCCGTGCAACAGGTTGCTGATGCGCTCCCCTGCACCACCACACGCCGCCAACGTGAACCCGAGAGCGTGTTCGAGGCGGTAGCCCGGACGGTCGAGCCAGCCCTGCCGGTCCAGCACCGACACGACGCGGTCCCCCACGGCGCGAACCTTCTCCTCAGGCCGCCCCACCCCGGGCGTCCGAGCGCGGGTGCGACTCATCGTCATCAGGACATCTCCTCAAGGTGTCCTGCGCCAGTTACCCTCCGGCGCGCCGATGACACCCAGACCGCCCGGATGGCGTTCGGGTCTGCCCAGAGTTTGCTTGACACTCGGGGTCAGGCGGCGCAGCACGCAGGACAAATGTCCGTTGCCGGTGCAGTCGCTCGCGACACTTAGCAGCGCTTGGAGTGGCGGACTTCGCAGCCTGCGCCTCGGGAACACCGGCCGCGCAGCCCTGCACGATCTGACCGTTGGTGGGGCCGCGTGTGCAGCTCGGTCACGACCTGCGCACTGGTGCGGCGGTAGTGGAAATGCGCCGCATCTGCATGTTCGGTCGGCGGTACCCTAGCCCCGGTCTTGCAGTAGGGCTCCAAGCCGAGGCGTGAGTGATCTTGCTGTCGGGCTGTTGGCGTTCCACGAAGCAGGGCACCGAGCGCACTTCCGCGTCGAGGACCGGATCCGGGCCGGAAAGGAACACCGGCCTGGGACACCTGCCGTCCCGGCAGCAGAACATCAACCGAGTCTGGGTCGAACTCGCGCTGATCGCGGTTACCCCCTCGCGCTGGCCTAGTCGATTCTGCTCAGCACCGAACCCGCCTGCATTGCACTGAGCCCAAGACGCTGCGCTAGCGGCTGCTTCATACCGCGGGCCGCGTCACCCGAAGCGCCCGACCGTTACCCCACAGGAGCAGGAGGGGTAGGTCTTGGCTGGGAAGGGCACGAGGAGCATCGTGGACAACTTCGATGTGGTGGTTCTTGGTGCCGGATCTGCGGGTGAGTACGTCGCCAACGAGATGGCGGCGGCGGGAAGACGGGTGGCCCTGGTCGAGTCGCTGCGGGTCGGTGGCGAGTGCCCGTACGTGGCCTGTATACCGAGCAAGTCGATGCTGCGCTCCGCCGAGGTGCGCCACACGGCTCGCCGGATGGTCGATCTTGGCGCTGCCTCCGTCGATCCGGGCCTTGACGAGGACGAGCTGGCGTTCGGATCCGCTGCGCGCCGCCGCGACGACATCGCCCACGGTCGCTACGACACGGCGGCGGCCCAACGGGTGGAGCAGGCCGGCGTCGTGCTCGTCAGGGGCACGGGCCTGGTGAGCGCTCCCGGTGTCCTCGCGGTGGGCGGAGAGCGACTCGGCTGGACCGATCTCGTGGTGGGCACCGGTTCCTCGCCGATCGACCCGCCGGTCGAGGGTCTGCGCGGGGTACCGACGTGGACAAGTGACGAGGCGCTGTCTGCGCAGCACCGGCCCGATTCTCTGCTGATCATGGGTGGGGGCGCGGTGGGCTGCGAGCTGGCTCAGGTGTTCGCCCGGTTCGGGACGGCAGTGACCTTGGTCGAGTCGGAACCGCACCTACTCGGCGCGGAGGAGTCGACGATTGCCGACCTGCTCTGCCGGGTGCTGCGTGCCGACGGGGTAGATGTGCGCCTGGGGGCGGTGGTCGAGCGTACGGAGGCGAGCGCGGGCGGGGCCTACGTCTACCTATCCGGGGGTGGTTCTGTGGAGACCGAGCGGGTGCTGATCGCCGTCGGGCGTCGGCCGAGGACCCAAAGCCTGGGCTTGGAGGTCCTCGGCATCGAGCCTGGAAAGCAGGGTGAGCTGCGGGTCGACGACCGGTGCCGGGTGATCGGGCACGACCACGTGTGGGCGGCGGGCGACGTGACCGCAGTAGGCCCCTACACCCACACCGCCAACTACCAGGCCCGGGTTGTCATCGACAACCTGCTCGGCGGCTCGGCCACGGCCGACTACCGCGCGATACCCAGGGTCGTCTATACCGAGCCGACTGTCGCCAGCGTCGGCATGACCGCGACACAGGCACGCGAGGCTGGGATGGCGGTGGACACGGCCAGCATGGACCTGCGCGAACTAGCTCGAAACGGCACGGAGGGATCGGGGCCGGGACGGTTGGTGCTGACCGCGGACCGCGACCGGGGCATCCTTGTCGGCGCCGCGGCCATCGGAGAGCGTGCGGACGAGTGGATCACCGAAGCAGTGCTCGCCGTCCGCGCGCAAGTGCCATTGCGTGTCCTCGCCGATGTCGTGCACGCGTTCCCCACGTTCGCCCAAGCCTACGAGGTGCCGCTGCGGGAGCTGGCCGCAAAAGGCGGCTGACCCGTTCATTCGGCGTCGGTGTCGGTGGCGGGGGCGAACTGGCCGAGGCGCCAGGCGGCGTTGACCAGGCCCACGTGGGAGAAGGCCTGCGGGAAATTGCCCAGCAGCTCGCCGCTTCCCGGATCTGCCTCCTCGGACAGAAGTCCGAGGTCGTTGGCGTGCGACGTGGCGCTAACGAACCAGGAGTTGGCTCTGTCTTGCAGCCCAGCAAGGGCAAGGCATTCCACCAGCCAGTAGGTGCAGATGAGAAAGCCACTCGGGTCACTGGGCCACCGGCGCACCAGCCCGCCCATCCCCAGGCCTTGCTCGACGGCGACCACGGTGGCCAGCGTCCGCTCGTCCTCCGAATCCAGGAAACCCACTAGGGGCAGCAGCAGGACCGAAGCGTCCAGGTCATCGGACCCGAAGGCTCCCGTGTAGGCTCCCGCCTTCTCACTCCACGCCTTCTCCAGGACAGCCGCTCGCACGGCGTCGCGAGCCTCGGACCAGCGCTCCTGTTCGGCGCCCGAGCCAAGGCGCGAGGCCATGGC
The DNA here is from genome assembly GCA_038246545.1 of Actinomycetes bacterium. GTDB lineage: Bacteria > Actinomycetota > Actinomycetes > JACCUZ01 > JACCUZ01 > JBBRVW01. Next base: position 5,641 of record JBBRVW010000010.1, on the reverse strand, counting down.
AACGGCTCGGTCCAGCGCCACCCAGCACATCACTTTCGAAGACGTGTAGTGACGTTGTTCGTCCCGCGCCTCCCACATCCCGGCATCGGGTTGGTCCCACGTGCTGGCAGCGCGGTTCGCGAGGGCGACCAACAGTTGCCGAACTGGTTGGGCGAACTCTCCGAGCTGCTCGCGGAGGAGATGCGCGGCCTCCAGGACTTCGCCGAACACATCGTGCTGGGTCTGCTTCCAGGCTTCGTTTCCGATGCGCACCGGCGCGCTCGAGCGGTAGCCGTGCAGATGCTCAAGGACATGTTCGGTGAGATCGCGTTCGCCCTCTACCCCGTACATGATCTGAACCAGCTCGGCTCGCGTGTGGCCCGCGCTGTTGGCCAACCATGCGAACAACCGAGCCGGCTCCGCCGGACAGGCGGCGAGCCACAGCGCTCGGGCCGTGAGGCTGAGATCGCGAAGCCAGGCATAGCGGTAATCGAAGTTCAGTTCCCCACCCATGGTCTCGGGAAGCGATGTCGTGGCGGCCGCGATGACGGCTCCGGATGGCCCGTACGTCAGCCCCTGCAGTACCAGCGAGCTGCGCCGGACCAACGCCGGAAAGGCCCCGTCGTAGGTGGTGTGCTGCTCCGCCCACGAGGTCCAGCCGTCCAGTGTCGCCTTCAGCGAGGGGACGCCGGCAGCCGGGTCGACGGCAGAGCCGAAGGTTGGGGTGTACGCCAGCCGCAGGTCGATGACCTGTCCAGCGGCCACGGCGAACTCGCTGAGGACTGTCCCGTCGTCGACGGTCAACGGCACCTGGCTGGTCAGCGTCAGCGTGACCGGACCGCCCCTGAGTTCCGCGCCGCCGGCAACCAGGCTCAGGTGCGGCTCGGTGCGCCCGTACTCCATCCGCGGCGCGAGCTCGGTCCGCATTCGTACGGTCCCGGTAAGCCCTTGCACCCGACGCATCAGCACGTGAGGGCTGAGCAGGCCCACGTCGTGACCGTGGGCTACCGGGTCGAGCAGCAGGGCATCCGTGACGCTGACCTCACCGGTGTCGGTGGCGAAGACGGTTCGCAGGACCAGGGTGTCCCCGACATATTCGCGTGAGCTCGTGAACGTCCCGGCCGGTCGCAATGCCCAGTGCCCCGCCTCGGGGTCCAGGAGCCGGCCCAGGACGGATGGGGAGTCGAAGCGGGGAACGCACCACCAGTCGATCGAGCCGGAGCGATCGACCAACGCCGCCGAGTGGCAGTCCGAGAGGAAGCCGTAGTCCGCGATGGCAGGCTGACGGCCGCCCGGTCGGTCTGAACTCGTCATACTGCACCGTAACCGCGACCGGGCCGGCCCCGGTTTGATAACCGGGGCCGGGCCGGCCCCCGGCTACTTCTGCAGGTAGGAGCCGGGGAAGTTGACGTCGGATCCGGGTAGCGGCCTGACCAGGTCCTTGCGCGGCTCGCCCTTCAGGAATGCGACGACCGGGCAGTTGATGAGGAACTTGACGCTGCCGTACGGCGCCCCGCCGGGTGCGGTCAGCAGGTCGGGGCGGGTCTTGGCCAGGTTGAGGATCTGGAACTCGTCGGTCTGGCGGGTGTTGAGGCCGGCCTTGACCGCCTTCTGGGTCCACTCACCCATCTGCGCTTCCCACAGCGGGCTGTAGGAGGCTCTGCGGTTGTCCTCGGTCAGGGTCGGGAAGTCGCCCTGGATGTTGAGGGAGTCCCCTCCCTTGCGCAGCGCATTGATGAGTGGCCGGTTCTTCAGCGAGGCATCCTGGCTGGCGTGGCCGTCGAGGATGAGGTGCGCCAGGCCCTGGGCCTGCTTGTTGTTCGCACCGGTCTGCCCGTTGACGAAGGGGAAGATTCTTTCCCGGACGCTGCCCAGGAAGTCGTCGCCACCGAGGAACGGTGTGCCGTCCAGGGCCGGGACGAAGATCGCGCGCTCGAGCACGGCACCGACCGGGTCGCTCGACTCCGTTGACAGGTAGACGATGGGCTTGCCCGAGTCGAAGCCGGTGACGAACAGCATGTCGACCGAGGCGCCGTGGAACTGTGCCTGGCCGGTGTCTCTCGCTGCTGGGTGGATGGCAAGGACCCGCTCGGCTGTGTTGGTGTGGTGGTCCACATCGAAGGGGCCGTCTCCGACAGCGACGATGGAGCTGTTGTACACCGTGGTCGACCCGGCGATACGGAAGAACGGGCTGTACTTCGCGCCGCCGACCGAGCCGGGGGCCGCCGCGGCGGGAGGGAAGCCGGTCGGGCCGGGCGTCAGGACGCGCGTCGGGCTGAAGTCGGGGATGCCGGCGAACTCGATCGTCGCCTCGCCGAACACGTTGGCGGCATCCCCCTTGAGCGTCACCTCCTGCACGCAGGTCGGGCACCCGATGGCGGCGTTGCCGAGCTTGGGCGCGAGGTTCAGACCCAAGGCGTCCGCAGCGCCCGGCTCGGACGCGTCGGTGAGGATGTACCAGACTGACTGGCCTTGGAACTCCCCGCGGTGCAACGGCATCCGCACAAAGTGGTTGTCCAGGTCTACCTTCACCGCGCTGGAGAGCACGATCTTCGCCCGCGGCAGGACGCCGGTGGTCGGGCCGAGTGGTGAGTGCCTCGACTTGGACGCGGCGGCCGGCTGCGAGCCCGCGGCCTGGTTGGCCATCCCGACGGCGACCAGTGGGAGGGCGGCGGCTGCGACGAGGGCCAGACGAACCGCCCGGTTAGACGACAGAATCATGTTCTTCCTTCGGTCGAGGACGGTGGCGTGGAGGTGGTACGAGATGTCCGGGTCCGGGGAACGGGTACGACGCTACGAAGGTCCATCCGTCCCGCACAACGGACCGGGTCAGACCGTTCGACATTTGTAAGAAGCGACCGGGTCAGGCGGTGAGGTCAGAGGTAGTCGGCGGCGACGGGGGGCGGGGGCACCTTTCCGCTGCGTGCGCGGCCCCGTCTCGATCGTCGACCGTCGGTAGCCAGAGCCGCCAGTGCGAGGCGACTGACCGCCTCGGTAAGCAGTCCGCCGGGCGCTCGCGCGAAGCTCACGAGTACGCCGGGCTGCGGGGGAAGAGAGACGTACCATGTCGCGCCTGCCTGCTACTAAAACGCCATGGTCCGCTGCGCTCGCGACCAAGCCTTCCTCCGGCGTGCCTGCCGGTGGCCGCAGCATCAGGTGCAGGCCCGCCTTCTGGAGGTTGACCGTCCAGTCGGGCAGGCCGCAGTTGACTCCCCAGCCTTTGCCCCCCTGCGTTCGCCCCCCGCAGCGAGTGGCGAGAGCGTTGCCACGACGGCGACAGGCATGCCTGCCCTTGTGGGGGGAAGCGGAGGTGTCATGACGACGACACCGACACCCCCCATTATCCCTCCCGAGGACCCGGACGAGAGCACCGACGCCGGCACCAGCGCCGAGGCTGACCGGCGCGCCTCCCAAGGTGAGCAGGTCACCGAGGCAGACGCCGGAACCGCTCCGACCAACAGTGCCGAGGCCGATCGCCAAGCGTCAACGGGCGACGACACCGACAACTGACGCGCGCGACTTCTGCTCCTCACATGAGGTGAGGCACGCTCCCCCCGTGGGGCGGCGTCGGCGTCTGCCCGCCCGGAGCGCCAGGCGCCAGGTGGCGCTCTATGCCGAGCGCCACCGGAACCGCGAGTCCGTTGCCGTTGCGGTATACGTGCTGGCGAAAGTAGTCCCGGTCCAGGTCGTAGACGGATGGGCGGCGGCGTCCAGGCGCAGCAGCAGCCGCGCCTCGCCGTGCGCGGCCGTGCAGATCGTCGAGGGAATCGGCCACGACGACGGCGCGTAGCGCATACCCGCCACCGGTGGTCGGCGCCGGGTAAAGCGGGCCGTCGTGCTCACGACTCCCATGATGCCCCGTCGCGACTGTCACAGCGCCGGACCTGAAATGCGGGAGACAGTTGGAGCTTCTCGGCTAAAGCCGGCGTCCACGCGTCCATGGGGGGGACGCCAGCGACGATCTTGCTACCACTTTGCTAACAGCAGCAGCGGAAGCCGCTGGACACCGGTGTAAGAGCAACCGCTTAACCCGGATCCACCGTCCCGCGTGAGGTGAGCGGCGGGTCGTGACGCACGAATGCCCTGCTGTGCAAAGAGAATGTGGCTTGCGAAGGTCAACAAACTCAGCGCACAGGAGGGCATCCGCTGGATGCGAGTCTGCCATGGCGTCACTGCCACCTTCGATGACCCCAATCTTGTGTCGTGCGCGGGTCTGGCGCCGGTGCTGGAGCTCGCCGAGAGGGCGGGCCTGCAGGACCTGGTCACCCACCACGTCCGGATCGACAAGCCGGGTGGTGGCAACGCGGTCCTGAAGGTCCTGGCGCTGGTCGCGGGCATGATCGCCGGGGCCGACTCGATCGAGGACATGGCCTTGTTGCGGCACGGCGCGATGCGCCGGTTGTTCACCGGCGTGCGGGCTCCCTCGACGCTGGGGACGTTCCTGCGCACCTTCACCTTCGGCCATGTCCGCCAGCTCGACGCGGTCGCGTCCCGCCTGCTGATCAACCTGTGCCGGCGGCTGCCGCTGCTGCCGGGTGCCGCCACGCTGGCCTACGTCGATGTGGACGACACCGTGAAGGCGACGTTCGGCTACGCCAAGCAGGGCGCCGGTCGCGGCTACACCGGGGTGAAGGGCCTCAACGTGCTGCTGGCGATCATCAGCACCCCCAGCAGCCGGCCGGTGATCGCCGCCGCCCGACTGCGCAAGGGCTCAACGAACAGCGCGAAGGGCGCCCACCGGTTCGTGGCCGATGCTCTGATCACCGCGAAGAAGGCTGGTGCGACCGGGCGGTTGGTGTTGCGGGCGGACTCGGCGTTCTACTCCTCGGAGGTGATCGCGGCGGTGCTGCGCCGCAAGGCCCGCTTCTCGATCACCGCGCGGCTCAACCCTGCTGTCCGCAGGGCGATCGAGGCCATCGCGACCGACGCGTGGACGCCGATCAAGTACACCAACGCCGTCTGGGATGAAGACCAGCAGTGTTGGATCAGCGACGCCGAGGTCGCTGAGATCGCCTTCACCGCGTTCACGTCCCTGGCCACCGACAAGCAGGTCACCGCCCGGCTGATCGTGCGCCGGGTCCCCGACGTCAACCCCGCCAACCAGAACCCGCTGTTCACCGTCTACCGGCACCACGCGGTGTTCACCAACAGCCCCCTGCCGATGCTCGAGGCTGAGAGCGCGCACCGCGGGCACGCGATCGTCGAGCAGGTCATCGCCGACCTGAAGAACGGCCCCCTCGCGCACCTACCGTCCGGGTCGTTCACCGCGAACAGCGCCTGGCTGGTCTGTGCCGCCATGGCGTTCAACCTCACCCGCAGCGCCGGTGTCCTTGCCTCGACATTCCACGCCAAAGCCACCACCGGCACCATCCGGGCCCAGCTGATCAACGTCCCCGGCCGGCTGGCCCGCTCCGCCCGACGGCTCAGGCTGCACCTGCCAGTCGACTGGCCCTGGGAGACCGCCTGGACACAGATGGCCACCACCGCCCGAGACGGACCACCCCTCGCGTCCTGACCCATCCACCCCGTCCGCGAGGACCAACCAGGAACCGCACGTGGAGACCACCGGCCCGCCCGGTCCCACAAGCACGCCCTCAACCGGACAACGACACCGCCATCGCCCCCGGAGGCCTCATCGATCATCAGACGGTGGATCCGGGCT
>JBBRVW010000009.1:0-108712 GCA_038246545.1 Actinomycetes bacterium | reverse complement strand
GCTTGAGCTCGTCCAGGACCTTCGACTTCATCCGCTCGTAGGACGTCGACAGGTCGCCGCCGGCCTGGAAGCCGGTCTGCAGACCCTTGGCGATGTCCCGCGTGCCGAGGTTCGTGGTCATGATGATCACGGTGTTCTAGAAGTCGACCACCCGGCCCTGCGAGTCGGTCAGGCGACCGTCCTCGAGGATCTGCAGCAGCGAGTTGAAGATGTCCGGGTGCGCCTTCTCGACCTCGTCGAACAGGACCACCGAGAACGGCTTCCGGCGCACCTTCTCGGTGAGCTGGCCGCCCTCCTCGTAGCCGACGTAGCCGGGGGGCGAGCCGAACAGCCGCGACACGGTGTGCTTCTCGGAGTACTCCGACATGTCGAGCTGGATCAGCGCGTCCTCGTCGCCGAACAGGAACTCGGCGAGTGTCTTGGACAGCTCGGTCTTACCGACGCCGGACGGGCCGGCGAAGATGAACGAGCCGCCGGGACGCTTCGGGTCCTTGAGGCCGGCGCGGGTGCGCCGGATCGCCTGGGACAGGGCCTTGATGGCCGGCTCCTGGCCGATGACCCGGTGGTGCAGCTCGTCCTCCATGCGCAGCAGCCGCTGCGACTCCTCCTCGGTCAGCTTGAAGACCGGGATACCGGTCGCGATGGCCAGGACCTCGGCGATGAGCTCCTCGTCGACCTCGGCCACGACATCCATGTCGCCGGCCTTCCACTCCTTCTCCCGCTGCGCCTTCTCCTGCAGCAGGGTCTTCTCGCGGTCGCGCAGCGACGCGGCCTTCTCGAAGTCCTGCGCGTCGATCGCCGACTCCTTCTCGCGCCGGACGCTGGCGATGCGCTCGTCGAACTCGCGCAGGTCCGGCGGGGCGGTCATCCGGCGGATGCGCATCCGGGAGCCGGCCTCGTCGATGAGGTCGATCGCCTTGTCCGGCAGGAACCGGTCGGAGATGTAGCGGTCGGCGAGAGTCGCCGCGGCCACGAGGGCGCCGTCGGTGATGGACACCCGGTGGTGGGCCTCGTAGCGGTCCCGAAGCCCCTTGAGGATCTCGATGGTGTGGGCCAGCGTCGGCTCGGCCACCTGGATCGGCTGGAACCGCCGTTCGAGCGCGGCGTCCTTCTCGAGGTGCTTGCGGTACTCGTCGAGGGTGGTGGCGCCGATCGTCTGCAGCTCGCCTCGGGCCAGCATCGGCTTGAGGATCGAGGCGGCGTCGATCGCGCCCTCGGCGGCACCGGCACCGACGAGCGTGTGCAGCTCGTCGATGAACAGGATGATGTCGCCACGGGTGCGGATCTCCTTGAGGACCTTCTTCAGCCGCTCCTCGAAGTCACCGCGGTAACGACTGCCGGCGACGAGCGCGCCGAGGTCGAGGGAGTAGAGCTGCTTGTCCTTGAGGGTCTCGGGGACCTCGCCGCGGACGATGGCCTGCGCCAGGCCCTCGACGCAGGCGGTCTTGCCCACGCCGGGCTCGCCGACGAGCACCGGGTTGTTCTTGGTGCGGCGGGACAGCACCTGCATGACCCGCTCGATCTCCTTCTCGCGCCCGATCACCGGGTCGAGCTTGCCCTCGCGGGCGGCCTGCGTGTAGTTGCGGCCGAACTGGTCGAGCACCAGCGACGTCGACGGGGCACCCTCGGCGGGGCCGCCGGCAGCGGCGGTCTCCTTGCCCTGGTAGCCCGACAGCAGCTGGATGACCTGCTGGCGGACCCGGTTGAGGTCGGCGCCGAGCTTGACCAGCACCTGGGCGGCGACACCCTCGCCCTCACGGATGAGGCCGAGCAGGATGTGCTCGGTCCCGATGTAGTTGTGGCCGAGCTGCAGGGCCTCGCGCAGCGAGAGCTCGAGCACCTTCTTGGCCCGGGGGGTGAAGGGGATGTGGCCGGACGGGGCCTGCTGGCCCTGGCCGATGATCTCCTCGACCTGCGAACGCACGGCCTCCAGGGAGATGCCCAGGGACTCGAGAGCCTTCGCGGCCACGCCTTCGCCCTCGTGGATCAGGCCGAGCAGGATGTGCTCGGTCCCGATGTAGTTGTGGTTGAGCATCCGGGCTTCTTCCTGAGCCAGGACGACAACCCGCCGCGCGCGGTCGGTGAACCTCTCGAACATGTTCTGCGCTCCTCACGAGAGCGGTCGGGCAGGTGGAGCAACCCGCCTCGACAGCGGGTCACCTGTCCCCTGCATGCTAGTCCGCACGCTGACCGGTCTTGCCTGTAGTTCTCTATCCGCGACCTGGCCGGGTCGTCCCCGGCCGGTCCCGCTACTGCGTACTCGGTCACAACTGCCCTCGGCCTGACCCTGTTCCGCCAACTGTCTCGGGTCTGCTACGCCACCAGCGAACGCGGCTGCGGCGCGCAGACCCCCCGGGTGCATGATCGTGGCGTGCCCGAGGTCCTCCGGTGCGCCCCCGGCGGGCGTGAGCGCGCGTTGGGCACCGTCGTGTCCGCCTTCGCCACCGACCCGCTGCTGCGCTGGGTCTGGCCCTCCGACGAGCGGTACGACGTCCTCGCGGCGGCCTTCTTCGGCCTCCTGCTCGACGTACGTCTCGAGGCCGGGGAGGTCTGGACCGCCGACGACGGCGCCGCGGTCGCCATGTGGGACCCGCCCGGCGGGCTCTACCGGGAGGTGCCCGGCCGGCGGTGGGCGTCGGTCCAGCAGGACTTCACGCCCCGCGAGAGGGAGGCCTGGGCCAGCTACGATGCCGCGATGTCGGTGCCCGAGGACGCCGGTCCGTACTGGTACCTCGGTGTGCTCGCGACCGAGCCGGCGCGCCGGCGCAGCGGACTGGGCCGGGCGGTCACCGCGCCGATGCTCGCCGCGGCCGACCGCACCGGGCTGCCGGCGTACCTGGAGACCGCGAGCGAGGCCAACGTGGCCGTCTACCGCCGGCTGGGCTTCGAGCCGGTCCGCGACGCCACGATGCCGGACGGCGGCCCGACCTGCTGGCTGATGCGACGCGAGCCCGGAAAGGTGGTTGCACGATGAACGAGGTACTGGTGGTGGTGGCGGCCGGACCTGGTCTCGGGCGCGCGGTGGCCCTGCGATTCGCGCGGGAGGGGGCAGCCGTCGGCTTGATCGCCCGGCCCTCGGACGATCTCTCACAGCTGGCCGCCGAGGCCACCGATACCGGGGCGCCAGCAGTCGCGACGGCCGGTGCCGACGTGGCCGACGAGGCGTCCCTGCGCGCCGCCATGGCCGAGCTGGGTGCGGCCCTCGGCGCCGCCACCGTCCTCGTCTACAACGGCTCGGCCTACGTCGAGGGCCCGGTGACCGCGCTCCCGGCCGACCAGCTCCGGCTCGCGCTCGACGTGGGCGTGGTGGGGGCGCTGGTGGCGGTGCAGGAGGCGGTGCCCCCGATGCGAACCGCGAGAAAGGGCACCGTGCTGCTCACCGGGAGCATCGCCGCGGACCGGGCGTCGACCAGTGCCGCCGCCGTCGGGGTGGCCAAGGCCGCGTTGCGCAGCCTGGCACGGTCGCTGCACAAGGAGGTCGCCGCCGACGGCGTCCGGGCGACCACCGTGACGATCGACGGGGTGCTCCGGGGCAAGAACGCCTTGGACGTCGACGAGATCGCCGACCTCTACTGGGACCTGCACACCCGCCCGGAGGCACCCCCCGACGTCGTGACCTTCCCCACGCCCGCCTGACGGCGTGGGCTCCAGGTCGGAAGGGTAGACAAACCCGTGTGCGCACCCTCGTCATCGCCCTCGTCGTCCTGCTGCTCGTCGCCGTCGGCGGCGATCGGCTGGCCGAGAAGGTGGCCACCGACCGGGTCGAGTCGAGGCTCCGCGACGAGGGGCTGCGCAACCCGCAGGTGAGCGTCGGCGGATACCCGTTCCTCACCCAGCTGATCGGCCGCAGCTTCGACCACGTCACGGTCACCGCGGACGCGATCGACACCACCTCCGGCAAGGCCCGGGACCTCGACGTGACCGCCTCCTCGGTCTCGTCCCGCTCCGGGAACCGCGCCCTGGTCGGCTCACTGAGAGCCGCCGGCCGCATCACCTATGCCGAGGTGCTGGCCCGCGCGAAGGTGCGCGGGGTGACTCTCGAGCCGACCGGTGACGGGCAGGTGCGCGTCAAGGGCACCATCGACCTGCTCGGCGACCAGCACACCCTGGCGGCGGTGGGGAGGGTGAAGGTCTCCGACCGAGCCATCGACGTGACGCCGTCCGGGTTCCAGCTCGACGGCGCTCCGGTGCAGACCCCGCGGCTCCTGGACCAGCTCAGCCGGATCTACACGCTGAGGTACCGGCTCCGGGACCTGCCCCCGGGCCTGAAGATCACGGACCTGGCGGCGGCCGACGACGGCTTCCACCTGGTCGTCACCGGCACCGACGTCGCCGTCCCCGCCGGCTGAGGGCGGTCCCGGCGAGGATCAGCCGGCTGCCGGACGGACCCGGTCGAGCTGGTCCTCCAGGTGGAAGACCTCGGTGAGCGAACGCATCGCCTGGTCGGGACGCCCGTCGAGCCCGGCGAAGAACTCGCCCATCTCCGCCTGCCAGCGGGCGTTCACGCCGGTGGCGGCCATCGCCGCCTGCGCCGCCGCGAAGTCGTCGGTGGCGAGGACACCGACCAGCAGCCCGTCCTCGCGCAGGTAGAGCGAGTAGTCGCGCCAGCCGGCGTCCTGCAGAGCGTGCAGCATCTCCGGCCAGACGGCGGCGTGCCGCTCGCGGTACTCCTCGAGCCGGGCCGGGTCGACCTGCAACGTGAAGCAGACCCGGGCCACCTCAGTCGGCCAGCCGCTCGGCCATGAATGCCCGGGCGTGGGTAGCCAGGTCCTTGCCGTCGGTCCAGAGGTTGCGCCAGAGGGCCAGCATCGGCGTGAGATCGGCGTTGACGACCGCCGACGAGAAGCTCTCAAACGTCACCGGCCCGGTGTAGCCCACCTCGCGGACGGCGGTGAACAGCTGGTCGAAGTCGACGTTGCCGGTGCCGAGGTACCCGCGGTGCGACTCGCCGATGTGCAGGTAGCGGAACCGCTCCCCCGTCGAGTGCACCGGCTCGGCGAGGCCGTTCTCCTCGATGTTCATGTGGTAGCTGTCGAGGTGCACGCCGATGTCGGCACCGGTCTCGTCGATGAGCGCGACCATCTCGCGCGCGGTGTTGGCGACGTTGGTCTCGTAGCGGTTGACGACCTCGAGCGACAGGTCGATGCCCGCCTGGGTGCACTGCTCGTGCAACCAGGCCATCGACTCGACGCAGTTCTGCCGCGACGCCGGCGAGATGGGGGCGCCGTACTTGCCCATCATCGAGTAGAGGACGCCGCACAGGTGGGTGGCCCCGAAGCCGTGCGCCGCCTCGACTGCAGCCGCCAGCAGGTCGCGGCCCTTCGCGACGACGCTCGCGTCCTCGCTCGACACATCGGTGTCGCGACCCAGACCGAGCGAACAGGTCGCCTGCAGCCCGTTGTCGTCGAGCAGCCGGCGGGTCATCGCCGGGTCGACCGACCAGGGGTCGAGCAGGGGGATCTCGAGGATGTCGAACCCGACCTCGCGGGTCGACTCGACGGCCAGCCGTGCCGACGGCTCGCTCCAGTCGCCGACCCAGACCAGCGCGTGCACTCCCAGTGGATTCATCCGGTCCTCTTTCTCGTGTCGAGCGGTCAGGTCAGTAGTCCGTCGGTCGGTATGCCGGCGGGGCGGCGCGACTGATCAGCCGGCGGGCGGCACCCGCTCGGCCGCCGCGCGCCAGGCGGCTCGGTCACCCGAGGGTTGGTAGCGGCGGACGTCCTGCGTTCGCCGTAGCAGTCCGCGCAACCCGGCAAGGTCGTCGGGAGCCGCTCCCAGGGCGCGCGCCTGGACCAGCACGTTCCCGAGCGCGGCGGACTCGACCGGTCCTGCATCGACAGGCAGGCCGCAGGCGTCGGCCGTGAGCTGGCAGAGCAGCTCGTTGCGCGCCCCACCGCCCACCAGGTGGACGACGTCGACGTCGCGCCCGGACAGCCGCCGGGCGTCCTCGACGGTGCGCCGGTAGGCCAGAGCCAGGCTGTCGAGGATGCAGCGCACCACCGCCGCCCGCGTCTGCGGCGCCCGCTGGCCGGTCCGGGCGCACACCTGCGCGATCCGGGCGGGCATGTCTCCCGGGTGCAGGAACACGGGGTCGTCCGGGTCGATCAGAGCCGTGAACGGAGAGACCGCAGCCGCCGCCGCGAGCAGGGCAGGCAGGTCGGCGGGTGTGCCGGCTGCTTCCCAGGTGCGCAGCGCCTCCTGCAGGATCCAGAGCCCCATGACGTTGCGGAGGTAGCGGACCGTGCCGTCGACACCGAGCTCGTTGGTGAAGTTCGCCCGGCGGCTCTCCTCGGTCAGGACGGGCGCGTCGAGCTCCAGGCCGACCAGCGACCAGGTACCGCAGGAGACGTAGGCGAACCGCTCGTCCCGGGCGGGAACGCCCACGACCGCGGAGGCGGTGTCGTGCGAGCCCACCTCCCACACCGGGACCGGTCCGGACAGCCCGGTCGCCTCCAGCACCTCCGGAAGGAGGTCGCCGAGCCGGCTGCCCGGTTCGCGGAGCTCGGGCAGCAGCGCAGCGTCGAGCCCCACGGCATCGATCAGCTCGGGGGACCAGGTGCGGGACCGGACGTCGAGGAGCCCGGTGGTCGACGCGTTCGTGAGCTCGGCCGCCTGTTCCCCGGTGAGCCAGAACCCGAGCAGGTCCGGCACGAGGAGCAGCCGGCGGGCAGCCGCCAGCTGGGGGGTGTGCCGGGCCGCGGCGAGCTGGAAGATCGTGTTGATGGGCAGGAACTGCAGCCCGTTGAGCTGGTAGAGCCGCTCCTCGCCCAGGTCGGCGGCGGTCTTCCGGGCGACGCCGTCGGTGCGCTCGTCGCGGTAGTGCACGGGGTTGCCCAGCAGGACGCCCGCCCCGTCGAGCAGGCCGTAGTCGACGGCCCACGAGTCGACTCCCACGCCGTCCAGCCCGCCGGACGTGCGCGCGGCGGCACGCAGGCCGTCGAGCGTCCCGGCCCACAGCGCCAGGATGTCCCAGTGCAGGGTGCCCCCGGCCCGCACCGGCCGGTTGGCGAAGCGCAGCACCTCGGTGAGCTCGAGCCGGTCCGGGTCCACCGCGGCCACCATGACCCGGCCGCTCGATGCGCCGAGGTCGACTGCGGCGACCCGGACCGATGTCACGTCGTGACCTAGCGCAGGAACGCGGCCGCGACGCCGGCGTCGACGGGGATGTGCAGCCCCGTGGTGTGGGAGAGATCGCCAGCGGTCACCGCGAAGACGGCGTTGGCCACGTGCTCCGGCAGCACCTCGCGCTTCAAGAGCGTCCGCTGCGCGTAGTAGGCGCCGAGCTCCTCCTCCGGCACGCCGTACACCGCGGCCCTCTTCGCCCCCCAGCCGCCGGAGAAGATCCCGGAGCCCCGGACCACGCCGTCGGGGTTGATGCCGTTCACCCGGATCCCGTGCTCCCCGAGCTCCGCCGCGAGCAGTCGGACCTGGTGGGCCTGGTCGGCCTTGGCGGCGCCGTAGGCCACGTTGTTGGGGCCGGCGAACACCGAGTTCTTGCTGGAGATGTAGACGATGTCGCCACCGAGACCCTGGGCCAGCATGACCCGTGCCGACTCGCGCGAGACGAGGAACGACCCCTTGGCCATCACGTCGTGCTGCAGGTCCCAGTCCTGCTCCGTCGTCTCGAGGAGAGACTTGGAGATGGACAGCCCGGCGTTGTTCACCACGAGGTCGAGCCCGCCGAAGGCGAGCGCCGCGGCAGCGACAGCACCGGCGACGGCCGCAGCGTCGGTGACATCTGCGGACACCGCTACCGCGACATCGGTCGAGCCGAGCTCCTCGGCCACGGTGCGCGCAGCGTCGGCGTCCCGGTCGGCGACCACGACGCAGGCTCCCTCGGCCGCGAGCCGGTGGGCGATGGCCCGGCCGATGCCCGAGCCGCCACCCGTGACGAGGGCGACCCGGGTCGCCAGCGGCTTCGGCTTGGGCAGCCGAGCGAGCTTGGCCTCCTCGAGCAGCCAGTACTCGATGCGGAACTTCTCCGACTCGTCGATCGGTGCGTACGTCGACACCGACTCCGCGCCGTGCATCACGTTGATGGCATTGACGTAGAACTCCCCGGCCACCCGCGCGGTCTGCTTGTTGGCACCGAAGCTGAACATGCCCACGCCAGGGACGAGGACCACCGCTGGGTCGGCGCCACGCATCGGCGGTGTCGACTCGTCGGCGTACCGCTCGTAGTAGGCGCGGTAGGCATCGCGGTACTCCACGTGCAGCTCGCGCAGCCGGGACACGACCTCGTCCAGCGGAGCCGTCGGTGGCAGGTCGAGGACCATCGGACGGACCTTGGTGCGCAGGAAGTGGTCCGGGCAGGACGTGCCCAGTGCAGCGAGCTCGGGGTGCCGCTCGCGCGCGACGAAGTCCAGGACGACGTCCGAGTCCGTGTAGTGCCCCACCTGCGGCCGGTCGGTCGAGGCCAGGCCGCGCAGCACGGGGAACAGCGCCGCGGCACGTGCCTTGCGCTCGGCTTCGGGCAGCGCCTCGAGCCCGGCGACGACCGCACCGAACGGGTCCGGTCGGCCCCGCTCGTCGAGGTAGGTCTGGGCGGCACGGATGATGTCCAGCGCGTTCTGCTCGCACTCCTCGCTGGTGGCACCCCACGCGGTGATCCCGTGGCCGCCGAGGATGACGCCCACGGCCCGCGGGTTCTCGCGCTTGATCGCCGCGATGTCGAGCCCGAGCTGGAATCCCGGACGGCGCCACGGCACCCAGGCGACCCGGTCGCCGAAGATCTCCTTGGTGAGCGCCTCCCCGTCGGCCGAGGTGGCGAGTGCGATGCCCGAGTCCGGGTGCAGGTGGTCGACGTGCGCGACGTCGACGAGGCCGTGCATCGCCGTGTCGATCGACGGGGCAGCTCCACCCGTGCCGTGCAGGCAGTAGTCGAACGCTGCGACCATCTCGTCCTCGCGGTCGACGCCGGGGTAGCTGTCCACCAGTGCCCGCAGCCGGTCGAGTCGCAGCACAGCCAGACCCTGCTCCGTGAGCGTGCCGAGGTCCCCACCGGAGCCCTTGACCCAGAGCAGCTCGACGTCCTGCCCGGTCACGGGGTCGGCCACGGTGCCCTTTGCGGAGGTGTTGCCACCCGCGTAGTTGGTGTTGCGCGGGTCGGCGCCGAGGCGGTTGCTCCGGGCCACCAGCGCCTGGACCTGAGGGTGCGTCATCGGTTCTCGCTCTGCTCGTCGGGTCGAAAGGGTCAGGCGCCCCAGCCGGCCTGCTGGCCGCCGGTGCGCTCGGTGCGGATCCGCTCGAAGTAGCCCGAGCGGTGGTAGCCGGCGACGGGGTCGGGGTCGATGCCCTGCTCCTCGCGCAGCTCGGCCAGGAGCGGCCGGACGTCGGTGGAGAAGGCGTCCATGAGGATGGCGTTCGCCGCGAGCACGTCACCCGACCGTTGGGCGGCCGCAAGGGCATCGGCGTCGACGAGCAGCGCCTTTGCGGTGGCCTCCTGGACGTTCAGCACCGAGCGGATGATGGCCGGGATCTTCGCCTCGATGTTGTGGCACTGGTCGAGCATGAACGTGATGCCGGCCGCCGGGTCGAGGGCGCCGCCGAGGACGATCTCGTGCATGATCCGGAACAGCTGGAACGGGTCGGCCGCGCCGACCATCAGGTCGTCGTCGGCGTAGAAGCGGGAGTTGAAGTCGAACGCGCCGAGCTTGCCGGCCCGGAGCAGGAACATCACGATGAACTCGATGTTCGTGCCGGGCGCGTGGTGGCCGGTGTCGATGACGACCTCGGCGCGCGCTCCGAGCTCCAGGCAGTGCGCGTAGGACGTGCCCCAGTCCGGCACGTCGGTGGCGTAGAAGGCCGGCTCGAACAGCTTGTACTCCAGCAGCATCCGCTGGTCGCCGGTGAGCCGGTCGTACACCTCACGCAAGGCCTCGGCCAGCCGGTCCTGACGTTGCCGCAGGTTGTCCTGTCCCGGATAGTTCGTCCCGTCCGAGAACCACAGCTTGAGGTCGCGTGACCCGGTGCGGTCCATGATGTCGATGCACTCGAGCAGGTGGTCGGTGGCCTTGCGTCGCACCCCGGGATCCGGGTTGGTCACGCTGCCGAGCATGTAGTCCACGTCCTGGAACACGTTCGAGTTGACCGTGCCCAGGGTGACCCCCTGCTGCTTCGCGTAGTCCGCGAGCTCGCCGAAGTCGTCGACGCGGTCCCACGGGATGTGCAGCGCCACCGAGGGTGCGACACCGGTGAACCGGTGCACGGTGGCGGCGTCGTCGATCTTCTCCTGCGGGGTCCGCGGGACGCCTTCCTGGGGGAAGACCTTGAACCTGGTACCCGAGTTGGCGTAGCCCCACGAAGGCGTCTCGATGGTCTGCTGCCGAAGCGTGGCCTTGACGGCCCTGACGTCGGTCATGCTGCACCCCTTGGTTCGTGCCGGTGGATTGTGTGCGGGGGTCTCATCCGGCACCTCGGCCGCGACGGACGCTGTAGGCGTTCAGCAGCGCGGAGAGGACCAGGAGTGCCCCGAGCGCGAAGAGCTGGAACTGGCTGCCGTCCGAACCCTCGAAGGCGAGCAGGATCCCGGCGTTGAGCCAGACGACGAGCAGCGCCGCGATGATGACGCCGGCAACCCGGCCGATGCCGCCGGAGATGGCGACGCCGCCGAGGACCGCGATGGTGATGGCGGGCAGCGCCATCCCGCTGCCTGCGCTGCCTGCGTCCGGCCGGGCGGAGGCGAACTGGGCGACGGTGACCACCCCGACGACGGCCGAGAGCAGACCCGACGTCACGTAGGCGAGGAAGCGGGTCCGGCGGACCGGGATGTTGGCGAACCTGGCCGCCACGTCGTTCGTGCCGATGGCGTAGAGCCGCCGGCCGTACGCAGACCGGTTGACCACCAGCCACACGACGACGGCCACCGGCAGCAGGAACGTCAGCACCTGCAGCGGCAGGTCGGGGGCCACGTCGCCGAGCAGCGGAAGGGTCACGCTCTGGGTGAGCGAGTGGACGTCCTGGATCGGCTTGGTCGAGATCGGGGCGTTGTCGTGGCTCACCAGCGCCACGGCGCCGAAGGCGTAGTAGGTGGCCAGGGTGGCGATCAGCGCCGGGAAGCCCAGGTAGGCCACCAGGACGCCGTTCACGGCGCCGAGTGCCACACCCACCAGCAGCGTGACGACCAGGGCCGGGAGGACCGGCCAGCCCCACAGGCCGACCATCGCCCCGAACGCCATCCCCGAGAGGCTGACGATCGAGCCCACCGAGAGGTCGATGCCGCCGCGACCGGACACGATCACGACCAGCTCGGCCAGCGCCAGCAGGCACAGCGGCACCAGAGTCTCCAGCGCCGACGCCAGGTAGTCGACGTCGTAGGGAGCGACCAGGTAGCCCTGCCGGCCCATCACCCAGAACCAGACGACCACCACGACGAGCAGCACGGAGAGCAGGGCCACCCGCTCGGCGAGGACCAGGTCGAGAAGGCGGCGCCAGCCGCTCTGCCGGTCGGGGCCGGCCACGGGCGGCTGCTCTGGCGCGACGGTCTGTGTCGTCATGCCGCACTCCTGCGTCGTTCGCGGACGATGTCGACACCGACGGCCACCAGGATGGCTACGCCGATGAACAGCTCGGTCAGCTCGCTGCGCCAGCCGAGCAGGGTGATCGCACTCGTCACGGTGCCGACCAGCAGCGCACCCAGCAAAGTGCCGAGAACCGTGCCACGACCACCGAGGATGCTGGTGCCGCCGATCACCACCGCGGCGATCACCTGCAGCTCCAGACCGGTCCCGGCGTTCTGCTGCACGAGGCCGCCGCTCCCGATCAGCACGCAGCCGGCGATGCCCACGAACAAGCCGGTCAGCGCGTAGGCGGCAAGCAGCCGCCGTCGTACCCCGATGCCGGCCAGCCGTGCCGCGGCCGGGTCGTTGCCGATCGCGTACCAGTGCCGCCCGGTGGCCCAGTAGCGCATGTAGACCCACATCAGCGCGGCCAGCAGCATGGTGACCCACCACGCGTTCGGGACGCCGACGGTCTCCCCCGCACCGCCGCCGCCGATGCCCGCGAGCGTGTCCGGCACCCCGGTGACCTGCTTGTTGTCGAACAGGCGCAGCGCCAGGAAGCGGAACAGGTTGAGGGTGCCGAACGTCGCGATGATCGGATGGATGCCGCCGAACGCGATCAGCAGACCGTTGACGATCCCCAGCGCGAGGCCGACCAGCACCGCTACGGCAAGGGCCTCGGGCAGCGGCGCCCCGCTGTCGCGGATCAGCTTCGAGACCACGACCATCACGACCGCGGCGCCGCTTCCGACCGAGACGTCGATACCGCCGGTCACGATCACGGCGCTCATGCCGATGCCGACCAGCGCGACCGGGGCGACGGAGTAGAGCAGGTCGCTCAGGTTGGACGAGGTGAGGAAGGTGTCGGTGCCGACCGACAGGGCCAGCCAGAGCACCGCCACGACCGCGACGAGCGCCAGCTCCTGGCCCTCGACGGCGCGGGCGACAGGGCGTCGAGGAGCCGCCGCGGCACGGGTCAGGGCGGCCATCAGGCGCTCCTCTCCCCGGCGGGATCGGCGTCCCCGGCGGCGGCTGCCAGCAGGTCGGCCGCGCGCGTTCCCCGGGGGAACGTGGCGGTCACCGTGCCGCCGCGCACGACGAGCACGCGGTCAGCGAGGTGCTGCACCTCGGGTAGGTCGGCCGACACGACGAGGACTGCGGCACCGGCGTCGGCGAGCTCGACGATGATCCGGTGGATCTCGTCCTTGGCACCCACGTCGACGCCCTGGGTCGGCTCCTCCAGCAGCATGATCTGCGGGCTCTCGACGAGCTGCCGGGCGAGCACGACCTTCTGCTGGTTGCCGCCGGAGAGGTTGTCGACACGGGTCGCCGGGCTGGGGGCCTTGATGCGGATGCGCTTGATGAAGTCACCGGCGATCTCGCGCTCACGACCACGATCCATCCAGAGCCCCCACCGGCTGAGCAGCCGCAGGTGACCGCTGGAGATGTTGAACGCGATGCTCTTCGTACCGAAGACACCCTGCACCTTGCGGTTGGCGGGGAGCATCGAGATGCCGTGACCCACGGCGTCGGCCGGTGACCGCAGCGACACCTCGGTCCCGCCGATGCGGACCGAGCCGCTGTCGGAGGGTGCAATGCCGAAGAGGGCCCGGATGACGTCACCCGCACCGCTGCCGATCAGGCCGTAGAGGGCGACGATCTCCCCGGCCCTGATGCTCAGGTCGACGTCGGCGAACTTCGGCGAGCGGCCGAGGCCGGTCACCTCCAGCACCGGGGCGCCGTCGGGCACCTCGCGCTCGTTGGTGCCGCTTTCGAGGGTGTGGCCGACCATCAGTTCGGCGACCTCCCGGACCGACAGCGAGTCGGTGGGCCTGCTCGCCACGACCAGCCCGTCGCGCAGCACCGTGACGCGATCGGTGATCTGGGCCAGCTCGTCGAGCCGGTGGCTGATGTAGATGACGGCGACACCGGTCTGCTTGAGGCCGCGGACCGCGGCGAACATGGTCTCGATCTCGCGGTCGGTCAGGATCGCCGACGGCTCGTCGAGGATGAGGATCCGGGCGTCGTGCGAGAGCGCCTTGGCGATGCTCACCAGCTGTTGCTCGGCCACGGGGAGGTCGGCCACCCGGACGTCGATCAGGTCGCGGTCGAGGCCGACGCGCTCGAGCAGCTCGACCACCCGGGACCGCTGGGCGCGCCGGTCGACGACGCCGGCCCGGCGGACCTCGCGGCCGATGAAGACGTTCTCGGCAACGGTCAGCTCGCCGAAGAGCTGCGGCTCCTGGTAGACGGTGGCGATGCCGGCGCCCAGGGCAGAGATGGTGCTGCCGGTGGCCAGCGGCCGGCCGTCGATCTCGATCGTTCCCCGGTCCGCCGACTCCGCGCCCGCAATGATCTTGATGAGGGTGGACTTGCCGGCCCCATTCTCACCGACGACCGCGTGCACCTCTCCGGCCTGCAGGTCCAGGTCGACGCCCCGGAGGGCGTGCACGCCGCCGTACCGCTTCTCGACACCGCTGAGCCGTAGGACCGTCGGCTCGCCGGACTGTTGCGCCGTCCCGCCACCCGGGTGGGTCGTCGTCATGGCACTCCTTCGAGAGGGTCGGGCCGCCGGGGGCGCCGGCGGCCCGACCTACGGCGTCAGTAGGGGAACTGGTCGACGTTCTCGGAGGTGATGCGCAGCGCCGGCCCGAGCAGGAGGGTCTTGGTGGCCGCGTCGTAGCTTGCGTCCGGCACCTCCGCCTTGAGCTTGTCGTCGGGGTCGAGCGACCCGTCGGTGGCGAGCTGGTTGCCGGCCCAGGCGGTGAGGTAGCCGAGCTTCTCGACGTCCCAGAGGATGGCCGCGCTGGACGACCCGTCCGAGAGATACGGCTTCATCGCCTGCGGGGTGCCCAGACCGACCGTGAACACCTTGCCGATCTTGCCGGACTCCTTGACCGCCTTGGCGACGCCCGGCGCGGACGAGGTGCACTCGCCGACCAGCCCGGTCAGGTCCGGGTGGGCGTTCATGAGGTTCTTGGCCATGGAGACGGCCTTGGCCTCGTCCTCACCGGCGTAGACGGTGTCGACGATCTCGATGTCGGGGTACTTGCTGGCGGTGTACTCCTTCTCCACCTTGATCCAGGAGTTGAGGTTGGCCGCGGTCTGCCCGCAGGAGACGATGGCGTACTTGCCCTTGCCGCCCATCTGCTCGGCGAGCGCGTCGACGATGGCCTGGCCGATGCCCTCGGCGGTGGCCTGGTTCACGAAGACCTCGCGCGGCGAGTTGGGTGCGTCGGTGTCCGAGGTGGCGACGTGGATGCCCTTGTCCTTGGCGTCGGTGAGCACCGGGGCCATCGAGTCCGGGTCGTTGGGCGCGACGAACAGCGTGCTGACCTTCTGCTGGATGAGCGACTTCACGATGTCGGTCTGCGCACCCGGGTCCGCCGTCGTGGACCCCTTGTAGATCCACGTGATGCCGAGGTCCTGCGCGGCCTTCTCGCCGCCGGTGTTCATTGCCTCGAAGTACGGGATCCCCTGCAGCTTGGGGACGAACGCGACGCTCACCTTGCTCGCGCTGCTGTCGCCACTTGCGCTGGAGCCGGAACCGGTGGCGGTGGTGTCGGCCTTCTTGCTGCAGCCGGTGAGCGCCAGTGCACCGGCGAGCCCGACAGCCAGGACGACGGACGCCTTCCTCGGAGCCTTCATGCGACTTCCTTTCCCAGTGCGCCGGCAGAGGCGGCGCGGGCGGGGTCAGTGGCTTGAATCGTTCAAACCGATGTGACGGCAAAGTTAGGAGGGTGTGAACCGCGCGTCAAGAGGTTCGGCGCAGATTCTTGACACGTTTCAGTCTGGTGGGCATGGTTCAAGGACCGACGGAGAGGGGGACCGGGTGCCAGCCGGGATCAAGGACGTCGCCTCTGCGGCGGGCGTCTCGGTGGGAACCGTCTCCAACGTCCTCAACCGACCAGAGGTGGTCGCGCCGGCGACCCGCGAGCGCGTGCAGGCGGCGATCGGCCGGCTCGGGTTCGTGCGCAACGAGTCCGCCCGCCAGCTGCGCGCCGGGCGCAGCCGCTCGATCGGTCTGGTCGTCCTGGACGTGGCCAACCCGTTCTTCACCGACGTCGCACACGGGGTCGAGCAGGTCGCGGACGGCAACGCCACGATGGTCGTCCTCTGCAACACCGGCGAGAGTCCGGATCGCGAGCGGCGTCATCTCGAGATGCTCGAGCAGCTGCGCGTCCTGGGAGTCCTCATCACTCCGGTGGACGCCAAGAGCCCCGTGATCGAGGCGATGATCGGCCGGGGGATGCCGGTCGTCCTGGTCGACCGGCGGTCGGTCCGTCGCAACCGCTGCTCGGTCGCCGTCGACGACGTCCTCGGCGGGCGGCTCGCGGTCCAGCACCTGGTCGAGCGGGGCCACCGCCGGATCGCCTTCGTGGGCGGCCCCTTCTCACTGCCCCAGGTGGGCGACCGCCACGCGGGCGCGCTGGACGCCCTGGCCGGGTCGGACGCGGAGGACCTGCTCGTCGTGGAGACGGCCAGTCTGACGCTCCCCTCGGGTCGACAGGCGGCGGCCGACATCGCCGCGCTCCCCGCCGGTCGCCGGCCCACCGCGGTCTTCTGTGCCAACGACCTGCTTGCACTGGGTGTGATGCAGGAGCTGACCCGGTCCGGCCTGCGGGTCCCCCGCGACATCGCCGTGGTCGGCTACGACGACATCGAGTACGCCGCCGGAGCCGTGGTGCCCCTGACGTCGGTGCGTCAGCCGCGGGAGCTGCTCGGCCGGACCGCCGCGGACCTGATCTTCGAGGAGGTCGAGCAGGGCAGCGGCCACCGGCACCGGCACGTCGTCTTCGAGCCGGAGCTGGTGGTCCGCGAGTCGAGCGCACTGCGCCGCCGGCCCAGGGCCCGGTCCGATGGTCCGCGCCCAGCGGCCGCTGCGACTGCGGTGGCGAGCTGAGATGCGCATCGCTCTCTTCGTCACGTGCCTGGCCGACGGCCTGTTCCCCCAGGTCGGCCGGGCCACGGTGACGCTGCTGGAGAGACTGGGTCATGAGGTGGTTTTCCCCGCACGGCAGACCTGCTGCGGGCAGATGCACACCAACACCGGCTACCAGCGCCAGGCGCTCCCGCTGGTGCGGCACCACGTCGACACCTTCGAGACCTATGACGTCGTGGTGGCGCCGAGCGGCTCGTGCGTCGGCTCGGTGCGGCACCAGCACGCGATGGTGGCGAGGCAGTCCGGTGACGCGGCGCTCGCGGACCGCGCCGAGGCCGTCGCCGCGCGGACGTACGAGCTGTCCGAGCTGCTGGTCGACGTGCTGGGCGTCGAGGACGTCGGTGCCCACTTCCCGCACCGCGTCACCTACCACCCGACCTGCCACTCGCTGAGAATGCTCCGCGTCGAGGACAAGCCGTTGCGGCTGTTGCGCAACGTCCGGGGCATCGACCTCGTCGAGCTGCCCGACGCCGACCAGTGCTGCGGCTTCGGCGGCACGTTCAGCATGAAGAACGCCGACACCTCGACCGCGATGCTGGCCGACAAGATGCGCCACGTTCTCGGCACCGGCGCCGAGGTCGTGTCGGCGGGCGACGCGTCCTGCCTCATGCACATCGGCGGCGGACTGTCCCGGCTGCGCACGGGCACCCGCACGCTGCACCTGGCCGAGGTCCTGGCGTCCACGGAGGAGCACCCGGTGGGGGCGGCGTGACCACCTTCCTCGGCCTGCCCTCCTACGCCCCGCGGGGAGTGGGGCAGCTGCGCGCCGAGCAGCCGTTCCCTCAGGCCGCCCGGGCTGCCCTGGCCGACACCCAGCTGCGCGCCAACATCGGGCACGCCACCCGGACGATCCGCGACAAGCGGGCCCGGGTGGTCGCCGAGGTGCCGGACTGGGAGCAGCTGCGACTGGCCGGTCAACAGGTCAAGGCCGCCACGATGGCGCGGCTCGACGAGCATCTCGAGCGGCTGGAGCGTGAGGTGACGGCCCGCGGCGGCACGGTCCACTGGGCCCGCGACGCCCACGAGGCGAACGCGATCGTCGCCCGCCTGGTGCGGGCGACGGGCGAGACCGAGGTCGTCAAGGTCAAGTCCATGGTCACCCAGGAGATCGGCCTGAACGAGGCGCTCGCCGACGTGGGCATCACCGCGTACGAGACCGACCTGGCCGAGCTGATCGTGCAGCTCGGGCACGACAAGCCGAGCCACATCCTGGTGCCCGCGATCCACCGCAACCGGGCCGAGATCCGGGAGATCTTCCTCCGGGAGATGGCCGGGGTGGATCCCGACCTCACCGACGACCCGCCCAGGCTCGCGATGGCTGCCCGCTCGTACCTCCGGAAGAAGTTTCTCACCGCCAAGGTCGGCGTGAGCGGGGCCAACTTCGCAGTCGCCGAGTCGGGGACGCTGCTGGTCGTCGAGTCCGAGGGCAACGGCCGCATGTGCCTGACGCTGCCCGAGACGCTGATCACGGTGATGGGCATCGAGAAGGTCGTGCCGTCCTGGCGGGACCTCGAGGTCTTCCTCCAGCTGCTCCCCCGCTCCTCGACCGGAGAGCGGATGAACCCGTACACCTCGGCGTGGACGGGAGTCAGCCCCGGCGACGGACCGCAGTCGTTCCACCTGGTGCTTCTCGACAACGGGCGCAGCGCGACGCTGGCGGACGAGGTCGGGCGCGAGGTGCTGCACTGCATCAAGTGCAGCGCGTGCATGAACGTCTGCCCGGTCTACGAACGCACCGGCGGGCACGCCTACGGCTCGGTCTACCCGGGCCCGATCGGCGCCGTCCTGTCGCCGCAGCTCACCGGCGTCGAGGACAACGCCTCGCTGCCGTATGCCTCCTCGCTGTGCGGGGCCTGCTACGACGTGTGTCCGGTGCGGATCGACATCCCCTCGATCCTGGTGCACCTGCGCAGCAAGCACGTGGAGGAGCGGCGCGCCGCCTCTCGGGTCCCGACCGCCGAGGCCGTCGCGATGGCCGCGGCGTCGTGGGTGATGTCCGACCCCAAGCGGTTCGCGGCAGCCGAGAAGGCGTCGCGCGCCGGCCGGCTGCTCGCCCGCCGCGGCCGCCTGCGGTCCCTGCCGCCGCCGCTGTCGGCGTGGACGAGCTCGCGGGACGCGCCCGCTCCTCCGCCCGAGACGTTCCGCGAGTGGTGGGCCCGGACGCGGGGACCGTCCTCGTGAGCGCGCGCGAGGACATCCTTGCTCGGGTCCGTGCCGCGCGCGGCTCGACCCCGGTGGTCGAGCCCAGCCGGGACTACCGCGCCGCCGGCGAGCACCAGCCCGGCTCTGCCGCTCTGCTCGACCTGCTCGAGGACCGGCTGCTCGACTACCGGGCCGCCGTCCGGCGTTGCGACCCGGCCGGGTTGCGGGACGCCGTCGCCGAGGCGTTGTCTGCGGCCGGAGTCGACGCAGCCGCCGGGAGGGTCCTGCTCCCGCCGGGCCTCCCGTCGGGCTGGGCTCCCGACGGCAGGGCCGATGACGGGACACTGACGCCCGACGACCTGGACGGGTTCGCCGCCGTGGTCACCGCCTCCCGGGCGGCCTGCGCCGAGACCGGGACGATCGTGCTGGACGGCGGGCCTGACCAGGGCCGCCGGGCCCTGACCCTCGTGCCGGACGTGCACGTCTGCGTGGTCCGCGCCGACCAGGTCATCGAGACCGTGCCGGAGCTGCTCGCCCGGCTGGACCCGACCCGGCCGACGACGTTCGTCTCCGGACCGTCGGCGACCAGCGACATCGAGCTGGACCGGGTCGAGGGCGTGCACGGCCCGCGCACGCTCGCGGTCGTGCTGGTGTCGTCGGGCTGAGCACGCCCGGGCGATCGACGAGGAGGACCGCTCGACCCGCCCACCTGTTCCGTCTCGACGACAACGTCCCGCCGTCGCGGACCATCGAGCTGCCGGGCAACGCGTCTCGGTCGTGTCGGCGAAGGCCCGCACCTCGTAGCCGCCGTCAGCCGGCGACCGCCCCGAGACCCATCACCGCCAGGACGCTGCGGGCGTCGACGTCGGAGCGATGCCGAGCGAGCGGGCCACGATCGAGGCGTGCGAGCCGGGACCCTCGCGCAGCGACACAGCGGCCACCACCTGGCAGACCGCGGCCGCCCTCGGCCCCGGCATGACGACGGGCACGTGGACAACTCAAGGGCTCGACCAGACCTGTCCACGGCCGGCGTCCGGCAGGATGCCGGGCATGGAGCTGCGCTGGGACGCCGTCACGATCGACTGCCGGGACCCCGAGACGCTCGCCGAGTTCTGGTGCGCACTGCTCGGTGTCGAGGTCCGGGGCAGCTGGCAGCAGTACGTCGGACTGCACCCGATGGCGCCCGGTCTGCCACGCCTCGTGCTGCAGCGCACCGACGACCCACGTCCGGCGAAGAACACGCTGCACCTCGACCTGCACGTCCCGTCGGACGACCTGGCGGCAGCCGTCGGGCGCGCGGTCGGCCTGGGCGCCACCCTCGTCGCCGAGCACGAGGAGGACGGCCAGTCCTGGCGGACCCTCGCCGACCCCGAGGGCAACGTCTTCTGCCTCGTGGCCGACTGAGGTTCCGGCCCGGGCAGGAGGACGACCGCGGTCAGGCGGCCGCCGGACGGCGGGCGAAGACCCAGCGCCGCAGCAGCAGGAAGCGCAGCAGCGTCGCCGCCAGGTTGGCCGCCACGAGCGCGGCCAGCTCGACCGCACGGGACGGGTCCGACCAGGCGTGCAGGGCGGCGAGCGAGCCGCTGGTGAGCAGGAGGCCGAGCCCGAGGACCGCGAGGCCGCCCGCGTGGTGCCGGCCTCGTCGGTCGCCGCCACGTACGCCGAACGTCAGGCGCCGGTTGGCCGCCGTGTTGCCGACGGCCGTCAGGAGCAGCGCGACGAAGTTCGCCGCCTGTGCCCCGAGGCCGGGACGGGCGGCGAGGAACAGCGCGAGGTAGGCCAGCGTGCTCACGACACCGATCGCAGCGAACCGCACGAGCTGGCGGGTCAGCGGCGCGGGGACGTCGGCCGGCGGGGCGAGTGGCGCCCGGCCGAGCTGGGACCGCACCGTGTGCAGCGGCAGCCGTCCCGCCGCGAGGGCCCGACCGACGCGCGCGATGCCCCACAGGTCGGCCACCGCGGTGGCCAGCACGTCGACCCGGCTGTCCGGGTCGTCGACCCAGTCCACCGGCACCTCGTGGATCCGCAGGCCGCTGCGCTCAGCGAGCACCAGCAGCTCGGTGTCGAAGAACCAGCCGGTGTCCTCCACCAGCGGGAGGAGGTGCTCGGCCACCTCGCGCCGGATCGCCTTGAAGCCGCACTGCGCGTCGCTGAACCGGGCGGCCAGCGTGCCGCGCAGGAGCAGGTTGTAGCCCCTCGAGATGACCTCGCGCTTCGCGCCGCGCACGACACGCGAGCCACGGTGCAGTCGGGTGCCGATCGCGATGTCCGAGTGGCCCGACACGAGCGAGGCCACGAGCGGCAGCAGCGCGGACAGATCGGTCGAGAGGTCGACGTCCAGGTAGGCGAGGACCTGTGCGTCGGACCTCGACCACACGTCGCGCAGGGCGCGGCCACGGCCCTTCTGCCGGAGGTGCACGACCCGCACGTCCGCCAGCTCTGCGGCCAGGTCCGTGGCGATGTCGAACGTCGCGTCGGTGCTGGCGTTGTCGGCCACCGTGATGCGGAACGAGTACGGCAGGCTCGCGGACAGGTGCTCGTGCAGCCGTCGCACGCTGCGGGCGAGGTCGGCCTCCTCGTTGTGGACGGGCACGACGACGTCCAGCACCGGTGGTGCGGCGACCGGCGACCGCGCGAGCCGCGGCGCCTGGGCGAGGTCGGTCACGTCGTCACGCTGCCCGTCGTCGTGCCGGTGGTCCCGTCAGTGCCGTCGGTGGTCGAGCCGGGCGGCTGGCTGCCGGAGCGCCCGCCGTCGTCATCGTGGTCGTCACCGAAGGGGCCGCCGAGCTGACCACCCGGCAGCTGACCACCCGGCAGCTGACGACCCGGGACCTGCTGGTTCGGCCGGCCGAAGCCGGGGGCCACCCCGCCGGGCGCCCCGGGGACGCTCCCGGTCCCGCCGCCGCGGGCGGCGACGGCGACGCCACCGGACGCGAGCACGCCCACCGCCACGACGGCGGCCGCGACGGTGTGCCCGGTGCTCCAGCGCCGGGGCCGGCCGGCCTCCTCGACCGTCGGCGGCGGCGTCCCGACCAGGCCGTGGCCCGGAGCATCGGTGCGGGCGGCGCCGGCGGCAGCGGCCGCGTCGGGCACGAGGACGAACGGCGGCAGCTCCGCCGTCGGCTGCGACGCGGTGTCGTGGGTCGTGGTCACAGTGATCTCCCGGGAGGTAGGTGCTCGACCGACACCCGGTCGCACCGGGTGTCGGACGGGCCTGGCGGCTGGCAGGTCTGCGGTGACTCTCGGGCCCGTGGCTGTATGCCTGCTGTGACCTGACTGCGCGTCAGCCATCGGTCGGCCCGCATCGCCGGTCGCGGGTCGCCGTACTCCGACGGGTCGTGCAGTCACCGGGCAGCGACCTCACAGGGTCGGGCCCGACAGTCCTTCACGACACGTCCGACGCGAACCCCACGGAGACTCCGCCATGACGACCCTCGTCGCACCGCCGACCGCAGCCACCACGGCCCAGCCGCCGGCCACGACCCGAACCGGCCGGCCCTCCGTCGGTCGGCGGCTGGTGCGCGGCCCCGAGCCCGATCCGACGTGGGCGCGGCCGGCTCTGCTCGGGCTGCTCGCTGCGACCGCCGTCCTCTACCTGTGGGGCCTCGGCGCCTCCGGCTGGGGCAACTCGTTCTACTCGGCCGCGGCGCAGGCCGGCTCGGTGAGCTGGAAGGCGTTCTTCTACGGCTCCTCCGACGCGGCGAGCTCGATCACGGTCGACAAGACCCCGGCGTCGCTGTGGGTGATGGCCCTGTCGGTGCGGATGTTCGGCCTCAATGCGTGGAGCATCCTCGTACCCCAGGCCCTGATGGGCGTCGCGACGGTCGGGCTTCTGCACGCCACCGTGCGGCGCTGGCACGGTCACCCGGCCGCACTGATCGCCGGGGCCGTCACCGCCCTGACGCCGGTCGCGGTGCTGATGTTCCGCTTCAACAACCCCGACGCCCTGCTGGTGCTGGCCATGGTCGGAGCGGCGTACGCCACGGTGCGCGCGACCGAGACGGCCAGCACGCGGTGGCTGGCGCTCGCGGGCGCCCTCGTCGGCCTTGGATTCCTGTCGAAGATGCTGCAGGCCCTGCTGGTGGTCCCGGCCCTCGCCCTGGTCTAGCTCGTCGCCGCGCCCAGCCCGTTGCGCACGCGGATCAGGTCGCTTCTCGTCGCCGGTCTGGCGCTGGTGGCGGCCGCGGGGTGGTGGATCGCGGTCGTCGAGCTGGTGCCGGCGTCGATGCGGCCCTACATCGGCGGGTCCTAGTCCAACAGCATTCTCGAGCTGCTGTTCGGCTACAACGGGCTCGGCCGGCTCACCGGTGACGAGACCGGGAGCGTCACGGGCGGCACCAGCATGTGGGGTGCGACCGGTTGGACCCGGATGTTCGACGCCGAGATCGGCGGACAGGTGTCGTGGCTGCTGCCGGCCGCCCTGCTGCTGCTGGTCGCCGGTCTGGTCGTCGCCGCGCGCAGCCCCCGCTCGGACCGGCCGCGTGCCTCGCTGCTGCTCTGGGGCGGCTGGCTGGTCGTCACCACCCTGGTCTTCAGCTTCATGCAGGGGATCTTCCACGCCTACTACACCGTCGCCCTCGCACCGGCGATCGGTGCCGTGGTGGGAATCGGCGCAACCGTCCTCTGGCGACGCCGTGAGCACCCGGTCGCCGGCGCCGCGCTCGCCCTGACCGTCGCCGTCACCGCCGCCTGGGCTTTCGTCCTGCTGCGCCGCAGCGGCGACTTCATGCCGTGGCTCGCCCCGACGGTGCTCGTCGTCGGGCTGCTCACCGCGCTCGCACTGGCCGCGGTGACGCTGCTACCGGGGCGGGCAGTGGCCTCGGTGGCCGGGCTCGCCCTCGTCGTCTCACTGGCCGGCCCGGCGGCGTACGCCGTGCAGACCGCGAGCCAGCCGCACACCGGCTCGATCCCCACGGCCGGACCCGCGGTGGCAGGCGCAGGTGTCCAGGGCCGCGGCGGCCCGGGGGGCGCGCGCGGCGGCGTCGGCGGCACCCCGCCGACCGGGGCGCTGCCCGACGGCACCGGGACGGCGCCGCAGGGCCTGACGGGCGGCGGCGGCACCGGTGGTACGGGTGGGACCGGTGGCGCGGGCGGCCTGCTCGGCGGCTCGACCGCGAGCGCCGAGATGGTCGCGCTGCTGGAGGCCGGCTCGTCCTCCTACACCTGGGTCGCGGCCGCGGTGGGTTCCAACAACGCGTCCGGCTACCAGCTGGCGACGGGACTGCCCGTGATGGCCATCGGCGGGTTCAACGGCAGCGACCCGTCACCGACGCTGGCGGAGTTCCAGGCCGACGTCTCCGCCGGGAAGATCCACTACTTCATCGGCAGCGGCAGCGCCGGCGGCCAGAACGGCGGCTCGTCGGCGTCGACGGAGATCGCGTCCTGGGTGGCGGCCACGTTCACCGCCCAGACCGTGGGCGGCACCACCGTCTACGACCTGAGCGGCGCGACCTCGGCGGCGTCGACCACCTGACCCGGACCGACGAGGGGCCGGCACCGCTGCACGCGGTGCCGGCCCCTCGGGCGTGCCGTGCCCGGTCGCCGGGTCAGTGGGCCTTGTCGTAGGCCTCGACGACGGTGCCCGGGATGCGGCCTCGCTCGTTGACCGGATGGCCGTTGGCGCGGGCCCACTCGCGGATCTGGGCGGTCTTGTTGTCACCGCTCTTGCGCCGCGAGGTGCCGCGACCGGCCGCGGAGCGGCCACCGACCCGGCGGGCCAGACCGGCGTACTGCGCGAGCGAGTCGCGGAATGCGGCGGCGTTCTTGGTGCTCAGATCGATCTCGTAGGATACCCCGTCCAGCGAGAAGGACACGGTCTCGTCGGCGGCGCCGCCGTCCATGTCGTCGACCAGGATGACCTGCACTTTCTGGGCCATGGGCGCATTTCTCCAAGGGCTCGGGAGTGACAAGCGATATCGCTGCCGAGAATAGCCCGGACGACCAGTCACCACGAAATGCAACCCGCCAGTCGCGCATTACTCGGGGCATTGCAGCGAAATGCAATAGTGCACTCAGCGCGGTCCGCGGTCGTCGCGTTCCTCACGCTCGGCGTACCGCTTCACCCCGAGCGCGATCGCGATGAAGGCGGCGCACACGACGACCGGCGGAAGCAGCGCGGCGAGCACCGACATGTCAGATCCCTTCGGGCTTGAGCAGCGGGAACGCGATGGTGTCCCGCAGCGACGGGACTCCCGTGAGCAGCCGGATCAGCCGGTCGATGCCCAGGCCCATCCCGCCCTGCGGCGGCATGCCGAACTCCATCGCCCGGAGGAAGTCCTCGTCGAGGTGCATCGCCTCGGGATCGCCGCCTGCGGCCTTGAGCGACTGCTCGACGAGCCGCCGCCGCTGCTCGACCGGGTCGTTGAGCTCGGAGTACGCCGGCGCCAGCTCGACACCGCCGATGATGAGGTCCCACGCCTCGACCAGGCCCGGCTTCGACCGGTGCGGCTTGGCCAGCGGCTTGACCGCTGCCGGGTAGTCGGTGACGAACGTCGGCTGCAGCAGGTGGTCCTCGACCAGCTGCTCGTAGAGCTCGACGAGCACCTCGGCGGCGTCCCAGGCCGGCTGCAGGGCGACGTCGTGCGAGCCGGCCAGCTTGCGGAGCACCTCGACGGGGGTCTCCACGTCGACCTCCTGGCCGACCGCGTCGGACACCGCCTCGAGGATCGGCAGGTGCCGCCACTCCCCCTCGAGGTCGATCTCGCCGCCGCGACCGTCGGGCACCACCGTCGAGCCGAGGGCCCGCGCCGCGTCGACGACGATCTCCTTCGTGAGCTCGGCCATCGTGCCGTAGTCGCCGTAGGCCTCGTAGACCTCGAGCATCGTGAACTCGGGGCTGTGGGTGGAGTCGACGCCCTCGTTGCGGAAGTTGCGGCCGATCTCGTAGACCCGGTCGAGGCCGCCGACGACCAGCCGCTTGAGGTAGAGCTCGATCGCGATGCGCAGGTACATCGGCTGGTCGAACGCGTTGAGGTGGGTGCGGAACGGCCGGGCCGCGGCTCCACCGTGCAGCGGCTGCAGCAGCGGGGTCTCGACCTCGAGGAAGTCGCGGCGGTGCAGGGTGTCGCGCACCGAGCGCAGGACGGTGGCGCGGTTGCGCACCATCTGCCGGGAGTGGGCGTTGACGGCGAGGTCGACGTAGCGCAACCGGACCCGGGCCTCCGGGTCGGTGAGCCCCTTGTGCTTGTCGGGCAGCGGGCGCAGGGCCTTGGCGAGCATCGTCCAGCTCTCGGCCTGTACCGAGAGCTCCCCGCGCCGCGAGCTGATCACCTCGCCCTCGATGCCGACGTAGTCGCCCAGGTCGACGTCGGACTTCCACGCGGTGAGCGCGGCGTCGCCGACCCCGTCGAGCGACACCATCGCCTGGAGCTCGCCGGTGCCGTCGCGCAGCGTCGCGAAGCAGAGCTTGCCGCCGGTGCGCGAGAGCACGACCCGGCCGGCGACGCCGACCCGCGCGCCGGAGTGCTGGTCCGGCTCGAGGTCGGGGTGGGCGGCGCGGAGGTCGGCCAGCGTCGTCGTGCGCGGGAACCACACCGGGTAGGGGTCGACGCCGCGCTCGCGCATCCGGTCGAGCTTCTCCCGCCGGACCCGCATCTGCTCGGGCTGGTCGGCCGTCACGTCGGCACGGACCTGCTCGCCCGTCGGGTCGCTCGTGACCGGCTCGTCCGTCGGGTCGCTCGGGCTGGGCTCGCTCACACGCCCCAGGCTACCGAGCCCTCAACGGCGTCCACGACATGATCACGCTTGCGTGATCATTGGGGGCTGTCCGCGGCTTGCAAGCCGCGGTAGGTACGAGTTGACCACGCATGCGTGATCAACTCGGGTGGGTCGGCCGTACGCGGGGTCAGGGCTGGTTGCGCTCGAAGACGAGGCGCAGGCCGATCAGGGTCAGCCAGGGCTCGTGCACGTCGAGGACGGCGGCGTCCTCGAGCACGAGCGGCGCCAGCCCGCCGGTGGCGATCACGGTGACCTCCCCGGGGTCGCCGTCCTCGCCGACGATCGCGGTGGCCATCCGTGCGACCACACCGTCGACCTGGCCGGCGAAGCCGTAGAGGATGCCCGACTGCAGCGCCTCGACGGTCGACCGGCCGATGACCGAACGCGGCCGGCTCAGCTCGACCCGGCGCAGCTGAGCACCTCGGCTTCCCAGAGCCTCGACCGAGAT
The DNA here is from genome assembly GCA_038246545.1 of Actinomycetes bacterium. Lineage (GTDB taxonomy): Bacteria > Actinomycetota > Actinomycetes > JACCUZ01 > JACCUZ01 > JBBRVW01. The sequence goes on along the minus strand of JBBRVW010000009.1, from coordinate 81,966 downwards.
CTCGATTCCCGGCGCGATCGCCCCGCCGAGGTACTCGCCCCTGGCCGACACCGCGTCGAACGTCGTGGCCGTGCCGAAGTCGACGACGATCGCCGGGCCGCCGTACAGCTCGACGGCCGCCAGCGCGTTGACGATGCGGTCGGTGCCGACCTCCTTGGGGTTGTCGGTGAGCACCGGCACCCCGGTCCGCACGCCGGGCTCGACGACGACGGCGGGCACGTCGCCGTAGTACCGCCGCAGCATGTCGCGCATCTCGTGCAGCACCGAGGGCACCGTCGAGCAGAGGGCGACGCCGTCGACCACCTCGTCGGGACCGAGCGGCCCCGGGTGCTGGGCGAGCAGACCGCGCAGGACCACCGCGATCTCGTCGGCCGTTCGGTGCGCCTCGGTGGCGATCCGCCAGTGCTCGACCAGGTCGTCGCCGTCGAAGAGGCCGAGCACCGTGTGGGTGTTGCCCACGTCGATGGCGAGCAGCATCAACGGTCCCGCAGCGTGACCGGCACGTTGTCGATGAGCCGGGTCGTGCCGACGCGCGCCGCGACCGCGAGCAGGGCGCCACCCTGCGCCTCGTCGTCGACCTCCGCCAGCGTCATCGGGTCGACCAGGGCGAGGTAGTCGAGGGCTGTCGACGGCTCTGCGTCGAGCACAGCGTGCGCGGCGCGACGTACGGCGTCGGCACCGGTGGCCTCCTCGGCGACGCCGGCGAACAGCGCCCGGGACAACGACAGCGCCGCGAGCCGGTCGCTGTCGGTCAGGTAGGTGTTGCGTGACGACAGCGCCAGCCCGTCAGGGTCGCGCACCGTCGGGACTGCGTCCACCTCCACCGGGAAGTTGAGGTCCTGCACCATCCGCGCGATGAGCAGCAGCTGCTGCGCGTCCTTCTGGCCGAAGTAGGCGACGTCCGGCTGGGTGAGGTTGAGCAGCTTGGCGACGACGGTGAGGACGCCGTCGAAGTGCCCCGGTCGCGAGGCTCCTTCGAGGAGGTCGCCGAGCGGCCCGGCGTGCACCTGCACCTGCGGCCGGCCGGCCGGGTACACCTCGTCTGCGGACGGCGCGAAGACGACGTCGACCCCCTCGGCCTCGCACAGGGCGACGTCGGACTCCAGCGTCTTCGGGTAGCGGGACAGGTCCTCGGTCGGTGCGAACTGCAACGGGTTGAGGAACACCGTCACGACCACAACGGCGCAGCGGGCCCGGGCCACGTGCACCAGCTCGCGGTGCCCGTCGTGCAGGGCACCCATCGTCATGACTACGCCGACGTCGCCGCCGGGTCCGCCGAGGTCGTCGATGGCGGCGCGCAGGTCGGTCCGCGTGTGCACGAGCTGGGTGCTCACGAGATGCCTCCGGCGAGTGCGTCGAGCAGGGCCTCGGCCGCCTCGGGCTTGAGGAGGCCGGCCGCAAGGGCGCGGTCGGCGGTGAGCCGGGCCATGGCGACGTACGCCGCCGCGGTGTCCGGCGAGACCTCGCGCAGGACGGCGACGTGGGCGGCGACCGTGCCCGCGTCACCGCGGGCGACGGGTCCCGTGAGTGCCGAGTCACCGGACCGCAGCGCGTTGTCGAGGGAGGCGCCGAGCAGCGGCGCCAAGAGGCGTTCCGGCTCGGCGACGCCGCAGCGGCGCAGCAGGTCCACCGACTCGTTGACGAGGGTGGCCAGGTGGTTCGCACCGCCGGCGAGGGCCGCGTGGTAGAGCGGCCGGGCGTCCTCCTCGACCCACTGCGGGTCGCCACCCATCTCCACGACCAGCACCTCGGCGATCGGCCGCAGAGGGTCGGGGGCGGTCACCCCGAAGCAGGCGCCGGCCAGCCGGTCGAGGTCTTCCGCGCGGCCCGTGAACGTCATCGCCGGGTGCAGCGCCAGCGGCAGGGCGCCGAGCCGGGTCACCGGGTCGAGCACGGCCGTGCCGTAGCGGCCGCTCGTGTGCACGACGAGCTGCCCCGCCCGGACCTCGTCGGCCGCGGCCAGCCCCTCGACGAGCACGGGGAGAACGTCATCGGGGACGGTCAGCAGTGCGAGCTCGGCGGCAGCGAGCACCTCCGTGGGCGGCAGCACGGGTACGCCGGGCAGCAGCGCCTCGGCCCGCCGACGGGACGCGTCGGAGACGCCCGACACCGCGACGACCCGGTGGCCGGCCTGCACGAGCGCGGCGCCGAGCACGACTCCGACGCGGCCAGCGCCGACGATCCCGACGGACAGCCGGGCGGGTCGGTCGTCGACCGAGGGGGTGGAGGTCACTGGTGTTCCAGTCCTTGGCGGGGGTACCGGACAGCCGCCAGGGTACGTCGCCGCCACGATCCCGAGGGAGAACAGGTGCTGCTCGCAGGGTTCTGGGGCCTGGTCGGCGGGCTCGCACTCGTGCTCGGCGCCGCGCTGGGCGTCGTCCGTACCGTCCCCGCGCGGGTCATCGGGCTGGTGATGGCCTTCGGTGCCGGGGTGCTCATCAGCGCCCTCGCGTTCGAGCTGACCGCGGAGGCGTTCCGCACCAGCGGCGGCCGGGAGGTGGTCCTCGGGCTGCTCGGCGGCGCGCTCACGTTCTACGTCGGTGACCTGGTGCTCGACCACCGGGGCGGGCAGGGGCGGAAGCGGTCCGGGGGTCAGCAGGCCGGCGCAGCCGCAGGCGGCCTGGTGCTGGGGGCACTTCTCGACGGCATCCCGGAGTCGGTCGCGATCGGCGTCTCGCTCGTGGGCGGCCACGGAGTGGGTGTCGCGGTGGTGGCGGCGGTCTTCCTGTCCAACGTGCCGGAGGGCATGTCGGCCGCCACCGGGCTCGCGAAGGCCGGCCGGTCCCGAAGCTGGATCCTGCTGCTGTGGGTCGGCGTCGCCGTGCTGTCGGCCGTCGCCGCGGCCGTCGGGTTCGCGGTACTGGGGGGTGCCAGCGCGTCAGTGGTAGCGGTCATCCAGGCCTTCGCCGCGGGTGCGATCCTCACCATGCTCGCCGACACGATGATGCCGGAGGCGTTCGAGAACGGCGGCCGCTCGGTGGGGCTCGTGACGACTCTCGGCTTCGTGCTCGCGTTCCTCCTCAGCCAGGCCTGAGTGTGAGGTCAGGGAAACCGAGGACGCAGCGGTGCGGTGCCCGGTTCACCCCGCTCGTCCCCAGCACCTCACCGGACCGGGCGATAGGTCGACATCAGGACGCCGGTGGTCGTCGTCACACAGCTGACGAGCTCGAGGCGGCACACCTTCTCGGCGTCTCCGAATAGCCGCTTCCCGCTGCCCAGGACCACTGGGTGGATCGCGAGCGCGTACTCGTCGACCAGGTCGTGCGCCATCAGGGTCTGCACCAGGCCGGGGCTGCCGAGGACCGAGATCGTGCCGCCCTTCTGCTCCTTCAGCTCACGCACCTGGGTCGCGACGTCGCCGGACAGGATCGTCGTCGGGCCCCAGGTCGTCCCGGTCATGGTGCGGGACGCGACGTACTTCTGGACGTGGTTGAGGTGCCTCGCGAACGGGTCGTCGTCACCCTGGTGCGGCCAGAACGCCGCCATCTTCTCGTAGGTCCTGCGGCCGAAGAGCTGCGCGTCGGTCGAGGCTATGCCGGGGCCGGCCTGCTGCAGGAAGATCTCGTCGAAGTACGGCCGCTGCCAGCCGCCGTGCGCGAAGCCGCCGTCGCGGTCCTCGTCAGGATCGCCCGGCGCCTGCACCACGCCGTCCAGGGACATGAACTCGATGACCTTCAGCGTGCGCACGTACTCCACCTCTCGTCGATGTCCCTCATGCTCCGACCAGCGGCGGTGTCCGATCTCATCGGTGTCGGCGCACCGGCTGCGGGAAGGTGGAGAGCGTGGCGGGACCGGACGATCCCTTCGACCTGCAACGGTACGTCGACGCGCAGGACGAGCGGGGCACGTACGACCAGGCGCTGGCCGAGCTGTGGTCCGGGCGCAAACGTAGCCACTGGATGTGGTTCGTCCTCCCGCAGCTGGCCGGACTCGGTCGGAGCAGCACCGCGCAGCACTTCGGGATCACCGGAGCCGAGGAGGCGCGGGCGTACCTCGCGCACCCGGTGCTCGGCCCTCGGCTGAGGGAGTGCGCACAGGCACTGGCGGACCGCTCCGGCACGGACCCCGTGGACGTGCTGGGTCCGGTCGACGCGCTCAAGCTGCGGTCGTCGATGACGCTCTTCGCCCATGTGGCCCCGGACGAACCGGTGTTCCGCGAGGTGCTGGAGCACTACTACGACGGTGCGGACGACCCCGCGACGTTGTCGCTGCTCGAGCTCTGACGGCCGGCGTCGCGCGGGGGCAGGTCCTCGAAGACGTCGACCAGCCGCCGGTCCGAGCCGCCGCGGACGACGACGCAGTGCTCACGCGCGACGCTGCGCGCCCACTGCTCGTCGGTGGCACCGGCGTTGGCGATGACGTGCCGCTGGCTGCGGTGCTCCTTGAGGCCCTGCACGATGCGCAGCGCCACCGACGAGGTGTCCACCGTCAGGCCGATCTCGTCGTCGGGCACGCCTCGCAGGTGGTAGACGGCATCTGGCTGCCAGGGGTCCAGCCCGACCGACCGGCGCTTGGAGTTCCACCGCTCCCACACCGAGTGCGGCATCGCCCCGTGCAGCAGGCGGTGCAGGCCTGGTCCCGGAGTCGCGGCGACCCGCTCGAACGCCTCGTCGGTGGCCGCGCCGACCCTGATGTGGTCGGGGTGCCCGGTGATCCCGTCCGGGCCGAAGGTGGCGACGACGTCCGGCCGCTCCTCCTGCATCATCACCGCGATCCGCGAGACCAGCTCCTCGAACGGCACATCGGACACCGCGCCGTCGTCGTAGCCGAGCCACTCGTGCCGGTCCGGCGGCCGCCCGAGCACCCGCCACGCGGCCTCGTCCTCGATCCGGCGGACGGCACCGAGGGTCTCGCGGGTGGCCGGGAAGCCCGGCGGGATGTCCCCCGCCGCGCCGTCGGTCGCATGCGCGAGCACGTACCGGAATCCCGGGTCGTCGGCGTGCAGCGCGACGGTGCCCGCCAGCCCGTAGGCGTCGTCGTCCGGGTGCGCCACGACCATCATCAGCGTACGGCCGGCCTCCACGCCGGAATGATCGACCGGCGGCCGTGCCCCTGTCGAGCCCTAGGGGACACGCGGCCGCCGGCGCGAGACGGTCACTCGACCGGCACGCCGAGGACGTCGAGCAGCCGCCGCAGCAGGTCGATCGGCAGGTCGAGCTGGAGCTCACCACCACGGATCGGTGTGGCGAGGACCGGCGCCGACCAGACGCGGGCGCCGGCCACCAGAGCGATCCGCCGGCCGACGGCGTCCCGGGTCAGGGCTGCGAAGGCGTCCTGGTCCGCCTGCCGCATCGCGACGACCAGCGAGCCGAAGTCACCAGAGGCAGTGCCGCCCACCCCCGCGGCGGGGGCGACGGCGGCCCGAGCGAGGCTGCTCAGCACGAGCCACGGCGCGCCCAGCCGGTAGCAGCTCGGGCCTTCGGCGGCCGGGGTGGTGGTGCCGGCGGACGGGCAGGTGGGGTACTCCGCGAGTACCGGCCTGATCTCGATCGGGGTGGTCAGGTCTCGCGGTCCGCCGGCGACCGCAGGAAGCGACGGGCTGGCGGTCGGCGTCAAGGGCCCGGACGGTGTGAACGTCGTGCGGTCGGGACCGGGGCCGCCGAGGAGTGCGAGCAGGGCCACGATCGTGAAGATGCCGACCGCGGCTGCGGCCGAGCCGAGCGCAGCCGTCCGGCGGCGACGGGCCAGCGCGCGGACCGAGCCGGTCGCCGAGTGCAGCACCCGGACCTCGCCCCGCAGGGCCGTCGCGTCGGACAGGGCCGTGCGGATCTCGTCGGTGTCGGTCAATGCCTCGCTCCTCTCCTCGGGGCGCACCGTGGCGCGCAGCCGGGTCATCGCCCGCGACGCGAGCGTCTTGACCGTCCCGGCGGACACGCCCATCGCGGCGGCGATCTCCTGCTCGGACCAGTCCTCCTGATAGCGCAGCACCAGCACGGTGCGCTGGCGCGGACTCAGCCCGCCGAGCATCGCCTGCACCGCCTCGCGCCGTTCGAGCGCGGACGTCGGGTCCACGTGGTCGCCGGCCTCGGGGACGACGTCGACCAGGTCCTCGACCACGCGCCGGCGCCGGAACCGCGACAGGTTGGCGGTCACGATCGCGCGCCGTACGTAGGCCTCCGGGTCGTCGAGCGTCCGGCGCCGGGTGGCGGCGTACGTCTTGGCCAGCGCCGTCTGCACGATGTCCTCGGCGTGGCCGAGGTCGCCGGTCAGGGCGTACCCGAAGGGCACCAGCCGCGACAGCCGGGACGCGACGAACTCGTCGAACTCCTGGTCCGACCAGCCGGCCACGTCCCACACCTCCCTCGACCATGAAGACCCCGACGACGCCTGGACAGGTTGACACCCCTGGGAGCCGATCCGCCGGATCTGCGACGATCCGGACCTGATGGCCGACCAGTCCTGGGTGCCGTGGCGGGAAGCCACCGAGCGTGCGCTGTACGGGCCGGCCGGGTTCTACCGGCGGGAGCGTCCGGCCGCGCACTTCCGCACCTCGGTACACGCCTCACCGCTGCTCGCGCAGGCCGTCCTCGACCTGGCCCGCGCGACCGGCCTCCCGACCGTCGTCGACGTCGGCGCCGGCAGCGGTGAGCTGCTCGTCGATCTGCACCGGCTCGCACCCGACCTCTCCCTGGTCGGCGTCGACGTCGCGCCGCGGCCGCCGGGGCTGCCCGACGGCGTCGGCTGGCTGGACGCCGTCCAGGCCGGCAGCGAGACGCTGCTGGTCGCCCAGGAGCTGCTGGACGACGTGCCGGTGGACGTCGCCGAGCACGACGGGACGCGCTGGCGGCTGGTCCTCGTCGGCCCGGCGACCGGTGACGAGCGGCCTGGCGACCCGGTCACCGGCGAGGACGCCGACTGGCTGGCCCGCTGGTGGCCGGCCGCCGGCGCCGGGTCCCGGGCCGAGATCGGGCGACCGCGCGACGACGCGTGGGCGGCGCTGGTCGGGTCGCTGAGACGGGGCCTCGCCGTCGCGGTGGACTACGCCCACGGTCGCGACGACCGGCCTGTGGAGGGCACGCTCACCGGCTACCGCGACGGGCGGCAGGTGCGACCGGTCCCGGACGGGTCCTGCGACGTCACCAGCCATGTAGCGCTCGACTCCTGCGCCATCGCGGGCAGGCGAGCGGGCGCCACAGCGACTGTCCTCACGCGGCAGGCGGAGGTCCTGACCGCCCTGGGCGTCCGCGCCGGGCGGCCGGCGCACGAGCTGGCCACCACCGACCCGGCGGCGTACGTCCGGGCGCTGTCGGCACGCGGCGAGCTGGCCGAGCTGACGGATCCGGCGGGGCTCGGGTCCTTCGGGTGGCTGGTCCAGGCGGTCGGTGTCGCGCTGCCCGAGCCGCTGCTGCGGCTTCAGCCGGCGACGGGCACCGACTGGTAGCCGCGCAGCACGAAGGTGGCGCGGCGCAGCGGGTCCCCGGCGAGCCGCAGGTCGGGGCAGCGGCGAAGCAGCGTGGGCAGCGTGATCTGCAGCTCCATCCGGGCCAGCGGGGCCCCGAGGCAGTGGTGCAGGCCGGCCCCGAAGCCGATGTGCGCGTTGGGCCGCCGCGTCACGTCCAGGACGTCCGGGTCGGCGAACTGCTGCGGGTCGCGGTTGGCCGAGCCGAGCAGCGCCGCGACCCGGGTGCCCGCGGCGATCTCGGCGCCGCCGTCTGCCGGGTCGCCGAGGACGGCGTCCTCCTTGGCGGTGCGCTCGAACAGCTGCAGCGGAGCGTCGTACCGGATCGTCTCCTCGATCGCGGCGGCGACCACATCGGGGTCGTCGAGGCCCGCCGTCACGATCGCCAGCTGACCGGGGTCCCGCAGCAGCGCGACGAGCCCGTTGCCGAATGCGTTGACCGACGCCTCGTGGCCCGCATTGAGCAGCAGGATCGCCGAGGCGACCAGCTCGTCCCCGGTCAGCCGCTCGCCGCCGTCCTCGGCCTTGACGAGGTCGCTGACGAGGTCGTCGCGCGGTTCGCGGCGGCGGCGGTCGGCCAGCTCCCGCATGTACGCAGCGAACTCCGCCGCGGCCGACACGGCGCGTGGACCGACCGTGCCGGCGCGCTCGTACTCGTACATGGCGACGATGTCGGCCGACCAGGGCCGGAGCAGGTGACGATCCTCCTCCGGCACGCCGAGCAGCTCGGCGATCACGGCGACCGGAAGCGGCTCGGCGTAGTCGGCGATCAGGTCGAACCCGGTCCGGTCGACAGCATCCAGCAGCTCGCCCGCGAGGTGCTCGACCCGCGGCCGCAGCCGCTCCACGTGCCCCCGACCGAACGCACCCGCCACGAGGGACCGCAGCCGGGTGTGCACCGGCGGCTCGTTCTCCATCATCTGGTTGCGGTGCAGCTGGTTGAACGGCTCGAACTCCGCGGCGGGCTCCTTGTCGGTCCACAGCCGGCCGAACCGTCGGTCGCGCAGGACGCCGTTGGCAGCGGCGTAGCCGACCGCGAGCCACTGCCCGGTGGGCTCGTGCCAGTGCAGGGGGGCTGTCTCCCGGAGCCGCGCGAGCACCGGGTAGGGGTTGTCGACGAAGCCCGGCTCGGTCAGGTCGAGGGTGGTGCGGTGGCGCGGAGCGGACGTCACCGGTGCACCGTAGGTGCTGGCGGCGGGACCTGCGAGGTCATCCAGCGATCGGGACCGGCGGCCGCCCGGGAGAGCCGGGCGCGCTCCACCTCGGCGTCGACGAGCGCCCGGCCCTCGTGCTGGTCGCGGTGCGCGGCGAAGGCCGTGACGGGGCCCGGAGTGGTGTCCAGGTGCAGGCTGGCCAGCCCGAGCCGGCGCTGCAGCGGGCCCTGGACCAGCCGCACGCTCTGCACCTTCTCGTGCAGCACCACGTCGGTCACCCGGGTGAGCCGGCCGCGTCGGGTCACGAGCACCCGGTCGTCGGCGCCGACGCCGAGCTGGCGCCAGGCGAACGGGTCGAGCCAGCGCGCAGCAGCCGGCACCCCGGCCAGCGCGACCGCGTCGACGTCGACGCCGGGGAGCACCCGCGCCAGCACCCGCAGCGCCTCGTCGCGCGGGGCGACCGGGCACAGCACCGACGCGTGGTCCTGCCCCTCGCCGACGTACCCGGCGACGTCGACCTCGACGCGGCACCAGCTCTTCGACCGCCACAGCAGGGGCTCGGTGAGCCGCACCGCCTGCACCCGGCCGGGCGGCACGGTCTGCGCGCGCGTCTCGATCAGTCCGTGCCGCAGGCGCAGCCCGTCGGGCGACTCGGCCACCGTGAAGCCGAAGTGGGTGATGACGCTGCGGACGCTGACCGGCACGACCGCGATCACGAACGGGACGGCGATGCCGAGCAACAGACCGGGGGCATGGTTGAGCGTGGTGATGACGACCATGGCGACCAGCACCACCAACGTCCCGATCACGGCCACCGAGCGCAGCGTCGACTCGACGAGCCGAGCCAGCGGGACCTCGAGGAGCACGCGCTCGGGTGCCTCCGGCGTCTCGTGGTGCAAGCCGGCCGCGCGGGCCAGCAGCTCGGCGCGCAGCCGGTGCGCCGACTCCTCCGACAGGTAGGCGAGCGGGGCCTCGGACGAGGAGCCGCCGGCCACCTCGAGGCGCAGCTCGGCCAGCCCCAGCACCCGGGCGACGAACGGGCGCACGACGTCGACGGCCTGCAACCGGTCCAGCCGCACCTGCCGGGACCGCTTGTGCAGGACTCCGGTCTCCAGCCGCAGGTCGTCGGGACCGATCCGGTAGCGGGTGTTGCGCCACGCCAGCCAGCCGTACGCGACACCCAGCGGGACCGAGATCGCGACCGAGCCGAGCAGCCACGGCACCGACACGTCGCCGTACGCCTGCTGGGCGGCGATGGCCACCGCCGCGGCGAAGACCTTCCAGCCGCGCAGGAGCGGGGTCAGCGGGTGCAGCCGGTGGAACCCGGCCGAAGGGTCCGGCGGAGCCTGCTCCCCCAGCGGGAGCCCGGGCAGGACGTCAGACACCCGCGGCCCCGGCCTCGCCGCGCGCCGCGAGCCGGTCGCGCAGCCGCGCCGCCTCCTCGGGGACCAGGCCGGGGATCTGGGCATCGGTGGCCGCGGCAGCCGTGTGCAGCTGGACGGTGGCCAGCCCGAAACGGCGGTCCAGCGGACCGGCGGTGACGTCGACGAACTGCATGCGGCCGTACGGCACGACCACGAGCTGGCGGCGCAGGATGCCACGGGTCACGAGAAGGTCCTCGGCGCGCTCGGCGTAGCCCCACGACCGGACGCTGCGGCCCACGACGACCCACCCCCAGCCCAGCGCCAGCAGGCCGACGACGACGCCCGCGACGGCGAGCCAGGTGGCGACCAGGTACAGCGCGACCGCGGCACCCGCCAGCACCACCAGGCCGGTGGCGGCACCGAGCAGGCGGCGCAGCGTGGCCAGGCGCGGTGACACCCGGACCCAGGGCTCGCCTGGCGGGTCGAAGGGCTCCATGCCACGACGCTACCCAGAAGGTCCGGCCGACGTGGCCCACGGCCGAGGATCCCCCGCCGGCTGATGCCGGCGGCTGTCCAGCGGCAAAGGCTGGCAGACTCGGGCCTCGTGAGCACGACCGGTCCTACCGAGCGGGTGATCGGCGTCGGCGCGGGCGCCGACGTCGTCGAGAGCGCGACGCGCGGCGACCACCTCGCGACGCAGGACATGGTGCTCAACATCGGCCCGCAGCACCCGGCCACCCACGGGGTCCTGCGCCTCAAGCTGGTGCTCGACGGTGAGCGGATCGTCAGCGCCGAGCCGATCGTCGGCTACATGCACCGCGGCGCCGAGAAGCTGTTCGAGGTGCGCGACTACCGACAGATCGTGGTCCTCGCCAACCGCCACGACTGGCTGTCGGCCTTCGCCAACGAGCTGGGCGTGGTCATGGCGGTCGAGCGGATGCTGGGCATGGAGGTGCCGGTGCGCGCCGTGTGGGCGCGCACGCTGCTCGCGGAGCTCAACCGGGTGCTCAGCCACCTCATGTTCATGGGGTCCTACCCGATCGAGCTCGGCGCGATCACGCCGATCTTCTACGCGTTCCGCGAGCGCGAGACCCTGCAGGCCGTCATGGAGGAGATCTCCGGCGGCCGGATGCACTACATGTTCAACCGGGTCGGCGGCCTCAAGGAGGAGCTGCCGGCCGGCTGGACCGGGCGTGCCCGGCGCGCGGTCGACGAGGTGCGCCGCCGGTTGCCCGACCTCGAGAACCTGGTGCTGGGCAACGAGATCTTCCAGGCCCGCACCCACGGGGTCGGCATCCTCGCGCCCGAGCTGGTATCGGCGTACGGCGTCAGCGGGCCGATCGCCCGGGCCTCCGGGGTCGACCTCGACCTGCGCCGCGACGAGCCCTACCTGGCCTACGGGGAGCTGGACGTGAAGGTGGTGACGCGCTCGGAGGGCGACTGCCTCGCGCGGTTCCAGGTGCTGGCCGAGCAGGTGCGGGTGTCCCTCGACCTCGCCGACGCGTGCCTCGACCGGCTCGGCTCCCTGCCGCCGGGACCGGTGACCACCCGGCTGCCCAAGGTCCTCAAGGCGCCGGAGGGGTCGACGTACTGCTGGACCGAGAACCCGCTCGGCCTCAACGGCTACTACCTGGTGTCACGGGGCGAGAAGACGCCGTGGCGGCTCAAGCTGCGGTCGGCGTCCTACAACAACGTGCAGGTGCTCACCGAGCTGTTGCCGGGCCAGCTGGTGGCCGACATGGTGGCGATCCTCGGCTCGATGTTCTTCGTCGTCGGCGACGTCGACAAGTAGCGGCGTCGGCGACGTCGACAAGTAGCGGCGTCGGCGACGTCAACAAGTAGCGGCGTCGGCGACGTCGACAAGTAGCGGCGTCGACACGTAGGCGGCGTCGACAAGTAGGCGGCGTCGGCGACGTGCACAAGTCGCGTCGTCGGCGCCGTTCGTTGTCGTCGGGTGCAGGAGGTCAGGCGCTGCGACGGTGCGGGGAACCGGACGCCGACTCGGCGACCTCGCCGGCCGGGTCGCGGGGCTGCTGGTCGCGGTCGGCCCTCGGGTCGAGCAAGCGGCGCTCCGGGAGGTGCGCGAGGACGCTCCAGGCCAGCCGGTCGGCCGGGGCGGGGGCCGGATCGAGCACGATCTCGGTGAGCACGGTGTCGGCGGACCGGTCGGCCGTGGCCAGCGCGGCGGCGACGTCGGGACCGGTCGCCACGCCGGCGGGGTCGCCGAGGGCGAGCTGGACCAGCGGCATCCGGAGCGTCACCCAGCCGGGCTCGGCGGCGGCCGTCGCGACCGCGCTGGCCGCCTCGGCCGCCTCGGTGGCCGCCGCAGCGGCCCGGGTCATCCAGGCCAGCTCGGCCCGCAGCTCGGCGACAGTGGCCCGCAACGCCACCACCTCGGCCCGGAGCGCGGCGGTGCGCGCCCTGTCGCGGCTGCGCACCATCGAGGTGAGCAGCCGTCGCCACGCGGGGGGTCTACGGTGCCGTCCAGCCATGACGGGGAAGGTATGCCCACCAGCCGCCCAGATCGTGGCGCCACGCGGGCCACACTGGCCACTTTCGTCACACCAGCCCCGGAGGAAACCCGCCGATGAGCCTCACCCTGCTCGCCTGGCGCCGCGCCGTGCACGCCCTCTACGCCGAGGTGCGGGCCACGTCCGATCCGGCCACCGCGCACGCCACCTGGCGTTCGGGCCGCGACGAGCTGCTGCTGCACCACCCCGACAGCCCGGTCATGGCCCTGGAGCGGGCCGCATTCACCGGCGCCCGGGTGGCGGCGTACGACCCGGCGTACCGCTTCGAGGTCGCGCTCGACCCGGACGTCGAGCCGCACCGGCTCGAGGTGCCGACCGCGACCGACGGCGTGGTGCCGTTCGTGCGGATCGGCGTGCTGCACCTGCCAGGCGTCGGAGACCTCGACGTCTGGTGGCTCGACTCGTACGGCGGCGGCCTGTTCGTGCCCGTCAAGGACCGCCTCGCCGGCCGCGAGACCTACGGCGCGGGCCGCTACCTGCTCGACACCGTGAAGGGCGCCGACCTCGGCGGTGAGGTCGACCTGGCGACCGGGCGGGGAACCCTGGTGGCCGACCTCAACTTCGCCTACAACCCGTCCTGCGCCTACGACCCGGCCTGGGCCTGCCCGCTCGCCCAGCCGGGCAACATCGTCCCGGTCGAGCTTCCCGTCGGCGAGCGCTATCCGGTGCTGCCCCCGACGTCCTGACGTGCTCGACCCGACATGATCGCGCTGACGTGGTCATGTCGGGTCGACCGAGGCTTGCTAGCCGCTGTCAGGCCGAGTTGATCACGCTGACGTGATCAACTCGGCCTACGGGGGCGGAGGAGCGGGTGAAGGCTGCCGTCAGCCGGCGAGGGCGGCGTCGGAGGAGAACACCAGGGTCAGCGAGACCTTGCCCTGCTTGAGCGCCGTCTTCGACAGCGGGCCGCCCGCGTCCAGGGAGGTGAAGCTGTCGAACGCCAGGCCGTAGGTGCTCTCGAGGCCGGGCTGGCAGAACGGCCGGTCCGGGCACTCCGGCGGGCCGCCGAGGACGAGACCGCTCGTGCACGCCGCCGCCAGGTCGGACAGCGTCTTCACGCCGTACGCGTCGGCGAAGGCCGTGGTGACGGCGAACGTGTTGCGGTCGTCGGCCGCGGCCGGGTCGCCGAACTTCAGGCCGACCTTGTCACCGAGGCCGGTGAGGCCCTGGACCGTGGCGTCCAGGTCGCCGCTGGCGATCGGCTGCGCGTCGGCGCCGTTCTCGGCCTTGTTGATGAACTCGGTCAGGGTGCCGACGTACTCCGGCACGACCTGGAGCTGGCCCTTCTCGAGGGCCGGCTCGTAGACCTCGCGGCTGCCCACCGTCTTGACGCTGGCGTCGAAGCCTGCCGCCTTGAGGACCTGGGCGTAGACGTTGGCCAGCGTCTGGTTCTCGGAGAAGTTCGCCGCGCCGACGACGATCTTGCCCGAGCCGCCGCTCACGCCGTCGGCCAGACCCTCGGCGGCGACGAAGTCCTTCGCGGCGTTCGGCGAGGTCGTGCGGTCGATGTCGGTCGACTTGTTCAGGGCCACCAGCTTGTCCTGGCTCAGCGCCGCCGAGACCTTGTTGAGCGCGTCGAGCAGCGGCTGCGTCGCAGCCTTGGCGTTGACCGCCGGGATGATGTTGTCGACGGTCTGCAGCTGCTTGTCGTCGGTCAGCGCGACCAGCGAGTCACCGGCCTTGGCCTCGCAGGCCTGGCCGCCGCTGGTGGCGCTGCCCGACTTGGTCGGCGCGGCCTTGGTGCCGGACTGGCCGCTGGAGCCGCAGGCGGCGAGCGTGAGGGTGAGCAGCAGCAGCCCGGCAGTGCCGGAGGTGCCCAACGTACGGAGTCTCATCCAAGCCCGCCTTCTGTGTCCCGTGCCGCCGGGTCCTGGGAGGCACGCGTGTCTGGCGGGCCCCGTCCGGACCCGCATGTTCGGAACCACCACAGCACGGGGGTATGACAACCGCAACCGCCCGGGGGTCACGGAACGGTGACGGCCCGCTCCTCGTCCTCGACCCGGTGGTCGACGTCACGGTCCGGATGATCGGTGGCAGCCCCTCCCGACCGCCGACGGAGCAGGCGGCCGCGGTCACGTCCCGGCGTGACCCGCCGCTGGACCAGGGCCAGCAGACCCTCGACGACCAGGGCCAGCCCGGCCACGAGCAGCCCGCCGGCGAGGATCTGCGGCCGGTCCTGCTGGCCGAAGCCGTCGTTGATGATCACACCGAGGCCGCCGCCGCCCACCAGGGCGGCCAGACCGGCGGTCGCGACCACCTGGACCGCTGCGGTCCGTACCCCCGCAGCGATCAACGGCACCGCGAGCGGCACCTCGACCCGGAGCAGGATCGAGGACTCGGACAGGCCCATCCCCCGGGCGGCCTCGACGACGTCACGGTCGACCTCGCGGACCCCGACGTAGGTGTTGGTCAGCAGTGGCGGGATCGCGAAGACGGCGAGCGCGACGATGGTGGCACGGTTGCCGAAACCGATCGCGGTGGCCGCGAAGATGGTGAGCAGCGCCAGCGTCGGGATGGCCCGCGAGACGTTGGTGACGGCGACGGTGAAGCCGCCGCCCCGCCCGGTGTGGCCGAGCACAAGAGCCAACGGCATCGCGACGACGGCGCCGATGAGCACCGCGAAGAACGTGATGTAGAGGTGCTCGTACGTGAGGTGCGGGACGCCCTTCGGGCCCTGCCAGTTGAGCGGGTCGTTGAGCCAGCGGACGGCGCCGTCGAGGAGGTTCACGCCCGCCCCCTGGACCAGGGGGTCATGAGTCTGGTCGCCATCGAGAGCAACAGGTCGAACGCCAGTCCGAGCGCCACCGTCAGGACCGAGGCGGTCACGATCTCGGCCCGGTAGAAGTTGTTGTTGAAGCCGCGCAGGATGAGCTGGCCGAGACCGCCCTCGCCGACGACGACACCGACGGTCACCAGCGCGACGGTGGAGACCGTGGCGACCCGCACACCGGCCATGATCGTCGGCAGCGCGACGGGCAGCTCGACCTTCCACAGCATCCGGCCCGGGCCGTAACCCATGCCACGCGCGGACTCCCGGACGTCCTCCGGCACGCCCTGCAGACCGACGAGCATGTTGCGCACGAGGATCAGCAGCGCGTAGAGCACCAGGCCGACGATGACGGTGCGCTTGCGCAGGCCGAACGCCGAGAACGGCGCGATGAACGCGAACAACGCCAGCGACGGGATCGTGTAGAGCACGCCGGTGACGCCGAGGATCGGGCCAGCCAGCCGTCGGTACCGGTAGGCGATCAGGGCCAGCGGGAAGGCGATGACGAGGGCGATCAGCACCGACTCGACGGTGAGCTCGACGTGGGTGATGAGAGCACTCTTGAGGTCACCCGAGTTGTCCCTGACGTACTGCCAGGTGAACCATGGGTTGGCCGGCTCGTCCGCGGCAATGACTCGACCAGAGGCGTGCACGATCGGTGCACCGTACGAGAGGGCCACGGGTGGACGCTACCCCTGAGGTGTCCGACGAACCGATGATCCGGCTCGAGGGCGTCGGCAAGCGTTACGAGGACGGCACGGTGGCGGTGCACGAGCTCGACCTCGACGTGCCCGAGGGCGAGACGGTGGTCCTGGTCGGCCCGTCCGGCTGCGGGAAGTCGACCACCCTGAAGATGGTCAACCGGCTGATCGAACCCACCAGCGGCCGGATCCTGCTGCAGGGCGAGGACG
This sequence comes from Actinomycetes bacterium, assembly GCA_038246545.1. Classification (GTDB taxonomy): domain Bacteria; phylum Actinomycetota; class Actinomycetes; order JACCUZ01; family JACCUZ01; genus JBBRVW01. The sequence continues at coordinate 65,840 of JBBRVW010000009.1, read as the reverse complement.
TCACGCACGTCGACCCGGTGAAGCTGCGCCGGCGGATGGGCTACGTCATCCAGCAGACCGGGCTGTTCCCGCACCAGACGGTCGCAGCCAACGTCGCCACGGTCCCCAAGCTGCTCGGCTGGGACCGCACGAGGGTCGATGACCGGGTCATGGAGCTGCTCGAGCTCGTCGGGCTCGAGCCGGCCCGGTTCGCCAAGCGCTACCCGCACCAGCTCTCCGGCGGCCAGCGGCAGCGGGTCGGCGTGGCCCGCGCGCTCGCGGCCGACCCGCCCGTCCTGCTCATGGACGAGCCGTTCGGTGCCGTCGACCCGATCGTCCGCGAGCGGCTGCAGGCCGAGTTCATCCGGCTGCAGCGCGAGGTCCGCAAGACGGTGCTGTTCGTCACCCACGACCTCGACGAGGCGGTGCGGATGGGCGACCGCATCGCGGTCTTCTCCGAGGGTGGCCACCTGGAGCAGTACGACGCCCCACCGCGGCTGCTCGGCGCGCCGGCCACCGACTTCGTGGCCGCCTTCGTGGGCAGCGACCGCGGCCTGAAGCGGCTCTCGGTCACCACCATCGGCGAGATCGATCTCGAGCACCCTCCGGTGGTGCACCTGCACGACCGGATCGCTGACGCCTCCCAGTCGCTCCGGTCGGCGTCGGCCCGCTGGGCCGTCGTGCTCGACGACCACGACAGCCTGCACGGCTGGATCGCCGCGGACGAGTCCGGCGACGGCACGGTCGCCGACCGCGCCAGGCGGATGGAGGCGTGGCTCCCGACCGGCTCGACGCTGAAGGCGGCCTTCGCCGAGATGCTCCAACACGACGCCGGCTGGGTGGCCGTCCTCGACGGCGACCGCTACGTCGGCGTGCTCACCCCTGCGACCCTGCACGAGGCGCTGCGCCGGTCGGTCGAGTCCGACCTGCGCGGCGTCGACCCGGAGGCCGTCGAGCTGGAGACCGTCCCCACCGTCTGACCCCCGTGCCACCCGACGCGGCCCCCCGCGGAGCACTTGTCGCCCGCGGCATACCTTCCTAAAGTGGCTCCGTGGTCTTCCGGAAGCGCGGCACGCTGCTCCCTCTCGAGCGCGCGATTCTCGACCAGGCCGTCCAGCAGGGCGCTGCCGGCGTCTACGGGTTCGCCCTGGCGCAAGCTCTTGACAGCGACAGCGACGGCGACGGCCGCGGGCTGGTCGCGCACGGCACGCTCTACAAGGCGCTCGACCGGCTGCGTCGCGAGGGCTATCTGGACGCCGAGTGGGAGGACGCCGCTACCGCTGCCGCCGAGGGCCGCCCGCGCCGCCGGCACTACACGGTCACGGCAGCAGGCGTCCGAGCCCTCAGGGCCGCGGCGAGCACGGTGACCCGGACCGGGGAGGCGACCGCGTGACGGGCTGGGGCGCCTCGCTGGCCACCTGGTGGGTACGCCGTTACACGGAGACTGCCGTGCCCGCGGAGCGCACCGACAGACGCGCCGAGGTCGCGGCCGATCTGCACGACCACTACGCCGCAGCCGCGGCCGCAGCCAACGGGCGCAGCCCGTCGCGGGTCGACCGACAGGTCGCCGGGCGCGTGCTGCGCGGCGCCCCGGCCGACCTCACGTGGCGACTGGCCCGCGAGGCCGGGCCGGACCGCGTCGCCTGGCACCTCTCCCATCCCGTGACCCTTCTCGGCGCACTGGTCCTGCCCATGGTCGGGCCCGGCGTGTTCGTCGACTCCGCCCGGGACGGCGCCGCCTGGTTGGCGGAGCCTGTCGCCGTCGCGGAGGCGGTCGCCCTGCCGCTCCACGCCGCGGCTGTCGCGGTCGCTGTCGTCGCCCCGGTCCGAAGCCTGCGACGGCGCCCGCACCGCCCGTCGCTGGTCGGCGCGAGGCGCACCGCGCTCGCCGCGCTGTCGGTCACGTGGGGCCTGGCCGCGCTGTGGCGCTTCGCCCCGGGGCTGCCGGGCACGGCCTCGACGCTCGGCTGGGCGGCGTTCGGGCTCTCGCTGCTCGGCTGGGCCGCCCTGGCCGCCGCCGCCGGGCTGCGACAGGTACTTGCGCTTAGGAAGGTACCTTCCTAAACTGGGGACCTCCCTGACGGAGGTCACATGTCCAGCACCGGCACACCTCTCACCCGGCCAGTCCTGGTCGCCCTGTCCGGCTGGCTCGCCTTCCTCACGATGGTGGCGACGATGCCCTGGTCCTCGTCCGACAGCGTCGGCAACATCCTTGGCCTCGCGGCGGTCGCGCTGGTCGCCGCCGGCTGGCTGCTGTGGCGGCGCAGCCGCCCTGCCCTCTGGCTCTCGACGGTGCTGGGAGTGCTCCAGGCGCTCGAGGCCACGGCGTACCTCGGCGCAAGCCTCACCGGCTCCGCGGGCGCCGGCCCGCTGCTGGCCGACGGCCTCGGCGTCCTGGCCGGGCTGCTCGTGGTCGCCGGTGCGTCCACCGAGCTGCGGCGCCGGCGTCAGGCGCGGGCGACGGGCAGGTCGTCCTCGGCGTCGGAGGGCGGCACCCGGCAGGACCGTTCGAGCAGCAGGCCGGCCGCGGACAGCGCCACCGACGCCAGCACCGCGACGAGGCAGACCACCGCACGGTCCCGGCGGGCGTCGATCTCCAGGTCGGGCAGCAGGACCAGCAGGTAGCCGCCATACAGGCCGCCCACCACAGGGCCGACGTGCGCGCTGGCCTTGCCCAGCACCGCCATCCGGGCCATCGACAGCGGGTCCAGCCGCTTCTCCGGCCGGTTCAGCCGCGACCGCAGCCCGAGCGCCATCACCAGGACGACGACGGCGAGCAGCGCGACTCCGCTGGGCGCCGTCCAGGTGAGCGGCGGCAGCGTGACACCACGGTCCGACATGACGGCGAGCGCGCCCCAGGCCACCGCGCCGACGCAGACCAGGAGGACTGCCAGCGTGCCGAGGCGGGTCGGCCTCACCGGCGACCGGCACCCGTCACGTCGGCACGACCAGGTCGAGGTCGTCGCGACGGCGTACGCCGTCGCGCCCGAGCCGTTCGACCAGCGCGGTCACCGGGCCGGCGCCGGGCAGCTCGGCTGCCGCGTCGACGTCCAGCCACGGCACGAGGACGAAGGCACGCTCGGCAGCGCGCGGGTGCGGCACCCGGAGGTCCTCGTCATCCACCACGAGGTCGCCGACCGCGACGACGTCGACGTCGAGGGTGCGCGGACCCCAGCGGACCTCGCGGACCCGGTCGAAGGCGTTCTCGACGGCCAGTGCGCGCTCGAGCAGGGTGCGCGGCGAGTGCCGGCCCTCGGCCACCACCACGGCATTGAGGTACTCGGGCTGGTCCGGGCCGCCGACCGGGTCGGTCTCGTAGACGGGCGAGACCGCGACGAGGCGCAGGCCAGGGGTGTCGGCCAGCGCGTCGACCGCGCCCTGCAACAGCTCGAGACTGTCACCGAGGTTGCTGCCCAGCGCGAGCACGATCCGGCGGACGGCCGTGTCGTCGCTCACGAGCGGCTCCGCACGATCGTCACGGCAACGTCGTCGAAGGGCACGCCCACCGGCGCCTCGGGCTTGTGCACGGTCACCTCGACCTCGTCGACGAGCGGGTAGCCCAGGGCCAGGTCCGCGACCCGCTGGGCGAGGGTCTCGACGAGGTCGACCGGGTCGCGGCCGACGGCGGCCACGACCTGCTGGGCCAGCTCGCCGTAGTGCACGGTGTCGGCCACGTCGTCGGACGACGCCGCGGCGGCAAGGTCGACCGTCAGCACGACGTCGACCACGAACGGCTGCCCGGCGGCCCGCTCCTCGGGGTAGACGCCGTGGTGGCCGAACGCCTCGATGCCCCGGACGGCGATCCGGTCACGGCTCATGGCGGCCCCCGACGTCGTCGACCCCGCCGGTGTCCTCGCGCGTGAGCACCGGCGAGGCATGGTGCACCCAGAGCCGCCAGCCCTCCGGCGTACGGCGGAACACGTTGGTCGCGACGGCGCGGCCACCCGCCAGCCCGCCGAGGTCGCCGCCGGTGACGTCGTCGAGACCCGTGAGCATGTTCTCGCCGCAGGTGACGACCGCGACCTCGCCCGCGACCGTCACCTCGACATCGGTGAGCACGAACTGGATGAACGACGTGTTCGCCATGATGATCGTCCAGGACCGCAGGACGGTGTCGCGGCCGTGCAACGGTGACCAGCCGGGGTGCACGCAGTTGACGGTGCCGGCGTCCGGGCCGTCCAGCCAGAGGGCGGCCATCAGGTCGGCGTCGCCGGTCTCGAAGGCGTCGTAGAGCGACTGGTTGGCGCGCAGCACCGCTGTGCCGTCGGGGGTGGTCAACAGCACGTCCGGCCGCCGCGGGCCGCACGCAGGGCGGCCACCACCTCGACGGCGTCCCGGTTCGGCCGGGCCCGGTGCACACGGACCGCCCAGGCGCCGTGGGCGGCGGCCAGCGCCGACACCGCGGTCGTCGCGTCCTCGCGGTCGGCGGCCGGCCGTGGGGTCCCGTCGGGGCCGGCGAGCGCCTTGCCGAGGAAGCCCTTGCGCGACGCCCCCACCAGCACCGGCCGGCCGAGGACGTCGAGCTCGGCCAGCCGGGCGAGGACTGCCCAGCTCTGCGCGGCGTCCTTGGCGAAGCCCAGCCCCGGGTCAACGACGACCCGGTCGAGCTCGACCCCTGCGGCGTCGAGGAAGTCCAGCCGTCCGCGCAGCTCGTCGACCACCTCGGTGGTCACGTCGGCGTAGACCGCGCGGCTGTCCATGTCGACGCTGTGCCCGCGCCAGTGCATGACGACGTACGGCGTGCGCGCACCGGCCACGACCGACACCATGTCGCCGTCGGCGAGGCCGCCGCTCACGTCGTTGACGAGGGAGGCACCCGCCTCGATCGCGGCCGCGGCCACCGACGCCCGCATGGTGTCGACGCTCACGACGACGCCCTCGGCGACGAGCCCACGCACGACCGGCAGCACCCGGCGCAGCTCCTCGTCGGCGTCGACGCGCAGCGCCCCGGGCCGGGTCGACTCACCCCCGACGTCGACGAGGTCCGCGCCGTCGGCCACCAGGTCGAGACCGTGGCCCACGGCCGCCCCCGGATCGAGGAAGTCGCCACCGTCCGAGAACGAGTCGGGGGTCACGTTGAGGACGCCCATCACCAGCGTGCGGCCGAGCCCGGTCAATGGCCCGGGCAGCCCGGCGGGCGACCGCGGGGCGGTCGCGGTGGTGGCACCGGTCATCGCGACACGATGAGGCTCATCGCCTCGGCGCGGGTCGTGGGGTCGCGGAGCTGACCGCGCACGGCGGAGGTCACGGTCGTGGCACCGGGCTTGCGGATCCCGCGCATCGACATGCACAGGTGCTCGCACTCGACCACCACGATGGCACCGCGGGGCTCGATGATGCGCATCAGCGAGTCGGCGACCTGGGTGGTCAGCCGCTCCTGCACCTGTGGTCGGCGGGCGAAGACGTCGACCAGCCGGGCCAGCTTGGACAGCCCGGTGATCCGGCCGTCCTCGGACGGGATGTAGCCGACGTGCGCCACCCCGAAGAACGGCACCAGGTGGTGCTCGCACATCGAGCGCACCTCGATGTCCTTCACGAGGACCATCTCGTCGTGGCCGAGGTCGAAGGTCGTCGTGAGCACGTCCTCCGGCTGCTGCCACTGGCCCGCGAAGATCTCGCGGTAGGCGCGAGCCACCCGCTCGGGCGTGTCGCGCAGGCCGTCGCGGTCGGGGTCCTCGCCGATGCCCACGAGCAGGTCGTGGACGGCGCGCCGGACCGCCTCGTGGTCGTACTCGCGGACCACTCGGTCCGCCTACTGCTCGAAGCCCAGCGGACGACCCGGGATCTTGTCGGAGGGGAGCGGGGAGTCGGGCACGTCGGTGGGCTCGGTCACGCCCATGCTGTGCTCCTTGTCCTGCCCGTTGGCGCCGTTAGGGCTGGCGAGCTCCTTCGGGGTCATGATCGGACCGGCCTGCGGGCTGCGCTTGGCGGAACCGGTCCACGCCGGGCGGGCCGGCCGCTTGCGGATGTGGGTGAAGATCGCCGCGACCTGAGCCTTGTCGAGGGTCTCCTTCTCGAGGAGCTCCAGCACCATGTCGTCGAGGATGTCGCGGTTGTCGACGAGGATCTGCCAGGCCTCGTCGTGCGCGGTCTCGATGAGGCGCTTGACCTCCTCGTCGACCACGCCGGCGACCTCCTCGGAGTAGTCGCGCTGGTGACCCATGTCGCGGCCCAGGAACGGCTCGGCGTTCTCGGAGCCGAGCTTGATCGCGCCGATCCGCTCGGTCATGCCGTACTGCGTGACCATCGCGCGGGCCACGCTGGTGGCCTTCTCGATGTCGTTGGCGGCGCCGGTGGTGGGGTCGTGGAACACGATCTCCTCGGCCGCGCGCCCGCCGAGCATGTAGGCCAGCTGGTCGAGCATCTCGTTGCGGGTCGTGGAGTACCTGTCCTCGTCCGGCAGCACCATCGTGTAGCCGAGCGCACGGCCGCGGGACAGGATCGTGATCTTGTGCACCGGGTCGGTGTTCTGCAGCGCGGCGGCGACCAGGGCGTGACCACCCTCGTGGTACGCCGTGATCTTCTTCTCCTTCTCGCTCATGATCCGGGTGCGCTTCTGCGGGCCGGCGACCACGCGGTCGATGGCCTCGTCGAGCGCGTCGGCGTCGATGAGCTTCTTGTCGGAGCGGGCGGTGAGCAGCGCGGCCTCGTTGAGGACGTTCGCCAGGTCGGCGCCGGTGAAGCCGGGCGTCCGGCGGGCGAAGGCCATCAGGTCGATGCCCTCGGCGAGCGGCTTGCCCTTGGCGTGCACCTCGAGGATCTTGTTGCGGCCATGGAGGTCGGGACGGTCGACCGCGATCTGCCGGTCGAAGCGGCCCGGTCGCAGCAGTGCCGGGTCGAGGATGTCGGGCCGGTTGGTGGCGGCGATGAGGATCACGCCGCCCTTGACGTCGAAGCCGTCCATCTCGACGAGCAGCTGGTTGAGGGTCTGCTCGCGCTCGTCGTGGCCGCCACCCATGCCGGCGCCGCGGTGCCGGCCGACGGCGTCGATCTCGTCGACGAAGACGATGGCAGGCGCGTTGGCCTTGGCCTGCTCGAAGAGGTCGCGGACCCGGCTGGCGCCGACACCCACGAACATCTCGACGAAGTCGGAGCCGGAGATCGAGTAGAACGGCACCCCCGCCTCACCGGCCACCGCACGGGCCAGCAGGGTCTTGCCGGTGCCGGGCGGGCCGTACAGCAGGACGCCCTTGGGGATCTTGGCGCCGATCGCCTGGAACTTGGCCGGGTTCTCGAGGAACTCCTTGATCTCCTCGAGCTCCTCGACCGCCTCGTCGGCTCCGGCGACGTCCTTGAACGTCGTCTTCGGGGTGTCCTTGCTGATCAGCTTGGCCTTGGACTTGCCGAACTGCATGACCCGGCTGCCGCCACCCTGCATCTGGTTGAAGAAGAACAGGAACAGCGCGACGAGGATGAGGATCGGCAGGAAGTTGACGAACAGCGACACGAGCCAGGAGGTGCGGGGGACGCTGTCGGTGTAGCCCTCGGTCGGCGGGTGCTGGGTCAGGGCCCCGACGAGCTCACGCTGCCGGGCCTGCACGTAGTCGGCCTGGATCTTGGTGTCGCCGTCGGAGTCGGCCTTGACGAGCTCGAGCTCGATCCGCTGGTCGCGGTCGACGAGCTTGGCCGTCCTGACGTTGTCGGTGGCGATCTGCTCCACGGCGACCGACGTGTCGACCTTCGTGAACCCACCCGTCGCGGAGGAGATGGAGGTCACCAGCAGCACGGCGACGATGACCAGCAGGACCCACACGACAGGGCCTCGGAAGTAGCGTTTGACGTCCATCGAACCGGGGCGGGTCGCCCCGTCCCTCCTGCCAGGCGTGGGTGAGTCGGACCTCGAGGGTACCCCGGCACCTGTGTGCGGGGTGACGCCGTCCGCTTGCGCGGTCGCCGTCCGACACCCGCTCAACGCGCCGACGGCTGCGGACCGTTCCCCCCACGGCCGGGCGAGGCGTCCGCGGTGAGCGAACGGGTCAGCCCGCGGAGGTGCCCAGGCGCTCGGTCATGAGGATGTCGCAGCCCTCGGAGCCAACCTCCTCGGTGGACTCCGCGGCCGGCCTCAGGAGGAGTAGACGTGCGGCGCGAGGGTGCCGACGAACGGCACGTTGCGGTAGCGCTCGCCGTAGTCGAGGCCGTAGCCGATGACGAACTCGTTCGGGATGTCGAAGCCGACGTACTTCACGGGGACGTCGACCTGGGCGGCGTCGGGCTTGCGCAGCAGCGTGCAGACCTGGACCGAGGCCGGGCCGCGCGAGCCGAGGTTGGACATCAGCCAGGACAGCGTCAGGCCGGAGTCGATGATGTCCTCGACGATGAGCACGTGCCGGTCGGTGATGTCGCGCTCGAGGTCCTTGAGGATGCGGACCACGCCCGAGGACTTGGTGCCGGAGCCGTAGGACGAGACGGCCATCCAGTCCATCTCGACGTGGACCGGGATCGCGCGGGCCAGGTCCGCCATCACCATGACCGCGCCCTTGAGGACGCCGACGAGCAGGACGTCGCGGCCCTCGTAGTCGACCGCGATCTCGGCGGCCATCTCGGCCAGCCGGGTGCGGATCTGCTCCTCGCTGATGAGCACCTTCTCGAGGTCGGTGCCCAGGTCCTTCTCGTCCACGCGGGGGTGCTCCTCAGGTGCTGCGGTTCGGCCGGGCGATCGCCAGCGTCCCACACGCCCGGCTCGCCGCCACTCCCCCGGGGAGGTGCAGCGGGCCCTGCCCGTGCCAGTCCGTGACGAGCCGGTCCAGCCCGTCGACGTGGCCCGCGGTCAGCTGGGACGCCGGGGCGCCGGCGGCCAGCGCTGCGCGACGCAGGACCCGGGTGCGCACGGCGGCCGGCAGGCCGGCAAGGACGCCGGTGTCGAGGCCGCCGCCGTCCCGGCCGGCGTCGTCGTGGGCGCGCGCCGCCCAGGCGTCGAGGGCGTCGGCGTCGGCCCGCAGCTGCGCCGCGGACCGCGCGAGGGCGGCCGCGACGCCGGGGCCGAGCGTCTGCTCGAGCGCGGGCAGAGCCTCGTGGCGGACCCGGCTGCGGGCGAAGGCCGGGTCGGTGTTGTGCGGGTCCTCCCAGGTGGCGTGGCCGGCGGCCGCGGCACGGACGACGTCGCGCGGGACGTCGAGCAACGGGCGGCGGTAGCGACCACGGACCGCGGCCATCCCGGCGAGCGAGCGGGCCCCCGAACCGCGGGCCAGGCCGAGCAGGACCGTCTCGGCCTGGTCGTCGCGGGTGTGGCCGAGCAGGACCGCGGTCGCTGCAAGCCCGTCGGCCGCGCCGTCGAGGGCCGCGTAGCGGGCGGCTCGGGCGGCTGCCTCCGGGCCGCCGCCCGCGGCCGTCCCGTCGACGGTCAGGACCTCGACCGGGACGAGACCGAGCCCGGTGAGCTCGGCGGCGACCTTCGCCGCGCGGTCGGCGGAGCCGGGCTGCAGCCGGTGGTCGACCGTCAGCCCGCCGGCTCGCAGCCCGGCCCGAGGCGCCTCGAACGCCAGCGCCGCGGCGAGGGCCACCGAGTCGGCTCCCCCGCTGCACGCGACGACCACGAGCTCGCCCGGGACGAGGTCGGTGAGCGCGGCGCGCACCGCTCGTCGTACGGCGGCGACCTCCGGCTGCGGACCCACGCCCCCATCCTGCCCTCCCCCAGGTGATCACGGGACCGTGGTCATTCCGGGTCGACAGTGGCGTGCAGGCCATTGGTGGCCCGAGGTGATCACGGGGCCGTGATCAACTCGGGCAGCCGCGGCGGTGGAGTTCTGCGCGGCGGGTCAGGCAGGCAGCTGCTTCTGCTCGATGACGCGTTCGACCCAGGCGGCGGGGTCGGAGATCTCGTCCCTCGTCGGAAGGTTCCCGGCCCGGGCCCACACCTGGTTGAAGCCGTCCATGCCCACGCGGTCGACCGCCCCGCGCACGAACCGCTCGCCGTCGCGGTACTGCCGCAGCTTGGCGTCGACGCCGAGAAGCCGCCTGACGACGTGCTCGACGCGCGACGCGTCGCGACGCCGGGACTGGAACTTGGCACGGATCGTGGCGACCGACGGGACCACCGCCGGGCCGACACCGTCCATGACGAAGTCGGCGTGCCCCTCGAGCAGCGACATCAGCGCCGTGATGCGGTCGAGGATCTCGCGCTGCTCCGGGGTCTGCACGGCCTCGACCAGGGAGCCGCCCTCGGTGTTGTCCGGGTCGAAACCGTCCTTGATGGCGCCGTACGCCGCGGCCGCCGCCGCCTTGAGCCGCGCCGCCAGCGCCGCCGGGTCGACCTCCGTCGCGGCGACGAAGGCACCGATCTCGTCCATCAGGTGCGCCCGCAGCCACGGGACCGCACCGAACTGCACGCGGTGCGTCTCCTCGTGCAGGCAGACCCACAACCGGAAGTCCCGCGGGTCGACGCCCATCTCGCGCTCGGCCGAGACGATGTTCGGTGCGACGAGCAGCAGCCGGCCGGGCTTGTCGCCCGGGTCGACGCCGTAAGGCGGGAAGAGCTCGTACTGGCCGAGGACCTTCGTCGCGAGGAACGCCAGCAGCGACCCGGTCTGCACACCGGTGACCTTGGACCCCACCGCGTCAGACACCGGCGAGGTCGTACGCGGCCGGCGCTCCTGGATCTTGTCGACCAGCGGCTCGAGGACCGTGCGGAAGCCGGCGGCGTTCGCCTGGATCCAGCCCGGCCGGTCGATCACGGCGACCGTAGCGCCGTCGGTAGGCGCGTCGAGGCGGGTGAAGGCGGCGACGTGACCGTGTGCCTCGGCGGCGTGGGCCCGCAGCTGGGTGACGACCTCACGGGCCTCCGTCAGGCTGACCTGCGGCCCGGCGCTGACGAGGCGACGGCCGGTCGCGACGGCAAGGTCCCAGTCGACCATCGAGGTGCTCATCGCGTCACCGTACGTCGTTGGGCCGGGGCGGCGGCAGGGCCCACGGGCGGCGCAGCCTCGAGAAGGTGCTCACCACTGCTCATCGAGCGCCGGGACCGAGAAGTTCCCGGGACGCCGACGGCCGGCCGGTCCCGTGCGGGAGCGGCCGGCCGACGGGCGCAACGGCTGGCTGGCAGCCGTGCCGGTGGAGCTAGGTGAAGATGCTCACGCCGCCGGGACCGACGAGCAGCGCAACGACGATGAGCACGATGCCCAGGATGACCTGACCACGAACGAGGGTCACGACACCCCAGATCCCGATCAGCAGGGCGAGGATCCACAGCAGTGAGTGCATGGGTACTACCTCCTTGGTCGCCGCGATGGTTCCCGTGGGCCAGCAGGTCAATCACCAGCGTCACCGGGATTTTTCGCGCTCCCACCGGCCAGCAGCGCCGCAAACCTGTCGAGGTCGTCGCGTGCCTGCAGCGTCGCCCCGACGGGGACCGAGTCGGACATGGCGACGACCACCGCGGGCCGACCGGCCACCGACACGACGCCGGCGAGAGCCGACACCCCGGTGAGCGTCCCCGTCTTGGCTCGCACCAGCCCGGCACCGGCCCGTGGGTCGCCGGCCACGAAACGGTCGGAGAGGGTGCCGCTGAACGCGGCCACCGGCAACCCCTCGACGAGCGGTGCGAGGACCGGGTGCGACCCGTCGGCCGCGAGCTGGAGCAGCCGGGCCAGGGTGAGCGGTGCGACACGCGACCCGCGCGCCAGCCCGCTGCCGTCGAGCAGCTCCGTGCCGTCGGCGGGTACGCCGAGCCCGGCCAGCGCCGCGCCCACCGCCTCGCGGGCGCCCTCGAAGGAACCGGGCCGGCCGGACGCCAGGGCCGCAACCCTGGCCAGGGCCTCGGCGAGGTCGTTGTCGCTGGTCTGCAGGGCCAGCTCGACGAGCTCGGCCACCGGGGGCGACTCGACCCGGGCCAGCTCGCGCCCACCGACCGGGGCGACCGCGCGCACGACCTCCGGCGCGACGTCGACGCCGCGCTTGCCCAGCAGCCGCACCAGGTCGGCACCCGCGGCCATGGCCGGGTCGGCCGAGCGCGTGGCCGCGCCCGGTGCGACCCGGCCGGCGTCGACCGAGAGTGCGCTCACGGGCGAGACCACGCCCGACGGGACGTAGCTGCTGCGCCAGGCCGGTGACACCGAGGGGCCGGTGAACGCCGAGTCGTCAACCGCGACGGTCACCCGCGCCGCGCCGCCGGCCGCAGCGGTCAGCGCAGCCGCGGTCGCGTCGGCGAGGGCGGCGAGGCTGGCGCGCTGGGGCAGGCTGGCGGCCCTCGGCCGGCGGGTGGTCAGGCTCGCGTCACCGCCGCCGACCAGCACCACCTGCCCGGCCGCCGAGCCGGCCACCACCCGCGTCGCGAGCCGGTGCCGCGGGCCGGCCGACCGCAGCACCGCGGCAGCGGTCGCGAGCTTCGCCACCGACGCCGGGATGCGCGGGGTGCCCGCGTCGCTGTCGAGCAGCAGCGCTCCCGAGGCGACGTCGACGACGACTGCCGCGGCACCGCCGAGGGCGGGAGTCCGCAGCGCGGCGACCAGCCTCCGCTGGTCGAGAGCAGGGGCCGCCGCGGCGGACGAGCCCGGCTCCGGGACGAGGACGTCGGCAGCCGGGACGCGGGGCGGGTCGAGGGCGACCGTCGGTGTCGCCACCGGCTCCGCGAACGGACGGGCCGGCAGGTGACCGGTCGCGTCCAGGCCGGCGACACCGAGGGCCCCCGCGAGCAGCACCGCGGTCGTGGCCGCCAGGAGCTGTCGCCGGGCGACCACTGCTCACCTCGCTCCTCGTCGGCCTGCCGGGTTCGCTGCGTGCACCCCCGTACGCGAGACTACCGAGCGGCGGCGTGACCACCCGGCGCACGGCGACGAGCGAGGAGGCTCTGGAGTGGAGTTCGACGTCCTCATCGAGATCCCCAAGGGACAGCGCAACAAGTACGAGATGGACCACGCGAGCGGTCGCATCCGGCTGGACCGGATGCTGTTCACCTCGACGCGCTACCCGGCCGACTACGGCTATATCGAGGACACGCTCGGCGAGGACGGCGATCCGCTCGACGCGCTGGTCCTGCTGGAGGAGCCGACCTTCCCGGGTTGCCTCATCAAGGCCCGTGCGCTCGGCATGTTCCGGATGACCGACGAGGCCGGCGGGGACGACAAGGTCCTGTGCGTGCCGGCGACCGACCAGCGGTCGGAGCACCTGCGCGACATCCACCACGTGCCGGAGTTCGACCGCCTGGAGATCCAGCACTTCTTCGAGGTCTATAAGGACCTCGAGCCCGGCAAGTCGGTCGAGGGTGCGACATGGACCGGCCGCGTCGAGGCCGAGGCCGAGATCATCGCGTCCCGCAAGAGGCTGGCCGACGCGCAGGCTCGCGGCGAGGCTCACTAGAACGAGACCGGGGTCGGAGCACGCCGCACCGGGCGCCGGGTCCGACGCCCGAGCTGGATCGGCGTCTCCTCACCAGGGTGCGCCCATGGTCAGGTGGGCGCTGCGGGTTCCCCTCAGATCCAGCCGAGCTGGGAGAACTCCGGGAACCCGCCCTGCCAGATGCCGAAGGCGGCGAACAGCGCCAGGGAGAACGCGTAGGCGGTGAGCAGCAGCCGTCCGACGCCGTCGCGGGTGAGCAGCCCCCAGACCGCGAAGACGGCAGCGGCCCCGATGCCCAGCCACGGCGTCTGGCCCTCGACGGCGTTGGTGAAGTTGGTGAAGCCGACGAGCAGCGCGAGCAGGTGGCCGCCGACACCGCCGCGGGTGCGGCGGTCGGCGAGCGCGACGGCCAGCGCGACGACCAGCAGGTAGAAGCCGACGTACCAGAGGTAGTGGCCGACGTGCTCGTCCCACAGGTAGCTGGGCTCGGCGTCGCCGGCCACCGCGTTGTTGATGCTGTTGGCGGCGAGGTGGATGCCGTGGCCCTGGGTGTAGAGGACGGCGGCGAACCAGAACGCCGTCCAGGTGCCGCGGCTGGCTCCGCCGCCGCGCAACGCACCGCCCACGGTCCCGGTGACGACGTACGGCGTGAGCAGGTCGATCCAGTCGGCCCACCGGGTCTTCGTGTCGCCGACGTCGCCGAGCCCGGTGAAGACCGTGCCGGCGTGGTGCAGGACGACGTAGCCGAGGGCGAACAGCACCAGCCAGCCGCCGAAGGCGCGGCCGTGCCGCTCACCGTAGGAGCCGGCGAACCCGTGGCTCATGGCCGGGCCGCGCCGAAGAGGCTGGACCGGTAGATGCTGGACACCCGGACCGACTCGCCGGTGTACGGCGCCTCGATCATCTGGCCGCCGCCGATGTAGAGGCCGACGTGGTAGATCGAGCGGTAGTCCGAGCTGCTGGCGAAGAACACCAGGTCGCCCGGGCGCAGGTCCCCGAGGCCCACCTTCTGCGCCTGCTGGTACTGCGCCACCGTGTAGTGCGGCAGACCGACACCGCCCTGCTGCCAGGCCCGCATGGTCAGGCCGGAGCAGTCGAAGGTCGACGGCCCGTCGGCCGCCCACTCGTAGGCCTTGCCGATCTGTGCGCGGGCGAAGTCGATGGCCGCCTGGGCCCCGGAGGCGCTGCCCGCGGACGACCCGGTCGGGGCCGGGTCGGGGGCGGGAGCGGTAGCGCCAGCGTCGCCGGTCCCGCCGCCGTTGCCCCCCGTGCCGCCGCCACCACCGGCACCACCGGACGAGCCGGCGGGCTCCGAGCCACCACGGCTGCCGTTGCCGCCGGAGCCGGCGGCGTCCTGCTGAGCCGCCCGGGCGTCGGCGGCGGCCTGCGCCGCCTCGGCGGCCTTGCGGTCGGCCTCGTCCTGACGGGCCTTCGCCGCGGCAGCCGTCCGGGCGTCCTCCGCGGCCTTGGCGGCCGCCGCGAGGCGGGCGGCCTCGGCCTGCCGGGCAGCCTCGCGGGCCCTGGCTTCGGCGGCCCGGCGCAGGGCCTCCTGGCGGGCCCGCTCCAGGCCGGCCTGACGGGCGCGCTCCAGCCGTACGGTCGTGTGCCGGATGGCGGCGAGCCGGCGCACGAGCGCCTCGCGCTGCGCCGCGATCTGACCGACGGACTGCCGCTGGGCCGACAGCCGCCCCTCAGCGGCGGTCCGCGCGGCCGCCACCTGCCTGGCCGCGGCCCGCCGCTTGGCGACCAAGGCGGCGGCCCGGTGGTCCAGGACGGTGGCGTACGCCTGGGCGGACCGGAAGCCTTCGAGCGCGGTGCGGCGGCTGTCCCCGATCGACTGCAGGGCCGCGGCGCGGCTCAGCAGCTCGCGGGGGCTCTGCGCGTAGAGGAACGCCGACAGCCCGCCGAGGTCGCCGCCGGAGCGGTAGGCGGCGGCGGCGAACCGGCCGAGCACGGCGCGGGCGGTCGCGACCTGCTGCTGGGCGCTGCCGGCCTGCTGCTGGGCCTGCGCCGCGCGGGCCACGGCCGCGGCGAGCCGGAACCGGGCGCCGTTGTACGCCTCGACCGCCTGGGCGACCTCGGTGGCGAGCCGGTCGGCGCGGGCGCTGGCACCGGCCAGCTGGGCCTCGATCGCACCGACCTGGTCGGCGGTGCCGGCCGCCTGTGCCTTGCTGGCGTCGACCTGCTCCTGGCTCGGGACGACCGGGTGGTCGGCCGCCCGGGCCATCGGGCCGAGCGGGGCGAGCGAAGCCAGCACGGCGGCGACGGCGAGCAGGGCGCTGCGGCGACGGCGCACGACCGGAGGAGCGGAGCGCCCGGACGGCAGGCGGCGGCGAGCGGGCTGCGCCATCGGCCGTCTCCTCTCGCGCGCCACCCGGAGGGAGGCGTCGGGGCTGTCGGTCGATTGACGCCACAACAGCCCCGATAGACAACACCTGTCACAGACGTCACGTCAAGTGCCCGAGCTCGGGTGAGGCGTGACATACCGGTCCAGAACGGACGGCGGACAGCGGCCGCGGATCGTCCGCGGGAGTCCGGCCGGTACGTGCCCGGACGGGTGGTGCGGCAGGCGGGTCAGCCCTGGTGGTAGTCGCCCTCGCGCTGCTCGCCCTGCTGGTCGGGCTGCTGGTCGCCCTGCGGCGCGCTGTACCTCTCGAGCGCGCTCTGCAGGCGGCCGGCGAGCTCGCGCATCGCCGCCTCGGCGGCGTCACGCTCCTCGCGCAGCCCCGCCACCGACGCCTTGAGCGTGGTCACCTCGCTGCGCGCCTCGCCGACGATCCGCTCCGACTCGCCGTAGGCCTGGTGGCGCGCCTGTGCCGCCTCGCGCTCGGCGTCCGTGCGCAGCTTCTGGCCGAGCTCCTTGACCTCGCGCTGCACCTGCTGCGCGCGCTCGCGGGCAGCAGCGAGCAGCCGCTCGGCCTCGTCGCGGGCCTCGGCCACCGTCGAGTCGGCCACCTTGCGGGCGTTCTCGAGGAGGCCCACGGCCTGTGCGGTGGTGTCGCCGCCCGCCGGATCCTCGCCGTCGCGGACGACCTGGAGGTCGGCCCGCTGGGTGCCCGGGAACTGTGCAGTCATGGCGCGATCTCCTGGAGACGAGGAGGTGGAGGAGCTATGGCCCGTGGTCGGGACCGTGGCCCGCACATGATCACCAGGCGCGGCGATCCCGGGACACGGTACGCCCCTCGTACCCCGCGGTCACTAGTCGTCACCTGTCAGGACGCGGGGGATCCCGACGGCGCCGCGAACCGGCCGCACGCATCGGTCGAGCCCGACGGACGACGGACCGCGGTCCGGTCCCGTCGTGGTGCGAGCGGGTGGGTCAGCAGCCGCCCGGGCGGTCGTCGGCCGCGTCGCCCGTGCACCGATCGGCACCCAGCCCACCCTCGAGGTGGTCAGCGCCGGCGTCACCGGACAGCCGGTCCGCCCCGGCGCCCCCGGAGAGGATGTCGGCCCCGTCGCCGCCGTCGAGCTTGTCCTCGCCGTCGTCGCCGTACAGCGTGTCGTTGCCGCCGTTGCCGATCAGGTGGTCGGCCCCCTCGTCGCCGTAGACGATGTCGTTGCCGCCCATGCCGCGCACGCTGTCGTCACCACCGAGGGCGCAGATGACGTCGTCGCCCTTCGTCCCCACCAGGGTGTCGGCGCCCGTGGTGCCAGTGAGGGTGCAGGCCCGCGGTCGGGTGTTGAACTCCTCGACCCCGAGGATCGGCCGGACCGCCTTCGTGATGTCGGCCGAGGCGAACGCCGTGCGCATGACGTCGTTTCCGAGGTAGTTGCCGAGCGCGGCCATGATCATGCCCTGGTCCAGCGAGAGGTACGAGGCGGACGGCAGACCGGTGCCGACGTTGACCGAGTCGGCGAAGCCCCACCTGTCGAAGACGCCGGGCACGGCCTCCAGCCGCGCGAGGGTTCACGACGGCCTGGGCCGGCCGGTACCGCAGGCCGAGGAACGCGGCGTGCGGCGTCACCACGCCGTTGGTGTACGCGCTGGCCGGCGGATCCTCGGTCGCCGGGCGTCCGCCGCAGCCGGCGAAGCCGTGGTCGACCAGCGTGTTGTCCTCGTTGGACGACATGCCGTTGGGGTCCATGCCCGCGAGGTCGACGCCGTAGGCGCCGTAGCCGCCCTCAGGGGTGTTGGAGGGAGAGAAGCCCCAGACGCCGTACCCCGCGACGTTCAGGCCGAGGTCGATCTGCGCGTCGACCGTGAGCGGGTGGTTCTGGCGCCACGAGCCGGCGCCCCACTTCTCCTCGGGCACGAACAGCGACGGCATCAGCGCCTCGAACATCGAACCACCCCAGCTGGGCGTGATCTTCGTGTCGCCGTAGGTGTAGCTGCCGTCGTAGACGTCGACGCCGTCGTAGCTGGCCCAGTAGCCGGACGGCTTCTGCTCCTGGAACGAGAAGTCGCACGTGTCGGGGAACGAAGGCCACCGGCCGTAGTACTCCTTGCGCGGCAGCTCGCCCTTCGCGATACCGATGTAGTCGGCGATGCGGGACTCGGAGAGCACGGTGTCGTAGCAGCACGGTCCGTCACCGGTGGACGGCTTGAAGAGGAACAGGATCCGGTTCTTGTCCGGCACGTAGTAGAAGCCGAAGTCCATCGAGTCGTAGATCGCACCGGCCCGCGACGACAGCTCCGGGACCGCCTTCTCGACGATGCGAATGCCGGTCGCCAGCCATGCGTTGTCCACCGAGGACAGGATCGGGTCGAGCGGGTCGCCGGTGGGCGGCCACGAGGTGAGCTTCGCGCCGTCGCGGTGGTCGTACCAGTTGTAGAACTGGCCGGTCGACGTGTAGGTCTCCATTCCCTCGAGCGTGGTGATGGTCTTCGTCAGCCGGCCGACCACCTCGGCGTGGCCGATGATGCCGAGCTTCTCGGCGGCGACGGCGCTCCACATGTACGCGCCGATGTTCGTCGTCGAGGTCTGCACGTCGGTGTGGCCGTCGTCGAAGAGCTGGTCGGTCGGCAGGCCGCTGCCGGTGTCGACCATCGCCTCGAAGGACGCCCAGGTGTGCTCCGCGTAACGCATGAGCGTCGCGCGGTCCCCCGCAGGGCCGTCGGCCTGGGCCGGTGCGGACGGGGCGACCCAGAGGACCGTCAGCGCGGTCGCGATCACGGCGCTCAGCGCTGTGCGCATGGGGACTCCTCGTCGAGACCAGGCAGGCGGCCGGGAGATACCCGGGGTCAGGGGCAGAACCCTCGCCACCTGACGGATCTCACCGGATCGTTTCCCGGCGCACACAGTCCCGACACCTGGCTGGGTCAGCCTGGACGGTGTCAGCCGGTCTCACCGAGCGCACGACAAGGAGCAACGCCCCATGTGGACCTCGACGGCCCGGGCCCTCGCCGGCATGCACGCCACGTACGTCGATGCCGTGAACCGCGCAGTCACCGACGACCGCGACGATCTCGTCGCCGAGCTCGAGCAGGACTACGCGCTCGAGTGCTCGCGGCTGCTGCGCTCCGCTCCGCTCCACCGGCGGAGTCGCCCGCGGCCTGAATCCGGACGACGACGACTGCCAAGGGCGGACAGGTGCGCAGCCCGCCACGTCAGGAGGGCGCAGCAGCGCCCCCGGCCGGGTGATGAGCACGGGCCGGAGGCGCTGCCGCGCAGTCTCGGTGCCGCCGAGCGCCACGCTGCTGGACTGATGCGGTCCACCACGGAACCGCGATCACGGCGGAGACCGAGACGGTCTCGAACGCCGGGGGCCGGGGCGCTTCGCCACCAGTACACCGCACAGCCGGGCGGGACGCCAGAGGGACCCGCGACCGATCCCGCCCTAGCGAGCCGGAGGTGCCGCCGTGGCTGCGCGCTCGACGTCACGCGTGCGGCGCCAGGCGGGCACGAACCGGCGTAGGCCCTCCGCGGTGAGCGCCAGCGGCGAGCCGCTGACAGCGTCGGCGCCGCGCAGGAACTCGACGGCGCGGCGCACATCACGCTCGTTCGCACCTCGGGGACATCCTGCGAGCAGCTCACCCGTCGTGGCGCCGGGGTTGAACACGGCCTGGGTGAGAACACGGTCCTGCACCGCTGCCTGCATGGTTGCCATACCCCGGAGCCTGCCCGCAGGCTCGGTGGCGAACCGGCCAGACGGCCTCGGTTGCTCGAGCCGGCGCGGGGCGTCACCCGTCCGGGCTCACCGACGGGACACAGGTGGGCCAGCCGCCGCGGGTCCGAGCCGCGGTTTCCGGCACCGATCACCTCTCATGCCGGTCTCATCAAGCACCCGTGATGGTCGGCGATGTGAACCTCACCCCGAGCCCCCGGCTCATCACCCGCGGCCTACCCCTCGCAGCCTTCCTGCTGGCAGCTCTCGTGGGCTGCGCCGGTGGTGGCGGCTCATCCGCCGCATCGTCGGGCGCTGCGTCCTCGACGTCCGGCGCGGCCTCGGCAGCCGGCACGCCGGACCCGGGCTCCGCCTCTCCGCCCGCCTCCCCGGGCAAGGTTGCCGCGGTCCCGGCGGAGAGCAACCCGCCTGGCGACATCCCGGACAACCTGGCCTTCGTGCGCTACCGCAACACCGCTGGCGGCTACGCCTTCACGCACCCGGAGGGCTGGGCCCAGACCGGCAGCGGGACCACGGTCAACTTCACCGACAAGCTCAACGGAGTGACCGTCGACAGCACGGCGGCGACGTCCCCGCCGACGGTGGCTTCGGCCCGATCGACGGATGTGACGCGCTTGCAGCAGTCGGTTCCGGCGTTCCACCTCAGCACCATCACGCCCGTCAGCCTGCCGGGTGGCAAGGGCGTGCGGATCGTCTTCCGGCGCAACTCCGACGCCGACGCCGTCACCGGCAAGGTGTACCGGGACGAGGTCGAGGAGTACCTCGTGTTCAGCTCGGGTCGCCTGGTGCGGATGGACCTGTACGGGCCTGTCGGCGCGGACAACGTCGACGCCTACCGGACCATGTCCCAGAGCCTGCAGATCCGATGACCACGCCCGTCCTGCACGCCCAAGGCCTGCACCGTTTCTTCCGCAGAGGCGGTGAGGAGGTGGCCGCGTTGCGCGACGTCTCCCTGACCCTGCTCCCGGGGGAGACCGTCGCGGTCGTCGGGCCCTCCGGTTCCGGCAAGTCCACCCTGCTCAACCTGCTCGCCGGCCTCGACGACCCCGACGGTGGCCGCGTGACGGTCGCCGGCCAGGCGATGAGTCACGAGAGCGCCAGCACCCAGGCCCGGCTGCGTGGCCGACGGATCGGTGTGCTGACCCAGTCCAGCGGGTTGGTCGAGCACCTCGACGTGCTCGGCAACCTGCGGCTGGCCGGGTCCTTCCGGCCCGCTGCACCCTCGACCGGCGAGCTGCTGGCCCTGCTGGAGGCCGTCGGCCTTCGCCACCGCTCCGCGGCGCGGCCGTCGACCCTCTCCGGCGGTGAGACAGCGCGGGCCAACCTCGCGGTCGCTCTGTCGGGCGGTCCGGCGCTGCTGCTGGCCGACGAGCCCACGGCAGAGGTGAGCCGGGACGAGGAGGGCGCCATCCTCGAGCTGCTGCGCGACCTGCAGCCGGCAGATGGGGCCACCGTGCTGGTCACGCACTCGACGGCTGTCGCCGACGCCGCCGACCGGGTCGTCCACCTCGTGGACGGTCGGGTCCGGTGAGCGCCACGCAGTCCGGTCTGCTTGTCCGCGCCGAGTCCCTGGGGGTCCGGTTCGGCAGCACGGACGTCTTCCGCGGCGTCGACCTGGAGATCGCGCCCACCTCGCAGCTGGCGCTGACCGGCCGCTCCGGCAGCGGCAAGACCACCCTTCTGCTGGCCCTCGCCGGCCTGCTGGCCCCGACGACCGGCCACGTGAGCTGGCCGGGTCTGGACCCGGACCCGCACCGGCGACGGGCCCAGATCGGCATGGTCTTCCAAGCACCATCGCTGATGCCCGAGCTCACGGCGGTGGAGAACGTGACCCTGCCGCTGCGACTGCGGGGGACTCCGGTGGCCCCGGCGCGCGAGGCCGCCATGAGCGCCCTGGAGGCCCTCGGCGTCGCCGACGCTGCCGATGCGCTGCCGGCCCAGCTGTCGGGCGGCCAGCAGCAGCGGATCGCGATCGCCCGCGCACTGGCCGGCGACCACCGGCTCGTCCTCGCCGACGAACCCACCGGCGCCCTGGACCGGGCCTACGCCCACCAGGTCGCCCTGGCCCTGCGCGACGGGGTGTCCGCCGCCGGCGGTGCCCTGATCATCGCCACCCATGACCCGGAGCTCGCCGCCATGCTCGACCACCAGCTCGCCGTCACACCCGAAGGCCACCTGACCGAGGCAGGCGTCCGATGAGGACCACCCGCTGGCTGCGCGGACTCGTCCGCCGCCGCCCGCTCGAGCTCCTCGTCGCCGCTCTCAGCATCGCCGTCGCGGTGGGCTTCGTCGCCAGCCTCGGCTCGTTCGTCACCCAGAGCAGGGCTGCGCTCACCACCCGCGCCGCCGCCTCGGTACCGGTCGACTGGCAGGTCCAGGTCACCCCGCAGGGCAGCGCGGCCGCGGTCACCAAGGACGTGTCCCGGGTGAAGGACCTCCGCACGGTCCAGCAGGTGTCCTTCGCCCAGGTGAAGGCCCTGGAGTCGACTGGTGTCGGTGGAACCCGCCAGACCGGGTCGGCGTACGTCGTGGCGATCCCGCCGACCTACGCGAAGGCCTTCCCGGGCGAGCTGCGGCATCTGCTCGGCTCGACCTCCGGCGTTCAGCTCTTCCAGCAGACTGCCGCCAACCTCGCGGCGGCGCCCGGCGACCAGATCACCGTGCGCACCGCGAGCGGGAAGTCCCCGCTGACCATCGACGGCGTGGTCGACATGCCCGCCGCCGACTCGTTCTTCCAGGTCGTGGGACTCGCGCCGGGGGCCGGCGTGAGTGCACCGCCGGACAACGTCGTGCTGGTGCCTCCGAGCGTCTTCGCCCGCGTGGTCGGCTCTACCGCCGTCGTCCGCCAGCTGCACGTCGGCTTCCGGCACGACCACCTGCCGGCCGACCCCCACAGCGCGACCCTGCTCGTGCACGGCCGCGCCAACCACCTGCAGGCCGCGGTCGCCGGGGGTGCGCTGGTGGGCGACAACCTGGGCGCTGCCCTGACCGCCGCCGGCGAGGACGCCCGGTACGCGGACCTGCTGTTCATCCTGCTCGGTCTGCCCGGGCTGGCGCTGGCGGCGGTCGTGGCCGCCCTGGTCATCGCGCTGCGCTCGGAGCGGCGACGCCGGGAGGTGGCGCTGCTGCGGCTGCGCGGAGCGACCGCGGCGCCGATCCTGTGGATGGTCGCGGGTGAGGCAGCCATCACCGCGGCGCTCGGCGCTGCGCTCGGGATACCCCTGGCACTGCTCGCGATCAGGCTGGCGCTGCCTGCCGGGAGCTCCTTGTCGCTGGGGTGGACCCTCGCCGGGGCCGTCGGCGGACTGCTGCTGGCCGCGGGCACCCAGGCCGGCACGGTCACTCGCCTCGCACTCGGGCGGGCCGAGTCCGGCGTCGCGGCCGAGGCCGCACGTGGGCAGCGCACCGGCAGCCCGTGGCCACTGCGGGCCGGGCTGGACGTCGTCCTGCTCGCCGGAGCCGCGGTGTCCTTCGCGGCGACCGCACGCAGCGGCTACCAGGTCGTCCTGGCGCCGGAGGGTGTGCCGACGACGCAGGTGAACTACGCGGCACTGCTAGGCCCGGCGCTGGCCTGGCCCGGCCTGGCACTTCTGGTGTGGCGGCTCACCGCCTTCGCGACCGGACGGCGCACCGGGCGGTGGACCCGACAGCGCCCCGGAACGGCTCCGGAGCTGGAAGCCGCCGCCATCCGCCGGCGGCGCCGGGTGATCGCACGCGGTGCTGCTGGCCTGGCGGTGGCACTCGGCCTGGCCGGTTCGACCGCTATCTTCACCGCCACCTACCAGACCCAGTCCCGGGTCGACGTCGCCCTCACCGTGGGCAGCGACGTCGCCGTGGTCGAGCCTCCCGGATCGAGCATCGGCCCGGACGGGGCCACGGCGTTGCGCCGCGTGTCGGGCGTGCGAGCCGTCGAGCCGCTCCAGCACCGGTTCGCCTATGTCGGCCCGGACCTGCAGGACATCTACGGTGTGCGGGCCGACACCTTCGCCCGGGTGGCCCCCCTGCAGGACGCCTTCGTGCCCGGCAGCACCGTCACGAAGACCCTCGCAGCCCTGGGTGCGACGCCGGACGGCGTCCTGCTCTCCGCGGAGACGCTGCACGACTACCAGCTCCACCCCGGCGACCTGATCCGGATCCGCCTGCAGACCGGCTCGGACCAGACCTACCGCCCGGTGAGCTTCCACGTCCTGGGGCAGGTGACCGAGTGGCCCACGGCACCCAAGGACAGCTTCATCGTGGCCAACGCCGCCTACCTGGCGTCAGCGACCGGATCCGACGCCGTCGGCACGTTCCTGGTCTCCAGCGGCGACCCCTCCGGGACCGCCGCCTCGCTGCGGTCGGCGCTGGTCGGCACCGGCGCGCGGGTGCAGGACATCGCCTCCGGGCGGGCCACGGTCCCCAGCGCGTCCGGGCTCGCGTCGACCGATCTCACCGGTCTGTCCCGTCTCGAGCTCGGCTTCGGGCTCCTGCTGGCCCTGGCCTGCTCCGGGCTGGCTCTGCTGGGTGGCATCGTCGAACGGCGGCGCGGGCTGGTGCTGCTCGCCGCACTCGGCGCCACCGCACGGCAGCGCGGCCGGTTCCTGATCGCGGAGGCCCGGGCGATGGTCGCCGCCGGGGTGCTGGGCGGTGCGACGATCGGAGTGGTGATCGCTTACCTGCTGGTCAAGGTGCTCAACGGCATCTTCGACCCGGCGCCGGCCGCGGCCACCGTGCCGTGGACCTACCTGGGGGTGCTGCTCGCCCTGGTGTGCGGAGTAACCGTCGTCGTCGTCGCGGGCGTGGGTCGCCTGGTCGCCCGGGCCGGCCCCAGCGCGCTGCGTGACCTGTGACCCAGTGGGCTCCGGCACCGATAGCGTCGAGGCCGGAGGGCGCGCCGTGAAGCTGTTGGTCGTCGAGGACGACGTGCGGATGGCGGGGTTGCTGCGCCGCGGCCTCGAGCAGGAAGGCTGGGCCGTCGACGTCGCCGGCGATGCGGTCGATGCCCGGCACGCGATCGCCAGCACCCCCTACGACGCCGTGGTCTGCGACGTCGGGCTGCCCGGCGAGGAGTCCGGGCTCGACTGGTGCCGATGGCTGCGCCAGGAACGCGTCTGGACACCGGTGCTGATGTTGACGGCCCGCACCGGCGTGGGAGACCGGATCGCCGGCCTGGACGTCGGCGCCGACGACTACCTGGGCAAGCCGTTCGCCTTCGGTGAGCTGGCCGCCAGGCTGAGGGCGCTGCTGCGTCGCGGCGAGACCGCACGCCCCGCCGTCCTGGTGACCGGCGAACTGGTGCTCGACCCAGCCGGGCACGACGTGCACTGGCAGGGCCGCCCGGTGGAGCTCTCACCGCGGGAGTTCGCGCTGCTCGACTACTTCATGCGCCGACCAGGCGACGTCCTGCGCCGCACCGAGATCCTCGACCACGTCTGGGACTACGCCTACGACGGCACGTCCAACGTGGTCGACGTGTACGTCGGGTACGTGCGCAGCCGTCTCGCCGCAGCCGGGGCGCCGGACCTGATCCACACGGTCCGCGGTGTCGGCTACCGGCTCTCGGCCACACCGTGAGGGGCTGGCCCGGCTCGCTGCGTGGCCGCCTCGTCCTCGGCGCGGTCGCGGTCGGCCTCGTCTTCGCCACACTGTTCGGCGCGATCGCGACCATCCGGCTGCACCAGGTCGAGGACGCAGCGGTGCGCACGGCGCTGCGGACCAGGCTCGACCTCGTGCGGGACCAGGTCCGCCCGGACGGCTCCCTGCGCCCCGACCGTGGCAGCCTGCGCACCGACCTGGTCCAGGTCGTGGGCCCGGACGGTCAGGTCCTCGCCAGCAGCCCGGCCCTGACCGGGGTCCCGCCCCTCGTTCCGCTGCACGAGGTGCGGGCCGGTGGCACGGGCGGCACCCGCCGGTCGCTGTCGTTGCAGCAACCCGACATCGACCTCGTGGCCCTCGGCGTACCCCTCCGGCTGTCAGCGAGCGGAAGGTCGCCGGCCGGAACAGGCGCCCTGGTGGTGGCCGTGGACGGCGAAGGGTTCACGGCCGCGCGCTCGGACCTGCTCGCTCTGCTGCTCGTCGGTCTCGTCTCGGTCGTCCTCGCGATCGCGGCGCTGGCCTGGGTGCTCGCGGGTCGCGCACTGCGCACCGTCACCAGGCTGACCGAGGGCGCCGAGAGCATCAGGCCGGGCGACCTGGAGGACGGCCTCCCCGTCCCCGTTCACGACGCCGAGCTCGCGCGCCTGGTCGGCGCACTCAACCGGATGCTGCACCGACTGCACCAGGGCCACAGCAGGGAGCTCGCCTTCGCCGCCGACGCCGGGCACCGGCTGCGCACCCCCGTCGCCACCCTGCGCGCCGAAGCCGAGCTGGCCCTGCGGGAGACCGACTCGAGCGAGCACCTGGCGGCGCTGCGGCGCATCGTCGCAGACGCCGATCAGCTGGCCCTCGTCGTCGACCGGATGCTGGCCCGCACCCGCCCGCGTTCCCGCGCAAGCGCGGGTCCGGTCCATCCCGTGCTCGAGGCGGCGACCACGAGGTGGTCCCGCCAGGCGACCCTGTCCGGGGTGACCCTCACCTTGGCCCTGCCGGCAGGTCTGGACGGCGACGTCGCCTCTCCGG
The DNA here is from genome assembly GCA_038246545.1 of Actinomycetes bacterium. GTDB lineage: Bacteria > Actinomycetota > Actinomycetes > JACCUZ01 > JACCUZ01 > JBBRVW01. Next base: position 39,929 of record JBBRVW010000009.1, on the reverse strand, counting down.
GGATCGGCGACGTCGTCGAGCCGATCGTCGACAACGCCATCCGCCACACCCCCACCGGCGGCCGGGTCGGCATCACGGTCGCGATGCAGGATTCCGGCACCCGGATCACGGTCGACGTGACGAACTCCGGAGACGGGGTGGCGTCCGCGCTGGCCCCGCACATCTTCGACGCATGGGTCAGCGGGCGCGACGCCAGCATCGCCGGCGGGCTCGGCCTGTGGCTGGCCCGGGAGACCGCGCGCGACGCCGGCGGCGAGGTCACCCTGGTCGACCCGTCGGCCGGGCGTACCACCTTCCGCGTCCTCCTGCCGTGCACCACGGGCCCGGTCGAATGAACGGGCACCGATGAAGGTCCTGGTCGTGGAGGACGAGCTGCCTCTTGCTCGCACGATCCGGCGTGGCCTCAACGACGCGGGGTTCACGGTCGATCTCGTGCACGACGGGGGCGACGGGGTGTGGGCGGCGACCGAGAGCCCCTACGACGCGATCGTCCTGGACCTGATGCTGCCCACCATCGACGGGCACAGGGTCCTCGAGCTGCTGCGTGAGCGCGGCGTATGGACTCCCGTGCTGGTGCTCACCGCCCGGCACGGGTCGCGCAGCCAGGCCGCGGCGTTGGACATCGGTGCCGACGACTACCTGACCAAGCCGTTCGACTTCGTCGTCCTCGTGGCACATCTCCGGGCCCTGATCCGGCGGGGCGCACCGGCGCGGCCGGTGGTGCTGCGCGCCGGGGACCTCTCGCTCGACCCGGCGCGCCGCCGGGTCCGCAGGGGCGACACCTCGATCAACCTGACGTCCCGGGAGTTCGCTGTCCTCGAGTACCTCGTGCGGCACAGCGGAGAGGTGGTGTCCAAGTCCGCGATCATGGCCAACGTGTGGGACGCCAACTACGAGGGTGAGCCCAACATCGTCGAGGTGTACGTCCGCTACCTCAGGCGCAAGATCGACCTGCCCTTCGGGCGGCAGTCGATCCAGACCGTCCGTGGAGCCGGCTACCGCCTGTCCGACGACCTCGTGACCAATGCCTGATCGATCACCGGCGCGCACCGACCGAGCGACACGTCAGGGCTGGGCGGGCAGCGTGACGCGGAACCTGGCCCCACCCGACGACGACTCCCCCAGCTCGACGTTCCCACTGTGGGCGCGGACGAGGTCCCGGACGATCGCCAGACCCAGACCGGCGCCACCTGAGTCGCGACCGCGGCCGGCGTCGAGCCGCTCGAAGCGCTCGAACACCCGAGCACGATCCTGGGCGGCGATGCCCGGCCCGTCGTCCGAGACGTCGAGCACGGCGACGTCTGCGGCCCGGGAGAGGGAGATGTCGACTCGCGTGCGGGCGTGACCGCCGGCGTTGTCCGCCACGTTGCGCAGGATCTGCGAGAGCTGGTGCCGGTTGCCCCTGCAACGGACCGGTGCCACCGTCGCCCTGACGTCCAGGGCGGTGCTTCGGCGCAGGTGCTCGACCTCCTCGAACACCAGCTCTTCCAGGTCGACATCCTCCCACGGCCCGTCCGAGCTGCCATCGTCGGCACTGGCCAGCAGAAGCAGGTCGGAGACGATCCGCTCCAGCCTCTCGGTCTCGTCGAGCATCGTGGCCCGCGCCTCCGGCCAGGTGTCCGGGTCCGGCCGAGCGCCGGTGAGCTGCAAGTTGGCCTTCACCGTGGCCAGCGGGCTGCGCAGCTCGTGACTGGCATCAGCCACGAACCGGCGTTGCCCTTCCTGGGCGGCCTGGAGCCGGGCAAGCATCTCGTTCATCGTCCTCGCCAGGTGATGGACCTCGTCACCGGCAACGGGAACCTGCACCCGCATCGCGAGATCGGTTGCCGTGATCTCGGAGACCTGACGGCGCATCGCCTCCACCGGGCGCAGCGCCCGGCCGACGAAGACGTAGGCGGCGAGCCCGGCGGCAAGAGCGAGCAAAGGAAGCCCGACGAGAAGGAGACTCACCACGGAGCGGACGCTGCTCGTCGTTGCCGTCAGCGACTGGGCCACGACCACCTGGTCGACGCCGCCGTCGACGCCGACGCCCATGCTCACGACGAGGTACCCGGTCCCGTCGCCCACCGGGAGGGTGTCCACTCGTTCGCGCCGGGTCTCTCCGGCAGCTGCGCGGAGATCGGCCAAGGGACCTTCACCGGCTATCTGCGGCGAGCTCGCCAGCACCCGGCCGCCGGATCCGACGACCTGCGTGATGGCGCTCTCTCCCGCGGCCGCCCCGGCCAGGACACGCTGGACTCCCGCCGGGCCCTGCCGGGCAAGGATCCCGGCCACCTCGTGCGTCCGTTGGGTCGCGGCGGTGTCCGCCGCGGCGTCGAGAGATCGGCCCAGCAGCAGCACCAGGACGAAGCCGGCGACCACGACGGTGACCGCAGCGACCACCGCAGCGACGACGGTCAGGCGGGCGCGCACTCCCGCGCGCCGGCTGAGCCAGTGGGACCGCCGCGGACCGGGCCCGGCGCCGGTTCCCGCTGGGTGGTTCATCCCGCGTGCCTAGGGAGGTCCCACCGGTGGACCCCCCGGGATCCCCGGGTGACGACGGCGGCTGCCGGCGCACGTTGTGCCGGCACCGCCGTCACCACGTCCGGCTGCTACTCGCCGGCAGTCTCGGTCGGGTCGCCGGTGTCCGAGGCGTCCTGGTGGCCCGGCTCGTCGGGATGGACGTCGGGACCCTGGTTCGGGCCGTCGTCCGCGACGCTCTCCTCGGTCGTGGCGGTCTCGGCGGCGTCGTCCGCGCCCGGAGCGTCCTGGTGGCCCGCCTCGACGGGATCGACGTCCGGCCCCTGGTTGGCACCATCAGCAGCGCTCTCCGTCGACGTCGCCGGCGACGTGGCGGCGCTGCTCCCCCCGTCGGACGCGGCGGCGACGCCGCCGCCGACGGCGGTGAGCGTGAGCAGGACTCCGGCGGCAAGACCGGTCGTACGCTTGCGGTTCATCAGTGTCGCCCTTCTGCCGGTCGGCACTTCCGACCTGGCAAGAGCGACACTCGTGCACCGATGCTGAGACCACGCTGAGAAGCCCGAGCAGCTCGACGACGCCGGACGGACATGGCCTCCGACCCGGAGAGCACCAGGTGAGGGGCCTGGTCGCGGAGCCGCCTATCGGAATCGAACCGATGACCTTCTCATTACGAGTGAGACGCTCTACCGACTGAGCTAAGGCGGCGGGTGCCCGGGCGCGCCCTGGCACGGCCGGGAAGTCTACAGGCTCACCCGGGCCCTGCTCAGCCGCACCGGGCGCCGTCGGCGGGCACGGCGCCGGCGAGGATGTAGGCGTCGACGGCCTTGTCCACGCACCCGCTGCCGGTGCGGTACGCCGTGTGGCCGTCGCCGTCGTAGGTCAGCAGGTGCCCGGCGTCCAGCTGCCGGGCCAGCGCCTGGGCCGACTCGTACGGCGTGGCCGGGTCACGGGTGGTGCCCACGACCAGGATCGGCGCCGACCCGACCGCCTCCACCGGCTCGGGGTCGCCCTCCGCCGGGACCGGCCAGGTGGCGCACGGCAGGTTGGACCACACGATGTACGGGCCGAAGATCGGCGAGATCCGCGCGGCGTCCGCCGCATCGGCACGGAAGGTCGCGAGCGTCGAGCGCTCCGGGCGGTCGAGGCAGTTGACGGCGTAGATCGCCTCGCTCGTGTTGGTCGTGTAGTGACCACCCGGACCACGGTCGTTGTAGAAGTCGGCGAGCGCGAGCAGCGAGTCGCCGTCGCCGTCGAGGGCCTCACCGATGGCCTGCCGGAGGAACTGCCAATAGCCGGTGTCGTAGAGCCCGATCGCGACGCCGTAGGTCGCGAGTGCCTGGGTCGCCACCCGGCTGCCGGCGGCCTTCAGCGGGTGGGCATCGGTCGCCTCGAGCATCGACCTCAGCTGAGACTCGGCCTGAGCACGCCCGCCTCGCAACGGGCACGACGACCTGCGCAGGCAGTCGTCGAGAAACGACTCGAGAGCGCGTTGGAACCCCGCGGCCTGGACGCGGGCGTTGTCGAGGTTGGTGGCGCTCGGGTCGAGCGGCCCGTCGAGGACGAGCCGACCGACCCGGTTCGGGAACAGGCCGGCGTAGAGCGCACCGAGGTAGGTGCCGTAGCTCTTACCGAGGTAGGTGAGCCGGGCGTCGCCGAGCGCCGCCCGCAGCACGTCCAGGTCGCGGGCCACATCGCGCGTTCCCATGTGGGCCGCCAGTGACGGGTCGTCGCGCAGGCAGCCGGCGGCGAGCAGCTCACCCTGGCGCTGCAGCTCGGTCTCCTCCGCGGGCGAGTCGGGGGAGCCGTCCTGGGCGAGGAAGGCGTCGAGCTGCCGGTCGGTCAGGCACTGCAGCGCGCGGCTCGCGCCGATGCCGCGCGGGTCGAAGCCGACCACGTCGGAGTGCTCGCGGACAGCGGCGCTCGCCACCGAGGAGGCCGACCGGATGAAGGGCAGGCCGGCCACGCCAGGACCGCCGGGGTTGAACACCAGCGAGCCGCGGTGGGTGCCCGACGAAGGCTTCCGGTCCACGGCGATGCGCAGGGTGGCGCCGTCGGGTTCGGTGTAGTCGACCGGCACCGTCAACCGGGCGCACTGGACGCCGCCGCTGCAGTCGTGCCAGGCCAGCCGCTGGCCGTAGAACCCGGCCAGTCGCGGCTCGGGCGGGTCGGTCACCCCGGCCGGTCCGCCCGGGGTGGTGCTGCCGGACATCGACGACGAGCCGGTCGCGCGTGGGCCGGGACCACCGTCGGACGACGAGCACCCGACGACCAGGGCCACGGGCAGGAGCACTCCGAACAGGGCGACGAGGCCGGGTCGCGCTGGCCGCATGCGTCGCCCTCCGAGTCGTGCCGACCCGTCGGTCGAGCCCCCACGAGAGTATCCGCCGCTACGCGGACGCCCCCGGCTCCGGATCGGCACCTACGATGGCATCCGACGATCATCCGGTACCGGAAGGCAGCGCCAGCTCGATGCACCAGACGCCCGTCGGACCCTTCGCGACGACCAGCCGGCTCGGCCCGGAGGAACGGCAGGCCGCGCTGGACGCCGCGCCGCGCGACGAGCTCGACGTCGTCGTGATCGGCGGCGGCGTGGTCGGCGCCGGCGTCGCGCTGGACGCCGTGACCCGTGGCCTCAGCGTCGCCCTGTTCGAGGGCCGTGACTGGGCGGCCGGCACGTCGTCGCGGTCCAGCAAGCTGATCCACGGCGGCCTGCGCTACCTCGAGATGCTCGACTTCGGCCTGGTGCGCGAGGCGCTGCGCGAGCGTGGCCTGCTGACCACTGTGCTGGCACCCCACCTGGTGCGCCCGGTCCCGTTCCTCTACCCGCTCAAGCACCGGGGCTGGGAGCGGCTGTACGCCGGCTCCGGCGTCGCGCTCTACGACACGATGGGACTGTCGTCGGGAACGTCCCGCGGCCTCCCGCACCACCGCCACCTGACCCGCCGCGGAGCGCTGCGCGAGTGCCCGTCGCTGCGCAAGGACTCGCTGGTCGGCGCGATCCAGTACTACGACGCGCAGGTCGACGACGCGCGCCACACGATGTCCGTGGTCCGCACCGCTGCGGCATACGGCGCGCTCGTGGCGAACCGGGCCCGGGTCATCGGCTTCCTCCGCGAGGGCGAGCGGGTCACCGGCGTCCGGGTCCGCGACTTCGAGTCGGACAACGAGATCGAGGTTCGGGCCCGGCAGGTCGTCAATGCGACCGGCGTCTGGACGGACATGACCCAGGCGATGGCCGGCGAGCGCGGGCAGTTCCATGTGCGGGCGAGCAAGGGCATCCACCTCGTCGTACCGCGCGACCGCATCCAGTCGTCGACCGGCCTGATCCTGCGCACCGAGAAGAGCGTGCTCTTCGTCATCCCCTGGGGAAGACACTGGATCATCGGTACCACCGACACCGACTGGGACCTCGGCAAGGCGCACCCCGCGGCGTCCAGCAGCGACATCGACTACCTGCTCGAGCACGTCAACGAGGTCCTCGTCACCCCGCTCACCCGCGAGGACGTCGAAGGGGTGTACGCCGGGCTGCGGCCGCTGCTGTCCGGCGAGTCCGAGTCGTCGTCGAAGCTGTCGCGCGAGCACACCGTCGGGCACCCCGTGCCCGGGCTGGTCGTCGTCGCGGGCGGCAAGTACACGACGTACCGGGTGATGGCGAAGGACACCGTCGACGCGGTCAGCCACGGCCTCGACGGCAAGGTGCCGGAGTGCTGCACCGACCGGGTGCCGCTCGTCGGCGCCGAGGGCTACGCCGCCCTGTGGAACGCCCGGCACCGGCTCGCCACCCGGCACGGCCTGCACGTCGCGCGGCTGGAGCACCTGCTGCAGCGCTACGGCTCGCTGGTGCACGAGGTCCTGGCACTGGTCGACGACGACGGGTCGCTCGGAGAGCCCCTCGAGGGCGCCGACGACTACCTGCGCGCCGAGGTCGTCTACGCCGCCGCTGCGGAGGGTGCCCGCCACCTCGACGACGTGCTCGCCAGGCGCACCCGGATCTCGATCGAGACCTTCGACCGTGGCGTCACGGCCGCGCCGGTCGCCGCCCGGCTCCTCGCGCCGGTCCTGGGCTGGAGCGACGCGCAGGTCGCGAAGGAGGTCGAGCACTACCTGGCGCGGGTCGAGGCGGAGCGACTCTCCCAGGAGCAGCCCGACGACCAGTCGGCCGACACCGCGCGCCTCGGCGCCCCCGAGATCGTGCCGCTCGCCTGAGCCCCTCTGCGGACGCCGGTCCGCCGTCCTCCCAGCGAGATGGTTTGTGCGCCGACACACCAGACACGCCGCGGGCCCGGTGTGTCGGCGCGCAAAGGACCTTCGATCGAGGAGTGCTGGCGGGGAGGGAGGGCTGGCGCGGGGGTGCGGCCGCGCTCAGCCGGTGCGAAGGGCCACGGTCATGGCCTCGACGGCGAGCAGCGGCGCAACGTTCTTGCGCGCACCGGTGCGCGGATCGGTGGCGGCGCCGATCGCGATCCGGGCCCGGAGGACCGCGTCGATCCGGCGCAGGGTCGCCTCCGGGGTCGACGAGCGGGCCACCCCGGTGACGGCGTCTCGCATCTCCTCGTTGACGAGCTCGACGTCGGCCCCGGCCTGCACCGCGAGCACGTCGCGGTAGAAGCCCGCCAGGTCGATGAGCGCGCGGTCGATCGAGTCGCGCTTGGTGCGGGTGGAGCGCTTCTTCTGCTCGCCCTCGAGCTCCTTGAGCGCGGCGGCGGCACCGGCGGGCTGCCTGGCGCCGGTACCGACGCCGAGGGCGCGCCGCATGTCGTCGGCCTCGGCGGCGGCCACCGCGGCTCCCTGCTCGTCCGCCTCGGCGGTGGCGGCGTCCACGAGGTCACCGGCCGCGCGCAGCGCGCCGCTGAGCTCCTGCAGGGAGAGCGGCAGCCGCAGGACCGCGTGTCGCCGGAGCCGGGCGTCCTCGTCGGTGGCGAGCCGGCGCGCCCTGCCGATGTGACCCTGCGCCGCCCGGGCGGCGAACGAGGCCATCGCGGGGTCGACGCCGTCGCGGCGGTGCAGCACCTCGGCGACGGCGGCGGTCGGCGGCGTCCGTAGCGAGAGGTGGCGGCAGCGAGACCGCACGGTCGGCAGGACGTCGTCGACCGAGGGGGCGCAGAGCAGCCAGACCGTGCGCGGCGTCGGCTCCTCGACCGCCTTGAGCAGGGCGTTGCCGGCCTGGTCGGTGAGGCGGTCGGCGTCCTCGACCACCAGCACCTGCCACCGGCCGCCGGCGGGGTGCCGCCCGGCGCGCGACACCAGCCGGCGCGCGTCGTCGACGCCGATCGAGAGCTTGCGGGTGTTGACGACCTCGACGTCTGCGTGGGTGCCCGCCAGCGCGGTGCGGCACGCGTCGCAGTCGCCGCAGCCGCCGGAGGGGCACTGCAGCGCCGCGGCAAAGGCCCGGGCGGCCGTCGAGCGGCCGGACCCGGGTGGGCCGGTGAACAGCCAGGCGTGGGTCATGCCCTGGCCGTCCTCGCCGCGCCGGACCGCCGCCGCGGCCGCAGCTGCCGACCGCAGGACCGCGACGACCGTCTCCTGGCCGACCAGGTCGGCCCAGACCCCGGAGCCGACGGGGGCGACGGTCACCTGTCGTCGGGCCGCTGGTCGACGCGCGGCAGCTGGACGGTGTGGTCGTCGTCGTCGGCACCCCCGAACAGCTCGTCGACCAGGCTCAGCTCACGGGTGCCGGGGTCGTCGTCGCGCTCCCGGGCGGCCGGCGGGCTCTCGCCGGGCGCGCGGCGCTGCCCCGCTGCCCGCTCGGCGCGCTCCCGCTCCTTCTGCTGGCGCCGCTGCTCGGCGTGCTCGGCGCGCGCCTGCGCGTGCTCGGCCCGGGCCTGCTGCGTCTCGGTTTCGTGCAGGGCGGCGACCCGGGCCCGCTCCGCGGCCTCGGCGGCCTCGCGGAGCCGGCGCTGCTCCGCGGCTGCGGCGGCCTCCTGCTGGGCCAGCCGGAGCGCCTCCTCGGCACCGGCGGCCTCGAGCTGCGCGCGCTCCTCGGCCTCGGCCCGGGCACGGGCCTCGGCCAGCCGCCGGGCCTCCTCGGTCAGCCGCCGGCGCTCGGCCTCCGCGGCGCGCTCGCGCTCGAGCTCGACCAGCTGGGTCGCGCTCAGCGGCAGCACCGGCTGGAGCCGGGCCTTGATCGTCTCGGTGATCTCGTCGGCCGGGCGGGTGCCGTCGACGACGAGGTAGCGCGAGCCGCCGCGGTGGGCCAGCTCGAGGAAGCGGTCACGGACCCGCTCGTGGAACTCGTGCGGCTCGGACTCGAGCCGGTCCGGCGACTCGACGCGACCCAGCCCCGCCTCGGCCGGCACGTCGAGCAGCACGGTGAGGTGCGGCAGCAGGCCGTCGGTGGCCCAGCGGGACAACCGCGCCACCTCGCTGCCGGCGAGGTCACGGCCGGCACCCTGGTAGGCGACCGACGAGTCGAGGTAGCGATCGGTGATGACGACGTGGCCCAGCTCCAGCGCAGGGCGTACGACGGTCGCGACGTGCTCCGCGCGGTCGGCCGCGAACAGCAGCGCCTCGGCGCGCGACGACAGGTGCGGCGGGGTCGAGCCGTCGCCACCCTCGGCCGGCTCGGGGTGGTCCAGCAGGACCGACCGGAGCCGGCGGCCGACCTCGGTGCCACCGGGCTCGAAGGTGACGACGACGTCGTGCCCGAGCGACTCGAGCCAGCTGCGCAGGGCGGCCGCCTGGGTGGACTTGCCGGCTCCCTCGCCGCCCTCGAGCGCGATGAAGAAGCCCTCGCGCGGCCCGCTGGGACGCAGCCCCACCGGCTCCGAGACGAACGCCGCGGCGAGGTCGCTGCCGATCGGCACGCCCCGGCGGTCGTCCATGTGCCGGAACGACACGAAGCCGAGACCTGCAGCGAGCAGGCCGGCGACGAGGAAGACGAACGCGGCGCCGTTGTAGGTCAGCGTCATCGCGTCGGTGACCTCGATGCCGTGCCGGCCGATCGCGGCGGCCAGCAACGGCGCGACCGCGAGCACGAGCACGAGCACGACGCGGACCATGGTCTGCACGAACGCGAACGTGCGGCCGCGGAGCTCGTCGGCGACCTCCAGGCCGAGCAGCGTGTAGCCGGTGACCCACGACACCCCGGCGAAGGACCCGATGACCAGGGTGACGATGACGGCCACGACCAGGTTGGGGATCAGCGCCAGCAGGGCCAGCGCCAGGCCGGCGCCGCCCAACGCCAGGCCGAAGAGCCGGCGTCGGCTGAAGTCGGGCAGCAGCCGCGGCCCGAGGAACATGCCGCCCGCCAGCCCCAGGAAGACGGTGCCGAAGAGCAGCCCGTAGCCCGGGTCGCCGCCGCCGAGGTCGGTGACGAAGGTGCGGGCCAGCCCGATCACCGCGCCGCCGGCGGCGAAGGCGCCCAGCATGCCGACCACGAGCCCGCGGATGAGCGGCGTCTGACCGACGTACTTCCAGCCCTCGACAAGGGTGCTCCAGATGCTCGGCGTGTCGTCGCCGGTGAGCCGCTCCCGCGCCGGGATGTCGGTGAGCCGGAAGATCGTCGCCGCGCTGACGAGGAACGTCGCGGCGTTGACGTAGAGCGCGAGGTCGACCGCGTCGATCTGCGGCACGCCGTTGTCGAGGATCCCGGTGACCAGGGCGAGGCCGGCGAACAGCGCGGCGGCGACCGGGGCCGAGCCGTAGGTCGTGAAGAGGCTGAGCTGGTTGGCCGTCTCGAGCCGCTCGCGCGGGACGAGGTTGGGGACCGTCGCCTCCTTCGCGGGGATCCACATCAGGCTGCACACCTCGATGAGGAACGTCGCGACGAACAGCCACCTGAGGGTGCCGACCAGCGGGATCGAGAGGAACAGCGCGAACCGGCAGACGTCGCAGACCACCATGGTCCAGCGACGGTCCAGCCGGTCGGCGACCACACCGGCGATGGGGCCGACCAGGATCGCCGGGGCCAGCCGGAGGATGAAGACGCCGGCGACCGCGAGGTTCTGCGCTGCGTAGCCGTCCTTGGCCAACCGCGGGGCCAGCGCGGTGAGCGCCAGCAGCCCGAGCCAGTCGCCGAGGCTGGACAGCGACAGCGCGGTCCACAGCCGGCGGAACGCCTGGATGCGCAGCACGCCCCGCAGGTCGTGGTCGGGGCTGACCGGCTGGCGCGGTGCGACGGCGGTGCTCACAGGGACCTCACCCGCTCAGCGTATCCAGCGCCCGGAGCGGGACCCTTCCACCGCTCGGGCGTCGGCCACCCCGGGCGTCCCGGACGGTACCCGCGGGGAGGGGTCCGAGCGGCTACTTCTTGGCCGCCGTCTTCTTGGCCGCCCTCTTCTTCGTCGTGGACTTCTTCGCGGCGGTCTTCTTCACGGTGCGCTTCTTGGACGGGCCGGCGGCGCGCTTCTCGGCGAGCAGCTCGGCGGCCCGCTCGATCGTCACGGACTCGACCGAGTCGGCCTTGCGCAGCGTGGCGTTGGACTCGCCGTCGGTGACGTACGCCCCGAAGCGGCCCTCCTTGACCACGACCGGCAGCCCGGTGGCCGGGTCGTTGCCGAGCTCCTTGAGCGGCGCGGCGGCGGCCCGGCGACCGCGCTGCTTGGGCTGGGCGTAGATCGCGAGGGCCTGGTCGAGGGTGATGTCGAACATCTGCTCCTCGGTCTCCAGCGACCGGGAGTCGGTGCCCTTCTTGAGGTAGGGCCCGTAGCGGCCGTTCTGCGCGGTGATCTCGGTGTCGTCGGCGGGGTCGACGCCGACCACGCGCGGCAGGCTGAGCAGCCGGAGGGCGTCGTCGAGCCCCACCGTGTCGAGCGACATCGTCTTGAGCAGCGAGCCGGTGCGCGGCCTGGCGGCCTTGGGTGCGTCCTCGGGGAGGACCTCGGTGACGTACGGGCCGTAGCGGCCGGCCTTGGCCACGACCTGCAGCCCGGTCGACGGGTCGACTCCGAGGTCGCGGTCACCACTCGGTGCCGCCAGCAGCTCCTCGGCCTTCTCGACCGTCAGCTCGTCGGGGGCCATGTCCTCCGGCACGGAGGCGCGCCGGGACGACTCGTCGCCGTCGGGTCCGCGCTGCACGTAGGGGCCGTAACGGCCGACGCGCAGGATGATGCCGTCGCCGATCGGGATCGAGTTGACCTCGCGAGCGTCGATGTCGCCGAAGCCGGACACCAGCTCGCGCAGGCCCGGGTCGCCGTCGCCCTCGCTGCGCGCACCGCTGAGCCCACTGTTCGGCTCGCTGCGCTCGCCGAAGTAGAACCGCCGCAGCCAGTCGACGCGGTTCATCGTGCCGTTGGCGATGCGGTCGAGGTCCTCCTCCATCTCGGCGGTGAAGTCGTAGTCGACCAGCGAGCCGAAGTGCTTCTCCAGCAGCCCGATGGTGGCGAACGCCAGCCAGGCCGGCACCAGCGCCGACCCGCGCTTGAACACGTAGCCGCGATCGATGATCGTGCCGAGGATCGAGGCGTAGGTCGACGGGCGTCCGATGCCGCGCTCCTCCAGGGCCCGCACCAGGGTCGGCTCGGTGAAGCGGGCGGGCGGCGAGGTGGCGTGGCCGTCGGGTCGCAGGTCGAGCACCGAGAGGGCGTCGCCGGTGCGCATGACCGGCAGGCGGCGCTCGGCGTCATCCTCGCCGCCACCCTTTGCGCCGTCGTCCTCGTCCCGCCCCTCCTCGTAGGCGGCCAGGAACCCGCGGAAGGTGATGACCGTGCCGCTGACGGAGAACTCCGCGTCGCGGTCGTCGGAGGCGGTCGCGCCGAGCCGGACGGTCGCGGTCTGGCCGCGGGCGTCGGCCATCTGCGACGCCACGGTGCGCTTCCAGATCAGGTCGTAGAGCGCGAGCTCGTCGCGGCTCACCTCCCCGGCCAGCTGGCCCGGCGTACGGAACGCGTCGCCGGAGGGGCGGATCGCCTCGTGCGCCTCCTGTGCGTTCTTGACCTTGCGCTCGTAGCGTCGCGGCACGTCGGGCACGTACTCCGGGCCGTAGATCTCGCGGGCCTGCGTGCGCGCGGCGTTCAGCGCGGACTCCGACAGCGTCGTGGAGTCGGTACGCATGTAGGTGATGTGGCCGTTCTCGTAGAGCCGCTGCGCGACGCGCATCGCGGTCTGCGCGGTCATCCGCAGCTTGCGGCTCGCCTCCTGCTGCAGCGTGGAGGTCATGAACGGGGCGGCCGGCCGCCGCGTGTAGGGCTTGTCCTCGACCGACCGCACGGTGAACGACGCGTCGCGCAGGCCGTCGGTCAAGGACACGGCCGTCGCCTCGTCGAGCTGCACGCCCTCGAAGCGGGCGACCGGCATTCCGTCGCTGCCGAAGTCGCGCCCGGTGGCGACCCGCTTGCCGTCGACGGCGACCAGCCGGGCGTCGAAGGACTGGGAGCGCGCGTCTCCGGCGGCGGTGTCGAAGGTGCCCTCGAGGTCCCAGTACGACGCGATGCGGAAGGCGATGCGCTCGCGCTCCCGCTCGACGACGAGCCGGGTGGCGACGGACTGCACCCGGCCGGCCGACAGACCCTGGCGGACCTTGCGCCACAGGACCGGAGACACCTCGTAGCCGTAGAGACGATCGAGGATGCGGCGGGTCTCCTGGGCGTCGACCATGTCCTGGTCGAGGTCACGGGTCTGCTCGACGGCTGCCCGGATCGCGTCACGGGTGATCTCGTGGAACACCATCCGGCGGACCGGGACCTTGGGCTGCAGGACCTGGAGCAGGTGCCAGGCGATGGCCTCGCCCTCGCGGTCCTCGTCCGTCGCGAGGAACAGCTCGTCGGCGTTCTTGAGGGCGCGCTTGAGCTCGGACACCTTCTTCTTCTTGTCGGCGTCGACGACGTAGAACGGCTCGAAGTCGGCCTCGACGTCGACGGCGAACTTGCCGAACCGGCCCTTCTTCTCCTCGGCCGGCAGCTCGGACGGCGTCGGCAGGTCGCGGATGTGGCCGACGCTGGCCTCGACGTCGAAGCCCGCGCCGAGGTAGCCCGCGATCGTCTTCGCCTTGGCTGGCGACTCGACGATCACCAGCTTCCTGGTGCCGGTCTGCTCCTGGTCGTTCGCGGCCATCGGCTGCTTGTCCCTGCCTGTCCTGTCGGTGCTGCGGTGGTCCTGCCCGGGTAGCCCGGTGGTGCTGCGGTCGTCGTCCGGCTCTGGGAGGTGGCCGGTCGCGGCCTCATGGTGCCCCGCCCTGTCAAGGGGATGGTGTCAGGACCCCTGCCTCGACCATGACACGCACCTGGGCGAGCAGGTCGGCGTGGCCCCCCGGCCCGTCGTCGCCGAGCACCTGGCGGACGGCACCCACCAGTGTGCCCACGGGGAGCGTCCCGTCGCACGCACCGACCAGCGCGGCCGTCCCCGTGTCGGCGGCGAACGCCCGGCGCAGGCCCACCTGCTGACGCAGCACGACGTGCTCCGGGTCCTCGGCACCGGGTGCACCGATCTGCTCCTGCACGACGTCGGGCGCCAGCCGGACGGTGGCGCTCCCCAGCGCGTCGTCGTCCTCGTGCGCCGCCAGCCAGCGCTGCCGGTCCAGCCAGCCGGCCAGGTGCGGGCCGAGCGGCTGCTCGACCGGGTGCGGCCAGTCGAGGGTCGTGACGCGCCGCTCGGCGTCGGTGCGGCGCAGGACGACGACGCCGAACCCCACCGCGTCGACCCGCTCCCGTCCCAGCGCGTCGAGCCACGCGTCGTACCGCCGGACGTACGACGGGTCGCCGCGCTCGCCGGCGTCGGCGAGCCAGGTGGCGACGTAGGCCGCCGGGTCGAGCAGCTCGCGCTGCACGAGGAGTGCGTCGACGCCGTGCGCCGGCAGCCAGCCGGTGACGCGGTCCTGCCAGTCGGCGCCCTGGCGGTGCACCCAGTTGGCGAGCATCACCAGGGTGCCGCCCTCAGTGAGCAGGCCGGGTGCCTCACCGGCCAGCCGGGCGCCGACGGTGTCCAGCGGCAGCCCGCTGTCGCGGTAGGTCCGGGACTCCGGCGCGCCGATGACGAACGGCGGGTTGCTGACGACGAGGTCGAAGGCCTCGTCCGCGACCGGGTGGAGCAGGTCGCCCTCGCGGAGGTCGACCGTGACGCCCGACAACGCCGCGGTGAGCCCGGCGAGCTGAAGGGCGCGGCGGGACACGTCGGTGGCCACGACCTGCCGCGAGTGCCGGGCGGCGTGCAGCGCATGCACGCCGCACCCGGTCCCTACGTCGAGCGTGCGGTCGACCGGGTCGCGGGGCGTGAGCTGGGCGAGCGTCGTCGAGGCTCCGCCGACGCCGAGCACGTGCTGGCCGTCGAGCGGGCGGTGGACGCCATCGAGGCCGGTGCCGAGGTCGGAGACCACCCACCAGCGCTCACCGCCGGCGTCGCCCTCGCCGGTCGGGTGTGATTCGCCGTGCGCGACTCCCGCGAGCCCAGGACTGTGCGGACGTACGTCGACCCGAGCGCGGACCTCGTCGCCGTCGGCACCGAGCACGCCGAGAGCCACCGCGACGTCCAACGGGAGCACGGCGGCCGCCTCCGCCTGCGGGACCTCCTGCTGCAGCAGGAGCATCCGCACCAGGGTGCCGAGCTGCCCGCCGCCGGCCGCCGCCCGGCGGGCCGGGACCGTCTCGTGCCGGGCCAGCGCCGCCTGCGCGACCGGGCCGAGCAGGTCGGCGACGCCGTCGACGGTGAAGCCCGCAGAAAGGAACGCGTCGCGCAGCCGGTCGGCACCGGCGCACGACGCAGGACGGACCGGTCCTCCGTGACTGTCAGCCACGGAAGGCCGGTCCGTCCTGTCGGTCGGTCGCCGGTCAGACCTGGGCGAGCCCGGCCTCGTCCTTCTCCTCGGCCACCGCGATGCTGCGGCGCTTGGACCAGTAGATGGCACCCGCGATGATCGCGGCCGCCACCAGCGCCACCAGGATCCGCAGCCCGGTGTTGGCGTCGGCGCCGACGGACAGCGACACGACGGCCGGCGCGATGAGCAGCGACACCAGGTTCATCACCTTGATGAGCGGGTTGATGGCAGGACCGGCGGTGTCCTTGAACGGGTCGCCGACGGTGTCACCGATGACGGTGGCCTCGTGGGCCGGTGAGCCCTTGCCGCCGTTGGCACCGTCCTCGACGAGCTTCTTCGCGTTGTCCCACGCGCCACCGGAGTTGGCGAGCAGGATCGCCATCAGGGTTCCCGTGGCGATGGCGCCCGCGAGGTACGAGCCGAGGGCACCGACGCCGAGGCCGAAGCCGACGGCGATCGGGGCCAGCACCGCCAGCAGGCCCGGCGTCGCGAGCTCGCGCAGCGAGTCGCGGGTGCAGATGTCCACGACCTTGCCGTACTCCGGCTTCGCGGTCCCCTCCATGATCCCGGGGATCTCCCGGAACTGGCGGCGCACCTCGAACACGATGGCGCCGGCGGCGCGGGTCACCGCATTGATAGCGAGGGAGGAGAACATGAAGACGACCGACGCGCCGATGATGAGACCGACCAGGTTCTTCGGGTCGGACACGTTGAGGACGCCGGTGTACTGCAGGTTGCGGACGTTGTCGTCCAGCTGGGCGCCGGTGTCGGTGACGGCCGTCTTCACCGAGTCGGTGAAGGAGCCGAACAGCGCAGTGGCCGCGAGGACCGCCGTCGAGATGGCGATGCCCTTGGTGATGGCCTTGGTGGTGTTGCCGACCGCGTCGAGGTCGGTGAGCACCCGGGAGCCCGCCTCGTCGATGTCGCCGGACATCTCCGCGATGCCCTGCGCGTTGTCGGAGATCGGGCCGAACGTGTCCATGGCCACGATGACGCCGACCGTGGTGAGCAGGCCGGTGCCGGCCAGCGCGACGCAGAACAGGCCGAGGATGACCGAGCCGCCGCCGAGCAGGTAGGCGCCGAACACGGCCGAGCCGATGAGCAGCGCGGTGTAGACGGCGGACTCGAGGCCGACGGTGAAGCCGGACAGGATGACCGTGGCCGGCCCGGTCAGCGAGGTGCGGACGATGTCCTGCACCGGGCGCTTGTTGCCCTCGGTGAAGTAGCCGGTGAGCAGCTGGATGATCGAGGCGAGCGCGATGCCGATGACTACCGACCCGATGGCGAGCAGCCGCGGGTCACGGTCGCCGGCGTCGGCGATGATGTCCTGCGGGACGTTGGCGAGGCCGCTGAGCGACCCGGGCAGGTAGATGAAGGCGGCGACCGCGCACAGGACGGCAGAGATGCCGGCCGAGGTGAAGAAGGCGCGGTTGATGGCCTGCATCCCGCTCTTGTCGGTCGGACGCAGCTTGGTGAGGAAGACGCCGATGATCGCCGTCACGGCGCCGATGGCCGGCACGATGAGCGGGAAGACCAGGCCCTCCTCGCCGAAGGCGGCCTTGCCGAGGATCAGGGCGGCCACCAGCATCACGGCGTAGGACTCGAAGAGGTCAGCCGCCATGCCGGCGCAGTCGCCGACGTTGTCACCGACGTTGTCGGCGATGGTGGCGGCGTTGCGCGGGTCGTCCTCGGGGATGCCCTGCTCGACCTTGCCCACCAGGTCGGCGCCGACGTCGGCGGCCTTGGTGAAGATGCCGCCGCCGACCCGGATGAACATGGCGAGCAGCGCCGCGCCGAAGCCGAAGCCCTCGAGGACCGTCGGCGCGTCACCCTGGTAGATGAAGACGACCGAGGCAGCGCCCAGCAGGCCGAGGCCGACCGTGAGGAAGCCCACGACGCCGCCGGTGCGGAAGGCGATGCGCATGGCGTTGGCCGCGCCGTTCGCCTCGCGCGCGGCCGCGGCCACCCGCAAGTTCGCCCGGGTGGCCAGGCCCATGCCGGCGTACGCGATGAACGCGGAGAAGCCGGCGCCGATGACGAAGAACAGCGAACGGCCGAAGCGGATGCCCGCGGTGTCGGCCGGCAGCAGGCTCAGCAGCACGAGCGCCAGGACGGCGAAGGCGGCCAGCGTCTTGAACTGCCGGGTGAGGAAGGCGGAGGCACCTTCTTGGACCGCGGCGGCGATGCTCTGCATCTTCTCGGTGCCCTGCCCCGCGGCGAGCACGCTGCGACGCAGCGAGACGGCGAAGCCGAGCGCGACGAGCGCGACGGCGGCGACCACCACGACGTAGCTGAGGTTGGCGCCGCTCAGATCGAGCGTGTCACCGCTGGCGGCACGGGTGAGCCCCGACATGCGTCCTCCTGTGTAGGGGCACCACCGCTCGGCGCAGTGGTCACCCGGCTGTCCGAGTCGCGCGCGAGAGCGTGGACCTCTCGGGATCGGCCCCAGCAGCCCGAGACGCAGGCGTTCGGGCGGGGGACGGACCCGGCGCGCCGGGAGTCTACGCAGCGGTGACCATGAGAAGCGAACCGGGGCGGCGTCGCGTCGCGGTGCGCGCCGGGTCGGACGGCGAGCGCAGGGAGCAGGACTAGCTGGTGGGCCAGGTCATCCGGACCACGACGCCCGAGTCGGGCCCAGGCTCGACGGCCACGTCGTCGACCAGCCCGCTGATCACGGCCAGCCCGACACCCGGCGGCACCGCCTCGGCGTCGACGAGGTCGGCGACGTCGGCGAGGGCCCCGAAGCCCTCGGAGCCGAGCTCGACCGGGGCCTCGTCGGTCACGGCGACCCGGAACGCGTCCGGGTCGTCGACCAGGGTCACCAGGACCGGCCGGTCGGGACAGTGCCGGCGGTGCAGGTGGACGGCGCGCGAGCAGGCCTCGCCTACCGCCAGGCGTACCTCGTCGAGCACGGTCTCGTCGACGCCGGACCGGCGTGCGACCGCAGCAGCCACCAGGCGCGCGGTCCGGACGTGCGCCGGCAGCGCGCTGAACCTCAGCTCAACCGTGGCCACGGGGGACCTTTCTCGGTGCGGTGCTCGTGGTGCTGGGGTGCCGTCGGTGGCCTGCGTCACTCGGTGGCGCTGACCGCCTCGTCGACCGAGGAGTGGATCGGGAAGACCTTGGTCAGTCCGGTGATCCGGAAGATCTTCAGGATCCGCTCCTGGGTGCAGACGAGGCGCAGCGAGCCGTCGTGGGCGCGGACCCGCTTGAGGCCGCCGACCAGGACGCCGAGGCCGGTCGAGTCGAGGAAGTCGACCCGCTCCATGTCGACCACGAGGTGGTACTTGCCGTCGGCCACGAGGTCCACCAGCTGCTCGCGCAGTCGCGGCGCGGTGTAGACGTCGATCTCGCCGCCCACCTCGACGATCGTGCGGTCACCCTCGGTGCGGGTCGAGAGGGAGAGGTCCACGAAGTCCTCCTGCAAGGTTCGGGCGATCGGGGAGCAAGACGAGATGTGCACGGGTCCTGCCCCGTGACCGGTCGCATTCAACCATCCCGACCTCCGCGGGTGCGCAGTCGCCCGACCGGGCTCCCCGTGTGCCCAGCCGCGGCCGCCGCGCGACTGCGGAGCAGGCTGCCGCCACGGCGGCCGTGTCCCGGGCCGGTGCGAGACTCGCCGGGTGCCACCCGAGGACCACGAGCCCGCCGCGTCGGTCGCCGACCGGCGGCTCGCCCGGCTGCTCGCGCCGGCCGGGCGGCGCGAGCGGCTGACCCACGTCGAGCGGGTGCCGGGCCGGGTCGGGCGGCCGGTCGGCTGGCCGGACTGGGTGCACCGGGACCTGGTCGACGCCCTCGTCAAGGCCGGCGTCGACGAGCCCTGGAGCCACCAGGTCGAGGCGGCCGAGCACGTGCGCGCCGGTCGGTCCACGGTCGTCGCCACCGGTACCGCCTCGGGCAAGTCGCTCTGCTACCTGCTGCCGGCCCTCACCGGTGTCCTCGACTCGGCCGACCGCGGCGGGGTGGCCACGCCGCCGACCACGCTCTACCTGTCCCCCACGAAGGCACTGGCCGCCGACCAGCTCCGGTCGGTCAACGCGCTCGGCCTCGAGCCGGTGCGCGCCGCCACCTACGACGGTGACACCCCGGGTGAGTCCCGTGACTGGGTCCGCCAGCACGCGTCGTACGTGCTCACCAACCCCGACATGCTGCACCGCTCGCTGCTGCCGGGGCACGCCCGCTGGGCGCGGTTCTTCCGCGACCTCGACCACGTCGTCGTCGACGAGTGCCACCGGTACCGCGGGGTGTTCGGCTCGCACGTCGCCGCTGTGCTGCGCCGCCTACGCCGCGTGTGCGCGCACTACGGGTCCGACCCGGTCTTCCTGCTCGCTTCGGCGACGGTCTCCGAGCCGGAGGTGTCGGCCGCGCGGCTGGTGGGCCGCGAGGTGGTCCCCGTGACGGACGACGGCTCGCCGCGCGGCGAGCTGCTGTTCGCGCTCTGGGAGCCGCCGCTGACCGAGCTGGCCGGGGAGCACCGGGCACCGGTCCGCCGGTCGGCAGCGGCCGAGGTGGCCGAGCTGCTGGCCGACCTGGTCTCCGACGGCGTGCGGTCGGTCGCGTTCGTGCGGACCCGCCGCGCGGCCGAGACGGTGTCGTCCACGGCCCGCCGCCTGCTGGCCGAGGTCGACCCAGAGCTGCCGGGCCGGGTGGCGGCCTACCGCGCGGGCTACCTGCCCGAGGAGCGCCGGGCCCTCGAGGCCGACCTGCAGGCCGGCCGGCTGCTCGGCGTCGCCTCGACCAACGCCCTCGAGCTCGGGGTCGACGTGGCCGGGCTCGACGCCGTGCTGCTCGCCGGCTGGCCGGGCACCCGGGCCTCCCTGTGGCAGCAGGCCGGCCGCGCCGGCCGGGCCGGCCAGGACGCGCTGGCGGTGATGGTGGCACGCGACGACCCGCTCGACACCTACCTCACCCACCACCCCGAAGCGCTGTTCGGCCAGCCGGTCGAGACGACCGTGCTCGACCCCGGCAACCCGCACGTGCTCGCGCCGCACCTGTGCGCCGCCGCGGCCGAGCTCCCCCCGCTGCGCGACGACGAGCTGGCCCTCTTCGCGCCGGACGCCGCCGCGGTCGCCGAGCGCCTGGTCGACGCGGGGATGCTGCGCCGCCGGGCCGCCGGACTGCACTGGACCCGCAGCGAGCGGGCCAGCGACCTCGCCGACATCCGCGGTGTCGGTGCCGGGCCCGTCGGGCTCGTCGAGGAGGGAACCGGCCGGCTGCTCGGCACCGTGGACGGCGCGGCGGCGCACGCGACCGTCCACGCCGGCGCCGTCTACGTGCACCAGGGCGAGACCTACCTGGTCTCCTCGCTCGACCTGGCCGAGCACGTGGCGCGCGTCGGCCGGGCGGAGCCCGACTGGACCACGGTCGCGCGGGACGTCACCGAGATCGACGTCGTCGAGACGGACCGGACCCGGTCCTGGGAGCACGTGACCCTCTCGTTCGGCACCGTGCAGGTCACCAACCAGGTGGTGTCGTTCCTGCGCCGGCGGGTGATCACCGGGGAGGTGCTCGGCGAGGAGCCCCTCGACCTGCCGCCCCGCCACCTCCGCACCCGCGCCGTCTGGTGGACCGTCGACGAGGCCGGCCTGGAGCGCGCCGGACTCACCTCGGCCGACGTCCCGGGGGCGGCGCACGCCGCCGAGCACGCCTCCATCGGCCTGCTGCCGCTGTTCGCCACCTGCGACCGGTGGGACATCGGTGGGGTCTCGACGGCGCACCACCCCGACACCGGGCAGACCACCGTCTTCGTCTACGACGGGCACCCCGGCGGGGCCGGCTTCGCCGAGCGCGGCCACGCGGCCGCGCTGGCCTGGCTCACGGCCACCCGCGACGCGATCGCCGCCTGCGAGTGCCTCGCCGGCTGCCCCTCGTGCGTGCAGTCGCCGAAGTGCGGCAACGGCAACGACCCACTGGACAAGGACGGCGCCGTCCGGCTGCTGGACGTGGTGCTGGCCGGGTCCGCCGCCCAGCCCTCCTGAGCGCGGCCGGCCGCCCGCACCCGGCTCCCGGCGCGCCTTCACCCCTCCGCCGGGCATGAACCGCCAGAGCCCGGGGCATGGGGGCGTTAGCGAAAGGAGCCCCACCCCATGGCGATCATCGGACTTCTGTTCATCCTGGGTGCCGGAGCCGTCACGGCCGGTGCCATCTACGACGGCGGCGAGTCCGCGACCATCGAGGTCTTCGGCCTCTCGGCCGGCACCACCGTCGGCGGCGTGTTCGTCGCCGGCCTCGCCACGATGCTGGTCTTCTTCCTCGGCGTATGGCTGCTCTTCTCCTCGATGGGCCGCTCGCGCCGCAAGCGGATGGAACGCAAGGAGGCACGCACCCGCCAGAAGCAGTCCGTCTCCCAGATCGAGGAGGAGCGGGCGACGCTGCGGGCCGAGAACGAGCGGCTGAACGAGCAGCTGGCCGCCCGCCGTGCCGGTGCGACCGGGGCCACCGCCGGGACGGCTGCCGGCGCCGCCGCCACCACGAGCCGCGACGACGCGGCAACCACCGGCGACAGTGGCGTCACCACCGACCGTGGGGTCACCACCGACACAGGCGCCACCGACCCCACCCGGCCCGGGGACCGTCCCCAGCACGTCGAGGGCGACCGGGTCGTCGACCACACCACCGACCTCACCGCCGGCGACCAGACAGCCTCCTCCGGCTCGGGCCGCCACCGCGACGACATCTGAGGCCGCTCGGCCGGAGGACGTCACCCCGGCCGAGCACGACCATCACGGGGACGGCCCGGCCCGGGCGCGAGCCCGGGCCGGTTCCGCGCCCAGCCACCGCAGCAGCCCGCCTCCCCGCGGGCGGGCGACGGCGACCACGACGGCGACCGAGCCGTCGCCGGACACCGTGCAGGACGCGAGGGTCGCCCCGGTCGCGGCAGTCACCAGCGCCGCCACCAGGCACGGCGCCGTCGCGCCGGTCACCGCCGACTGCGCGGCTGCCAGCGCCGCCAGGTCGGCCACCCGCCCGGCCCGGTGCCGGGCCACGACCACGCCCGCCCACAGGGTCCCGAGGACGGCGACGAGCACGACGACCGTCGCGGCCCAGAGCGTGAGCAGGCCGGCCGAGCCCACCGAGCGCCCATTCCGCCCCTGGGTCCGCCCGGGTGGCGTCACGGCACCCCCGCAGTGGACCCAGCACCGAGATCCTCGGCCAGTGCCACCGCACGGTCCCCGATCGTGACGCCGGGGCCGGCCCACGGGCCGGGCACCGGCACCACGACCCGGACCTCGACGACCACCAGGTCGCCGCTGCGCCCGAGCTCCACCGTCGCGCCGGCCGGTGCGACCTCCGTCACGACCCGGCGCACCACCGCCTCGGGCTCGCCCCGCGCCAGCGCGCGGGCCCCGACACCGGCGGCGTCGGCACACCGGACCTGCGCCGCACCGACCAGCACCGCCCAGACCCCGAGCACCGCCACCAGCGCGAGCGCGGGCAGCACCACCGCCAGCTCGGCCGTGGCGGTGCCCCGGTCCCGCGGACCGGCGCCCGAGGCCTGCCAGGTCAGGGCCATCGGTCAGAACGCCTGGCTGAACGCCCGCGTGAAGACGTCCTTGAGCATCTGCACCACCTCGGGGCTGGTGAGGATCTTGTAGAGGATGCCGCCGAAGCCGCATGCGGCCACCGTGCCGATCGCGTACTCCGCGGTGGTCATGCCCGCGTCCCCCTGCCGACGCTGCCCGGCCCGCGCCACCGCCACCGCCAGCGCCCGGGCCGCCCGCGCGGCCCACACCCTTGCTGCTCTCGTCGTCCGCACCGTCATGTCGCACCTCGTCCCGTCGGCACCGCGACCGGCGGTGCTGCGGGGAGCGGCGGTCGCCGCGTCCTCGACCACCGTGGCCGCACCGAGCCGGCCGGCGGCCGGCACCGGCGCAGGCTGTGGACGGGGCCGGACGGACCGGCGGCCTGTGGACGGTCACCGGACCGCGCCCAGGACCGACCCGGCCACCCCGGCGACGACCGGGACCACCCCGACGAGGACGAATGCCGGCAGGAAGCACAGCGCCAGCGGGCCGACGGCGCGGACCCCGGCGGCCCGGGCCCGCTCGGTGGCCGCCCAGCCGTGCCGGCGCCGCTCGTCGGCAGCCAGCCCGCGCAGGACCGTCGCGAGCGGAGCACCGGTGCCCAGGGCCCGCCCGAGTGCTCCGGTCAACCGCTCGAGGGGGTCCACCGGGCCGGGCGGGCCGGGCACTGGTCCGCCCGGGCCGGCCGACAGCTCACCGCCCGCGGCGAGGACGGCGGACAGGTCGGCGAGGCGGGCGCCGACGGGACCCCGGACCGCCCGCGCGACCACGGCGAGCGCCTGGGCCGGGGCGGCGCCGGCGTCCAGGCAGGCGGCGAGCAGGTCAGCCGCGCGGGGCAGGTCGGTCGCGAGGCGGGCGTCCCGGCGCTCCACCGACCGGCGGGCCCGGGCGGCCGGCACGCCGAGGGCTGCGGCGAGGGCCCCGAGGAGCGTGGCGACCGCCGCGTGCGACGTCAGCAGGGCGATGCCGGCGGCGACGGCGACGGCTCGGGGCAGCCAGCGGGGCGCCGGTGACCGCGGCCGACCCGGCGTCCCCGCGGCCGGTGGCCGGTCGGCCGACACGGCCGGGTGCAGCCGCCGCAGCGACAGCGCCCGCGGGGCGGGCAGCACCAGCCCCGCGACCGCGGCGAGCAGGACGGCGGCCACCGCCGGCGTCACCCGGTGTCGGCCCGCCGCGCGACGGCCTCGGTCCAGGCGGTGCCGGTCGCGACGAGCAGGACCCCCGCCAGCAGGCAGGCCCGCCCGACCGGGGCACCCAGCAGGAACCCGAGCGGGTCCGCCCCGAGGGCGGCTCCCAGCGCCACGCCAGCGCCGGGCAGCGCCGACAGCAGGGTCGCAGCGGCCCGCGGTCCGGCCAGCTGCGCGGCGACCTCCCGTCGAACCTCGTCGTCGGACCGGGCGGTGGCCGCGAGCCGCTCGACGACGTCAGCCATCCCGGCGCCGGTCTCACTCACCACCCGCCACGCCACCGCCAGGTCGGCCAGCGCGCCGGCGCCGGGCGCGGCGGCCGCGTCGGCGAGCGCCGTCGCCGGGTCGGCGACCGGGCTGCGCGCCGCGGCCGCCACCGGCCGCAGCGGGCCGGACCCGGCACACACGGTCGCGAGCGCGAGCCGGGCCTGGCTGCCGGCCCGCAGCTCGGCGGCCAGCGCACCCAGCAGGTCCACGACCTGCGCCCGGCGTGCCTCGGCCGACCGGCGCCGGCCGCGCGTCCGCACGGTCGAGGCAGCCGTCAGCACGGCCGTCCCGGCCGCGACCGCCACGGCCACCGACCCGGTCGCCGCGACCGTCCCGGCGGTGAGGACGACCAGGCAGGCCGCGAGCACCGGCAGCGACCGGGGTGCGGCCACGCGGTCGGCGGTGCCGGGCCCGTCCGGTGCGAGCCGGGACAGCGGTCGCGCCGGGTCGGGCACGAGCAGGGCGGCGACGACCGCACCGAGCAGCACCGCGAGGGCCTGGCTCACGCGGTCGCCCGCGCGAGCAGTGCGGCGAGAGCGGCCGACGCCGGACCCTCGGCCAGCCGGCCGTCCTGCACGCGGACGGCGGGGACGACCCGGCAGATGCCGTCGCCGCCGCGCTGCAGGGCGCCGAGCTCGCGGACGGTACGAGTTCCCGCCCGTGCACGGTCGAGGTGGACCACGACCTGCACGGCCGCCGCGAGCTGGCTGTGCAGGGCGTCGCGCGGGAGACCGGCCGAGAGCGCCAGCGCCTCCAGCCGTGCCGGCAGCAGCGCCGCCGCGGAGGCGTGCACCGTGCCGGCGCCGCCGTCGTGACCGGTGTTGAGCGCCGCCAGCAGCTCGACGACCTCGCCGCCGCGTACCTCGCCGACGACGATGCGGTCCGGGCGCATCCGCAGCGCCTCTCGCACCAGGTCGCGCAGGTCGACGGCCCCGGCGCCCTCGACGTTGGCAGTACGCGCCTCCAGCCGGACCACGTGGGGGTGCCGCGGCGCCAGCTCGCCCGAGTCCTCGACCAGCACGACCCGCTCCCCCGAGGGAACCTGCGAGAGCAGCGTGGCGAGCAGCGTCGTCTTCCCGGTGCCAGCGCCGCCCGTGACGAGGAACGACGCGCGGCTGCGGACCAGGCGGTCGAGCACCTCTGCCAGCGCCGGCAGCACGGTACCGCGGACGACCAGCTCGTCGAGGGTGAACGCCCTCCGGCGCAGCACACGCAGGCTGATCAGAGTCCCGGTCGGGGACAGCGGCGGCAGTACGGCGTGCAGCCGGATCCCGCCGGCGAGCCGGGCGTCGACCGTCGGGCGGGCGACGTCGAGCCGCCGGCCGGCCGAGGCGGCGAGCCGCTGGGCGAGGCGGCGCACCGCGGCCTCGTCGCGGAAGGCGACCGCCCCGCGGGCCAGTCCGTCGCCCCGGTCGACCCACACGTCGGACGGACCGTTCACCAGAACGTCGGTCACTGCGTCGTCGTCGAGCAGCGGCTCGAGAGGACCGAAGCCGGTGAGCTCGGAGCGCACCTCGGCGACCAGCGACAGCGTGCCGCTGCTTCCCAGGACCGCCCCCTCCTGCCGAAGGGCGGCCGTCACGGCCGCCGCCGTCGGCGGCTCCCCGGCGCGGACCAGCCGCTCGGTGACGCGCACCACCAGGGCGCCGTCGACCGTGGTCACGCCGCACGGCCCAGGTGCCCGACCAGGTCGAGCAGCAGCTCGCGGCACAGCTGTGCGAGGGGTCCGCGGCTGCGGCCGGGCGGCTGTCCGCGGTCGAGTGCGGCGCCGAGCCCGGTCTCGGTACCGAGCCGGCCGGCCAGCGGGAGGCCCACCGCGCGCGCGACCGGTCCCGCCGGAAGCCGCGAACCCGGCGTCTCGCGGACGACGAGCCGCACGTCGGCGACCCGCCCGGCCAGCCGGGCGGCCACCCGGGCGGCAGCCGCGGCCGCGCGCACGTCGGCCGGCACCACGAGCAGGACGGCGTCGGCCGTGGCGAGTGCGGCGTCGGCGACGTCGCCGCCCGACCGCGGTACGTCGAGCAGGACCAGGCCGTGCCCCCGTCGCCCCGCGGCGAGCACCGACTCGGCCGCGCCGGCCGTGAGGACCATGGGCTCGCCGCGGTCCCAGGACAGCACGGTCACGCCGGCCACCGAGGGCAGCGCGGACCGCAGCTCCTCGTGGCCGGCCCGGCCACGGGTGCCGGCCAGCGCCGGCCAGCGGAGGCCGGGGACGCTCTCGGCCCCCAGCAGCAGGTCGATCCCGCCGCCCAGGGGGTCGAGATCGACGAGCAGCGGGCGCAGGCCCGGCACGACCTTCGGCGCGGCGACCGCGAGGGCGGCCGCCAGCGTCGAGGCCCCGGCGCCACCGGCACCGGGGACCAGCGCGACGGTGCGGGCCGCGGCCACGCCCTCACCGGCTCCGGAGAGCCGGTCGACGAGCAGCAGCTCCGCGTCGGGCAGCACCTGCACCGCCTCGGCGCCGACCTGCGCGGCGGCGCCCCAGGCGACCCGCTCCTCGGCGCCGGAGCGCGGCACGAGGACGACACCCGGCCGCCGGGGCAGCGGCGACCGCGCGAGCTGGGCCACGGTGTCGACACCGAGCAGCACGAGCGGGGCCCGGGACCACGACGGCCGGGCCGCGACCGGGTCCGGGGCGACCTGAAC
Organism: Actinomycetes bacterium; assembly: GCA_038246545.1. Classification (GTDB taxonomy): domain Bacteria; phylum Actinomycetota; class Actinomycetes; order JACCUZ01; family JACCUZ01; genus JBBRVW01. The sequence continues at coordinate 13,161 of JBBRVW010000009.1, read as the reverse complement.
CTCGACACCGGCCAGGGCCGAGAGCCGCAGCAGGTCGTCGAGCAGCACCGGGTCGGCGGTGACGAACAGGGGCCGGTCGGGCACGAGGACCTCCACGAGGACGGGAGTCCTCACGGTGGCCCGGCCACGGGGTCAGGGGCGGCGCAGGGCCGTCATCTGTGGACGCGCCGCCGGCATGGCCGGAGCTGTGGACCACGGGCGTACCGGGCCGGGACGTGCGACGGCCCCCGTCGGGGGGGAGAACGGGGGCCGTCTGAGGTCCGACCCGGGGGGGATGAGCCGGACCTGCTGGTGTGTCCTATCGAGCAGGGCACAACCCTAGAGTGTACCCGGAGTCAAGCGATGGCAAACAGTGCCGCGCTCTGCCAGGCGGATTTCGCCCTCCCTATGCTCGGACGCGTGGCCGACCCCGCACCGACCCACCCCGCGCCCGGCGCACCCACCCGCACCGCGGCGTTCTTCGACCTCGACAAGACGATCATCGCGAAGTCGAGCACGCTGGCGTTCAGCCGGTCGTTCTACCAGGGCGGGCTCATCAACCGGCGGGCCGTGCTGCGCAGCGCCTACGCCCAGTTCGTCTACCTCGCGGGCGGCGCGGACCACGACCAGATGGAGCGGATGCGGGCCTACCTGTCGTCGATGGCGACCGGCTGGGACGTCGAGCAGGTGAAGATGATCGTCGCCGAGACCCTGCACCAGCTCATCGACCCGCTGATCTACGACGAGGCCGCGACGCTCATCGAGGAGCACCACCTCGCCGGCCGCGACGTCGTCATCGTCTCCACGTCCGGGGCCGAGGTCGTCGAGCCGATCGGCGAGCTGCTCGGCGCGGACCACGTGATCGCCACCCGGATGGTGGTGGCGGACGGCAAGTACTCCGGCGAGATCGAGTACTACGCCTACGGCGAGACCAAGGCCGAGGCGATCCGCGAGCTCGCCGGGACCGAGGGCTACGACCTCGCCCGCTGCTACGCCTACAGCGACTCGGCGACCGACATCCCGATGCTCTCGGCCGTCGGCAACCCGTCCGCGGTCAACCCCGACCGGGCGCTGCGCAAGGAGGCGGTGGCCCGCACCTGGCCGGTGCTGGTCTTCAGCCGCCCGGTGCGGCTGCGCGACCGCGTGGCCGGGGTGTCGATGCCGCAGCCGACGACGCTCGCAGCCGTCGCGGTTGGGGCCGGCGCCGCGACCGCCGGCGTCGTGTGGTTCGCGACCCGGCGGCGCGGCACGTCGCGTGCGCTGCTCCCGCGTGGCGGCCGTCCGACACGCCGCCGATCCCTGCTCAGGTAGGTAAATAACCGGCCGAAGGGGTTCCGATCACCGGGTCCGGTGCGTTACACCAAGGGGTGAAGCACGGCAGCTGAGCACCCACGCGGCGACCTGCCCATGTACGGGCCGGCGAGCCAGGCTTGTCCTGGTCTCCCGACGAAGTGTGCACGCTTGGTAACCCACGCTGACGTGCCCCGAGCGGCGCCCCTCCGGGGGCGCCGTTCTCTGTGCGGGCCTGGGTGTGCAGCCCCTGGCACGTCGGCTTCCGGTCAGGCGCCGCGCTGGATCGCCTCGCACACCGCGACGCCTTCACGGGCCCCGAGCACCACGGCCTCCGCACAGTGCACGACCCACGCGGCGATGCCGTCGGCGCCACCGGTCGCGTAGCCGTCGAGCGCCGCGCGGTAGGTGTCGCGACCGAGCTCGACGTGCCCCACCTCGGGCACCGACACCGCCGTCGGGTCCAAGCCGCGCGCCACGAGGGTCAGCCGGGCCGCCCCGCGCGCCACCACACCGGCGCCCTCGGGGAAAGCACCCATCGTCGCCAGCTCCCCGTGCACCACGGCGGCGACCACCAGGGCGGGCGCGGTCGTCGTCGACGTCAGCAGCTGGCCCAGGGCCGACAGCCGCGGTGCGGCCGCCGGAGCGGGTCGGCCCAGCCCGTCCGACGCGGCGAGGTCGGCCGCGGCGAGGGTGTGCAGCCGGGCCACGGCCTGCAACGGGGCGCGCGCCCAGGTGCGCTGCAGCGGGCCGGTCTCGGCCGCCACCCGGAGCGCCCCCTGCACCACGGGCTCCTCCGCGTCGGGCAGCCGCCCACCGGCGGACACGGTGCGGCGTAGGACGTCGAGCGCCAGGTCGGCCCCGGCGAGGGCGGCCGAAGCGCGGGCACCCCGCAGGGCCGACTCCGACGCGACCCGCTCCGCCGAGCGGCGCAGGACCCGGTGCCCGCGCAGGGCGTCGACGGCGGCCCGGGCCCGGTCCACGGCCTCGGCGACCCCCGGCATCGTCGCGAGATGGGCCAGCGGATCGGTCGCGCCGATGGGAGAGGCCTCTGCAGTCACGTCCACCGACGATACGGTCGGCGCCGTGAGCGGGACGCCGGCGGTGGTCGCCGTGACCCTCGTGGTCGTGGCGCTGGTGCTGCTCGCCGTCCCGCTGCTGCGCAGCCGCACCGGCCGGTCGTTCGGCAGCTCGGCCGACCGCGCGACCTTCGCCACGCTGCACGAGGCAAGCCTGGCCGCGCCGCCGCTGCGTGGCGGGCTCACCGAGGCGGGCGCGAGCCGCTCGGTGCGGCACCTGCGGACCCTCCTCGGCACCCCGGCCGTTGCGCTCACCGACGGGGCCGTGCTGCTCGCCTGGGACGGCGCGGGCGAGCACCAGCACCGCGGCGCCGCGGTCGGGCACGCCGAGACCGCGACGCGCAGCGGCCGAACCGAGGTGCTCGGCCCGGGCACCGTCACCTGCACCGAGCCGGACTGCCCCGTCCGGGTGGCGGTGGTCGCGCCGCTGACCGTCGAGGACCGCGTCGTCGGCAGCATCGCGGCGTACGGCCAGGGTGCCAGCGCCGGGCTGGTGCGGGCGACCAACGAGGTGGCGCGGTGGGTGTCGACCCAGCTCGAGCTCGCCGAGCTCGAGTCCTCGCGCACCCGGATGATCGAGGCCGAGGTGCGGGCGCTGCGCGCGCAGATCAGCCCGCACTTCGTCTACAACTCGCTGACCGCCATCGCGTCGTTCGTGCGCACCGACCCGGAGCGCGCCCGCGAGCTGCTGCTCGAGTTCGCCGACTTCACCCGCTACTCGTTCCGCCGGCACGGCGACTTCACGACACTGGCCGAGGAGCTGCGGTCGATCGACCGCTACCTGTTGCTCGAACGGGCCCGGTTCGGGGACCGGCTCCAGGTGACCGTCCAGGTCGCGCCGGAGGTGCTGCCGGTGTCGGTGCCGTTCCTCTGCGTGCAGCCGCTGGTCGAGAACGCCGTCCGGCACGGGCTCGAGGGCAAGCCCGGCCAGGGGCACGTGACGATCGTCGCCGTCGACCACGGCAGCGAGGCGCTCATCTCGGTCGAGGACGACGGCATCGGCATCGACCCGGACGCCGTGCGCCGGACGTTGGCCGGTCGTCCGGACGGCGACAGCGTCGGGCTGGGCAACGTCGACGAGCGGCTGCGCCAGGTCTACGGCGACGAGTACGGGTTGGTCGTCGAGACCGCGCCCGGCGCCGGCACGAAGGTGAGCATGCGGGTGCCCAAGTACCGGGCCGGCGTCCACGCGTGACCACCCGGAGGAGGACGCGATGACCGGGCTGCGGGTGCTGGTCGCCGACGACGAGGCGCCGGCGCGCGAGGAGCTGGCCTGGCTGCTCGATCGCGACCCGGAAGTCCTCGAGGTCGGCACCGCGGCCACCGGCGCCGAGGTGCTCCAGGCGCTGGAGACACGGGAGGTCGACGCGCTGTTCCTCGACATCCGGATGCCCGGGCTCGACGGCCTGGACGTGGCCAGGGTGCTGGCCCGCTTCAAGGCATCGCCGAAGGTCGTCTTCGTCACGGCGTACGAGGAGCACGCCGTCGAGGCGTTCGAGCTGCGCGCGGTCGACTACCTGCTCAAGCCGGTGCGCCCCGAACGGCTGGCCGAGGCGGTGCGTCGGGTGCGCGACGCGCTCGGGACCACCGATCCGCCGTCGCTGGCGGCCGACGACGAGACGATCGCGGTCGAGCTCGGGAACGTGACCCGCTTCGTGGCCCGCAGCGACGTGCGCTACGCGGAGGCGCACGGTGACTACACGCGGCTGCACACCGCCGACGCGAGCCACCTGGTGCGGGTGCCGCTGACAGTGCTGGAGCAGGACTGGGCGGCGGCCGGCTTCGTCCGCATCCATCGCAGCCATCTCGTGGCGCTGCACCACGTCGACGAGATGCGGGTGGAGTCCGGGCGCTGGACGGTGCGGCTCGGTGCCGACGTCCTGCAGGTGAGCCGGCGACATACCCGCGAATTGCGCGACGTGCTGGTGCGCCGGGCCCGGCCGGGTGCGACATGACCGACCCGCAGCCGCCACCCGTACCGTCGACACAGCCCGGTCGGGTCCGCGTCGTCTCGCCGCGCAGCAGCGCCGCCCGGGCCGCCGCGCACCGACCGGTGCGGCGCGAGATCGACGAGCAGACGATCGTCGGCGACGTCTACATGCGCTCGCTGGTGCGGCTCCAGCTGCGGCTCGCGGTCGGGGTGTGCCTCATCTTCGCGGTGCTGCTCGGCGGTTTCCCGCTGGTGCTGGCCCTGCAGCCACAGCTGGGCTCGCTGCACGTGCTCGGGCTGCCGCTGCCGTGGCTGCTGCTCGGCGTGCTGGTCTACCCGTCTCTGGTCGTGGCCGCCTGGCTCTACGTCCGGCAGGCCGAGCGCAACGAGCGCGACTTCGCCGACCTGGTCCAGTGAGGTCGTGAGCGCGGCGTACGGCGTGACGGCGGTGGCGGTGGTCATCGCGGCAACCGTGCTGATCGGCACCTTCGCGCTGCGGCTGTCGCGGACCACCAGCGACTTCTACGTCGCGTCCCGCTCGGTGTCGCCGGTGTGGAACGCCTCGGCGATCGGCGGCGAGTACCTGTCGGCGGCGTCGTTCCTCGGCGTCGCCGGGCTGATCCTCGCCTACGGCGCCGACATGCTGTGGTTCCCCGTCGGCTACACCGCCGGCTACCTCGTGCTGCTCGTGCTCGTTGCCGCGCCGCTGAGGCGGTCCGGCGCCTACACGTTGCCCGACTTCGCCGAGGCGCGCACCGAGTCCCTGACGGTGCGCCGGATCGCGAGCATCCTCGTCGTCACGATCGGCTGGCTCTACCTGCTGCCGCAGCTGGTCGGCGCCGGACTCACCGTCACCCTCGCCACCGGCGCGCCCCGCTGGCTCGGCGGTCTGCTCGTGGCGGTGGTCGTCGTCTTCAGCGTCGCCACCGGCGGGATGCGCAGCATCACCTTCGTGCAGGCGTTCCAGTACTGGCTGAAGCTGACCGCGCTCGCCGTACCGGTGCTCTTCCTGCTGCTGGCGTGGCACGCCGACGGGTCCCCCAGCCCGGGCGACGGGGCCGCGACCTTCCCGGAGCGCACGACCGTGCGGCTCGCCGACGACACCACCTTCGTGGTGCGCACCGCAGTCGCCGTCCGGGTCACCGGGCGGCTGTCCGAAGCCGGGTCGCCGCCCGCGACGTACGACGCACGGCGGGTACCGCTCACCCGCGGGACGTGGTCGGCGACCGACGGCACCCGGCTGACGTTCCCGGCCGGGGCCATGGTGCCGCACCTGCGCGGGCTCGAGCCGAGCGCCGGTGCCGAGTGGACCCGGCCGCTGTCAGGCGCCGGTGGCCGCGACCACCCGCTCTACGCGACGTACTCGCTGATCCTTGCGCTGTTCTTCGGGACCATGGGTCTGCCGCACGTGCTGGTGCGCTTCTACACGAACCCTGACGGCCGCGCGGCCCGGCGTACCACGCTCGTGGTGCTGTGCCTGCTCGGCGCGTTCTACCTCCTGCCGACGGTCTACGGCGCCCTGGCGCGGGTCTACACGCCCGACCTGCTGCTCACCGGACGCATCGACACCGCGGTGCTGCTGCTGCCCCAGCGGCTCGTGGGGGGCACCGGAGGTCAGCTGCTCACCGCGCTCGTCACGGCGGGTGCGTTCGCCGCATTCCTCTCGACGTCGTCCGGCCTCACGGTCTCGGTGGCGGGCGTGCTGTCGCAGGACGTGCTGCGCGGGTCGGTGCGTGATTTCCGGCTGGCGGCCGCTCTCGCGGTGACGGTGCCGTTCGTCCTGTCGCTGGGCGCTGCGTCGCTCAACGTCGCCGACGTCGTGGGGCTCGCGTTCGCGGTCGCGGCGTCGTCCTTCTGCCCGTTGCTGCTGCTCGGCATCTGGTGGCGGGGGCTCACCGACCTGGGCGCCACCGCGGGGCTGCTCACCGGTGGCGGCCTCGCGACCGCGGCCGTGTCGGTCACCATCGCGGGCATCGACCGGGACGGGTGGGCCGGCGCCCTGCTCGCGCAGCCCGCGGCCTGGACCGTGCCGATAGCCTTCGCCGTGATGGTGGTGGTGTCGCTGTGCACGCCGCACCGGGTGGCTCCCGGCGTCGCTCGCACGATGGTGCGGCTGCATGCGCCGGAGCTGGTGGAGCTGCGCGACCGCTCGGCGCCGTCACGGTCGGCCCGGCAGTCGTGAGCCGGCTCGTACCTCGGCCGCCGGACCTCGGCGGGCCGTTCTGGCGGCTGTGGTCGTCGTCGACGGTGTCGGCAGCCGGAGACGGCCTGACGTTCGTCGCGCTCCCGCTGCTCGCCGCACGGCTCACCCGCGACCCGGCCCAGGTCGCCCTGGTCCAGGCCGCCGAGCAGAGCGCCTGGCTGGTGCTCGGGCTGGTCAGTGGCGCGCTGGCCGACCGCTGGGACCGGCTGCGCATCATGGCGGTCACCGACCTGGTGCGCTTCGTGATGTTCGGCGCGTTCGCGTTCGCGGTCGCCGACGGGCGGGCCGGTCTCCCGCTGGTCGTCGGGTTCGCCTTCGTCGTCGGGCTCCTCGGCGTCTTCAACCTCAACGCCGCCTCTGCCTTCCTGCCCGCAGTCGTGCATCGTGACCGGCTGGAGACCGCCAACACCTGGCTGCAGGTCGGCATGACGGTCCCCAGCACGATGCTGGGCCCGCCGATCGGCGGTGTCCTGTTCGTCGCAGCGGTCTCGCTGCCGTTCACCGTGGACTCGGTGTCGTTCCTCGCGAGCGGCCTGGTCGTCCTCAGCCTCCGGGGCCGGGTGCGACTGCCGGCGCGCGCCGAGGCACCGCCACCTCTGCGCGCCGCGCTGGCCGAGGGCGTGCGCTACCTCTGGCGCTCGCAGGTCCTGCGCACGCTGTGCCTGCTGCTCGCGGTCTTCAACGGTGTGAGCGCCGCCGTCCTGGGTGTCCTGGTGCTGGTCGCGACCGACCTGCTCGGCCTCTCCGAGCGGGGCTACGGCCTGCTGCTCGTCGTGTTCGCGGTGGGCGGCCTGCTCGGAATGGCGGCGTCGTCACGGGTCCGGGCCGCGCTGGGCACCAGCGGCATCGTGGTGATGGTCCTCGCGGTGCAGGCGGTGGCGATGCTGGCTTTCGGGCTGGCGCCGTCCGTCCCGATGCTCGCGATCACGTCAGTGGCGGCCGGTGCCACCAGCGGTATGTGGAACGTCGCGACGATCAGCCTGCGCCAGCGGATCGTGCCGGACGCTCTGCTCGGCCGGGTCACCAGCGCCTACCGGCTGGTCGCGTTCGCCGCGATGCCGGTGGGCGCCGCTCTCGGCGGCCTGCTGGCCCGCGGCTACGGCCTGGCTGCGCCGTTCAAGGTCGCGGGAGTCCTGCTGGTCGGCTGCACGCTCGCCGCGCTGCGCTGGCTCCCGCCGTCGGCGGTCGCCGCGGCGGAGGCAGCGGCACCCGGGGCTGCTGCAGACGGCTGAGCTTCGTCCCCCGAGAGGGGTGCGCCGGAGGAGGAGCACTGCACCGTGCGCCGGTGGCGCACGCGTGCGTGGGAGGCGGGATCTGCCGCGGATCCGCCAGGACGGCTCCAGGCCGAGCGGACGACGGGCGGTCAGAGCCTGCCGTTCGCCGCGCAGGACGACCGCTCGTCGCATTCGTCCGCGATATCCCCTTCACCCGCGCGTAGCAGGGTTGGAACAGTGCGGCCGAACGCCGCGCGTCGGCGCGGCCGAGACCGGAGGTCCGTCCGTGAGCAGCTCCGTCGAAGGCCATCCCCCGCCCCCAGTGCCCGGCAACGTCTATACCGCCGTGCAGGAGTCCGAGCGCTTCCAGGAGCTGCGCCGCAAGCAGCGCAGCTTCATCTTCCCGGTCACCGGTCTCTTCCTCGGCTGGTACTTCCTCTACGTCCTGCTCGCCGACTACGCCCACGGCTTCATGGCGAAGTCCGTGTTCGGCAACGTCAACGTCGGCATCGTCCTCGGGCTGCTCCAGTTCGTGTCGACCTTCGCCATCACGATGCTCTACGTCCGCTTCGCCGACCGCCATCTCGACCCGGTGGCCGAGGAGATCCGGCACGAGATCGAGGGGACCCTCTGATGAGCGTCCTCGCCGCCGACACGGTCGGCAAGCCCGCCGTCAACATCGCCATCTTCCTGGTGTTCGTGGCGCTCACCCTGGTGATCGTGTACCGCGCCTCGCGCAACAACCGGACCGCCTCCGACTACTACGCCGCGGGACGCTCGTTCACCGGCCCGCAGAACGGCATCGCGATCTCCGGCGACTACCTCTCGGCGGCGTCGTTCCTCGGCATCGCCGGTGCGATCGCCCTCAACGGCTACGACGGCTTCCTCTACTCGATCGGCTTCCTGGTGGCCTGGCTGGTCGCGCTGCTGCTGGTGGCCGAGATGCTGCGCAACACCGGCAAGTTCACGATGGCCGACGTGCTGTCGTTCCGGATGCGGCAGAAGCCGGTCCGGACGGCAGCCGCGATCAACACCATGGCGGTCTCCTTCTTCTACCTGCTGGCCCAGATGGCCGGGGCCGGCGGGCTGGTCGCGCTGCTCCTCGGCATCGACTCCAAAGCCGGGCAGAGCGTCGTGATCGCCGTGGTCGGCGTCATCATGATCATCTACGTCCTGGTGGGCGGGATGAAGGGCACCACCTGGGTGCAGATCGTCAAGGCGTCGCTGCTCATCGTCGGCGCCGGCATCATGTTCGTCTGGGTGCTGGGCAAGTACAACTTCAACCTCTCGTCGCTGCTCGGCGACGCGGTCGAGAAGGGCAGCTCGATCGAGCCCGGCAAGGCGTACGGCGCCACCGGCACCACCAAGCTGGACTTCATCTCGCTGTCGCTGGCCCTGGTGCTGGGCACCGCCGGCCTCCCGCACGTGCTGATGCGCTTCTACACGGTGCCGACCGCACGGGAGGCCCGCCGTTCGGTGGTCTGGGCGATCTGGGTGATCGGCATCTTCTACCTGTTCACCCTGGTGCTCGGCTACGGCGCGGCCGCGCTGGTCGGGCCGGAGAAGATCGCCGCCGCGCCCGGCGGCGTGAACTCCGCGGCACCGCTGCTCGCCTTCGAGCTCGGCGGCACGATCCTGCTCGGCGTGATAGCCGCCGTGGCGTTCGCGACGATCCTCGCCGTGGTCGCCGGCCTCACGATCACGGCGTCGGCGTCGTTCGCGCACGATGTGTACGCGAACGTGATGCACGCCGGCCGCGAGACGGCCGAGGGCTCCGAGGTACGGGTCGCGCGGATCACCGCCGTCGTGATCGGGGCGGTGTCCATCGTCGGCGGGATCCTCGCCAACGGGCAGAACATCGCCTTCCTGGTGGCGCTGGCGTTCGCCGTCGCCGCGTCGGCGAACCTGCCGACGATCCTCTACTCGCTGTTCTGGAAACGGTTCAACACCCGCGGCGCGCTGTGGAGCATGTACGGCGGTCTGATCACGGCGGTCACGCTGATCGTGTTCTCCCCGGTGGTCTCCGGCAAGCCGGCGGACCCGGTCACCGGGAAGAGCGCATCGATGTTCACCGACCCGTCGATCGACTTCCACTGGTTCCCACTCAGCAACCCGGGGCTCATCTCGATCCCGCTGGCCTTCCTGCTGGGCTGGCTGGGCACCGTCACCAGCAAGGACGACTACCAGGAGAAGTACGCCGAGATGGAGGTGCGCTCGCTGACCGGGGCCGGCTCGGAGAAGGCGACGGTCAGCCACTGAGGGCTGCAGCACGCAGCATTGACCACCGCCCGGCCGGAGCCGACCGCTCCGGCCGGGCGGTGCCCTGGTCCCGCCGCGGGTGCCTGGTGCGGGCGGTGGGGTAGGAATGACGGGTCGGCCGGTCGAGGTGAAGGAGACAGTCGTGGGCAACGAAGAGGCGACCGCAGGAGCCACGGGCTCGGAGGCGCTGTCGAACCTCCTGCACGAGGAGCGCACCTTCCCGCCGAGCGACGAGTTCGCCGCCGCCGCGGTGGCCAAGGCCGACATGTACGACCGGGCCGCTGCCGACCGGCTCGGCTTCTGGGAGACGCAGGCCGACCGGCTGGTGTGGGAGTCGCGCTGGGACGACGTGCTCGACTGGCGACCGCCGTACGCCAAGTGGTTCGTCGGCGGCACCCTCAACGTGGCCTACAACTGCGTCGACCGGCACGTCGAGGCCGGCCTGGGAGACAAGGTCGCGCTGCACTGGGAGGGCGAGCCGGGCGACACCCGCACCCTCACCTACGCCGAGCTCAAGGACGAGGTCAGCAGGGCGGCCAACGCCCTCACCGACCTCGGTATCACCGCCGGTGACGTCGTGGCGATCTACCTGCCGATGATCCCCGAGGCGATGGTGGCGATGCTGGCCTGCGCGCGCATCGGGGCGCCGCACTCGGTGGTCTTCGGTGGCTTCTCCGCCGGCGCCCTGGCCTCGCGCATCGACGACGCCAGCGCCAAGGCGGTGATCACCTCCGACGGCGGCTACCGGCGCGGCTCCGCCAGCGCGCTCAAGCCGGCGGTCGACGAGGCACTGGAGATGTCGGAGGGCAAGAGCGTCGAGCACGTGCTCGTCGTACGCCGGACCGAGCAGGACGTCGCCTGGACCGACGGCCGCGACGTCTGGTGGCACGACGCCGTCGGCTCGGTGAGCGCCGACCACGAGCCGCAGGCGTTCGACTCCGAGCACCCGCTGTTCATCCTCTACACGTCCGGCACGACCGGGAAGCCGAAGGGCATCCTGCACACGACCGGCGGCTACCTGACGCAGACGTCATACACGTTCGCCAACGTCTTCGACCACAAGCCGGAGACCGACGTCTTCTGGTGCACCGCCGACATCGGCTGGGTCACCGGCCACAGCTACATCGTCTACGGGCCGCTCTCGAACGGCGCGACCCAGGTGATGTACGAGGGCACCCCGGACACCCCGCACAAGGCGCGCTGGTGGCAGATCGTCGCCAAATACGGCGTCACGCTGCTCTACACCGCACCCACCGCGATCCGGACCTTCATGAAGTGGGGCGAGGAGCTGCCGAACGAGCACGACCTGTCGTCGCTGCGGCTGCTCGGCTCGGTCGGCGAGCCGATCAACCCCGAAGCGTGGATCTGGTACCGCCGGGTCATCGGCGGCGACAAGGCACCCATCGTCGACACCTGGTGGCAGACCGAGACCGGCGCCATCATGATCAGCCCGTTGCCGGGCGTCACCGCCACCAAGCCCGGGTCGGCCATGACCCCGCTGCCCGGTATCAGCGCCGACGTCGTCGACGACGAGGCCAAGCCGGTGCCCGACGGCGGCGGCGGCTATCTCGTCCTCACCGAGCCGTGGCCGTCGATGCTGCGCGGCATCTGGGGCGACGACGAGCGCTACCGGGACACCTACTGGGCCCGCTTCAAGGACCTCTACTTCGCCGGCGACGGCGCCAAGAAGGACGACGACGGCCACCTCTGGCTGCTCGGCCGGGTCGACGACGTCATGCTCGTGTCCGGCCACAACATCTCGACCACCGAGGTCGAGTCCGCACTGGTCTCGCACCCCAAGGTCGCCGAGGCGGCGGTGGTCGGCGCGGCGGACCCGACGACCGGCCAGGGCATCGTCGCGTTCGTCATCCTGCGTGGCGACGCCGCGACGGCTGTCGCTGACGATGCCGCCGCCGGTGAGGCGCTCATCCAGGAGTTGCGCGGCCACGTCGCCAAGGTGCTCGGCCCGATCGCCAAGCCGCGCCAGGTGCTGCTCGTCGCCGAGCTGCCCAAGACCCGGTCCGGCAAGATCATGCGCCGCCTGCTGCGCGACGTCGCCGAGCACCGCGAGATGGGCGACGTCACGACGCTGGCCGACCCGACTGTGATGAACCTGATCGGCCAGGGTCTCGACTCCGGCAAGGGCGACGACGAGGAGTAGCCCGCGTTCCCGGCCTGCAGGGTGGGTGCGGATCTGCTGAGTGAGTGCCTGGCGGCAACCAGCGGTGGCCATGCAGACGTGTGGGGGGTCGTCATGTCTGTCGCTGACGCCGCGCCGTTGACGCTGTGGTCCCAGTCCCCCGACGACTACTCCGCCTGGCCGCTCCAGTCCCTGGCGGTCCCCACCGTTTTCCCGTTGTATCCGCTCGCCTAGCTGGTGAATTTCACCAGGTCCGCGCAGAAGTCGCGGCCCTCAATGTTGACCCCTGTCGAGTCGCGGACGATCCGGAACGAGTTGGCGACCTCTTGGTCGTCGTTGGGGTTGCCGGGGGTGCCGTTGTAGTCCACGTCGATGGCGAACCGGATCTCGCCGGGGTCCTTGAGTACCAGCTTGCCGTTCTGGTCTAGCCAGCGGGAGCCGCCAGCGGCGAAAGTGGTGATGGTGATGGTGCCGTCGCCGTTGTCGACGATGGTCTGGTCCTTGCTGTTGGAGGTGAAGACGTTGGTGAAGGTGCCGCCGGTCTTCAGGTTGGTGAACACGACGGTGCCGTGCACGCTCTCCCGGTAGTAGGGGAAGGCGGAGGATCCGCGCTGGTTGAACAGGAAGTTGCCCGAGACATCTCCGCTTAGTTGGGCCGGCGTGCCGTCGCAGTCGAACGGGTCATCGGTGAAGACGTCGTGGAAGTGGCCCTTGTCGATCGGTTGGGCGGTAGCGGGTGTGATGCCGAGCACGGTGCTCGCGATGGCCAGCCCAGCGATGAGTAGCGCAGAACGTCCTCTCATGACCTCTCCCAATGTCGAGATTCCAGCCCCTAGGCAACATGCCCGTCCAGCTGCACTGTGGCGATAGTCAGATATGAGGATTCACTGTTTGCGACCGAGCCACGACCTACCGTCAAACAGATCGCTGTTCAGGTCCGGTGTCGGCGGGTGAGCAGGGTGAGCCGGTAGCGGTGGTGCTGTCGGGGTCTTTGCTCGGGGTCGATCGATACCGGCGGGATCAGCTGGGGGTAGCCGTTGGGTGCGAGGACGACTTGCCAGCGTTGC